>JAYRYA010000031.1:0-47463 GCA_041917255.1 Zoogloea sp.
GCGCCACTGGCAGCCCCTCCCGGTTCATCTGTTTCCAGACCTTGTCCGCGCCATAGACGTGCAGGTTGGCGTGCCAGACGCGCTGAATGTGCGGAATCAGGGCATCGTCGCGCTGGACGCGGGCGCAGCGTTTATGGGGCTCACGCCTGAGCGCCGCGTGGCGCCAGTAGCCTGACGGGGCAATCTGCAACACCTTGCAGATCGACTCGACCCCGTAGGCCTGTCGATGCCGGTCCACAAAATCTCTCAGGACTTCAAGCGGCGGTCGAGCTCCGCCTGGGCGAAAAACGCGCTGGCCAGCTTGAGGATCTCGTTGGCCTTGCGCAGTTCCCTGTTCTCGCGTTCGAGTTCCTTCAGGCGCTGCAACTCGGACGTGGTGATGCCGTCCCGCACCCCCGAATCGATCTCGTGGCGCTTGACCCACTCCAGGAGCGTCTGCGGCACGCAGCCGATCTTGGGCGCGATCGACTCGATGGCCGCCCACTGCGAGGGGTACTCGCCCCGGTGCTCCTGCACCATGCGCACCGCACGCTCGCGGACCTCGCGGGAAAACTTGTTCGATTTGGTCATGGCTCAATCCTCTCAGAGTATTGGGCCTCCATCAAAGGCGGGGCGATTCAGCTTGCGCAGCACCGTGTTGCCGTGCTAATCGACACCATGCACCTGTAGCACGCTCTTGGCCAGGTCGATTCCAACTGTCGTAATCGTCATGATGCGCGCCCTCCTCGACTTGAGTGGTTGATCAGCGCTTCCACTCTGGCACATCAATGGCGCATCGGGTGGGGGCGTCCATTCGATTGGTTCAGCTTGAGAATGGAAGCGCTGGGCGCCTCAGGCTTCGCGCGCTGTCAGTCGGCCGGAGACGTAGCGGGCCATACCGCGAGCGAGTTCTTGTTCGCCGACAAAGATCTCCCCCATCTTGTCGCGCCGCAGGAGTTCGGCGCCGTCCTCGGTGTCGGCACGGAGCACAGTTTCGATGTGCGGGTTGAGCTTTCGGGCGATATCCACCATCTGCCGGCTGGCGATGGGGTCGGGGATGGTGACGACCAGCATCGCTGCCTTGGTGATGTGGGCTTGCACCAGCACGATGGGGTCGGAGGCGTCGCCGCTGACTGCCGGCTTGCCGGAGCGGCGCACCGCCTCGACCACCTCGCGGTTGCTGTCGGCGATGATGTAATGGATGTGGCGCGCCTCCAGCACCGACGCGATGTGTTTGCCGATGCGCCCGAAGCCCACCACCACTACCTGCCCGGAGAGCAGCTTGCGGTCGGTGGTCATGGGCAGGGCAGCCAGCGGGTCGTCTCTCAGGTCGAGCCGACGCGCCCATGCCGAATGGGCCCGGGCCCACACCTGGGCGGGTTCGATGGCGGCGAACAGCGCGGCGTTGAGGGCGATGGTGATGATCGCCCCGGCAAGGATCAGGTTCTGCCCCTCGGCGCTCATCAGTCCCAGCGCCTGCCCAAGCCCAGCCAGGATGAAAGAGAACTCGCCGATCTGGGCGAGGCTGGCACCCACCGTCAGTGCCGTGTTGAGCGGGTAGCGGAAGGCCAGTACGAGCGCCACCGCGGCCAGCGTCTTGCCGATCAGGATGATCGCGACGACAACCACCACCTTGACGGGTGACTCGAACAGCACAGCCGGGTCGAAGAGCATGCCCACCGACACGAAGAACAGCACCGAGAAGGCATCGCGGAGCGGCAGGGAATCCTCTGCCGCCCGGTGGCTGAACTCCGACTCGCGCATCATCATCCCGGCAAAGAAGGCGCCCAGCGCGAAGGAGATGTCGAAGAGTAACGCCGAGGCGTAGGCCACGCCCACCGCCGCGGCCACCACACAAAGGGTGAAGAGCTCTCGTGAGCCGCTCTTGGCCACCAGCCACAAGAGGCGCGGAAAAGCCCGGCGGCCCACCAGCAGCATGGTGGCGATGAAGGCCGCGACCTTGGCGAAGGTGACCCCCACGGTGATGGCAAGGGTTGACGCGTCGGCCATCGGTGCGGCGTCTTTCGCGCCCAGCAGCGGCGCGAGGGCCGGCAGCAGCACCAGCACCAGCACCATCGCCAGGTCTTCCACCACCAGCCAGCCGACCGCGATGCGGCCGTTGGTGGAGTCCAGGATGCCTTTGGATTCCAGTGCTCGCAGCAGCACCACCGTGCTCGCCACCGACAGTGCGAGGCCGAACACCACTGCCTCGCCCACCGGCCATCCCCAGCTCACCGCAGCCACCCCACCCAGCACGGTTGCCACGGCGATCTGCACCACGGCCCCAGGTGCGGCGATCTTGCGCACGGATAACAGATCGTCAAGGGAGAAGTGCAGGCCGACACCAAACATAAGCAACATCACCCCGATCTCGGCCAACTGCCCGGCCAGCGCCACATCGGCCACGAAGCCGGGTGTGCCCGGCCCGATCATCACGCCGGCAAGCAGATAGCCAACCAGCGGCGGCACACGCAGGCGGGAGGCGATGAGGCCGAACAGCATGGCAAGGCCAAGACCCGCTGCGATGAGGGCGATCAGGGAGACGTTGTGGGGCATCGGGAACGGGGACGTATCAGGACGTTGGTGGTGAGGTTCAGGCTGTTCGACGCGAATCCAGGGGGTGGGTTCGCCTGCTCGGCAATTTTTCCGGGCATGGCCGCCGGATCGATGTGCCCGTTATGGGCGGATGGGGAAGGCGGCGCCGTAGAGGCCGGCCATATAACTGGAAAATGTGCCGCTGAAAAGACTATCAGCGATTGCCGTGTCCGAGATGACTTTTGGGGTGCCTGTTGGCGAGGCGTCGGTACTTGGCCGTCGAACGCCTGGGGTGCACGCCGTGCCGGGGCAGTGGGACGAGATCGGGCCGCCATCGGTGTAGCGGCGGATGGCCTGAGCGTTGGGGGTGCCGCTCAGCCGTCGCTGAAGTTGTGGAACATCACCTGCAGGGTCTGGGTGAGTTTGGCAAGCTGGGCGTCGGTGAGGTTGGCGTAACCCTTCACGTAGATTTTCTTGGTGGCATCCTGGATGCGGTCGGTGAGTTCGTCGCCCTTGGGGGTGACGAGCACGTCGGTGATGCGGGCGTCGTCGGCGTTGGTGCGGGTTTCGACGAGGCCTTCGTCACGCATGCGCTGGATGATGCGGGTGAGGGTAGACAGCTTGATGATGGCGTGGGTGGCAAGCTCAGATACGCTCACCGTGCCATGCAGGCGCAGCATCAGCAGCACACGCCGGGTAGGGATGTCGGTGCCGAGTTTCTTGAGGATTTTTTCCATTTCCAGCGAGTAGATCGCGTGGACGCGGGCGAGCCAGTAGAAGGGAAACTCTTCATAGCTGAAATCTTCGTGCTCGGGCAGGAAGCGGCTGGTTTTCTTGGTGGCGCTCATGGCTTGGGACGGGTAAACGGGCTGCATACCGGCAGCTTGCGGCGCAAAATGCCGGTGTCGAAGGATACATGAGGGCGATGACGATCAGGAAACGGCGATGGCCGCCACCGCTTCAGTCGTCCCGGTAGGGGCCGGCACCCAGGCCAATGGGCGCCGGCGCCGCGGCGACCAGCTTTGAGAAGATGCGCCGGAAATTGTCATCCGAGCCCGTGCTGCGGGTGCCGCCCATCGGGTCGGGGTCGGCAGCAAAGCCTGCGTCGGCGGCGGCCCAGTCGCCGGCGGTGAAGTGCTTCTTCACTAGCGGCAGGATCTCGCGTTCCTCCAGCAGCATGTGGTTGCGGTAGAAGTTGGCGTAGTCGTCGAAGGCGGTCGAGAAGCCCGCGAAGCCGTCGGTCGCACCGTCGGTATAGCGGGTGAGGGCGGCCTGCAGGGTGGAGATGCGCGCTTCAGCCTGGGCGTGCTCGGCCTCGAGCCGCGCCAGCGCGGCGTCGCCTTCGGCGGTTCGGGCCTTGAGGGGCGCGAAGAGGAAGGCGTCTTCCTTGGGGTGGTGGCGCTTTTCGGGGTAGGCGTCGAGGTATCTCACCATCGCGGCGAAGAGCTTGAAATCCGGCTGCAGCTTGCCGGCGCCGATCTCGTGGATCATCAGTCGGATGGCGTGGATGATCGCGGCGAGCGACTGGTGTTCGTCCATGATGATGCGCATCGCTTCCATCACGTGGTTTCCTTGGGTGGGTTTCAGGTGGACAGCATGGCCTGGTGTTTGCCGCCCAGGCCCAGGTAGGCCTCGATGACCCGCGGGTCGTCGGCAAGCTGGCTGGCCGGGCCGTGCATGGCGATCTGGCCGGTCTCGAGCACGTAGGCGTAGTCGGCCACCTGCAGGGCGGCGCGGGCGTTCTGCTCGACGAGCAGGATCGACACCCCGCGCCGGCGCAGCTCGGCCACGATGCGGAAGATCTCGCGCACGATGAGCGGGGCGAGGCCGAGGCTGGGTTCGTCGAGCATCAGCAGCTTGGGCTTGGCCATCAGCGCCCGGCCCACGGCCAGCATCTGGCGCTCGCCGCCGGAGAGCGTGCCGGCCAGCTGGGTGCGGCGCTCCTTGAGGCGCGGGAAGAGGTCGTAGATCTCGCCCAGTGTTTTCGGGTGGTCGCGATGGCCCATGCGGTAGCGCTGGAAGGCGCCGAGGACGAGGTTGTCCTCGACGCTCATCTCGCCGAAGAGCTCGCGCTTCTCGGGCACGAGGTTCATGCCCCGGGCGACGAGGCGTTCGACCTCCGGCACGGCCTCGATGCTGCCGTCGAAGTGGACCGTGCCATTTGAGCCGAGCACGCCCATGATGGCCGACAGCATGGTGGTCTTGCCGGCGCCGTTGGGGCCGATCACCGTGACGATCTGGCCTTCGCCCACGGTGAGGCTGGCGTTGCTGAGCGCCTCGACCTTGCCGTAGGAGACGCACAGGCGGTCGATCTGCAGCACGGGGTTCTTGGTTTGGTTGGTCATCACAGGCCTCCTGCCGGGCCGCCCCAAGGGAGGCCTGCGCCCCCTTGGGGGGCAGCGAACAGAGTGAGCGTGGGGGTCATCTCAGACACCTCCCAGATAGGCTTCGAGCACGGCCGGGTCGCGCTGGACTTCATCCGGCAGGCCTTCGGCGATCTTCTGGCCGAACTCCATCACCACCACGCGATCCACCAGGCCCATCACGAAGTCCATGTCGTGCTCGACGATCAGGATCGCCATACCTTCGGCGCGCAGCTTCCTGAGCAGGTCGCCGAGGGCTTCCTTTTCCTTGAGGCGCAGGCCGGCGGCGGGTTCGTCCAGCAGCAGCAGGCACGGGTCGGAGCACAGGGCGCGGGCGATCTCGAGGATGCGCTGCTGGCCCAGGGCGAGGCTGCCGGCTTCGTCGTACATGTGGTTGCCGAGGCCCACGCGCTCGATCTGGCGGGCGGCTTCCTTCAGCAGGCGCGCTTCTTCGGCGCGGTCCTGGCGCCAGGCGGCGTGGAACACGCCCTTGCCGCCGCGCAGGTGGGCGCCGATGGCGACGTTCTCGAGCACCGTCATGGTTGGCAGCAGGCGCACGTGCTGGAAGCTGCGGCTCATGCCCATCCGGGCGATCTCGCGGGAGTCACGCCCGGCCACCGGCTTGCCGAGGAACCGCACCTCGCCCGATGTGGGCGTATCCACGCCCGAGAGCTGGTTGAACATCGTGCTCTTGCCGGCGCCGTTGGGGCCGATCAGCGCCAGGATCTCGCCGGCCTTCACGGTGAGGTTCATATCGTTGTTGGCGACGAGGCCGCCAAACTTGCGGGTTACGTTGCGCGCTTCGAGGATCACCTCGCCGGCCTTCGGCAGGTCGCGACGGGGCAGGGTGTCGGCGGCCGGGTCGATGGACTTTTGCGGCGCCTTTAGCGGCACCAGCTTCTTCAGCACCGGCCACAGGCCTTCGCGGGCGCGCTGGAGAACCAGCACCATCATGATCCCGAAGACGATGGCCTCGAAGTTACCGGCGGAACCCAGCAGCCGGGGCAGGATGTCCTGCAGCCACTGTTTGAGCACGGTGATGAGCCCGGCGCCTACCAGCGCACCCCACACGTGTCCGGCACCGCCGATCACCGCCATGAAGAGGTATTCGATGCCGATATGCAGCCCGAAGGGCGTGGGATTCACGAAGCGCTGCATGTGGGCGTACAGCCAGCCCGACGCACAGGCGTGCAGCGCGGCGATCACGAAGATGATCATCCGCGAGCGAGACGTATCCACGCCCATCGCCTCAGCCATCACCATGCCGCCCTTGAGCGCCCGGATCGCCCGGCCCTCGCGGGAATCCAGCAGGTTCTGGGTGGTGTACACCGCCACCATCACAAAGGCCCAAATCAGGTAGTAGATCTTCTCGCCCGCATCCAGCATCACACCGAACAGCGTGATCGGGGGGATGCCGGTGATGCCGGTGTGGCCGCCCAGGCCTTCCAGCGTGCCGAACAGAAAGTAAAGGCTGATCCCCCAGGCGATGGTCCCCAGCGGCAGGAAATGGCCGGAAAGCTTGAGGGTCAGCGAGCCGACCACCACCGCCACCGTGGAGGTCACCACCAGCCCCACCAGCAGCGTGAGCCACGGCGAGGCGCCGGCCCAGGCGATCCAACCCGGCAGCTCCGGCGTGGTGCTGAGCACCGCCGTGGTGTAGGCACCCAGCCCCACGAAGGCGGCCTGGCCGAAGCTGGTGAGGCCGCCCACGCCGGTGAGCAGTACCAGCCCCAGCGCCACCAGCGCGTACAGGCCGATGTAGTTGAGCAGCGTCACATAGAACGGCGCGAGCACGGCCGGCAGGACGAGCAGCAGGGCGACGAACACGCCCTGCACGAGACGGTCGGCTCTCATTCTTCCTCCTCCACGTGGCGGCTGGTGAGGGATCGCCACAGCAGCACGGGGATGATCAGGGTGAACACGATGACTTCCTTGAAGGCGCTGGCCCAGAAGGACGAGAAGGATTCCAGCAGGCCCACCAGCACCGCCCCCACGGCGGCCAGCGGGTAGCTCGCCAGCCCGCCGATGATGGCGGCGACGAAGCCCTTGAGGCCGATGAGGAAGCCGGTGTCGTAATAGATGGTGGTGATCGGGGCGATCAGCACGCCCGAGAGCGCGCCGATCAACGCGGCCAGGAAGAAGGTGAGCTTGCCCGCCAGCGACGGCGAGATGCCCATCAGCCGCGCGCCGGCCCGGTTGATGGCGGTGGCGCGCAGGGCCTTGCCGTACAGCGTGCGCTCGAAGAACTGGTAGAGCGCAACGATCAGCACCACCGACGACATCACCACCCAGATCGTCTGACCCGACACCATCAGCGGAGCGAACTCCAGGTTGGCATCGCTGAAGGCGGGCGTGCGCTGGCCTTCGGCACCGAAGAACAGCAGGCCGAGGCCGACCATCGCCACATGCACCGCCACCGACACGATGAGCAGGATCAGGATCGGCGCCGCGGCGATGGGCTGGAACACCAGCCGGTACATCAGCGGGCCCATCGGCACCACCACCGCCAGGGTCAGCAGCACCTGGGCGGCGAGCGGCATATCCTTCACCGGCAGCGCGGCGAGCAGGGCGGCGAGGCCCAGCGGATAGCCGAGGTTCCAGCCCAGCACGCCCACCAGTCGGCGCGGCTGCCCGGCGCGCAGGGCGAGGCTGCCGTCGATGAGCGCCGCGGTGGCGCCCATGCAGGCCAGCAGCCATACCGTGGCCGGTACGTTGCCGGCCTGCATCATCGCCAGGGTGAGGGCGCCGTAGGCCACGAACTCGCCCTGGGGAATGAAGATCACCCGCGTCACCGCGAACACCAGCACCAGGGCCAGGGCCAGCAGCGCGTAGATCGCCCCGTTGGTCAGGCCGTCCTGGGCGAGCATCAATGCAATCTGAACGTCCATGAGTTTCCCCGTCGGCGACGGCACAGGGCCGCCGACTTGCAGTTGCAGAGGCTCCGGGGCGCTGCGGCCCCGGATCGGTGCGGATTTACTTCAGGAGGGTCCAGGTGCCGTTGGTAACGGTGATCAGCTCGCGGCCACGCTCGTCGAAGCCGCTGTGGTCGGCCGCCGTCATGTTGTAGACGCCCTGGGTGGCGGGCATCTCGTGGGTCTGCTCGAGGGCGTCACGCAGCGCCGAGCGGAACTCAGGCGTGCCCGGCTTGCCCTTGGCCAGCGCGGCGGGGATGGCGCGCTCCAGCAGCAGGCCGGCGTCGAACATGTTGCCGCCAAAGGTGGCCGGCACCGCGCCGTAGGTCTTCTCGTAGGTCGCCACGTAGTTCTTGGCGATCTTCTTGGACGGGTGGCTGTCGGGCACCTGGTCGAGCACCAGCATCAGACTGGCGGCGAGGATCGTTCCTTCCACCTTCTTGCCGCCGAGCTTCAGGAAATCCGGCAGCGCGGCGCCGTGGGTCTGGTAAAACTTGCCCTTGTAGCCGCGATCCACCAGCGCCAGCTGGGGCAGCACGGCCGGGGTGCCAGGCGCGGCGATCAGCACGGCGTCGGGGCGGGCCGCCATCACCTTGAGGGCCTGGGCGGTGACCGAGGTGTCCTGGCGCTGAAAGCGCTCGTCGGCGACGATCTTGATGCCCTTCTTGGCGGCGCCATCGGCGACGACCTTGCCCCAGTTCTCGCCATACGGGTCGGCGGTGCCGATGAAGCCGAGGGTCTTGATGCCGGACTTGGCCATGTGGTCGAGCAGCGCCGAGGCGATCAGGCTGTCGTTCTGGGTGGTCTTGAAGACCCACTTCTTCTGGTCGTTCATCGGCAGCACCACCGCGGCGGTGCCCACCGGCGCCAGCAGCGGCACGCCGGCTTCGGCGACGAACTGGATCACGCCCATCGCGTTACGCGAGCCGGAGGGCCCGATGATGGCGTCCACCTTTTCCTCGCTGATGAGCTTCTTTACCGCCACCACGGAGGCGGTGGGGTCGCTGCCGTCGTCGAGGGGAATGTAGCGGATGGTCTGGCCGCCGGCCTTGGTGGGCATCAGCGGGACGGTGTTCTTCTGAGGGATGCCGACCATCGCGATCGGTCCGGTAGAGGAAGACACCACCCCGATCTTGATTTCCGCGTGGGCAACGCCCAGCGACAGTGCACCGATCAACAACGAACCTGCCACGTGCTTGAGTTTCATGGGTGTTTCCTCCAGAAAAATTGCTCCAAATTGGGATCAGGCAATCTCCGCTTAAGCGGATCTCTTTTTTGGTTTTAATTTGTTTTTCACGTGAATGTTCACGTTTATACACACAGCGAGACGTGAATACCAGCCATTTTTTTCACGTCGTCTAGGGTGTTCTCAGCGGCCCCGGGCGAGGGCCGTCAGGCCGCCCAGGCCAAAGTCGGTGTTGGGCACGTCGAGGATCATGATGCGCACCGGCGTGGCCGGTACCTGCAGGGTTTCCTCGATCACGCGGGTCAGCCCGGCGATCAGCGCCGCCTTCTGGGCCTCGGTGCGGCCGGCGATCAAGAGCGCGTGTACCGTGGGGCCGCCGGGCTGCTCGGCCTCGCTGAGCAAGGTACCGCCCACGCACACGTGGGCCTTTGCCAGTTCGATCAGGAAGATGCGCACGCTCTCCCTCGGGGCGCCGATGGTCTCGACGACGGCGTCGGTCATCCCCTTGAGGAGCGCGGCCTTCTGCTCGGCGGCAAAGCCTTCGACCACGTAGATGTTGAGGTTGGGCATCGCGGGGCGCTCAGGCGTGGGCTACCACGACGCCGCCGACGTCATGGTAGCCGCGGTTGAAATACACCAGCCCGCTGCGCGAGGCCTCGCCTCTCGCCACGTCCTCGACCTGACAGTAGAAGACGCTGTGGGAGCCGACGGTGTGGGTGTCGACGATGCGGCAGTCGAAGCTCACCAGCGCGCCGTCGATCACCGGGCTGCCGGTGGCGAGGCGGCGGGCGCCGACGCGGGCGAAGCGTTCGTCCATGGTCACGTTGCGGTCGGCAAACAGCCCCGAGACGTCCTGCCGGGCGGCGCCGAGCACATTGACGCACAGCACACCGTTGCCCTCGAAGGCCGGGTGGGCCCAGGAGCCGCGGTTCATGCACACCAGCAGCGTCGGCGGCTGGTCGGTGACGCTGCACACCGCCGTGGCGGTGAAGCCCGCGCGGCCGTGGGGGCCATCGGTGGTGATGACATTGACGGCGCCGGCCAGCAGGGCCATGCCATCGCGGAAGGCGGCGGTGTCGGTCATGATGTTCTCCTCGTTCTTTGTCTTGGGGTGGGGCTCAGATGTCCAGCACCAGCCGCGGGCTCCTGGCGCGGGAGCAGCACAGCAGGATCTGGTCGTTGTCGGCCTTCTCGTCGTCGGTGAGGAAGACATCCCGGTGATCCGGTTCGCCTTCCAGCACCGTGCACAGGCAGGTGCCGCACACGCCCTGCTCGCAGGACACGGTGACCTTGATGCCCACCGTGGCGAGGGCATCGACGATGCTCTGGCCGTCGGCCACCTGAACCGTCTTGCCGCTCTTCTTGGCGACCACCTCGAAGGCGGCGCCGGCGGTGTCGGCGGTGGCCTGGAAGTACTCCTTGTGGATCTGCGCCTCGGGCACGCCGAGCCGCTTGACCTCGCCGATCACCCACGCCATGAAGCCCGACGGGCCGCAGGTGTAGACGTGGGTGCCGGCCTTCGGCCCGCCCAGCACGGTGCCGAGGTCGAGCCGCTGTTCGGGCGCTTCGTCGTCGAAGTGCAGGTGCACCCGGTCGGCGAAGGGGCTGGCGGCGAGCTCGTCGATGAAGGCGGTGGCACCGCGGCTGCGGCCACAGTAGTGCAGCTCGAAATCCTTGCCGGCGCCAAACAGCGCCCAGGCCATCGCGATCATCGGGGTGACGCCGATGCCGCCGCCCAGCAGCACGGTGTGGCGGGCGTCCATGGCGAGCGGAAAGTGGTTGCGCGGCAGGCCGATGCGCAGCGTGGTGCCTTCGTGCAGCTGCGCGTGGGCTGCCACCGAGCCGCCGCGGGAGGCCGGGTCGCGCAGGATGCCGAGGCGGTAGGTGCCGCGTTCGGCCGGGCTGCCGGCCAGGGAATACTGGCGCACCAGCCCGTCGGCGAGGTGCACATCCACGTGGGCGCCGGCCTCGAAGGGCGGCAGCGCGCGCCCGTCGGCACTGGCCAGATCGAGCACCAGCACGCCATTGCCTTGTTCCTGGCGGCGCTGCACGACGACGGTGAGGGTTTCTTCGGACATGATCTCTGCCTGCGTTCTTCGGGGTTGGGGTGGTGGGGCGATCAGCGCATGAAGATGCCGCCGTTCACATCCCAGGTGGCGCCGGTGGTGAAGTCGGCGTCCGGGGAGGCGAGGGTGACGATCAGATCGGCGACAAACTTGGGGTTGCCCAGGCGCTTCACCGGGATCATCTCGTTGATGAGCTTCTCCAGCCGCTCCGGCGGCACTGCGGCGCGCACCGAGGGGAGTTCCATCGGACCGGGGGCAACGGCATTCACCGTGACGCCAGCGGCGGCGAGCTCCCGGGCGAAGATCTTGGTGAGAGTGAGGATCGCGCCCTTCGACGAGGCGTAGTGGGCGCCCGACGCCGTGCCGCCGTTCTGCCCGGCCAGCGACGCCAGGTTGATGATCCGCCCGTAGCCGGCCTTTGCCATGTGGGCGCCGAACACCTGGCAGCCGAACAGTGTGCCGCGCAGGTTCACCGCAATCACCTCGTCGAACTCTTCCGGGGTGATCTGCATGACCGGCGTGGTGGGCGTCATCGCGGCGTTGTTCACCGCCACCTGCAGCCCGCCCCAGCGGTCGAGCGTGGCAGCGAGGGCGGTCTCGAAGTCGCCCTTGTGCTTCACGTCGAGCTTGAGGGGCAGCACGTCGGTACCACCGCCAAGGCTGGCGGCGGCTTCAGCAGCGAGGGCGTCGGTGCGGTCCGTGACGGCCACCCGGAAACCGGCGGCCAGCAGCTGCCCGGCGATGATGTGGCCGAGGCCCTGGGCGGCCCCGGTGACCAATGCGACCTGCGACATGGCCGGCGCTCCTTACAGGATGTAGCCGATGCCCTGGAGGGTATCGGTGGCGTTGATGAGGCGGATGATCTTGCGGCGGATCAGGAAGCTGCCCGCAGTGCGCACCAGCTCGAAGGTGACGTCGGCGCTGTAGTGCTTCTGCACGTCCTTGCGGAACTCGCGCAGGTTCTGGGCGCAGCGCACGGTGACCACCTCACCGTCGTCGGCCAGCACCCGGAAGCGCGACACCGAGCGGATCGTGCGCGGCACCGGCGAGGTGCTGATGGATTCGCCGCTGCCCAGCCGGGCCACGCGCTTGGCGCGCATCGCGGCGTTGTCGCAGGCGTAGTTGAGGGTGTTCTCGAAGTCGGTTTCATCCGGGTTGATCGGCACGATGTAGAGGCCGTCGTTGGTCCAGGATTCGAGCCACTGGGGGTATTCGCCGTGGTCGAGCATGTCGGCCTCCTGCCACAGGAAGGCGGCCACTTGGGTGATGAGTGCGGTGTTCATGGGGTGTCGTCTCCGGGGTCAGGCGGTCATCAGTTTTTTCCACTGCTGGTAGGCGGCGCGCATGCCGGTCTCGGCGCTTACGTCGCTCACCTTGCCGTCGGCGGTCGGCTTCTCGCCGGCGAGGCCGCGGTTGAGCATGATCCACAGGTCCTTGCCGGCGCTGGCGCCCTTCTGGACGCGCTCCCAGGCTTCCGAGTCGTCCGGCGTGCCGAAGCCCATCGGGCCCTGGAAGTGCTCGTGCATGCGCAGGCGGGCCTGGTTGGCGACGGCGGGGCCGCCGTCCATGGTGATCACCGCGTGGTGGATCTCGGTCTCGGTCACCGAGATCGGCTGCAGCACGCGGAAGAAGGCCATCGAGCAGGCGATGTTGGGGAAGATGTTGAGGTTGAAGCCGGAGCCACCCACGGCGCGCACGATGCGGCGCACTTCCAGATCCTCGTAGCCCTCGTCGCGCAGCGCCTGGGCCAGCTCGGCGAAGCGTTCGGGGATGGGCGCGTCGAGGTTGGCTTCCAGGTCGACGAGTTGGGGAATCATCACCATCACGCTGTGGCCGTTGCCGAGTTCTTCCACGTAGCCGGGGCCGCCGACGAAGTCGAGCATCTCGACGGTCTGCTGATCCACCGACGACAGGAAGGATTTATGAACGAGGGGGAAGTGATAGGCGTCGGTGGTGTTCTCGAGTTGGATCTTCCAGTTGCCAGGGAAGCGGAAACGGTGCTCGCCGGTCACCTTGATCGGGTAGCCGCCGCCCTGCTTCATGAAGAGGTCCATCCACTTCCTGGCGGGGCCGAGGTAGTCCACCAGCGGCTCGATGTCGTCCTTGAAGGTGGCGAAGAGCATCCCGGCGTATTCCTCGACGCGCAGGCTGACGAGGCCCAGTTCGCCCTTCTCGAGCTGGTCGGCGTAGCTCTCGGGGTGCGGCACGCCGCGCAGGGCGCCGTCGAGCGAGTAGCTCCAGCCGTGGTAGGGGCACACGAAGCTGTTGGTCTTGCCCTTCTTGCCTTCGCACACGGTGGCGGCGCGGTGGCGGCAGCGGTTGAGGAGCACATGCACCTTCTGCTTGCGGTCGCGCACCACGATCACCGGCTGGCGGCCGATGTAGGTGTTCTTGTAGCTGCCGGCCTCGGGCACTTCGCTGGCGTGGGCAACCCACACCCAGGTGCTGGCGAAGATCTTGTCCATCTCGGACTCGAAAATGGCCGGGTCGGTATAGAGGGAGGTGTGCACCCGGTCGGCCTGGACCCGGTCGGCGAGGGTGAGCGCCTGGTCGGCGGTGTCGTGCTTGCTCGTCATGGTTGATTCCTTTGGCTTGGTCTGCGTGTTCTCGAAGTCGGTCGGGGTTCAGTCCGGCACGGGCAGCGGGTCGGCCTTGTTCCAGGCATCCACCGGCCGGCTGAACAGGTTTTCGGTGCGGAAGTGGGCCATCCGCCAGACGCCCGCCTTGCCGCGCCGGAAATCGACGGTTAGCCGCGCCGCGTTGAGGTGCGAGGCGCCGGTGGCGAAGGTGGAGGTCTGAAGCATCACCCAGCTGCCGGTGGCGGTGCTGCCGCCGGTCACGTCGATGAGCTCGGAGCTGAGGAAATGGACGTTGATCGCGAAGTGGGCCGGTTCGGTCATGTACTTCGCAAACATCGCCCGGATCGCCTTGCGGCCCTCGATGCGCCCGAAGCTCGCCGCGTACTTCTCGCCGATGCCTTCCCACACTGCGCCGCGGGTGAACAGCCCGGCGAGCTCATCCAGTGGGCTGCTGGCGTCGAGCGCGTCGCACAGCACCATGTAGCGGTTCATGCAGGCGCGCACGGCGTGTTCGGCCTCGAAGCGGGCGAGCCGGGCTTCGAGCTGGCGGCGGGGTTGGGTGGGGGCGGGCATGGCGGGGATCAGTCGGGGATGACCAGCTCGCGGCCGATGCGGGCCTCAACGCGCATGTACTTCCACAGCTTGTAGGTGCCGTCGCCCACCGGGGTGACGCGGAACAGGTTGCAGGCGGCGGTGACGGTGTCGTAGTCGGGCACGTCGGCCAGCACATAGGTCGTCCAGGGGAAGGCCACCGACGGGCCGACCATGATCCGGTCGTCGTCCAGGTTGCCCAGCACGCGCACGCCGGGCAGGCGGGCGATGCCCTGCATCATCGAGACGAAGGCGCCCCAGACGTCCTTCATCTCGTCGGCGGTGCCGTCCATGAAGTTCTGGTTCACGCCCATGCAGAACAGCACGCGCAGCGGGGTCTTGTCGCTCATCGTTTATCTCCGTGGGGTTGTCGGGGTCAGAGGTAGCCCGGCAGGGGCTTGAGGCCGAACAGCATGGCGCCGGCGTTCTGGTAGGTGATGTCGCCCATGAAGGCGTGCTGGGTGATCATCTGCACGTCGCGCACCTGGGCGGCGAGGGGGCAGGATTCATACACGCCGGTGCCGCCCGAGACCATCTGGGCGCGGCGCGTCACGTCGGCGCTCACCCGTGAGGCGTGGGTGGTGGACAGGCGCAGCATGCTCACCAGCTGGTCGCCGGGCTTGTCGCCGGCCAGCAGCACCTGCCACACGTCGTCGATGGCCTGGTAGAACCACGCGCGGGCGGCGCGTAACTCGGCTTCGATCTTGGCGATCTCCAGCTGCACATAGACGCGCTCGCCCAGGTTGGGCGCGCCGGTGACGGACGCCCGGCCTGCGGCCATGCCCAGCACTTCGTCGATGGCGGCCCGGGCGATGCCGAGGCCGACGACGGTGAGCACCTGGGCGGCAAACGACAGCGTCGGGTAGCGGTACAGCGGGGTGTCGAGGGACGAGGCGCCGCCGCGGACGAAGGTCCATTCGGGCGGGACGATCACGTCCTTCACCACGATGTCGTGGCTGCCGGTGCCGAGCAGGCCCATCACGTCCCAGTTGGGCTCGATCTGCACCTTGTCGCGGGGCATCACCGCCATGCGCGGCAGGCCGGAGTTGTCACCGTTCCTGGGCAGAATGCCGGCGCCGATCACCTCGGCGCCCATGCTGCCGCTGCCCCAGCTCCAGCGGCCATTCACCCGGTAGCCGCCTTCCACCAGCTCGGCCGGCTGCGGCGGGAAGATGCCGCCGGCGAAGACCACATCCGGGCCCTTGGCGTAGAGCTTGGTGAGGGTCTCGACGGGCAGCGCGGCCAGGTAAACGCCGCCGATCCCGAAGCTCGCCACCCAGCCGGCCGAGCCGTCGGCGCGGGCAATGGTCTCGATCAGCTCGCAGAACTCGGCGGGCGATTTCTCGTCGCCGCCAAAGCGCTTGGCCACCAGCGCGCGATACACGCCGACCGCCTTGAAGCGCTCGATGATGTCCGGTGAGATATGTTTCTGGGCTTCGAATTCCTTGCGGCGCTGGCGGATGTCGCGCAGCAGCGCGTCCATTCCGGCGACCTCCGGCGCTACGTCGGCGCCAGCCCTTGGTTCCTGCAAATTAGCCAACATCGGTGTCTCCAGTCCAGGTTAGGGTCGTTTGATCTGACGGGCGAAATGGGCGGCGACGGCGCACAGGCGCTCGTCGTCGTGCATGGCTGCCACCAGCTGCAGGCTCACGGGGTAGCCGTCGATGGCGGGCAGCGGAATGGCGATGGCCGGGTGGCCGGAAAGGTTGAAGGGGCGCACCAGCGAGGTCATCGCGACGAGCTTGCTCGTGTCGGCGGCGTCCTCCAGCCGCGGCGGGGCGTCGGCCATGGTCGGCAGGGCGAGGATGGGGAAATCGCGCAGGGCAGCGTCCACCTGGGCGGCGAAGCGCTCGCGCACGAGGTTGGCGGCGGCCACGTCGTCCGGCGTGGTGAGGGAGGCGGCCTGCAGGCGGCGGGCCACGTCCTCGCCCACCCGACCGGTCCCGATCAGCTCGCCGCAGGCGGCCCAGGTTTCGGCATTGATGACGGTGAGCCCGGCGGCGTAGGCGGCGCCGAAATCGGGCAGCTGTACGTTGCCGGCCGAAAGGCCGCTGGCGGCGACTGCGGCGGCGACGGCGTCGAGGATCGCCGGGGTGGCGCTCACCTCCACCACCCCGATGCGCACGCCGGCGATGTCGGGCAGCGGGCCGAAGCTCGGGTCGATGGCGCGCATCATCGCGATCAGGGCGTCCATGTCGCGGGCGAAGGGGCCGACGCAGTCGAGGCTGGTTTCGACTGGCATCACGCCCCGGCGGCTGACCCGGCCGAAGCTGGGCTTGAGGCCGAACACGCCGCAGCAGGCGGCGGGGATGCGGATCGAGCCGCCGGTGTCGGTGCCGAGCGCCACATCCACGCTGCCCTCGGCCACCGCCACCGCCGAGCCGCTCGACGAGCCGCCCGGCACGTAGGCCGGGAATTGCGGGTTGGTGGGGGTGCCGGTCCAGTGGTTGATGCCGGTGGTGCCGAAGGCGAGCTCGTGCAGGTTGGTCTTGCCGGCCAGGTGGTAGCCGGCAGCCAGCAGGCCCTCGACCACATCCGCATTGGCGCGGGCCGGAGCGACGGATTCGAGGGCCCGGCTGCCGGCGCGGGTGCGCACGCCGGCCACGTCGATGGTGTCCTTGATGCCGACCTGCGGGCCGCTGCCACCGATGTCGAGGCGCTCGACAAAAACGCTCATGGGGCCTTCTCCTGTTGGGGTGTCTGGTTATGGCGGTCTGTCTTTCCGGGCTGGAAGGAACGCCGCTTAAGTTGGTTCAAATGTAGATTTCAATACTTGCAAAGTCAACTGATTTTTCACGCGATAAATGGAATGAACAATCGGCCGCTTTGGTTGGCAGGAGCGGGTGTTTCGGCGGCGGAGGGGGTGTCGACGGCGGTGAAGCGGCGATTTGTTCAGCTACAGCAACAATTGAGGATTCATTGTTGCTGTAGCTGAATGTGTAGCTGGTGGTGCCTCAGAACGCGCCCATCGCCAGCCCGGCGGCGAAGGCGGCGCCCAGCTCGACGCCTTTTTCCAGCTCGGTGTCGGGCACCACCTTGGGCGCGAGGATTGCCTCGGTGGTCTGGGCGTGGGTGCACACGATGAGGGGCGGGGCGATCTCGCGCAGGCGCCAGCCGGTGGCGATGCGGGCGATCTGGCGCACCGCGTTGCGGCCGTCGCTGCCCGCGCACACCACGGTGGCGTAGGGCCGGCCGTTGATGTGGTCGAGGGCGCCGTAGTAGCTGCGATCGAAGAAATCCTTCATCAGCCCGGCAATGGCGGCCAGATTCTCGGGGCAGGCGAACACGTAGCCGTCGGCGGAAAGCAGATCGTCCGGGCCGGCGTCGGTGGCGGCGAGAAGGCGCACGGTGACATCCGGCTCGTCGGCGGCACCTCGCGCCACGGCGCGGATCATCTGCTCGGTGGCGCCGGTGGTGGATTGATAGACGAGGAGGAGGGTCTTGGCGGTGTCCATGTCTTCACCCTAGCACGCGTCGTCTTCGGGCTCATCCTCTTCGTCTGTCGGGACGGCTCTCCGGAGCGTGAAATGGCCGTGTGAAATCGGTCGGGTGACACCGACAAATGCGTCAAAACCGGCATGAAAGCTTGCGCCACGTCAAAATCCGGCGTTGCACCGGGGCCGTATGATGGTCCCATTGTTGCGCTGCACACGCCCGAATCCAGGTCGGGTCGCCATGAAAGTCGAATGCCGTTCCACCTGCCCGCCACCCCGGGGGCGGGAAAGCCGAAGTGAAGCCCGCCCGCAAGGGGTGAGGTTGCGGCTGCCGGACGTCGCCCCGATGCTGCACTGCGGGTATCGGCTTCCTCGTCCCGGGGCTGCTCCGGGATGCGCGATCCGTTCTCCACTCATTTCAATTGACGCGGCGCTCCATCCGTGGGGGCGGCCCGCGTCCGCCGGTTGTTCCAACAGGGGGTCGCAATGACGACGTATCTCAATCTCGACGGCAACGAAGCCGCCGCACGGATGGCCTACCTCGGCAGCGAGGTGATTGCCATCTATCCGATCACCCCATCTTCCAACATGGGCGAGTGGGCCGACGAATGGGCGGCCCAGGGCAAGCCCAACCTGTGGGGCGTCGTACCCAAGATCATCGAGATGCAGTCCGAAGGCGGCGCCGCCGGCGCGCTGCACGGGGCGCTCACGTCGGGCGCGCTGGGCACCAGCTTCACCGCCAGCCAGGGCCTGCTGCTTTTCATCCCCAACCTTTACAAGATGGCCGGCGAGCTGACGCCCTTCGTGCTCCATGTGGCGGCTCGGGCGCTGGCCACCCATGCCCTGTCGATCTTTGGCGACCACTCCGACGTGATGGCCTGCCGCGCCACAGGTTGCGCGCTGTTCGCCAGCAACTCGGTGCAGGAAGCCCAGGACATGGCGCTGATCGCCCAGGCCGCCACCCTGGCCGGGCGGATTCCGGTGATCCACTTTTTTGACGGCTTCCGTACGTCGCACGAGGTTGCCAAGATCGTCGCTGTCGAGCCGGAAACCGTGCGGGCGATGATCGACGACACTTTGGTGGCCGCCCACCGCGCCCGCGCCCTGTCGCCCGAGCACCCGGTGCTGCGCGGCACGGCCCAGAACCCGGACGTCTTCTTCCAGTCCCGCGAGCGCGCGAATCCGTTCTACGACGCCTTCCCGGCCCTCGTGCAGGCGGCGATGGACCGCTTCGGCGCGCTCACCGGCCGGCACTACAAATTGTTCGATTACGTGGGCGCGCCGGACGCGGAGCGGGTGATCGTGGTGATGGGCTCTGCC
Organism: Zoogloea sp.; assembly: GCA_041917255.1. Classification (GTDB taxonomy): domain Bacteria; phylum Pseudomonadota; class Gammaproteobacteria; order Burkholderiales; family Rhodocyclaceae; genus Zoogloea. The sequence continues at coordinate 18,966 of JAYRYA010000031.1, forward strand.
GCCGAAACCGTTGAGGAGACCGTCGAACACCTGGTCGCCCGAGGCGAGAAGGTCGGCCTCCTCAAGCTGCGCCTGTTCCGCCCGCTGGACACCCGCGCGCTGCTGGCGGCGATTCCCGAGACGGTGCGGGCCATTGCGGTGCTCGACCGCTGCAAGGAACCCGGCGCCGATGGCGAGCCGCTTTACAAGGATGTGGTTACCGCCCTGGCCGAGGCGGCGGCCGATGGCACGCGCGCCATGCCGCGGGTGATCGGCGGCCGCTATGGTCTGGCGAGCAAGGAATTCACCCCGGGCATGGTGGCCGCGGTGTTCGCCAAGCTGACTGCCGGCAAGCCCAAGCGCCAGTTTACGGTGGGCATCGTGGATGACGTCACCCACCTGTCGCTGGCCTGGGATGATGCCTTCCGTTCGGATGCCTCGCGCCGCCTGCAGCACGCGGTGTTCTGGGGCCTGGGCGCCGACGGCACGGTGTCGGCCAACAAGAACTCCATCAAGATCGTCGGCGAATCCACCGCGCTGCAGGCTCAGGGTTACTTCGTGTATGACTCGAAGAAGTCCGGCGCCGTCACGGTGTCGCACCTGCGCTTTGGCGACGCGCCGATCCGCTCCAGCTATCTGGTCGAAGAGGGCATGGCCGGCTTCGTGGCCTGCCACCAGACGGTGTTCGTCGAGCGTTACGACCTGCTCGCCCACGCGGCACCGGGCGGAGTCTTCCTGCTCAACACGCCGGATGCACCCGATGCGGTGTGGGCCGGCCTGCCCGCGGCCATGCGCGCCGGGATCGCCGCCAAGGGCCTCAAGCTGTGGGTGATCGACGCCTACAAGGTGGCCCAGGAGGCCGGCATGGGGCGGCGCATCAACACCATCATGCAGACCTGCTTCTTCGCCATCTCGGGCATCCTGCCCCGCGACGAAGCCATCGCCGCCATCAAGAAGGCGGTGGACAAGACCTATGGCCGCAAGAGCAAACGCCTGGCCGATCTCAACCACCGGGCCATCGACGTGACCCTCGCCAACCTCCATGCGGTGCCCATCGGCGCAGCCGGTAACGGCGCGGCGCCCATCGTGCTGCCACCGGATGCGGCCCAGCCGGCCTTCGTGCGGGATTTCACCCTGCCCATCTACCGGGGCGAGGGCAACGCGCTGCCCGTGTCGGCGATGCCCGTCGACGGCACTTTCCCGACCGGCACCGCCAAGTATGAGAAGCGCAACATCGGGCTGGAAATCCCCGTGTGGGAGGCCGACCTGTGCACCCAGTGCGGCAAGTGCGTGTTCGTCTGCCCCCACTCGGCGATCCGGGCGCGGGCCTTCCCGGTGGATGCCGCCGCCGACGCGCCGCCGACCTTCAAGCACGTGCCCGCCAAGAGCAAGGATTTCCCGGCGGGGACCCGCATCAGCTATCAGGTGGCGCCGGAGGACTGCACCGGCTGCGGCGATTGCGTCGAGGCCTGCCCGATCCACGACAAGTCCAACATCAGCCGGCTGGCGGTGAATATGGCGCCCATCGGCCCCCTGCGCGAGCAGGAGCGCGAGAACTTCGACTTCTTCCTCAAGCTGCCGGAGTTCGACCGCAGCCAGCTCAAGCACGGCACCATCCCCGGCGCGATGCTGCTCGACCCGCTGTTCGAATTTTCCGGGGCCTGCGCCGGCTGTGGCGAGACGCCCTACATCCGGCTGGCGACGCAACTCTTCGGCGACCGCATGCTGGTGGCCAACGCCACCGGCTGCTCGTCGATCTACGGCGCCAACCTGCCCAGCACGCCGTGGACGGTGAATGGTGCCGGCCGCGGCCCGGCGTGGTCCAACTCGCTGTTCGAGGACAACGCCGAGTTCGGCCTGGGCATGCGCCTCGCCGCCGACCAGCTGATGGCCTACGGGATGCAGCTGGTAAAGGAGCTGGAAGCGGAGATCGGCGGCGATCTGGCCAGCGCCATCGTCAATGCCGACCAGCGCAACGAGCCGGGCATCCGTGCCCAGCGGATGCGAGTTGCCGCGCTGCTGCCGATTCTTGCCGGGAGCAGTCATCCCCGGGCGGCCGAGCTGGCGTCGCTGGCCGAATGGCTGATCCGCCGTTCGGTGTGGATCATCGGTGGTGACGGCTGGGCCTACGACATCGGCTACGGCGGCCTCGACCACGTGCTGGCGCTGTCCTACGACGTGAACATCCTGGTGCTCGACACCGAGGTGTATTCCAACACCGGCGGCCAGACCTCCAAGGCCACGCCGGTGGGCGCGGTGGCCAAGTTCTCGGCGGGCGGCAAGGCCACCGCCAAGAAGGATCTGGCCCGCATCGCGTCGGACTACGGCCATGTGTACGTGGCGACGGTGGCCTACGGCGCCAAGGACGTGCACACCCTCAAGGTCTTCCACGAGGCCGAGAGCCACGATGGCCCCTCGCTGATCGTTGCCTACAGCCCGTGCATCGCCCACGGGGTGGACATGCTCTACAACCAGCGTCAGCAGGACATGGCGGTGAAGTCCGGCCACTGGCCGCTGTTCCGCTACGACCCGCGCCAGGAAGCCGCCGGCGCCAACCCGTTCCGGCTCGATTCGGCCCCGCCCAGCCAGCCCATCAAGACCTTCATGGACAGCGAGACCCGCTTCGCGATGCTCGCCCGCAGCCACCCGGAAGCCGCCGAGCGCCTGCTGGCCGAAGCCCAGAAGGAAGCCGACCGCCGCTTCAAGACCTACCAGGAACTCGCCGCTACGCCGAAGGACGCCTGACCATGATCGACCTCTCCACCACCTACCTCGGCCTGCCCCTGAAGAACCCGCTGGTGCCGTCCTCGTCTCCGCTGTGCAAGCAGCTCGACAGCGTGCTGCAACTGGAGGATGCCGGCGCGGCCGCCATCGTGCTGCATTCGTTCTACGAGGAAGAGCTGATCGCCGAAGACGCGATGGCCGACCGCTTCCTGCTCCACGCGGACTTCCACGACGGCGAATCGGCCGGTTTCCTGCCCGACCACGGGAGTTACGAGAGCGCCATCGACCGCTATCTCGAACACCTGCGCCGGGTCAAATCCCGGGTAGGCATCCCAGTGATCGCCAGCCTCAACGGCGTCACGCCCTCGGGCTGGGTCGATCTGGGCCGCGAGATGGAAGCCGCCGGCGCCGACGCGCTGGAACTCAACGTCTATCACATCGCCGCCGACCCCAACGAAACCGGCGACGCCGTCGAGGCCCGCTACCTGGCCCTGCTCGCCGAGCTCAAGCACACGGTGGCGGTGCCGGTGGTGATGAAGCTGCCACCTTTCTTCGCCTCGCTGCCCAACTTCGTGCGGCGGCTGGAGGCCGGTGGGGCGGCGGGGGTGTCGTTGTTCAACCGTTTCTTCCAGCCGGACATCGATCTGGATAGCCTGGCGATGGTGGATCGGCTCGAGCTTTCCAGCCCCGACGAAGCCCTGCTGCGCATCCGCTGGATCGCCATCCTGCGCGCCCAGACGCGTATCACCCTCGCCGCCACCGGCGGGGTGTATGGCTACGAGGACGCCCTCAAGCTGCTGCTGGCCGGTGCCGACGTGGTGCATCTGGCATCGTGCCTGCTGGAGCACGGGCCGGCCCGGCTCACCCAGATCCTCCACGATCTGCGGACCTGGATGAGCGAGCGCGAATACGAATCGGTGGCCCAGCTGAAGGGCAGCATGTGCCAGGCCAACCTGCGCGACGCGAGCGCCCTGGCCCGCCAGAGCTACATCCGGGTGCTGGACAGCTTCACCCCGCGGCCGGGGGTGTGGCGCTGATCGCGCAGTCAGATTGACATTCCGCACGGCCGCCGCAAGCATTGGCGGCCGTGTTTTTTTCTGTCTGCCCATGACCATCCTCCCCAACAGGCCGCGCGCCTGCCTTGCTGCCGGGCTGGCGGCGCTGGCGCTGGCCGGTTGCAGTGACGAAACGCGTTCCCCCGCCGACTGGGGCCCCCTCGACGTCCCCAGGGGAAAGGGCTGCCCGCAGCTTGCCGGGCAATATCGCAACGACGATCCGCTGGTCTTTCTGGCGCTGGTTACCCAGCATCTCCCCCGCGAAGGCCGGGCGCAGCACTGGTTCGACGTGACCCTGAGCGGCACCGTCGAATCGGGCCTGCAGATCCAGCTGGGCACGCCGGGCAGCGTAGGGGCGAGCACCATCCGCCTGCAGCCCGCCGCGGAGGCCTGCCACGATGGTTGGCTGCAGCTCAGTTGGCCGTACATGCTCATCGAGCGGAACGACCCGCTGTTCCGCGACCTTCCGGGGGAGGGCTACAAGGAGATCTACGTGGCCCGGGACACCGCCGGCAATCTGGTGGCCCGGCAGGTCACCGCCACTTACCTGGAGTTTCCGGTGTGGTGTGGCGACGGCTGCAAGTACATCCGGATTCCCTTCACCCGCAGCGAGCAAGTGCGCTGGCACCGGCTGTCGGCGATGGGCGCGCTGCCGTCGGATCGCTCCGGCCCTGCGATCGGCACGTCCGAGCTCCGGCGCCGCGTTGCCACGGCTCTGCCGCCCGGCACCGTGCTGGATGGCGTCGACGCCCAGGGCGCCGGCTTTGTGGCCCGCATCCGCTCCCGCGAGGAGGCCGGCGTGGACGCCTTCATGGATGAGCTGTCGACAGCCCCGTGGGTGCATTCGGTGCGCATCGAGCCCGGCCCCGGCACCCGCGACAAGGACGGTCGCTACGTCGAGCGGGTGTGGTTCAGCCTGCGCTGAACGCCGGGCGATGGGGCTTCGCCGCTAGAATGGCGAGCTGATTTTTCCTCTGCCTGCCCGACTCATGGAAGCCTCCACCCGCATCGTCCTCGTCACCGGCGCCACGATGGCCAAGCCGGACCCGGAAACCCACCTGCTGGTCGCCGCGCTGGCAGAGATCGGCGTCGAGGCCGTCGTCGCCCCGTGGGACAGCCCGGAAGACTGGGCCGCCTACCCGCTGGTGGTGGTGCGCACCCCGTGGGATTACTTCCGCCGCCTGCCCGAGTTCCTCGCCTGGGCTGAACGCACCAGCCAGCTCACCGCCTTCGTCAATCCCGTGTCGGTGATCGAATGGAACAGCCACAAGGCCTACCTGCGCGAGCTGGCGGCCAGGGGCATCCCCACGGTGCCCACCCTGTGGCTGGACCGCGGCGCGGCGGACGGCGCCACCCGGCTCGCCGCCACTGGCTGGGGCGAGGTCGTGGTGAAACCGGCCGTGTCGATCGGCGCCATCGGCGCGCTCAAGGCCAACGCCGCCGACCCGGCCTGCCTCGCCCACCTGGCCGCGCTGCTGGCCGAGGGCGACGTGCTCGTCCAGCCCTTCGTCGAGAGCATCGCCGCCCAGGGCGAGGTGTCGCTGATCTACTTCGGCGGTGCGTTCTCCCACGCCATCCGCAAGCAGCCCGCCGCTGGCGATTACCGGGTGCAGGACATGTACGGCGGCACCAACCACCCCTACCAGCCCGCCGCCGACGAGGTGGCGCTGGCAAGCCGGGCCCTCTCCGCCACCCCGGCCCCGACCACCTACGCCCGGGTGGACATGGTGCGCCTGCAGGGTGGCCGGCCGGCGGTGATGGAGCTGGAGCTGATCGAGCCGGAACTCTTCCTCGGCGCGACGCCGGATGACCCCCGGCGCTTTGCTAAGGTGCTGCAGAGCTTGGTCGTTTAAGCTTAAAACGGCAGTTGAAGGTGTAGCGCATTGATCGCCGGCGAGCGGCAGCGAAGGTGCGCTGCGTTGCGGTTATGCGCTTTGCCAGGCATCCGAAAGCGGTCCTCGGCCGTATCTAGCTTTAAGGGGCGAGGTGTCGCTCGACGGCCTCCAGGTTGCGGCGGATGCGGGCATTGCGAAATCTGAGCGACATCCGGGTGCTCGATAGCTTTACGCCGCGGCCGGGAGGTGCTAAGAAACCGGGCGGGCGGCGTTCGGTGATTGAATTGCCGCCCGGCCAGTGTTTGGTATCAAGTGTTGAAACAGCTCAGGGATTCGAGCTGGATCTCGCCGTTCTCGGGACGGCCGAGGAAAGTAAACCCCATCGACCAGGCGTTCTTTCGACTTACCGAATGAACGTAAAGCTGGCAGAACTGGAAGGGCTCAGCGCCCCGTGCCTTCTCGCAACTGGACTTGACGCCGATTGCCTTTGCCTCGCCGGTCGCCTGGAACAAAATTTCTCCCAGCTCGGCCTTCACCGTTACCGGGCGGATTTTTGTCAGGCAATCGTCCGGATCGTTGGTGATCGGCTGGTCTGCGCTGTTCAGCAGCGTTTTCAGGAACAGCCCGATCTGGTTTGCATCGCGAGTCGGCGCGCCAGCGGCCGCCATCACGCTGCCCGCCACCAGCAGGCCGAGAAGCGCGCCGGCCAGTTTTAGGCTGCCGGGCTTACTGCGGAAATGTGCCATAGAGTGCAACGGTGCCTTTCCCGTAAAGGTTCTTGAAGAAGGCGTCGCCATTGACCCCAACGCCCTCGTTGGTGGTGTTGTGGTAATTGTAAGCGCTGCCTTTGAGGTAAATGCCTACGTGTTTGCGCGGAATGTTGGCCATCTGCAATTGACCGTCGGTGCTCGTCACGGCGCTGCTCATGGTGGCGAAGATCAGGCAGCAGTCCAGATCCTTGGGTTTGTCGGACCACAGGCCGCGCTGGGGGCAGCTATTGAACAGATCGCTCACGACCAGCGAGCGGCCCGACTCGAAATCCTTGCGGTGCTCCCAGGTCATGGTGTTGCACAGTTTGCCGATCCGGAATCCGAGGGCGTGACTGACCCAGTGGGCGCAGTGGTTGTGGGCATCTCCCTTGTCACCGAAATTCGGGCAGAAATCATCCACCGTCTGTTTCAGAAAGCCGTCCAGGAAGTCCTTGGTGATTTCCTTTGGAAAATTGTTGTTGGGCAGTGCAGTGACTGGCATGACGTCTCCTCTGGGTTTGATATGCCTTTCGGCGATAAGGTCGCGGTATTGCAATCAGCATAGTTGAGAATCAGCCAAAATCCAGGGTCATCGATAGCGGTGTTGTGACGTACAGATAGCACTGAAAATGTGAAGTGAATGCGGCTCGCTCAATGGCACGTTCGTGTTGTCCAAACCTGGACTTTCCGACGAAGACCGCCTCCCGCATCGCCCTTGTCACCGGCGCCACCATGGCCAAGCCGGACCCGGAAACCCACTTGCTGGATGCCGCCTTGGCCGAGTTGGGAATCGACGCGCCGGTTATCCCGTGGGATGCGCCGGAAGACTGGGCCGCCTATCCGCTGGTCGTGGTGCGCACCCCGTGGGATGACTTCCGCCGGTTGCCCGATTTTTTGGCCTGGGCCGAGAGCGCCAGCCGCGTGACCACCGTGGTGAATCCGGTCGAGGTGATCCGCTGGAACAGCCACAAGGGCTACCTGCGTGAATTGCCGGCGCGGGGTGTCGCCACGGTGTCGATCGGCGCCATCGGCGCACTCAAGGCCGACAGCCGTGACCCGGCCTGCCTCGCCCATCTGGCCGCGCTGCTCGCTGAGGGCGACGTGCTGGTCCAGCCTTTCATCGAGAGCGTCGCCGCCCAGGGCGAGGTGTCGCTGATCTACTTCGGCGGCACCAACCACGCCTACCGGCCGGCGGCCGACGAGGTGAAACTGGCCAGCCGTGCGCTGACCGCCACGCCAGCCCCGACCACCTACGCGCGGGTGGACTTGGTGCGGCTGCCCGATGGCGAGCCGCGTTGCGTTCATGTGCTTCGCCAAACAACCGAAAGCGGCTAACGGCCGTTTCGAGGTTTAAGGTGCAAGGTGTTGCTCGACGGCCTCCAGGTTGCGGCGGATGCGGGCATTGCCCGGCATCAGTTGGGCCGCGCGGCGTAACTGGCGGGCGGCTTCGTCCCATTGCTGGCGGCTGCCGGCCAGCAGGCCGAGGGCGAAATGCAATTCGCCCGGTTGCACCGATTCGGCAATTCCGTGCTGCAACACCTGGGTGGCGCCGCCTGCGTCGCCCGTGCTGGCCAGTAGCCGTGCCAGCCCGAGGCGCGGCCCGTTAGCGCTACCTTCCTGGGCGATCGCCCGGCGGTAGTGGCGTATGGCCTGCTGCAAGTCGCCCAAGTCGATGTGGAGGAGGGCGAGGTTCACCTGTGCGCTGGGCATGTCGGCCATGGCCTGCTGGGCGGCGATGAAGTCGGCGATGCCTTGCTGGCGTAGCGCGCGCTGGTTGGCATCGAGTCGCGCCGCGGGGATGTCGGCGAGCCCGCGGGCGGCGGTGATGCGCACGGCCCGCAGCGGGTCGGCCAGCAGCGCCGGCCAGGTCCTCGATCGCGGTGGCGCGGACGATGGCGGGCTGGGCGGTGTCACCGATCAGCGCGGCGAGTCGAGCCATGGCGCCCGCTTGGCCGCTGCGGGCGGCGGCGAATATCTCGCCGTAGTGGGGTGGGCGGGCGGTGGTGCCGTGGTGCTGCGCGATGCCGGCTTCCAGCCAATCGGTCGGCTTGTCGACGTGGCAGGACTGGCAGGCGTTGGGGGTGCCGATGCGGCGGGTGAGGTCGGGCCGCGGGATGCGGATGGCGTGGTCGCGGCGGGCATGGACGACCATGTAATTGCTGCTCGGCATGTGGCAGTCGACGCACTGGCTGCCGGGCCCACCGGCGGTGTGGAAGTGGTGGGCCGGTGAGTCGTAGTTCTTGGCCTTGAGGCCGCCAAAGCGCGGGTCCGGCGTCGGGTTGTGGCAGCGCACGCACAGGGCGTTGCCGCTGGCGCGCAAGCTGCCGCCGTGAGGCTCGTGGCAGTCGGCGCAGGCCACGCCGGCCTGATACATGCGGCTCTGGCGGAAGCCGCCGTATTCGAACACTTCGTCCAGTTGCTGGCCGTCCGGGTGGTAGAGGCCAGCACGCAGGGTGTTGGGGATGAAGTTATCGAAGAGCGGCGTGCCGGGCACCGTTTCTTCCACCAGCCGGGTGCGCCGGGCGTGGCAGCTGGCGCACTGGTCCACCTGGCCGTGGGCGCGTGCGAGGGCGCCGTTGGGCGTGGGGGTGAGCTTCTTCCCGGGCTGGCGGGCGCTGTCGGCGTGCGCCTTGCCCGGCCCGTGGCAGGCCTGGCAGCCCACGTGGCCGGCGGCCCAGGTGCTGCGGTAGCGGTCGGTGGCGTCGTCGTAGCCCTTGCGGAAAGCCGTGGTGTGGCACTCGCCACACATCAGGTTCCAGTTCTGGAAGCGGCCCGTCCAGTGGAGCGGCGATCCCGGCGGCAAGGCGCCTTCCGGGTGGAGGGAAAACCAGCGTTTCCGTTGGGTGTCCCAGGCGACGGTGAAGGCCTGCAGGCGTCCGCCGGCCTGGGGGATCAGCACCTGCTGGAGCGGGCGCAGGCCGAAGGCGTGGCTGACCGGGAAGTCCGCCGCCCTGCCGTCGGCGCCAAGGGTGTAGATGAAGAGGCGCGAATCCCGGCGGAAGAAGCGGGCGGTCTCGCCGGTGGCGGCAAACTGCGCGTCGTTGAAGTCGCCCTGCACCGTGGCCGGGGTGGCGGGCTGCATCGCCAGATCGTGCTTGGAGCCTTTCCAGGCCGCCGCCTGCCGGGGGTGGCAGGCGGCGCATTGGGTGTCGGCCACGTAGCGCGATTGGTCAGCGCTGGCTGCCAGGGCGGCGAGCATGCCGCCGAGGAAGGCCAGAATGTGGCTGCTGCGGCCCATCGCGGCGGGCTGCCCGGTCAGTTGTTGGGGGCCGGGTTGCGGGGCTTCATGTTCACCTCGACCTCCAGATCCTCGTAGTACTTTGCGCCATTGCTGTAGCCGGGGCGGTTGGCGAGGTTTTCGATCTCGAGGGTGCCGGTCTCGGCCACGTAGCGCTTCCACTCGGCCAGCATCTCCTTCAGCTTGGCCGGCTGGCTGGCGGCGAGGTTGCGGCTTTCGCTGCGGTCGCGGGCGATGTTGTAGAGCTCCCAGTCGCCGGTGCCCCAGGGCTGGTTGGCATAGACGATCTTCCAGTCGCCCTTGCGCAGCGCCTTGCGACCGCCGAGCTCCCAGCCCACCGCGTCGTCCTTGCCACGCACCTGCTTGGCCTTACCCTGCAGGTAGGGCAGCATCGACTTGCCGCGCAGCGGCAGCACCTCGCGGCCGTTGTACGCGGTGCCGGGATGTTTGGCGCCGGCCAGCTCGAAGATCGTCGGGGCGACGTCCATCACATGGGCGAACTCGCGCTTCACGCTGCCGCCGTGGATGCCGGGGCCCCAGGCGATGGCCGGCACCGAGATGCCGCCTTCGTACATGAAGGATTTGTACAGCTTGAACGGGCTCATCCCCACCTGGGCCCAGCCGGGGCCGTATTCGATGAAGGAGCCGGGCTTGCCGATGTTGGCGGTGCTGTTGTCCATGTCTTTGTGGATCCACTCCCGGGTGCGGCCCACGTCGTACACCGAGTTGCCGTCGGCGCCGTTGTCGGACATGAAGAAGATGAAGGTGTTGTCCAGTTCGCCGCGCTCCTTGAGGTAGGCGAGCACGCGGCCGATCTGGCGGTCCATGTTCTCGACCATCGCCGAGTAAACCGTCATCCGGCGGGCTTCGGATTCCTTCTGGGCGGGGGTGAGGCTGTCCCACTTCGGCCAGTGGGGGTGGCCTTCGTACACCGGGGTGTCGGCGGCGATCAGGCCGAGCTTCTTCATGCGCTCGACGCGTTCCTTGCGGAGTTTGTCGTAGCCTTCCTTGTAGCGGCCTTCGTACTTGGCGATGTCGGCGTCCGGCGCGTGCAGCGGCCAGTGGGGGGCGGTGAAGGCCAGGTAGCCGAAGAAGGGTTTGTCAGAGCCTTCGCCGTTTCGGATGTATTCGAGCAGCTTGTCGGTGAAGGCCTGGGACGAGTAGAAGCCGTCACGGGGAATGTCGATGGCCTTGCCGTTCTCGCGGTAGATGGCCTTGGGTGGCTTGGCCGGGTCCATCGCCACGATGCCGGCCTGGTCGCCCCAGTGGCTGGCGCCGCCCATCACCATCGCGTACGACTGCTCGAAGCCCCGGGCCGCCGGGCTGAACTGCTCGGCCACGCCCAGGTGCCACTTGCCGGCCATCGCGGTGCGGTAGCCGGCGTCCTTCAATACCTGGGCCATGGGCACCACGCGCTCGTTGAGGTTGCCTTCGTAACCGGGCTTACCCTTTTGCTCGGGCGTGATGAGCTCAGCCATGTCGCCAAAGCCCACCAGGTGGTTGTCGCTGCCGGACATCAGCATCGCCCGGGTGGGCGAGCAGAAGGGCGAGGCGTAGAAGCTGGTCATCTTCACGCCGGTGCTGGCGAGCTGGTCCAGGTTGGGCGTGGCGATCTCGGCCCCGAAGGCGCCGAGGTCGGTGTAGCCCAGGTCGTCGGCGACGATGAGCAGGATGTTGGGGCGTCTGGCCGGCTCGGCGGCGTTGGCGGAGATGGCCAGCGGCAGGGCGAGGGCGGGCAGGCACAGCTTCGACAGAAGCAGCGGAAGGGGTTTCATCGAGGGTCTCCTGGCTGTTGTTTTGCCGGCGGGCTGATGGGGCAGGCCGGGTATCGCGATATTTGCACGGTATCTCGAGATTTGCATTTGCAGGAGGCGAGCGTTTCACCCGGTGGAACGTTTGTCCGTTTCGGCGTCGGCCGCGGCGGCGGCGATGGCGACGGCGGTTTCCTGCAGGTCGGCCAGGTGGTTGCGGACGATCTGCGCCTTCAGGCGGTACTTTCGCGGCCACACCAGGTTCATGGTGGCGAGCAGCTTGCCGTCGTGCATCACCGGCACCGCGATGGCGTCGATGCCGTCGTCGGCGACGCTCATCTCCTTCTCGCCGTCGCCGCCGAAGAGCGGATCCCGGGAGGCGTAGCCGAGGCGCCGGGTCTCGTCGAGGATCGCCGGCAGCTCGCCGGCCAGCACCTGGCGGGCGCGCACCAGCATCGGCGGGTTGATCGCGGCGTCGGCCAGCACGGCTGCGCGCTCGGCGTCGCTGCAGAAGGCGAGGTAGGCCCGCCCGGGCGCCGACAGGAACATCTAGACCCGGAAGCCGATGGCGTACACCGCCACGTTGAGCTGGCTCTGGCGGCGGGAGGTCTCGACGAGCTCCATCTTGAAGTTGCGATGCACCAGCACGTCCGATGGCCAGATCACCTTGCGGCGCAGGGCCTCGAGGAAGGGCGCGGCGATCTCGCCGATGCGCAGCAGGTCGTCGTCGATGCCCGGCCGGAAGATCAGCGACACGCGGCGGCGGTAGCGCCCGTCGCCAATGGCGCGCCAGGCAAAGCCGCCTTGCTCCAGCGTGTCGAGGATGCGCAGCAGGCTGGGCTTCGGGATGCCGGTGGCGCGATGGAGTTCGGCCAGTGACTGGCCGCGGCGTTCCTCCAGGCTGCGCAGCACCTCCAGCCCGCGGGCGAGGGCGTCGATGGTCTTCATGCGCTGCGCCCCCGGGTGAGGAGTGCGTCCCGGGTGACCGGCTTGTCCAGTTGTTCCAGCCACCACTGGATGGCCTTGCCCGGTGATTTGGACTTGCGCCACGCGTAGCTCAGCTGGAAGTTGCGGGTCTGGCGCTCGACCGGGCGCTCCACCAGCCGGCCGCTGTCGATGTAGGGCCGTGCCATGCATTCGGGCAGGAAGCCGGCGCCCAGGCCACGCAACTGCGCTTCGAGCTTGGCGGGGAGGTCGGGCACGGTGAAGACCTCCTGGCCGTCCAGCAGCCCGTGGGTGACACCATCGCCCCGCCGGGTGGAATCCGCCACCGCCACCGCCCGGTGGGCGCGCAGCACCGCATCGCTGAGGGGCTCCGGGGATTGGGCCAGCGGATGATGGGGGGCCACCGCAAAGATGAAGCGCAGCTCCCCCATCGGACGGGTCAGCAGATCCGGCGCCGGCGTGGCGGGGACGACCAGCCCGAGCGCCAGATCGGCCTCGCCGGAGGTGAGCGCCTCGAGGGTGCCCGAGAGCGTCTCGTCGCGCAGCCGCAGGCGCGTCGGCGGCGCCATCGCCAGAAAGCGCTCGCACAGCTCCAGCACCGTCGTCCGATTGATCACGCCGTCCAGTGCCAGCGTGAAGTGGGATTCCCAGCCGGTGGCCACCCGGCGCACCCGGTTGGCCACTGCGTCGATTTCGCCCAGCAGCCGGCCGCCTTCGTGGATCAGCTCGCGGCCGGCCTCGGTGAGCCGGGCCTGGCGGGCGCTGCGGTCGAACAGCAGCACGTCCAGCGCGTCTTCGATCTGGCGCACCCGATAAGTGAGGGCGCTGGGCACCATGCCCACCGCCCGGGCGGCGGCGGCAAAACTGCCGGTGCTGGCGACGCGTTGGAGCAGGGCGAAGGCCTCGGGGGTGAGGACATCCCGCGGGCTGGGCTTGTTTTGGGGCATGGCGGCTCTGATCGTTCAATTTTTTTGAATGATGCCATCAAAACCTGAGCACCGCGACGGCCTTGGGCGCCAGCAGAATGGCGCCATCAACAGGAGAGATCGCCATGCTGACCATCCGCCGCTCCCACGACCGCGGCCACGCCGACCACGGCTGGCTGACCAGCCACCATTCCTTCAGCTTCGCCGGCTACTACGACCCGGCCTGGACGGGCTGGGGCAATCTGCTGGTCATCAACGAAGATCGCATCGCCCCCGGCACCGGCTTCGGCACCCACGGCCACCGGGACATGGAGATCATCAGCTATGTGCTCGATGGCGAGCTGGCCCACAAGGACAGCATCGGCAACGGCGCCACGATCACCCCGGGCGAAGTCCAGCGCATGAGCGCCGGCCGCGGCGTGCGCCACAGCGAGTTCAACCACGCGTCCAACCGCGAGACGCACTTCCTGCAGATCTGGATCGAGCCGAGCCAGGCCGGCATCGACCCGGGCTACGAGCAGAAGCGCTTTGCCGACGCCGACAAGCGCGGCCGCCTGAGGCTTGTCGCTTCGCCCGACGGCGCCGAAGGTTCGGTGACGATCCACGCCGACGCGCGACTTTACGCCGGACTGTTCGATGGCGCCGAGGCGGCCACGCTGACCCTCGACCCGGCCCGCAAGGCCTACGTGCATCTCGTGCGCGGCCGGCTGACGGTGAACGGTCAGCCGCTGGTCGGCGGTGATGCCGCGCTGCTGTCCGGTGAGGCGAGTGTCGCCCTTTCCGGCGGCGGTGACGCCGAAGTGCTGGTCTTCGACCTCGCCCCCTGAACCCGATTTCTAGCGCAGACCTCAACCCCCAAGAGAAGGAGCCACACCATGTCCAAGATCGTCGTCGTCTACCACTCCGGCTACGGCCACACCCACCGCATCGCCGAAGCCGTTGCCCAGGGCGCGGGCGCCGAACTGCTCGCCATCGACGCCGAAGGCAACCTGCCCGAAGCAGCGTGGGCCAGCCTCAACGCCGCCGACGCCATCGTGATGGGCAGCCCGACCTACATGGGCACGGTGAGCTGGCAGTTCAAGAAGTTTGCCGACGCCTCCAGCAAGGCCTGGTTCTCCCAGGCTTGGAAGGACAAGGTGTTTGCCGGCTTCACGAACAGCGCGTCCCTCAACGGCGACAAGCTGGCTACGCTGCACGCGCTGTTCACGCTGGCCATGCAGCACGGCGGCGTCTGGGTCGGCACCGGCATGCTGCCGTCCAACACCAAGGCGGCCCAGCGCAACGACGTCAACGTGCTGGGTTCCTTTGCCGGCGCGATGGCTCAGACCCCGGCCGACGCAAGCCCGGAAGAGATGTCCGCAGGTGACCTGGAAACGGCCCGCCTGTTCGGTCAGCGCGTTGCCGAGATCACCGCGCGCTTCGGTCGCTGATCGCACTGGCCTGCAGGCAACAAAAAAGCCGCCCCTGGCCATGCCAGCCGGGCGGCTTTCTACGCTGTGCAGCGCGGCCTAGTGCAGGTCTTCCTTGTCGGGCGGCACCGGCAGCACCGGGATGCCCTCGTCCATCAGTTCGAGCAAGTCGCTGCGCTTGGCCTTGCCGCGGATTGCCCGCTCCTCGGCGTCGCCCCGGTGGATGCGGCGGGCCTCTTCGGGGAAACGCTCGCCCACATCTTCGGACTGGCTGGCAGCGCTTCGCAGGGCGTCGACCAGACGCGCCGCGATGGCGGCCGGATCGGGCTCGGGCGGCGCGGAGGCCGAATGGGCGCTGGTCTGCACGTAAGGGGCCGACGGCAGCCGACGCACGTCGTGGGAATTGCAGTGGGGGCAGTTGATGAGCCCGGCGGCCCGCTGCGTTTCGAACACGTCGCTCGAGGCGAACCACGCCTCGAAACGGTGCTCCTGGTCGCAGATGAGGTCGAGGACGATCACGGAAATGGCCTGTGGGAGGTGGTGCCCGGAACGGGACTTGAACCCGTAAGCCTTGCGGCGGCGGATTTTAAGTCCGCTGTGGTTACCGATTTCACCATCCGGGCGTCAGCCGATTTACTTGGGCTGTTCGGGCAGCGTGATGTCCACTTCGAGGATCTCGTAGTTGTCGCGCTTGCCGAGCTGGACCTTGATGTCGTCGGCAGAGACGTTGACGTACTTGGAGATGACCTCGATCAGTTCACGCTGCAGGGCGGGCAGGAAATCCGGCGTGGGCTGGTTGGCGCTGCGCTCGTGGGCGATGAGCAGCGACAGACGCTCCTTGGCCACCGAGGCGGTCTTGGGCTTTGAACCGAAAAAGTAGGAAAGGAGCGACATCTCACTTGCCTCCGAACAGCCGCTTGAGCAGGCCCGGCTTTTCGTAGCTGACGAAACGCAGCGGGCGGTCTTCGCCAAGGAAGCGTGCCACCACGTCCTGGTAGGCGGTGGCCACGTCGCTGTCCTTGAGGTGGATGGCGGGCAGGCCCTGGTTGGAGGCCTGCAGCACATCGTCGGATTCGGGAATGGCGCCGATCAGGGGGATGCGCAGGAGTTCCTGCACGTCCTTGTACGACAGCATCTCGCCGTCTTCGACGCGCTTGGGCGAGTAGCGGGTGACGAGCAGGTGTTCCTTGACCGGCTCGCGGCCTTCGATGGCGCGGCGGCTCTTGCTCTGCAGGATGCCCAGGATGCGGTCGGAGTCGCGCACCGACGAGACTTCGGGGTTGGTGACGACGATGGCTTCGTCGGCGAAGGTGAGGGCCATCACCGCGCCGCGCTCGATGCCGGCGGGGGAGTCGCACACCACGTAGTCGAAGCCCATGTGCTCGAGTTCCTTGAGCACCTTCTCGACGCCTTCTTCGGTCAGCGCATCCTTGTCGCGGGTCTGGGACGCGGGGAGGATGAAGAGGTTCTCGCAGTGCTTGTCCTTGATGAGGGCCTGGTGCAGGTTGGCCTCGCCATTGACCACGTTGATGAGGTCGTACACCACGCGGCGCTCGCAGCCCATGATGAGGTCGAGGTTGCGCAGGCCGACGTCGAAGTCGATGACCGCGGTCTTGTAGCCGCGCAGGGCCAGGCCGCTGGAGATGCTCGCGCTGGTGGTGGTCTTGCCGACGCCGCCCTTGCCGGACGTTACTACGATGACGCGTGCCACGATGTTCCCTTCGGTGTTGATGCGCTTCAGTCGTACTGGAGCGGATTGATTTCGAGAGTATGCAGATTGTCCGAGCCGGTCAGCCGGACCTGGGCGCCACGCCCGGCGACGGCTTGCGGGATGCCGCGCTCGAAGGTGCGATAGACGCCGGCGATGGAGACCAGCTCGGGACCGAAATTGGTGCTGAAGATGCGCGCCGAGGTGTCGCCACGGGCGCCGGCCAGGGCGCGGCCACGCAGCGGGCCGTAGCAGTGGATGCTGCCGTCGGCGATGATCTCGGAGCCGGGGCTCATGCCGGCGAGCAGCACCAGATCGCCGCCCTTTGCATACACCTGCTGACCGGAGCGCAGCGGGCGATCCACCACCAGGGTAGGCGCGTGGGGGGGCTCGGCGCTGGCGGCGGCCTGGGGTGCGGGTTCGGCGGCGGGGAGCGGTGCCGGAGCGGGTTCGGGCGCCGGTGCGGGTTCGGGCGCCGGTGCGGGCGCGACGGCAGGGGCCGGTGCCGGTGCCGGCGCGGCGACCTTGCGCTCGGCCGAGAAACCGTCGTTGCCAAGCACCGCCAGGCCGGCGCGGCGGGCGCCTTCAAAGAGATGTTCGGGCAGGTGGCGCACACCCACCGGCTGGAGCTGGTAGCGGCGCAGCAGGCTGAGGAGCCCGGTCCAGTCGATGCGGTCGGGCGTGGCGGAAAGCTGGCCCAGATCGAGGATGGCGGCTTCGCCGGCGAAGAAGTCGGGCATGCCGCCAAGCATCATGTGCAGGGCGTCGGCGAGACGGACGGGATCCGTGTCGCGGACGTAGGCGGTCATCACTGCCAGGCTGGCGCCTTTGAACTCGATCAGTTTGCCCTGCAGGGATGAGGCTTCGGCCATGGATTTTGGGTGCGGATGCGCGGACTTAAACCGCCCAAGTCTACTTTTGACAAAGGTTTAGGGCAAGTCCGCCGGGCCGCGAGCCCGGAATCAATGCAGGGTCCGGGGTTCGGCAGGCTCTTCAGCGAACAGGGCGGCTACGTCGTCGGCGTCCAGACGGTATTCGTGGTTGGAGAGGTCGTCGTGGATCAGCACCGTGCCGTGATCTGCCAGCACTGCGTCGAGTTCGGCCCGGCCGAGGGAGCGCAGCATGGCGCGCACCTTTTCCCAATCGAGCGGCCAGTGGTGCAAGACCTCGCGGGCCTCGAACACGCGTACGGTTTCCTGGTGGAACAGGCGGGTGAGGATCTCCTCCGGCGAGAGGCCCAGCAGCTCGTCGGCGCGCAGGGTGGCGGCGAGGCGGGTGACGCGGTCCCAGCCGTCCGGGTCCTTCTGGTCGGCATCGGGCAGCTTCTGCAGGAAGAGGCAGGCGGCGCGGGCGCCGGAGCAGGCGGTCTGGAGCATCGCGGGCTGCTGCTCGGATTGGGTGAGGTAGTGTTCGAAGATCGCCGCAACGGTGTCGCCCTCGATGGGCACGTAGCTCTGGTAAGGCTGGCGCAGTTCGGGCAGGTCGAGGGTGAGCAGGAGCTGGCCGTCGCCGATCAGCTCGCCCACGCCCGACTTGCCGGCGGCGTCGGCGGACGACTTGGCGTGCCCGCGCAGGTTGAGCGTTTCGGTGATGTCCACCACCAGCAGATTGACCGGGCCGTGCCCCTGCAGCTGCATGGTGAGCCGGCCGGGCTGCTTGAGGTTGCCGCCGATCACGCAGCCGATGGCGCTCATCTCGCCGAGCAGCTTGCGCACGGCTTCGGGGTAGTCACGGTTGCGCTGCATGTCCTGCCACACGTCGTCCAGCAGGACGATGGCGCCGCGGATGTCAAGGTCGTCGAGGAGAAAGCGTTGCATGTAGCTGCGGGATTCGCTCATTCGGGGGCTCCGGCGGGGGTGACGAGGCTGGCGTAGAGGGCGGGGTCGAAACCGACCAGCAGCTGGCCGCCGGCAGTTTCGAGCACCGGGCGGCGGATCAGGCTGGGGTTGGCCTGCATCAGCTGCACGGCGGCGCTCTGGGTGTCGATGGCCTGCTGCTCGGGGGTGAGCTTGCGCCAGGTGGTGCCGCGGGTGTTGATGAGGGTCTTCCAGCCGATGGCCTTGCTCCACGCGTGGAGTCGGCCCGAATCGATGCCGGATTTCTTGTAGTCGTGAAAGTGGTAGCTCACGCCGTGCTCTTCGAGCCAGGCGAGGGCTTTCTTCATGGTGTCGCAGTTCTTGATGCCGTAACAGGTGACGGCAGGCGCGGTGAGGCTGTCTTGCATGGGGTGGGCCGGGTCCGGCCGGGAGCGAAATCAAAGGCCGCTAGTTTAAGCGACAGCCGGGCCAGACCCAAATTTCAGCCCTCACGCGGCCTTGAGCAGCTTGAGGCAGGGCAGTGATCCGGCCAGATCCAGCGCGGTGAAATCATCGTGATTGGCGAGGCGCGGGTTGGCGCCGCGCTCCAGCAGCAGCTTGACCAGATCGGGTTTGCTGTTGGAGGCCACGTACATCAGGCAGGTGGCGCCGTTGTCGTTCTGGCGGTCGATGTCGATGCCGGCCTGGAGCAGCCGGTCGATGATCGCGTGGCTGCCGTTGTAGCAGGCCAGCCACAGGGCGTTGCAGCCGTCGGCATTGGTCACGCTCACGTCCACGCCCCAGGTGAGGAGTTCCTCCACCACCTCGATCCGGCCCTCTTTGGCGGCGCGCATCAGCGGCGTGAAGCGGCGGTCGGGCTGCAGGGCCGAAGGCTGGGCGGGGTCGAAGCCGTGGGTGGCGAAGAATTCGGCAAGGGCTGGGGTCATGGCGTGTCCTGTTGGCGTTGGGGGTAGGGTGGACCGGTCTCGATGCGCGCATCCACCACCGGCGTGCCCACGGTGAAGTGATAGACGCTCTGCCAGCGGGTGCCGGCGAGGCCGAAGGCCTGATGCACCGGCTCGTCGAAGAAGCAGCCGATGCCTGTGCCGCGTACATCGGCGGCTTCGGCTTCGAGGTACAGCACCTGGCCGACGATGCCCGCCTCGCGGAGCAGGCTGCGGTAGGCGTGGCCGTCGCTGCCCAGGCGGGCGAAATCCGCCACCATGCCCAGCGAGAAGGCGCTGGTGGAGGCGATGTCCTGATGGCACGACAGGGATCGGGCGAGGCGCTGGACTTCCTGCAAGCCGAGTGCCGCCAGCTGGACGAGGCCCAGGTGGGCCGGGCAGTCCGGGGCGAACCCGGCGGCAGGGCGCGGTGTGCCGAGGTCGCTGGGAATCGCCGCATCCGGCGTGCGGGGCAGCAGGTAGAGGCCTGCCGGCAGGCCATCCACGCGCATCACGAAGAGCAGCAGGTGGATCGCCGGGTCGGCCTCCTGGGCGGTGAAGGGCGCGCGGGGCCGGGGCATGGCCGCGTCGAGCATGCGGTAGAAGTCGGCCCGGGGCAGCGTCTGCCGCGGGTCGAAACGCTGGCCACTGCGGCGCTGGCGGATGACTTGAGCGGCGCCGACGGTGGTGGGCTTGGGCGGCAGCACCGGCAGGTTGGGGAACACCGGGTGCAGCGCCGGTAGCGCATCCGCCGGGCGGCGGCTGAAGCGGGCGGCCTTGTCGACGATTGGCCAGCGGTAGCCGGGTGAGGGATCGATGGCGCTCGGGCGGCCGTGCCAGCTGGCGGGGGCGATCCAGCCGAGCAGCGCCGGCCCGGCAGGCGGGGCGTGGATGCCCGGGGCGCGGATCGCCAGGAGAATCTCGGGCTCTTCGTCTTCGGTAAAGGAGAAGCGGCCGGTGGGGAAATCCTCCTCCCGATCCAGCCCCAGCAGCCCGGCGAGCGTGCCGGAGGGAAGGGTGAGCGGGGCCACCTCCCAGCCCAGCAGCGCGGCGGCGTACGCCAGCGCCGCCACCGCGTGGCCCACGTCCAGCTGGCAGTAGCGGAAGGCCCGCTCGCCGTACTTCCAGGCTTCACGCCACATCACGCTGGATAGCCCCACCGCCAGCCAGCGGCCGCCGTCAGAGGTACCGAGCGCGCGGCCTTCGAGGGCGTGGTCCTCGGGGTCGTAGTGGTGCAGCCCGTCCGCCACGCCCTCCACGCCCGACGCCAACACATAAGCCTCGACCGGATGCAGGTTGCCCGACGACGGGTTGCAGCGCAGCGCCCAGCGGCTGGGGCCCCAGCTCTTCCACGCCGATACGCCGAAGGCCAGCTCCAGCAGCGCGCCAAGGCTGGTGAGGTCCGCGGCGACGGGCGCTGCGGGAGGCGCATCCAGATCGCCGAAGGGCCGCTCGAAACGGTCGGCCGACAGCGGAAGCAGCGAAACCGGCGCACCGGCGTAGTGCCGGAAGGCGGCAGGCTGGGCGTCCCAGTCGAGCTGGCCAGGGCCTTCGGCGAAGGCCTCGAAGCGGTGGCGGGTGCGGGCGTGGTAGGCGGCGAGCGGGTTGTCGGGGGCGACGGGGTTTTGTGGGATATCCGACACGATTGGCGTTTCCGGTGGGTTTGGGCTTCTTTTAGCAAAGGCCATGCCCGCGAGAAATCAAGCAGTTAGCGGCATGCGGGCGCTGGCGCGCGGCTGGCACCATCTCTGCATGGGGGACGGGACAACATTCAAAACCCCACTTCACAGAGACCCAACCATGGATACCAGAAGCAAACCCCCGGTGACCCGGGAAGCCGCCCTGCGCATCGCGCTGGCGGCCCGGGCCATGCCCAACGCGTCCTTGTCGAGCCTGATCGAGCTGCTGCAGCGCCGGCTGGGCGACGAGATCGACGAGGAGATGCTCCGTCAGGTGACGGTGACGATGCTCAAGACCGGCTTTGCCAGCGCGGATGGCGAGGAGGACGGCGAGGACATCGGGATTGGCCTGGAGGCCATGAAGCTGGCGGTGCGCATCCTGTGGGGCGATACCCAGGGCGACGACTCGCTGCCCAAGATCCAGCCTTACGACGAGGGCGACATGCCCGGATCGGTGCGCGTGGCGGTGGCCTCCGACAAGGGCGATACGCTCTCCGGCCACTTCGGCTCGTGCCTGCGTTTTCTGGTCTATCAGGTGTCGCCCGACGAGATCCGCCTGGTGGACATCCGCGACACGATGGACGCCGACCTCGCCGAGGACAAGAACCTGTGGCGCGCCCAGCTCATCGGGGATTGCCACGTGTGCTACGTGGTGTCCATCGGCGGCCCGGCGGCGGCCAAGGTGATCCGCGCCGACATCTACCCCATCAAGATCGCCGACGGCGGCCCGGCGCTGGAGATCGTCTCCCAGTTCCAGAAGGCGATGGTCGATTCGCCCCCGCCCTGGCTGCTCAAGGTGCTGGGCGTGGCGGCGGAAAAGCGCCTGAAGAACTACAGCGCCCAGGAAGAGGAATGAGGCTCCCGGCGCTGCGCGGCGCCGGCCGGGTGTTGGCCCGGCCTGTGCGCATCGCTTTAGACCCGCGCCATCTGCGCCGGCGACAGGCCCACCTGGGTGGTGAGCGTGCCTTCGTCGCCGTTCCACCACAGGGCCACCCAGGCGGTGCCGTCCGGGTCGATGCGTTCGACCTCGCAGACGGCGCCGATCATGTCCTCGAACATGATCAGCTCGTCCTCGTCCAGATCGGGGTCGAGGGTGATTTCGAGGACGCGCACCGGGTCGCCGATGGCAACGCGGTGGCCCTTGTGGTCGATGGTGGTGGCTGGCATGGGGGGCTCCGTGGGCTGGTTTTGAATGTGCCCGGCGATGTCGGCAAAGCGACAGCCGCCGGGGTTTTGAACGGTGGCGTGCAATCGGCGTGCCACCCTGTCTGATCGAAGCTCGGGAGCGAACATGAACAAGATTGGCCTTTTCTTCGGCACCGAAACCGGCACCACCCGCCTGGTGGCCAAGAAGCTGCACAAGAAGGTCGGCGAGGACATCTGCGACAAGCCGATCAACGTCAACCGCATCACGCCGGCCGAGATGCTGCAGTACGACGCGCTGATCCTCGGTACGCCCAGCTACGGCGAGGGCGAGATCCCTGGCAACGGCATCTCCGGCTGCTTCGAGCCCAACTGGGCGGAGTTCCTCGCCAAATTCGATGCGGCGCCCGACCTCACCGGCAAGCGCATCGCCTTCTTTGGCCTGGGCGCCCAGGAGCGTTACGCGGAGCGCTTCTGCAACTCGCTGTTTGCGCTCTACACCGTGTTCAAGGGCTGGGGCGCCGAGATCGTCGGCGACTGGCCGACCGACGGTTACACCTTTGCCCACTCGGCGGCGGTGGTGGATGGGCGCTTCGTCGGCCTCGTCATCGATCAGCGCACGCAAGGCATGTTCACCGACGAGCGCATCGACACCTGGCTGGCGCAGGTCAAGCCCCTGCTGCTGGAGAAGACCACCGCGGCGGCCTGAGCGTCACCACCCGATCTGAAGGAAACCCCATGACCTACCACTGCATCCCTGCCGCCGAAGCCGTCGCGCTGATCCGCAGCGAACCGGGCGTGGCGCTGTTCGACGTGCGTGACATGGCGAGCTACCAGCGGGGCCACATCGACGGCGCCGCCCATCTGGCCGAAGACCGCTTCTTTGCCTGGACGCGCCGCCTCGACAAGGCCGCGCCGGTGCTCATCTACTGCTACCACGGCAACGCCAGCAAGACCTACGCCCAGATGTTTGCCGACTTCCACTTCACCCGGGTGTTCAGCGTCGACGGCGGCTACCCGGCGCTGGAGATGGCCCTGGCCGCGGCCGCCGCATGAGCATCGACAACGTGGCTGCCTGGGTGGCTGCCCATCCCCTCACGCCCAGCGACGTGGATTGCGCCACCACGGTGATGCTCAAGATCCTCGACGGCAAATGCAGGATGAGCGAGACCGACAAGGTGGTGATGGCCGCCCTCTACGACGCCGTGAAGCACCGCCCCGGCCAGCGCTTTGGCGACGAACTGCACACGCTCATTGCCCAGGCCCGCGCCCCCGGTGGCGAGGCGCTGCGGGATTTCATCTACGAAAAACGCGTGCTCGCCGAAACCACGCTGTCGCGCCCCGTGATGAAGGCCTTCAAGGCCATGATCCGGGCCGACGGCCTGTTCGCCGGGCTTGAAGAAGAGGACGCCGACGCATGAAACTGCAGATCGAACAGGCCCACATCGAAGCCATGATGGCCGCCTTCCCCCGGCTCGACCCGGTGCGCGAACAGCTCCGCTTCGGGCATCGGGTGGAGATCCCCTTCCACACCCTCGAAGCGCCCGAGCTCGATCTGCTCGAAACCCTCTACCGGGCCGGCGACGCCGAAGACCGCGCCATGGCCGCGCAGATCGCCACCCTGCGCCACGCGCTGACCGGCGGCGGGCGGCGCTTCGAGCCCGAAGAGCTGGAGATGGCTGTGCCCGCCATCGCCCGCTACCTGGCCGAAGACGCCAGTCGCGGCTGGGTGTTCTCGGCCGGCATCAACGGCAAGCCGCTGGCCTACGTGGTCACGCGGCTGGATTTCACCCCGCCCTCCGAAGAAGAGAGCGGCAAGATCTTCGTGGAGCTCAAGGCCAACTCCCGCGCCCGCCTTGCGGCCACCACCCTGCGCATCACCGGGCCGGACATCGCCGGGCGCACCATCGCCGAAGTCTTCGCCGCCAAGGGCTACGTGAAGGAAACCCCGGCGCTCCTTGCCAGCTACGACGAGATGGCCGCCCGCTACTTCGACTGGCGCGGGCAATACGGCGCGCAGTTCTCCGGCACTGGGGTGGGCTGGTTTGCCGAGAACCCCACCGCCACCCACCGGGACACCGACTACTCCCGCAAGGACCAGATCATCCTCTCATCCACCGGCTCGCCCGCGCGGCTGGTGAACGACGAGAGCATCCTCGGCGAGCGGGTACTGGCGCTGGACGCCACCGGCGACATTCTCGCCAAGTTCGTCCGCCGGGTGATGCGCGGCGCGCGCCTGTCGGGCAAGGAAGAAGCCGAGGTGGAAGACGCCCAGGCCAGCATCGGCAAGGGCTTGTTCACCGAGCTGCCGGTGCATTTCTACATCCTGATGTTCCACCTCGATCTGCACCACTACGTGTGGGTGCATGTGGAAGACATGCAGCCCTACGCCTACCAGCCCGAGCTGAAGGACAAGCTCGTGTTGCCCCCCGAGCAGACCGACCTCATCGACATCCTCACCGCCGAGATGGACGTGCTGATGGACGACATCGTGGCCGGCAAGAGCGGCGGCACCACCGTGCTGTGCGCCGGCCCCCCGGGCGTGGGCAAGACGCTCACCGCCGAGGTGTATTCCGAGATCATCCGCCGGCCGCTCTACCGCGTGCACTCCGGCCAGCTCGGCCTCAACGTGGCCGCGATGGAAACCGTGCTCAAGGACGTCCTCACCCGCGCCCAGCGCTGGGGCGCCGTGATGCTCATCGACGAAGCCGACGTCTACATCAAGCGCCGCGATGACAACATCACCATGAACGCCGTCGTCGGCGTCTTCCTGCGCGTGCTCGAATACTTCAACGGCCTGCTCTTCCTCACCACCAACCGTGTGGACGACATCGACGAAGCCATCGTCTCCCGCTGCATCGCCCTCATCCGCTTCCACCCGCCCAGCCGAGAAGACCGCCGCAAGATCTGGGGCGTGATGGCGGAACAATTCGGGCTACAGATCGCGCCGGATCTGCTGGAGCGGCTACCAGACATCTTCCCGCAGGCATCCGGGCGCGACATCAAGGGGCTGGCGAAGCTGGTGGGGAAATACTGCTGCCAGAAGGAGGTTGAGGCGGAGGAGGGGGTGTTTCGGAGGTGTGCGGTGTTCAGGGCGATGGAGGTGGGGTAGGCCAGGCGTCAAGGGCAATTGCCGGCAAGCGCTGGACAGGGGAGAGTGAGGGATGTACATTTTTACGTACAACTCCGGAGCCAACACATGGACGCCATCTCTTACTCTGCCGCCCGCGCCAACCTCGCCACCACGATGGACCGCGTGTGCAACGACCACGAACCCCTCATCATCACCCGCGGCGGCCAGCAATCGGTGGTGATGCTCTCGCTGGAAGACTTCAAAGCCCTTGAAGAAACCGCCTACCTGCTGCGCAGCCCCGCAAACGCCAGACGCCTGCTGACCGCAACCGAGCAACTCAACGCCGGGCAAGGAAGCGAACGAAAGCTGGCCGAATGAGACTGATCTTTGCCGACGCCGCCTGGGAGGATTACCTCTTCTGGCAGCAGCAGGACAAGCGGATGGTGGAGCGCATCAACAAGCTCATCAAGGAAACCCAGCGCGAACCCTTCTCCGGCATCGGCAAGCCGGAGCCCTTGAAACACGCGCTGGCCGGCTACTGGTCCCGACGAATCACCGACGAGCATCGGATGGTTTATAAGCTGGATGGGGATGCGCTGCTGATTGCGCAGTTGAGGTATCACTATTAGCAGGCCGATGCACAACCCCGAGAACCCAGGCCAGCACGACCTCTTTTAGCCCTACTGCTCAAGACTTCACTCCTGGAGTTGGTTGCTCAATCTGAGCTATTTGGCCTTGAGCAGGCGCTCTGGCGGGATCGACGGGTGGCTTGTCCTGACGTAAAGCCCGTCAAGCTCACCCTGAATGGCTGACAGCGCTGTCTCGACCAACTTCTTGACCCGGCGCAGCGGGTGCTCGGCTGGAATCCGGGATTCGACCGAGAAGTAGTGGAACATCGAGGACTGAGGATCGACTTCGCCGCGCATCGATGCTGTGCCTGGGGGGCGGAGGGTACGGCGAGGACAGGTGGGTCGTCGGATCGTTCACTGGTTTTCGCATCAACCTGTTAGAGCGATTAGTAGCCAAGAATCAGTATTCCTTTGAGAGGAAGTTCGAGGCGACGACTTGCATAGAGAGTCTCGAAGAACTTTACGACGGTCTCGAAGTCTTGGTTTCGAATGCCTGCTGCTTCATAGATGTTGCGAACTGCAACAGCCATGTATTCAACTTCATCCATCATGCACGCTTGAAAGAAATCCTTGAGAAACTGATTGTTAATTACGCCACGCCCAGCCTCAACTTCGACAACAAACTTTCCTTCCACATGATGCGCATCTGCTTCAAAGGCCTTTGATACCTTGCCGTTGTTGCCATAGAGGACTGGCACATAAACCTTCTCGGCTTTCTTCTTGCCACTCTCGACCATGAAGCCTGCTGTTGCCAAATGTGGTGCAACGTGCGCTAGCACCCCATTGCTCGGAAGGGTGTGGTGCTCCGACGAAATGTCCTGGTGCGCCAATTCAAAAGCTTTCACAACCTCAAGTGAGAGCGGCGTTGGTTTTGCTGAACGAGGAAAGTAGGCCCAATTAAGCATGAATCGCTTTAACGTAGAAGTGAGGGGCAGCCGGAGCGCGAAGCGCGGAGGGTACCTGCAAGCGTTGCTTGCAGGTCGTCCCGCTCGACTGCCATGTTAGCCACGTGGTCCTTTTGGCAACTTGTCGATCTCCTTCAAGATCAATTCTTCTCGCTTCTTCGGGTCCATGAAATGTTGCTGGTAAATGGCGGCAATAAACATCAGTACCATAAGAATAACGAACATCCAGAACCCAAAAGGATAGAGAAACTCAGTTACTTCGGATGGACCGTTAAATTTCGCGAGATTTTCATCAGATTTAATTGAGATGCCGGATGGTTCAATGGAACGAAAGACTGTGATGTCGAAGAATTCGGACATGACACTGACGTCCACAGTTTCACTTGCCCGGATATCTCCGAGAACGATTGCTATCCACTCGCCTTCTCTTGATACCTTCACTGGAACTTGGGTGTCGACGAAAACAAGATTTTCAGTATCTTTCTTTGCGTCGGCTCGCCACAGGTAGGAGCCCTTCAAGAGAAGACGAACGTTCTTTTCGAGTTTCTCCCCTCCGTTGCGAACCTTGACGGAAACGCTTTTTGTGCCCTTAACGGAGATCGGGCCGATGAGTGAGTATTCAAGCCGGTGCTCCGGAAAGACATACTTTGCGCCGAACGGAATAATGGCGGCAAGAATCGGAATCAGGATACCGACCCAGAGAGATAAGACACTCAACCGAAACTGCTTTTGATCGCTCATAATGAATAGGCGCGTGATAAGTTGGCTAACGTGGAGCTAACCGTCGCACGGAATGCCGCGAAGCGGCATGTAGGGCGTCCGGGTTGAGCGCAGGGTTATGCGTTTTCATGGCAACGCAGCCTCTGCCTCACCAAGAAAGACTAGTGCAGAGGCAGTCATGTGAAGCATGTATGCAACCAGATGATCAGGAACTGTCGTTGTCGTTGTGCCTTGACCATGCCCACCCAACTTGTTTCGGCCGGTAGGAATGCTGCTTTCAAGCAAGCTGCGCAAAGACGTAAAGTTTTGCTGCCAAAAACTGGGAATAAGCCCGTTGTCGAGGCACGCTTGAATTAGGTTTTTGGCAGTGGCATTACCGTTGTAGGTCCAGCCACGTTTGTCGCAAATGGCCTTCATCAAACTCTCAAAGGACTTTAAGCATTCGTTCAGCGCTTCCTTCGCATTTCCATGCCGGTAATGCTCATGTGCCTTTAGAAACTCCTGCTGTGCGCCTGCGTATTGTTTTTGATTTAGCAAACGCAACGCGGGTTTTACGACTTCTGAGTGGACTAGCTCCGAATCAATACGAATAATCTCGCCATCGGCGAATTGATAACCAACGCCATGCTCCTTGAACCTCCCGTTCAATTCTTCAATGGCTGCATCTGCAATCTCATTTGCATTTTGCCGGCGCAAATAATTCCAGTTCCTAGTGGCGCGATCGATTACGCGAAACGAAAGCTCCACCGCATCCAGAGCGCGCTCGGTGTTTTCCTCGCGAAGGAAGAAACTGGCCAACTCTTGAATGTAGTCTCGATCACCATAATCCTTTGCGCCTGGCAATTTAAATAGCCCGTACTCTCGGCAAAGAGTGTCAACTATCAGCGGGTAGTACTGATGGGCTTGCCCCTCATAGTATTGATCGCCTCGCCCTAACGTATCGAGCCAGATGTGGATTATTTGAGTCCGAAGCGCTTGGGGAAGTTTGTCATAGACGTATACGTCCGGCACATCACCGCGTAGCTTCTTCTGACGCTTTGAAAAAAGATCAAAAATTGCCAATGCATGGCTCCTTACGCATAACGTTTGACTTGAGGGGCCGCCGTAGCGGCGAAGCCGCGAAGGGAACCTGCAAGCGCAGCTTGCAGGCGGTCCCTCTCGATGGACTACAAAGGGACTTCCCCCACCCGCCCGGTGGGGTTGCCACCCGGCATCAAAGTGCCAAGATTGAATTGCTGAGGGTCAATCTGAAACGGCGAGGAGGGAAGTCGAAATGGATGCTACGACGGT
>JAYRYA010000032.1:0-47298 GCA_041917255.1 Zoogloea sp.
ACTATGCCCCTGCCCGCGCGGGCCATGTGGCCCACAACCTCGCACTGATCCGCCACATCGCCCTGAACCTCGTCCGGCTCAACACCCCAGTCAAGACCAGCATCAAGACCAAGCGCCTGCTGGCTGCAACCTCCGATGAGTTCCGGGCAGCCCTACTGGGGCTTGAAGTCGATACGGATGACGACGATTGATGTCACGCGGGCAGCTGCGGGAGCCCTGGACAAGACGGGCCCTGTGAAATCACTCACACTTCAAAGCCCCAAAAAACGCGGTACTCAGCCAGAAGAAATCGTAAATTCAATTAATTCCAAAGACCTAGACTGAAAAATGCATAACTTTCGGCCTATATCTTTCGGTCAATTGAAACAGATCGTTACAGAGGCGACAATGAGGTTTTTATGAAACCTGGAATTCTCCAGGGTCTTTTCAGGAGCGTCTCATGAAACTCGGAAGGCTGTCCCCCATCGCCCTCGCCGTCAGTGGCGCAATCCTCCTTTCTGCGTGCGGTGGCGGCGGAGGAGGTTCATCCGCTGCCACCACGGCGCCTGCCTCCACCAATGTAACAATCACGCCCTCCCTGGGAAAGTTTTCTAACGGATGTACCGTTGATATCCGCAAGAGCACCGGGGAGCTTCTAGGCACCCAAGCCGTTCAACCCACCGGCAAGGTCAGTATCGCCGTAACCGGCTACACGGGCCCTATCATCGTCCAAGTAAAGGGAAGCGATACCTGCACGTATTACGATGAAGCTCGCAATGCCAACCAATCGTTTGGCACGGGACAGACCCTCAATGCCGTCGTTCCTGACGTGCGCTCCGAACTGAGCGTCAATCTGCTCACCAATCTCGCGGCTGCCCGGCTGCTTGATGGTGACAAACTCGCCACAGGCAAGACAGAAACCGAGATCAATCGCGAGAACGCAACGGTTCAGCAGATGTTCCAAGTCGGTAATATATTTGCCCCCCCAACCCTGATCGGCAACGCAACCGACAAGTTCGACAACACCGAGGCAGGCAAGCTCGCCGCCAAACTCGCCGCGCTGGCTGAACTTGCCCTCACGGCTAACCAGCAACTCACCACGTTTTCCACTGCTTTGGTCAATGACCTAAAAGATGATGACAACCTTAACACCGTTGCCATCGACACCGCGGCATTTCGAGCCGCGCTTCAAACCGCAGTCAGTAAGTATGCGGCGGATGAAGCCAAGGCTGCGCTGGACACACTGGACGACAACACTACCATACAGACCCGGGTCTCCGATGTTCAAGATAAAGTGGACAAGGTGCTCGCCGCCGGCACGGCCCTCCAGCAGGCCAAGCAGATCTTCGCTGACCTGCGAACCAGCATCATGTCGATCAGCAACGAAGCGGGAACAGGGTCGCTGGATGTGCAGAATGAACAACTGCAAAATGACTTTCAGTACGGTGTGGATATTGGACAAACCGTATCCAGCTTGAGCTTGATGATTGAAGCATCTCAGGGGTTCTTTCTCGGCACTGAAACCACCATCGGCAATGATTTTTTTAAAGACGGTTTTTGCGAGAAACGCTCCAACGCATATGCAGAATGCTGGTTCTATTCGACCGAGTTGAGCAAGGTGTACGCCGTAGCGCTCACGCTGACGGGGACGAACACCGTTCAGTGGGAAGTCACGGCAGATGGTGATCCGAGTCGGGGCGGCAGTCCTCGCACTCTCTCCGGCCTAACGGGCACAATAAATCTGTCTGGCACCACCACCACGCTTACCGGCAACTTCTACCCGATGACCGGAGACGCGGCAAAAACCGCCGTAAATTTCCGTTTCATGTATTCCGGTAGCAAGGGCGAACAAGCTTGGAGCGGAAACGGCGTGCTGAATGCGGTCAAGGCAGACGACTCGACTAGCACCCTGAAGTTTGAGGCCACCGAAGTCGCCATCAGTGAAGCCCGCAAGACGGCCAAGTTCGTGGCCACCCTTACCAGTCCTCACCACGTTTTCAATGGCACGCTTGAGTTCAGTGGAGAAACGTTATCGAAAGACGGCCAATCGAGCCCCAAGGATGCCAAACTCGTAGGCAGCTTCACCAACACGGCGACGGGATTCAAGTTCCTTGAAGGCACCTTGACCGGCACCCTTGACCAATCGAATTACAACCATACGCTTGAAAAATCCGCTAGTAATTACGATACGTTCGCTTACAGTTTCAAGGGCACCGCCTACAAATCAGCCAATGTCCTCGGTGTCGGTCTGGACTTGATCGTGTCGAACTCCAGCTATACTCAGCGTAATGCCAGCTTCAGCTTCACCGGCACCAACGGCTTGGCTATTGCCGGCACGGGGACACAAATCCGCACCGCAGATGAGCGACTCCCAAGCACTTGGAACATTACCAATGCCAACGGTATCAAGGCCACCTACGACAGCGCAGCCAAGTCGGGCGAGGTGCTGAAAGCCGACGGCTCTACCCTTGGCACGATCAGCAACCAGCGGGTCACCTTTATCGACGGCACCTTCGAATCGCTAATCTGACACGGTCACAGTCCACTCGAAGCGGGCGCGGATGCGCCCGTTTTTTGCCTTCGACAACGCCGAAAATCCTCCCTCCCCATGCGCTCCCTGCTCATCCTCGGCCTGTCCAGCCTTCCTGCATTGGCGCTTGCCGACGCTGCCGACCTGATGGCCATCACCAACCCGGCCGTGGTCGACGCCCGTCCGACGCTCCGCGCCACCATCGCCGGCTTTGCCGCCGACGATTTCACGCCCGCCCACCGGATCGCCGAAACCTGGCGCGACGCACCCACGCCCCGCCCTGGCCGCAACCTCGCCGTCGGCTTCGGCCGCGCCGAAGTCAGCCAGTCCTACGGCGGCTGGACCTTCGGCACCTTCAAGCGGGTCGATGCGCTGGGCGAAGGCAGCCGCGACACCGTGCGCATCTACGCTGCCTTCGACGACCCGGACAGTCTCCTCGCCCAGAGCGGGCACTACAAGCTCAACTACCGCTTCAAGGGCTACTCGGCCGACGGCCTGCGCTTCGCGTGGGCCGGCGCGATGAGCGAGCGCCTCAGCGTCGGCGTCGCCATCAACCTGCTCAAGGCCGGCACCCTGCGGGTCGAGAAGGTCAGCGGCACCGCCGTCAGCGGAGGCGGCGTGGCCACCGTCAATGGCCGTCGGGAGCTGCTCTACACCGGCCTCGACTACACCTCGCCCGACCGTGCCGACCTCAACGACTTCGCCCCCGCCACCCGCGAGCAGACGGACAACGGCTGGGGCCAGGCCATCGACCTCGGCCTCCAGTGGCACCCCCGCCAAGACCTGCGGGTCAGCGCGGCCCTGACCGACCTGTTCGGCCAGCTGCGCTGGAACAACGTGCCCCAGCTCACCCAGGACTTCAACAACGCCAGCTGGCCGCTGCAGTTCAACAGCCCCTCGGCGGTCGCCAAGATCACCGGCACCAACCGCTACCGGGACTACACCCTGCAGCTCAAGCCCAAGGCCGCGGCCGCCGTCGAATGGAGCCAGCCGGGCTGGAGCGTCGGCGCCGGCCTCGCCGCCACCCGCGGGCTGATCCTCCCCGAAGCCAACGCCAGCTGGGGCCGCGCGAACAGCCTGCTGCTACGCGTGTCCTACGAACCTCGTTTCAAGAGCGCCGCCGCCGCCGTGCACTACGGCCCCTTCTACGCCGGCCTGCGCACCGACCGCAGCAACCTCAACGACGCCCGCGCCGTAGGCGCCACGGCCGGTCTGGCGATCCGCTTCTAGTTCCAGCGCCCGGCCAACGCCCGGCGCCACAGGCGGTATCATTGAGCGCCCCAAACGCACCCGAGCCGCCCGCATGAAGATCGCCACCTGGAACGTCAACTCCCTCAAGGTCCGCCTGCCCCACGTGCTCGACTGGCTGGCCGCCAACCAGCCGGATGCCCTGTGCATTCAAGAACTCAAGTGCGAGAACAAGGCCTTCCCGCTGGCCGAGATCGAAGCTGCCGGCTATCGGGCCCAGTTCAACGGCCAGAAGACCTATAACGGCGTCGCCATCCTCACCCGCCAGCCGCTGGCCGACGTGAGCTTCGACATCCCCGGCTTTGCCGACGAACAGAAGCGCATCATCGCCGGTACGCTGGATGGCGTGCGCATCGTGTGCGGCTACTTCCCCAACGGACAGGCCGTGGGTTCCGACAAGTTCGCCTACAAGCTGGCCTGGCTCGAAGCCCTCACCGGCTGGCTGCGCGCCGAACTTCAGGCTACGCCGAAGCTGGTGCTCGCCGGCGACTACAACATCGCCCCCGAAGACCGCGACGCCCACCCGGACTGGAAGGACGAGATCCACGTCTCGGTGCCCGAGCGCGACGCTTTCAAGGCGCTGCTGGGGCTGGGCCTCGTCGATGCCTTCCGGCTCTTCGAGCAGCCCGAGAAGAGCTACTCGTGGTGGGATTACCGGATGATGGCTTTCCGACGCAACGTCGGCCTGCGTATCGACCACCTGCTGGTATCGTCGCCGCTGGTCGAAAAGTGCACCGCCTGCGTGGTGGACCGGGCCCCGCGCAAGCTCGAGCGCCCCTCGGATCATGCCCCCGTGATCGTCGAATTCGCCTGACCCATGAACACCGACACCCTGCCGGCCACGCTGCCCGCGCTCTACCCGATCCTCGCCGCACTGCCCGCGGCCGCCCGCCAGCGCCTGGCCGAGCGCGCCCGGAAGATGCAGCTGCCGCCCGGCACGCCTGTGTTCGACGAGCGCCAGTCGTGCCAGGGATTCCCCTTCGTGATCGACGGCAGCATCCGCGTCGTCAAGGCCGCCCCCAACGGACGCGAGCTGCCGCTTTACCGGGTCGCCCCGGGCGAAACCTGCGTCATCTCGTCGGCCTGCCTGCTCGGCCACACGCCCTACAACGCCCGCGGCATCACCGAGACCGACACCACCCTGCTGGTGCTGCCCACTGCCGATTTCCAGGCTCTGCTGGCCGAACCTGCGTTCCGGGATTTCGTGTTCGAGCTGTTCTCCGAGCGCATCGCCGATCTCATGCAGCTCATCGAGGAAGTCGCCTTCCACAAGCTGGATCAGCGCCTCGCCGCGCTGCTGCTGGGCAAGGGCCAGCGCCTGCACACCACCCACCAGCAGCTTGCCGACGAGCTGGGCAGCGTGCGCGAGATCGTCTCCCGGCTGCTCAAGAACTTCGCCGCCCAGGGCCTCGTCGCCCTGTCGCGGGAGCAGATCGAGATCCTCGATCCGGCCGGCCTGCGCCGGGTTGCCGGCGGCTGATCCACCATCCGGCGGCTATGTAACCTTGGTTACAGACGCTCCAATCAGCAGATGCTGAAATACGCTCACTCAACCAACCCGTGCGCCAGGAGGCCATCATGAAAACGAATGTGGGCGGTATCGACAAGGTTTTGCGGATTGGCGCCGGTGTGGCGCTGGTGGCCTGGGCGGCCCTCGGCGGCCCGGTGTGGGCGTGGATCGGCGTCGTGCCGCTGGCCACCGGCCTCACCGGCTTCTGCCCGGTGTATCCGCTGCTGGGCATGAACACCTGCCCGATGAAGAAGGACTGAGCATCCGCCAGCGGCCTGCGCCGCCGATGTCGAAACCCGGCTCCGCCCTTGGCGCAGCCGGGTTTTTTACGACATTTAACGGCACATGACCGCGTGTTTTGCAAACTTTTGTCTGTCTTGCAGACCTTGCCACAGGGCATCCCGGCGCCCCCTCCTATCCTGCGGCGGTCCCGTTTCGGGCTCAACTCGCAAGAAAGGATAACAACGATGAACAAGATTTCCGTGCTGGGTATCGCCTCCCTGCTGGCCTGCGGCAGCGCCTTTGCCGATGTGCCGCCCGCCGACGGCCAGTGGCGCGGCGCGGGTGGCGCCGGCATGTCGATGTCCACCGGCAACGCCCGCAACAGCAGCCTCAACCTGGTGGTGGACGCCGCCCGCGTCACCGCCGTGGACAAGCTGTCGGTGTACGGCCAGGCCCTGTTCGCCCAGTCGAAGAAGAACGACGACACCACCACCACCGCCAACATGTGGCGCGCCGGCACCCGTTACGACCATAACCTGAACGAGCGCGTGTTCGGCTTCGGCGGTCTCGACCTGGAACACGACCAGCTCAAGCACCTCACCCTGCGCGGCGTGCTGAGCGGTGGTCTGGGCTACCACGTCATCAAGAACGCCGACACCACCTGGGACGTGTTCGGCGGTGTGGCCTACAAGGCGGACCGCTACATGTCCCCGGGCGTCATCATCGATGGCGACAGCCGCCGCAACTACAGCAGCCCGGAGCTGATCCTCGGCGAGGAATCCACCCACCGCCTCACCGAGACCACCAGCTTCCGCCAGCGCCTGGTGCTGTTCCCCAACCTGCGTGACACCGGCGAATACCGCGCGATCTTCGACGCTGGCCTGGCCGTTGCCATGAACAAGACCATGAACCTGACGCTCAGCTTCCAGGACCGCTACGACAGCCTCGCCACGTCGCCGGCCAAGCAGAACGACACCCTGTTCATCGCCGGTGTGAACGTGAAGTTCGGCGCCCAGTAAGCTGCACCACCCTGCGTGCTGCTCGCCCAGGCGGCACGCGCCTTCAGCGCACGCTCCAGAACCCGATCCGCCCCAGGCTGGCCGCCAGCCGCAGCCGCGTCGCCCGCCAGGTGGCCAGGGTGTTGATGCGCTGCTGGGCCGCGTCGGCCATCGCCCGCTGGGCCTCCAGCAGTTCGAGGGTTGAACCCACGCCGGCCTTGAAGCGCCCCTGGGCCACCTCCAGCGATTTGGTCGCATAGCCCAGGAGCTTCTCGGTGCTGCCCAGCGCCTGGGTCTCGCTCTGCAGGCCCTGCCAGGCCTGCCACACTTCCAGCGCCACCTTCTGCTCCACACTCTGCAGATCGGCCGACGCCAGATCGAACTCGGCCTTCGCGGCGCGGGTCTGGTAGTGGCGCGAGAAGCCGTCAAAGATCGGCACAGAGAGCTGCAGCGCCACGCTGCGGTCGCGCTGGGCGATGTCCGGCAGGTCGGCGCTGAAGTCGCGCCCGGTATGGCTACGGCTCGCCGCCACGCTGAGGGTCGGCAGGTAGGCACGCTCGGCGACCGCGATGCGCGACCGGGCGGCCGCCAGCCGCGCGCGGGCCGCTGCGAGCTCTGGATGGCTGGCCTGGGCCAGCTCGAGCATCTCGCCCACTCCCTTCACGAAGCTCGTATCGGGCAGCCGGGCGTCGTCCGCATCCACCGCCAGCGGACGATCCGGCGATTCGCCGATCGCCACCGCCAGCCGGCCACGGGCGTTGGCCAGCGTGCCCTCGGCGCGCACCCGGGCCAGCACGGCCTGGGCGAAGGCGGTCTGGGTCTGCAGCTTGGAGGTCAGGTCGCCCACCCCGGCGGCGTGCTTGGCCTCGGCCGACATGAAGCTCTGCAGGTTGATGCGCTCCACCTCCTGGGCCACCGCCAGCTCGCCCTGGGCGCTGAGCAGCGCGAAGTAGGCGTTGGCGGCGTCGAGAAAGACCGTCTGCACACCCAGGTTCTGGCTGGCGACGGCGGCCAACAGGGTCTGGCGGGCGCTGTCCACGTTGGCCTCGCGCTGGCCAAAATCGAACAGGTTCCACGCGAGGTCGAACTGGGCAACGCGGCTTGAGCCGTCGTTACGCGCCGTGCTGCCGCCCTGGGCAACCGTCTGGCCAGTCTTCGCCCGCGAGAGCGTGCCGTTGATGGTCGGCAGATAGGCCGACCGCGCCGCGCCCAGCCGGGCCGCCTGAAGCTGGCTCTCGGCCCACGCGGCGCGGGTACGCGGATCGCGGCACAGGGCGCGCTTGACCACCTCGGCAAGGCTGATCGTGCCGCCCGCCACCGGCGCCGGCAGCGGCCCCGGGCAGGCCGGGCCGCCCACCAGCTCGGCGTCCAGCGGCAGCTGGCCCGGCTGGGGCAGACTCGCCAGATCGCGGCCGCTCGCCAGCGGATCGAAGGCGGCGGCGCTGCCCCACGTGGCGGCCAGCACCAGGGCCAGGGCGAGGCGGCCCATCACGAGGCCTCCGCCACCGCTGGCGCGCCGTTCTGGCGGGCCAGCAGTTCGGTGATGGTCATGTCCTCCACCACCTTGCCGCCGCCCAGCGCGACCACGCGCTCGGCGCTGAGGATGGTCTCGGGCCGGTGGGCGATGAGGATGCGGGTGAGGTTGAGGGACTGGATGGCCTGGTTCACCGCCTGCTCCTTCTCCACGTCCAGGTGGCTGGTGGCTTCGTCGAGGATCAGGATGCGTGGCCGCTTGTACAGCGCCCGGGCCAGGAACAGGCGCTGCTTCTGCCCGCCCGAGAGCACCGTGCCCATGTCGCCCACC
The DNA here is from genome assembly GCA_041917255.1 of Zoogloea sp. Taxonomy (GTDB): domain Bacteria; phylum Pseudomonadota; class Gammaproteobacteria; order Burkholderiales; family Rhodocyclaceae; genus Zoogloea. The sequence goes on from JAYRYA010000032.1 coordinate 8,292, forward strand.
AGCGTGTTGTAGCCCATGGGCAGCGCCACGATCTCGTCGTGCACCTGGGCCATGCGGGCGCATTCCTCGATGCGGGCGCGGTCCGGCGCCGGGTCGAAGAAGCAGATGTTGTCGGCGATGGAGCCGGCAAACAGCGTGTCGTCCTGCATCACCGTACCCACCACGCTGCGCATGGCCTCGCCGCCGTTGCGACGCAGGCTGGCGTCGCCAATCATCACGTCGCCCTCGGCGGGCGGAAACACGCCGAGGATCAGGTTGATGAGCGTGGTCTTGCCGCAGCCCGACGGGCCCACGAAGGCCACCGACTGGCCCGGCGGGATGGTCAGGTCGATGCCGTCCACCACCCACGGGTCGGTCTCGGCGTAGCGGAAGCGCACGCCCTGCAGGCGGATCTCCGGCACCGGCGCGGTGTCTGTGGCCTGGACCAGGGCGGGGACGGATTCGGGCTTGGTGAGCACGATGTCGGCCAGCCGCTCGCCCTGCAGGCGCAGCATGCGCAGCTCGAAGTATTTTTCGATGAGGCCCGCGATACGGCCATCGAACTGGTCCTTGTAGGCCTTGAAGGCCATCAGCACACCCACCGTCATCGCGCCGTCCAGCGCCAGCCGCGCCCCCATCCACAGGATGGCGATGCCGACCAGCCCGAACAGCAGTCCGTTGGTCGTCTGGAAGGCGATGGACAGGCGCTGGGTGCGCACGCCCGCGTTGACCTGCTCGGCCACCAGCCCGAGCCAGCTCGAGCGCCGCTCGTTCTGGCGCTGGAAGAGCTTGACCGCCTTGATCCCGCGCACCGTCTCGAGGAAGTGCGACTGCTGGCTGGCGTGATGGACGATCTCCTGCTCGGTGGCAAGGCGCAGCGGGCGGAACCACATCGCGCGGATCAGCCCGTAGGCCACCATCGCCCCCACCGCCAGCCAGGCCAGCGGCGGGCTGTAGATGAACATCATCACCAGCGTGACCGCCGACATCAGACCGTCGATCAGCGCCGAGAAGAACGACGCGGTGAGCTTGGACTGGATCTCGTCCACCGCCCCGAAGCGCGACACGATGTCGCCCAGGTGGCGGCGCTCGAAGTACGACACCGGCAGCCGCACCAGATGAGCGAACACGTTGGTGCGCCACTGCAGGCTGAGGTTGGTGCCGATGTGCAGCAGAATCCACGAGCGCAGCGCCCCGAATATCTGCTGGATGATGAGGAGCAGCCCGAAGCCCAGGGCCAGCGTGGTAAGCAGGTCGCGATCCGCCGACACCAGCACATGGTCGATCACCCATTGCAGGTAGAAGGGGCTGACCAGCGCGAAGATCTCCAGCGCCACCGCCAGCGCCAGCACCTGGGCGCCGGCGCCGAGCAGGCCATCCACGCGCCCGATCAGGTCGCGGAAGCGGATCGCCGGCGGCGGCGCCGAGGGACGGAATTCCGCCGACGGCCACAGTTCCAGCGCCACGCCGGTGAAGCTGCGCGAGGTCTCGTCCAGACTCACCCGACGCAGCCCGCTGGCCGGATCATGGATGAGCAGGCCGCGGCGGGTCACCTTCTTCAGCACCACGAAGTGGTTGAGGTTCCAGTGCAGGATGCACGGCGTGCGCAGCTGGTGCAGGTCTTCCAGATCCAGCCGCAGCGGCCGGCTGGCAAGGCCCAGGGCATTGGCGATGCCGATCAGCTGGCCGAGGGTGGCGCCATGCTGGGAGATGGAAAACTGGCGCCGCAGCTGGGCCAGGTCGGTCCGACGGCCGTGGTAGCCCGCCACCATGCCGAGGCAGGCAAGGCCGCATTCGGTGGCTTCGGTCTGCAGGATGACCGGCAGGCTGCGGCCAAGAAAAGGGGGCAGGCTCGGGATCAGGGACATGGGCGGGATCGGGATGAGGTCGGCGTCACAGCTTGCCGGTGATGCTGAGCAGGGGCTCGAGCACCCATTCGTAGAGCTTGCGGCGCTCCTGCATGATGTCGGCCTGCAGCTGCATGCCCACCTGCAGCGGGCGCGCCTCGCCGTAGGCCTGGATGGTCTGGGCGTCCAGATCGGCGGTGATGCGATACACCGGCTCGGCGCTGGCCGTCTCGCTCATCAGGCCGAGTGCCGACAGCTCCTGGCTGGACAGTGCCACCCGCGCCACCTGGGCCACCCGGCCCGGCAGATGGCCGAATTTCTGGTAGGGGTAGGGATCGAGGCGGATCATCACCCGGTCGCCCTCGCGTACGAAGCCCACCGCCTTGCTGGGCGCGAACAGGTAGGCCTGCAGGCGCCCGCCGGGCGGGACGATGGACACCACCGGCCGGCTGCCATCGACACTGTGGCCGACTTCGGCGGTCACCGCGGTGGCCACGCCGTCCCGCGGGGCAACCACCAGCACCTGCCGGCGCAGCTCGCTCTCGACCAGTTCCTGGTCGGTGCTCGAAAGGCCGCGACGCAGCTCGGAAATCTGTTTGGACTGCTCCAGCGGCAGACGCGTCAGCTCGCCCCGCAGCAGGGTGAGTTCGCGCTGCACGTTGAGCCGGTCCCGCTCCAGCGCCTGCAGCCGCGAGCGTTGGTCGATCAGGTCGGCCTCGCGCAGCTGCACCTGCTCGGCGGCGATGTAGTCCTTGTCGAGCAGGCCCTTGTAGCGGCGCAGGGTGTCCTCGGCCAGCGCAACGCGGCTCTTCTGGCCGTCGATGGACTGGGCGATCACCCGCAGCTCGGCGTCGAAGGCGGCCTCCTTGCGCTGCAGGTTGGCGCGCTGCTCGATCTGCAGGGATTCGGTCTTGCCCAGCTCGGCGCGCAGGCTGTTACGACGGGCGGTGACCTGCTCGGTGATGCCCGCCAGCCCGCTGGACGCGGCGTTGCTCCGGCGATCGAGGGAGAGCACGTAAAGCACGTCGCCCTGGCGCACGGCCTGCCCTTCCTGCACGCGTTTCTCCACCACCACCCCGGCCTCGCGGGGATAGACCTTCGACCAACCGCCCGCCGGCAGTAGCTGGCCCGGTACGGTGGTGCGCTTGGTGTAGCTGCCAAACACAAAGAACGCGATCAGGGCTGCACCGCACAGGGTGGCGACCAGCGCGAAAACAGAGAAGGACAGCGGCTGAGCCAACACCACAGGCCCGAGCCAGTTGGTCCGCTGAGCTTCGAGGGCTTCAGTTCGAAACAGGGAATCGTCGTTCACGGGATGCGGCAATCAGCGCTGGGCGAGGTCATGGCGCGGAGGATGGCAGCGCTGCCCGCAACGGGCGAAGAACTATTCCATAGGGAACAGCGCCAATCCGGCCAGAGCGTGCGAAATGACCTACTGCCTGGAAATGACAACGGGCCACCTCGAGAATCGGGGTGGCCCATCGGTGCCGGGCACCTCAAAAGGCGACCGGCTCAACCCGATTCAGCAGCGATCAGCAGCCGTACTTCGGGGCGGTGTAGCAGGTGGTCGGAGCCGGCTGGCAGGGGGTGGGAGCCGGCTGACAGGGCGTCGGGGCCGGGGTGCTGCACGACTTGAACAGGCTGGAGAGCAGGTTCAGCTTGAAGGACAGCAGGCCACCGAGCAGACAGAAGGTGCCACCGGAAACGTTCTGGACTTCCTTGGCGGACAGTTCGCGAATAGCCATTTGAAACCTCACTTGGTTGATTGAAGGCGAAAATTTTGTTTGCCGCAACGCCCCGGAGTGGGTTTCGCTGCGACACCTCCAATCTATTCGTCCCCTGCCGGGCGGACCGTGATGTATTCACGCCCCTGGAAGCCTATTTCTCAAATTTGACATCAGATAACAAAATCACCAAAAAGATATCTTGAATTGCTGTCAATTTCTGCATTTTGCTGATTAACACGTTTTTTTTGCCACGTGATTGGCGATGCGCACGAAGTCCTCGACACTCAGGCGCTCGCCGCGCAGGCCGGGGTCGATCGCCAGCGCGGTGAAATCCCCTTCGTCAAGATAATCCCGAAGGGTGTTGCGCAGGGTCTTGCGGCGCTGGCCGAAGGCCGCGGTGACGATCTTGCCCAGCAGCGCGTAGTCGTCGGCGGTGCATTCGGCCGCCGGGCGCGGCACCATCCGCACGATACTGGACATGACCTTGGGCGCCGGCCGGAAGGCGCCCGGTGGCACATCGAACAGTCGAGCCATGTTGAAGCGGTACTGCAGCATCACCGACAGGCGGCCGTATTCCTCGGTGCCGGGCTCGCCCACCATGCGCATCACCACCTCCTTCTGGAGCATGAAGGTCATGTCCTTCACCTTCTCGGCAAACTCGGCCAGGTGAAAGAGGATGGGCGTGGAGATGTTGTAGGGCAGGTTGCCCACCACCCGCAGCGGCACGCCGTCCGGCACGATGGTGGCGAAATCGAACTTCAGCGCGTCGCCCTCGTGGATGGTCAGCCGCTCGGGCGGGTGGGTGGTCTTGAGGCGCGCGATCAGGTCACGGTCGATCTCGACCACATGCAGGTGGCCGAGGGCGTCCATCAGCGGCTCGGTCATCGCGCCCAGGCCCGGGCCGATCTCGACGATGCGGTCGCCCTCCTTGGGGCGGATCGCCTCGATGATCTTGCGGATGATGTTGGGGTCGGACAGGAAGTTCTGCCCAAAGCGCTTGCGCGCCTGATGTTGCTCGCTCATCCGGGGTTCCTTCCGGTGTGGTTGCACTGCCCGCCGCGGGCAGCGGTGTCAGTTCCTGCGTTCCCAGGCAGCAATCGCGTCACGCACCCGCGGCACGGCGGCAAAGCCGGCCTTCTCGCCCTCAAGGATGGCTTCATGGCGCTGCTGGAAGTTGGTGGCCGCCAGACCGCGCAGCTCGGGGCGGATCACCACGTCGGCGGCGGCCAGCTCGTGCTTGCCCATCGCCCCGCCCATGATCGCGATGGTGTCGAGGAGCAGATCCAGCGTGCCCTGGTTGCGCTTGCCGCTGGGACGCGCCGAGATGTCCACGGCGATCACGATGTCGGCGCCAAGGCTACGCGCCTCCCGCGCGGGAATCGGCGCCACCAGCCCGCCATCGACGTACTCGCGCCCGCCAATGACGACCGGCGGAAACACGCCGGGGATTGACGAGGAGGCGCGCACCGCGGTCCCGGTGTTGCCGCGCTGGAACACGATGGGCTCGCCGCTCGCCAGATCGGTGGCGACCACAGCAAAGCGACGCTTGAGGCCGTCGAGGGGACGGTTGCCCACGTTGGCGTTGATGAACTGCTCCAGCCGCTCGCCCTTGATGACGCCCCGGTCGAACAGGCTCCAGTCGGTGACCGAGGCTTCGTCCAGCTGGATCGCCAGCTTCTGCAGCTCGAAGGGGCCGTGGCCGGCGGCATAGAGGGCGCCAACCACCGACCCGGCGCTGGTGCCGACCACGATGTCCGGCGCAATGCCGCTGGTCTCCATCGCCTTGATGACGCCGATGTGGGCAAAACCGCGGGCCGCGCCGCCGCCCAAGGCCAGCGCAATGCGCGGCTTGCGGGCGATGCGTGGCTCCGGCTTGACGGGCTGGGCGCCGCAAGCCGCGAGGCCCACCGCGGCAAACCCGCCAAGGAGGATGCGACGACGACCGTTCATGCCCGCCCCCGCGCCTTCGCCATGGCGATGGCGAGCTCGACCGCGGCGAACAGGCTGCCAGGATCGGCGCGGCCGGAGCCGGCGAGATCCAGCGCGGTGCCGTGATCGACCGAAGTACGGATGATCGGCAGGCCGAGGGTGACATTCACCCCGCCGCCAAAACTGGCGTGCTTGAGCACTGGCAGGCCCTGATCGTGGAACATCGACAGCACCGCGTCACCCTGCTCCAGCGTGTGGGGCACAAACAGGGTGTCGGCCGGCAGCGGGCCGACGAGGTTCATGCCCTCGGCGCGCAGCTGCTCGAGCACCGGGATGAGGGTGTCGATCTCTTCGGTGCCCATGTGGCCGCCCTCGCCCGCATGGGGGTTGAGGCCGGCGACAAGGATGCGCGGAGCCGGCAGGCCGAAGTCCCGCACCAGATCGGCGTGGAGGATGCGCAGGGTGTCGGTGAGGAGCGGCCGGGTGATCGCGGCGGACACGTCCTTCAGCGGCAGGTGGGTCGTGGCGAGGGCCACGCGCATCCCGCCGCCCACCAGCATCATCACCACCAGCGGGGTGCCGGTCGCGTCGGCGAGGTATTCGGTGTGGCCCGAGAAAGGCACGCCGGCATCGCAGATGATGCCCTTATGGACGGGCGCGGTGACCATCCCGGCGAACTCGCCCGATTTGCAGCCGGCGATGGCCCGGTCGAGGATGTCGAGCACGTAGCGGCCGTTGGCGGCATCCAGCTTGCCCGGCGCCGCAGGCGCGGCCAGCGGCACGTGGAGGACTTCGATCGCGCCAGTCCGGGCGCTGCTGCCGGCTTGGTAGTCGATCACGTCGACCGAGGGTTCGACGGCATGAACGCGGGCCGCGATCATCGTCCGGTCGCCCAGCACAACCAGCCGGGCGGGCCATTCGCGCCGCGGCAGTGCCGCACAGAGATCGGGGCCGACGCCGGCCGGTTCGCCACTGGTGATGGCCAGGATGGGTTGGGACATGGTGTTGTGAGGTTCGGGGACTTGAAGGGCGAAGGGCTGGCACCGTGGCCAGCCCTTCGCCGGGGTCATCGCGGAGCGGGCGGCTGAAGCCGCCGGGCCAGGCGTTTACTTGTCTTCGAGGCGGTATTCGACATAAGCCCGGTCGCGCAGCTGGCGCAGCCAGTCCTGGTAGGCCTCGTCGGACTTGCGCTCGCGCAGGGCATTGCGGGCAGCGGCGCGTTTGCGCTCATCGGAAACATCCTGCACCCGACGCTCCTCGACGAGGATCAGGTGCCAGCCAAAGGGCGACTTGACGGGCTGGCTGAGCTCTCCGGGCTTGAGGGCGTCCATGGCCTGTTCGAAATCCGGCACGGTGTCGCCCGGATAGATCCAGCCCAGGTCGCCGCCCTTGGCGGCGGAGATGTCGGCCGAGTGCTGGCGGGCCAGATCGGCAAAGCTGGCGCCCCCTTGCACGACGCGCTCGCGCAGGTCGGTCAGGCGGCGCTTCGCGTCGGCATCCGACACCACCTCGCTGGTCTTGATGAGGATGTGGCGGGCGTGGGTCTGCTGCACCTGGGCGGGCGGCACGCCTTCGCTGCCACCCTTGCGCTCGATCACCTTGACGAGGTGAAAGCCTGCCGCGCTGCGCAGGATCGGCGTGACTTCGCCGGGGCGCAAGTTGGCAACGGCCTCGGCGAACAGTCCCGGCAGCCGCTCGGCGCTGCGCCAACCGATGTTGCCGCCGGAGAGGGCGTCGGGCGCGTCGGAATAGCTGGCTGCGAGCTTGTCGAAGGCTTCGCCCCGGGCGATTCGGGCGGCAACGTCCTCGGCCTTGGCCCGCAGGCGGGCGAGCTGCTCGGGGCTGGCACCCTCGGGGGCGCGGAAGAGGATGTGAGCGAGGTTATACTCGGCCTGACCGACCACGTTCTCGGGGTGGGACAGGAAGTTGCTCACCTCGGCGTCGGACACGACGATCCGGCTTTCGACTTCACGCTCACGCACACGGCCGAGCAGTATCTCGTTGCGCACTTCCTCGCGGAAGCGTTCCCAGGTGATGCCGTCGCGCGCCAGCGCCGTGCGGAAATCGGTCATCGACAGCTTGTTGTTGTCGGCGATGCGGCCAAGGGCGCGTTCGAGGGTGACGTCATCCACGCGCAGGGAGGTCTCGCCGGCGAGCTGGATCTGCAGGCGTTCGATGATCTGCCGTTCGAGCACCTGACGCTCGAGCACGTCGGACGGCGGCAAGGGCGTGCCCTGGCGGTTGAGCTGGCGAGTGACCTGCTCGACACGCTGGCGCAGCTCGGCCTTGGTGATGACTTCGCTATTGACGACCGCGACGATGCGGTCGACCTCGACCGGGCTTGCGGCCAGCGAAGATTGGGCGAACAGGGACGCTGCAATCAGGGTAACGATGAGTTTCATGGGGTTGGGGTGGTCTTTCAGAGTTCGTCGTCGTCACTGCCGACGTAGGGCGTTGCGCCGTCGTTGATCTTCCCATATCCGGGCACGTTACGCTTGAGCATGGTGAGCGGGCTGGATCCGATGCTGCCGGCGCCGTTGAACTCGAGCTGGAAGAAGAACGAACGGTTTACATCGGTGGAGCTGGTGATGAGCTGTTGCACCACGCCACGGAACACCCAGCAGCCGGCGTTGTATTCAACCCCTGCGATGCCCTGGGTGAGTTTGTGGTCGCGCAGATTGCGGTTGTAGCGACCGACGCCATACCAGTTGCCCCACAGCGGCCACTGGCCGGAGATATCGAAATCGCGGAAACCGTCGGGCGCAGTGGGGTCGGTGGAGTAGTTATGCTTGTAGCGCCAGTTGACCGACACCGCACGGGCATAGGCCGGCTGGAAGCGCACACCGAGATTGAAGCGCTCGGTCCAGTTGTCCCGCGGGTTGTACTGCCATGCGGTGTCGAACTGGAACTTCGGCATGAAGGTGGCGCTGAAGGCGGCGAGCAGATCGGCCTGCTTGCCGGTGCGGATCGGCGCGCCATCGTACAGCGCAACGCGCTGGTCCACGAGGTAGTAGCGCTGGCCGATGGCAGCCCGGATGGTCTCGGCGCCGGTGTTCGGGTCGATCAGCCGGCTCTGCAGCGCGGTGGTGACCTGGTTGGCGTTGGAGATCCGGTCGCCACCGGTGTAGACGTTCTCGGCGAAGATCTGCGCAAAGTTGAAGTCGTAGAAGCCGGAGTCGAAGTTGGGAATCTTCGACTGATCGGTGTAGGGCACGTAGAGGTAGTACACCCGCGGCTCGAGGGTCTGGATGTAATCCCGGCCACCGAAGTTGGTGTCGCGTTCGAAGGTCACGCCGGAATCCACCGACACGATGGGCAGCGAGCGGGACTGGGTTTCATCGCCGGTGGCGGAGCCCCGGTAGTCAATGTCGTAGCGCGTGGCGTGCACGCCGACCTTGGGCGTGATGTAGAAGGCCGAGGTCTGCAGCGGCAGCGACAGCTGCGGGTAGAGCGTGAGGCGGCGACCTTCGGTCTGGGTGGGATGCGAGAACGACACGAACTCGCTCGCCAGATGGAAGGTGGTGCCGCCGGGCAGCTCGGGCCGCAGGGCGTTCAGGGTGAGCTGCGGCAGGCGTTTGTATGGCTCGACGCGTACGCCCGTGAGGGTGTCGGGCAGGGTCTGGAAGGATTGCAGCATCGCACTGGCGTTCCACCAGCCACCGCCGCCATAGGTCAGGGTGGCCTGGCGCGGGATGTTCACCTGCGAGGTGAGCGCTAGGCGGGTAGACAGATCGGTGAAGTATTTCGGATCAGAAATGCCGGCAAAGTTGATGTTGCCCTGCCAGCCATCGCCAAAGTTGTGGTCGTGACGGATCGTGCCGGCATAACGGCTTCGCTGCTCGACCTGATCGTTGGGCAGGTATTCGAGGTAGGTGATGCCCCGATAGGCCGGCGTGACGTAGCGCGTCTCGTTGCGCATCTGCAGACCGCGCAGGCCCATGTAGCGCAGCGTGAGGGTGTCGTCGTAATTAGGCGCCAGGTTGAAGTAATACGGCACCGACAGATCGACGCCCACCTTGTTCGAGGTGCCGAAAGTGGGTGACAGCACGCCGGAGCGGCGGGTGTCCGACAAGGGGAAATCCGCCCAAGGCATGTAACCCAGGGGCAAGCCCTTGAAGACGAGCGTGGCACCCTTGGCCTCGCCCACTTCACGGTCGTAGTCGAGTTGCAGCTCGTTGGCGCGGATGTACCAATCCGGGCGCTCGGGTTTGCAGCTGGTCCAGGTACCGTTGAGAAAACGGAACTGGTTCTCGCCTTCGAGTTCCAGGCTATCGGCCGAGCCATGGCCGGTGAGCGGCTGCTGGGCGCGGGGAAGCGACTGACCGGGCAGCAGGATCTGCCCCGGCGGCGCGGGGCGGCCCGGTCGGCTGATGGCGTAGTCGGGCGAGTCGAAGGTACCGAACTGCTCCTCGACCTTCATGCGCATGTGGGGCCCGCTCATGCTGTCGCCGCCACGGGTGACCTTGACGTTGCCGGTGGCCTCGACCTCGTCGGTCAGCTCGAAGTAATGCAGTTTGTCGCCCTCGACGCGGGTGGCGTCACGCGCCAGCTCGGCCGCGCCTTCGGCCACCGCATCCACATCCTGCAGGCCCGAAACCTTGTCGCCGGTGATGACCGTGGTGCCGGGCTTGAGCGACTGGACTGGGGCTGGCGAGGCGGCGACGGGCGCAGCCACGCCGCGGCTCACCCGGGCCGGCGGCACCGGCTTGTCGGCGGCCTTGACCACGGGCTTCGTGGCTGCAGCGACGGCCGGCGCCGCCGCAGGCATCGCGGCAGGCCTGGCGGTCTGTTTGACGGTGATCGCCGCAGGCGCCGGATCGGCCGCCGCAGGTGCGGCCGCAGGCGTCGGCGCGGGGCCGAGCAACTCGGGCGACACGAAAAAGGGCGGCAGGGTTTCAGCGCCGGCACGCCCCCACAAGGCGAACAGGGCGATCGACAGAAAGCGCAACTGGGTACGAGGTTTCATCCCGGGACAGGAACCAGCCGGCGAGCCGACCGCATGGTTTGATAAACTGCGTGATTTTACACGAACGCCTCACCGACTCCCGTGGAACGACGCCAACAACTCCAGTCCTGGCTCGCCGCCGAATTTCCCGGCCGCGCCTTTGAAATCGCTCCGGCCAGCGCCGACGCCAGCTTCCGGCGCTACTTCCGGGTTACATTCGCTGACGATTCCGTGCCGCTGATCGTCATGGACGCCCCGCCCGCCCACGAGGATTGCCGGCCATACATCCAGGTGGCCGAGCTTTTCGGTGCCGCCGGCGTGCATGTGCCGCACATCCACAAGCAAAGCCTCGAAGCGGGCTTCCTGCTCCTGTCGGACCTGGGCAGCACCACCTACCTGCAGGCGCTCACCAAAGACAACGCCCACAATCTTTACGCCGAAGCCCTCGGCGCGCTGATCTCCATCCAGCTCGCCAGCCGCCCCGGCGTGCTGCCCGAATACAACCGCGAACTCCTGATGCGCGAGCTGGAGCTGTTCCCGGTGTGGTTCGTGGGCCGCCACAAGGGCGTCACCCTCACCGAGAAGCAGACTGCCGACCTCTACGACGTGTTCGACCGCATCGTCGACGTGAACCTCGGCGAGCCGCAGGTCTTCGTGCACCGCGACTACCACTGCCGCAACCTGATGGTGAGCACCCCCAACCCCGGTGTGCTGGACTTCCAGGACGCGGTGTACGGCCCCCTCACCTACGACCTCGCTTCGCTGTTCAAGGACGCCTACATTCACTGGGAAGAGGATTTCGTCCTCGACATGCTCGCCCGCTACTGGGAAACCGCCCGCCGCCTGGGTCTGCCGGTGCGCCCCGATTTCGCCGAGTTCCACCGCGACTTTGAATGGATGGGCGTGCAGCGCCACATCAAGGTGCTGGGTATCTTCGCGCGCTTGTACCACCGCGACGGCAAGGACGGCTACCTGAAGGACATGCCCCTCGTCATGCAGTACCTGCGCAAGACCTGCGAGCGCTACGGCGAACTCAAGCCCCTGCTGCGCCTGCTGGAGCAGCTCGAGCCCACCGTCACCGAAGTCGGCTACTCTTTCTGAGCGCCCCGCGATGAAAGCGATGATCCTGGCCGCCGGCCGCGGCGAACGCATGCGCCCCCTCACCGACACCTGCCCCAAGCCGCTCCTGCCGGCCGGCGGCAAGCCGCTGATCGTCTGGCACATCGAACGCCTCGCCGCCGCCGGGATCACCGGCCTCGTCATCAACCACGCCCACCTGGGGCAGATGATCGAGGACGCGCTGGGTGACGGCGCGCGCTTCGGCCTGCCCATCGCCTACTCACCGGAAGGCACGGCGTTGGAGACCGCCGGCGGCATCGCCCGCGCCCTGCCGCTGCTGGGCGACGCGCCCTTCATCGTGGTCAATGGCGACGTCTTCTGCGATGCCGACTTCGCCGCCCTCGCCCGGGTCGCGGAAGGCCTCGCTGCCGACGGCCCACTCGCCCACCTGCTGCTGGTGCCGAGCCCCGACCACAACCCCGCCGGCGACTTCGGCCTCTTGCCCGACGGCCACGTGGTCGACGACGGCCGCGGCGAGCGCCTCACCTTCTCGGGCATCGGCGCCTACCACCCGGCCCTGTTCGCCGGCGTGGCCCCCGATCAGCCCGCCAAGCTCGCCCCGCTGCTGCGCGCCGCGATGGCCGCCGGCAAGGTCAGCGGCGCACGCCATGATGGCCGCTGGGTGGATGTGGGCACGCCCCAGCGCCTCGCCGAACTCGACGCCAGCCTGCGCACCGCCTGAACAAACCACCAAACCTGTCGCCCCCGATATTTGCCCTGGATCAACACGCATTAATTCCGGGAGAATAAAGTGAAATCCGCTGCCGCCCTGTGGCGAGACAGCACCTTTCATCGTCGGGAGAACAACAATGCGCGCCAGGCACCTGCGCCACCTGATCACACTGACCGCCGCCGCCATCCTCACAGCCTGCGGCGGAGGCGGCGGCGGTTCGTCCCCCACCACCCGTGCGCCCCTGCCCCAGGTGGTGTCCGACACCAATCCGGTCGGCGACCGGATTGACCTGCGCAGCCGCAACTACTTTCCAGCCGCAACGGGCGACAGCTGGACCTACGATTACATCCAGAGCGGCGTCACGACAAGCAACCTGGTCACCCGCACGGTCGCCAGCACCACCGCCGACGGCTACACGATCTCCGAGCGCGCCAGCAGCGGCCTGCCCGATACCGAAGCCTACCGTCGTACTGCCGCCGGTCTGGTGATGACCGACTTCACCGACGTCAGCACGCCCGCCGCCGCCCGCACCCTCATCGGCGAGATCCTGATGTATCCCGAACCCTTCTACCCGACGGGCGCCACCCGCAGCATCGTCCGCCAGGGCGACTGGGGCGCCGACGTGGACGGTGACGGCATCAACGAGAGCTTCCGGCTGGAGATCACCCAGCAACTCGTTGGTCTCGAGAACCTGGCCCTGCCGCAAGGCGCGGCCGAGACTGCGCGTTTCCGCACCATCACTGCGCTCACCCTTTCGCCCTCGTCCCTGGCGAACACCCCCTACACCGTCACCGCCACGGAAGAGACCTGGTGGGCGCCCGGCATCGGCCTCGTGCAAGCCGACCGCACGGCAGTGGACTCCAGCAACGCAACGGTCATCGCGCCGTACCGTCTGCGAATCGCCAGCGGCAGCGTCGGCGGTTCGACCCTGTTCGAGCCACCGCCTGACGGCACTGTCACCAAACTCACCCTGACCCACAACGCCCTCGTCTTCGATCCCACCCGCAACCGCTACTACGCGTCGATTCCCGGCAGCGTGGCGGGCACCGGCAACAGCATCGCCACCGTCGACGCTGCCACCGGGGCGGTCAGCAACTCCCTTGCCGTGGGCTCGGAACCGTTCGAGATGGCGATCGCCCCGGATGGCAGCGCACTCTACGTGGGCCTCAACGGGAGCGGCGAAGTCGTCAAACTGAGCCTGCCCGGCATGACCGAACAGTACCGGACGCGCCTGCCCACCTCCCATTTCTTCGGCCGGCAGCTGCAGGCCAAGTCCATCGCCGTCTCGCCGGCGGAAGCCGACGTGATCGCCGTGTCGCTCTTTGACCCTACGATATCGCCGGGCAACGCGGGCGTCGCGCTGGTGCGCACCGGCGCGCTCCAAGCGCTGATTGCAGGTGCGCTCCCCGCCGTCGGAGGTCAGGTCGGCCCCATCGCATTCGACGCTACCGGCGCGACGGTGTACGGCTTCAACGAGGAGACCTCCGAATACGGTCTGTATGCCATGTCCGTCCACGGCGACGGCCTCGCGGTGGCCAACCATACGGGAATCACCATGACTTACTACGTCCGCAACCTGGACTGGACGAATCGGGGCATCCTCGTGCACCGTGGCATCTATCGCGGCAGCGACCTCGCTCTGCTCGGCACGGCCCCTTACGGAAGATGCCGTCCGCTCAGCACTGCTAACCGGCTGGTGTGCATCGCCACCACCGACACCGGCCTTGCCACCGGCAGGCTCGCGACGGTCGACGCAACGACTTTCGCCAACGTCGCGACTCCGGCCTTCAGCGTCGCATCCAATCCGCCTCTCCCGAGCCAGCTCGTTCCGGGCGCGGATGGACAGGTGGCAATCCGCCTGGGCAGTGACTACCGCACCCAGCCCGCCACCGACATCTGGCTTTTCAATAGCCCGATGCTCCAGTAAGCCCCCTTTTCGCCGGGCGCGGCCCTCCGTGCCGCGTCCGGCGATTGTCAGCAGGGGCGGAAGCGGCATATCCTCGCCGGTTCCCGACGCATCACCGGTTCTGCCCCATGCCCGTAGACATCGCCCCCTTCCAGGCCCGCCGCGCGCGGCTTCTCGCCACCATGCAGGCCGCCGGTGGCGGCGTGGCGGTCATCCCCACGTCGCCAGAGCGCCATCGCAACCGCGACACCACCTACGCCTACCGCTTCGACAGCTACTTCTACTACCTCACCGCCTTCCGCGAGCCCGAGGCGGTGCTGGTGCTGGTGGCGGGCGACTCGCCCCGGAGCATCCTGTTCTGCCGCAGCAAGGACGTTGAACGCGAGATCTGGGACGGCTACCGTTTTGGCCCCGATGCCGCCAAGGACGCCTTCGGCTTCGACGAGGCCCGCCCCATTGACGAGCTCGATGAACAGCTCGGTCTGCTCCTTGCCAACCAGCCGGCGGTGTTCCACTCCATCGGCTACGAGCCCGAATGGGACCGGCGCATCGCCGACGCCCTCAACCGCGTGCGCGCCCAGGCCCGCACCGGCGCCCACGCCCCGGCCCAGATTCGCGACGTGCGCAGCCTGATCGACGAGATGCGCCTCTTCAAGGACGCCTCCGAGATCGCCACCATGCGCCGCGCCGCCGAGATCTCGGCTGGCGCCCACATCCGCGCCATGCGCGCCGCGCGCCCGGGCGCCTTCGAATACGAAGTCGAGGCCGAGCTGATCCACGAATTCCGCCGCCACGGCAGCCAGGCGCCGGCCTACAGCTCCATCGTCGCCACCGGCCCCAACGCCTGCGTGCTCCACTACGTCGAGAACGACCGCCAGCTGGCCGACGGCGACCTGCTGCTGATCGACGCCGGCTGCGAGCTCGACGGCTACGCCTCCGACATCACCCGCAGCTTTCCGGTGAATGGCCGCTTCAGCGGGCCCCAGAAGGCGGTGTACGAGCTGGTGCTCGCCGCCCAGGCCGCGGCCATCGCCGAGATCCGCCCCGGCGCCAGCTGGAACGCCGGCCACGACGCGGCGGTGCGCGTGCTCGCCCAAGGCTATCTCGATCTGGGCCTCCTCACCGGCAGCCTCGATGGTGCCATCGAATCGGGCAGCTACCGCCAGTTCTACATGCACCGCACCGGCCACTGGCTGGGCCTCGATGTGCACGACGCCGGCGAATACAAGCAGGCCGGCGAATGGCGCAATCTGCAGGCCGGCAACGTGCTCACCGTCGAGCCCGGCACCTACATCCGCCCGGCCGACGGGGTGCCCGAAGCCTTCTGGAACATCGGCATCCGCATTGAGGACGACGCCCTCGTCACCGACGCCGGCTGCGACATCATCACCCACGCCACGCCCAAGTCCGTGGCCGACATCGAAGCCATCATGGCAGCGCGCTGAAATGGAACGACACGACATCGCCATCGTCGGCGCCGGCCCGGTGGGCATGACCCTCGCCCTGGCCCTCAAGGACGCAGGCCTCGACATCCTGCTGCTGGACGCCCGCGCTCGCGGCGCCGCGCGGCACGACCCGCGAGTGCTGGCCCTGTCCCACGGCAGTCGGCTCACGCTGGAACGCCTGGGCATCTGGGCGCAGCTACCCGCCACGCCCATCGAGACCATCCACGTCTCCCAGCAGGGCGGGCTCGGCCGCACCGTGCTCGACGCCCATGAATACGGCCAGCCGGCCCTGGGCTACGTGGTCGGCGCCGGCCCCCTCGCCGCGGCGCTCGACGACGCCCTCGCCGACGCCGGCATCCAGATCCGCGACCACGCGGCGGTCACCGGCCTTGCTGCCGGCGCCAATGACGTGATCCTCAGCCTTTCCGACGGCAGCACCATCAGCGCCCGCCTCGCCGCCTGCGCCGAGGGCCTGATCGACGGCGCCGACGACGCGCAGCTCGTCGCACGCGACTACGCCCAGCACGCGGTGATCAGCATCGCCACCCCCGCCACCGGCCACGGCCGCCGGGCGTGGGAGCGCTTCACCCCGCAAGGCCCGCTGGCCGTGCTGCCCTGCGGCGACGACTGCGCCATCGTCCACACCGCCAGCCCCGACGACGCCGACGCCCTGATGGCGCTGGACGACGCGGCCTACCTCGCGCGCCTGCAGCGCCACTTCGGCGACCGCCTGCGCTTTGCATCGGTGGGCGAGCGGGCGCGCTACCCCCTCAAGCTGCGCTACCGGCCCGAGCCCGTCGGACAGCGCACCGTGTGGCTCGGCAACGCCGCGCAAACCCTGCACCCGGTCGCCGGCCAGGGCTACAACCTGGCCCTGCGCGACGTGTGGGCCTGCGCCCAGGTCATCCTGCGGGCTGGCGGCGATCCCGGCGCGGCCGAAACCCTCGCCACCTACGCCCGCGAACGGCGCGTCGACCGCAGCGGCACGATCCGCTTCACCGACACCCTGGTGCGGCTGTTCAGCAACGCCATGGCGCCGCTGCACCACGCCCGCGGCGCCGGTCTGTTCGCCCTTGATCTGCTGCCGCCGGCGCGCCATTTCGTGGCCAAACGGATGATGTTCGGGGCCCGCGCCTGGCCTTGATCGCCAGGGCGCCGCGCGACGTGCATTTGCTGGTCGCCGCGGCGCAGCAAACCCCGTAGAATTCGCCTCCCTGCGCGCCGCCCGGCGCCCCGCCGCCCACGGGAAGTTCCAGCATGGCCGATACCGACGACCTCCAGCACCACGACGACCTGGACAGCCACCTGAAGGAGGTCCAGCACCTGCTCGCCCGCCACAAGCTGGTGGAGGGCCTCGTGCACCGGCAGGACATGCCCAAGCATGATCTGGTCGAGAGCCTCGTCCACAAGCAGCACGTCCAGGAACTCACCCACAAGCTCGACAGCCTCCACTCGGCCGACGTCGCCCACATCCTCGAAGCCCTGCCACTCGAGGACCGCCTCTTCGTCTGGGATCTGGTCAAGGCCGAGCGGGACGGCGAGATCCTCCTCGAAGTCTCGGACGCGGTGCGGGAATCCCTCATCGAGTCGATGGACCCGGCCTCGCTGCGGGCCGCCGCCGAGCAGCTCGACGCCGACGAACTGGCCGACCTCGCACCCGACCTGCCCCAGGAGGTGATGGAGGACGTCTACCGCGACCTCGCCCCCGAGGAGCGGGAGCAGCTGCGGGCCGCCATGTCCTACCCCGAGGATTCGGTGGGCGCGCTGATGGATTTCGAGATGGTCACCGTGCGCGAGGACGTGACCCTCGAAGTGGTATTGCGCTACCTGCGCCGCTTCGAGGAACTGCCCGACCACACCGACCAGCTCTTCGTGGTGGACCGGGACGAGCACCTGCGCGGCGTGCTGCCCATCAATCGGCTGCTGCTGAGCGACCCGGAAACCGAGGTGAGCGACATCATGCTCACCGACACCCTCACGCTCGAACCCGCCGACGAGGCCGAAACCGCCGCCCAGGCCTTCGAGCGCTACGACCTGGTGTCAGCACCGGTGGTGGATTACCACCGCAAGCTGGTGGGCCGGCTCACCGTGGCGGCGGTGGTGGACTTCATCCGTGAAGAAACCGAAAGCGAGCTGCTCTCCCAGGCCGGCCTGAAGGAAGGCGAAGACATCTTCGCGCCGGTATGGGATTCGGTGAAGAACCGCTGGGCCTGGCTGGCGATCAACCTCGTCACCGCCTTCTTTGCCAGCCGGGTGATCGGTGCGTTTGAACACTCCATCGAGAAGCTCGTCGCGCTCGCTGCACTGATGCCCATCGTGGCCGGCATCGGCGGCAACTCGGGCAACCAGACGATCACCATGATCGTGCGCGGCATCGCCATGGGTCAGGTGCAGGAAGACGCCCTGACCCGGCTGCTCAAGAAGGAGATGGGCGTCGCCCTCATCAACGGGCTGGTGTGGGGCGGGCTGCTCGGCGTGCTGGCATGGATTCTTTACGGCAGCGGCAAGCTGGGCGCGGTGATGACCGCCGCGATGACCCTCAACCTGCTCCTCGCCGCCTTCGTGGGCGTGATGGCCCCGATGATCCGCCACCGCCTGGGGCAAGACCCGGCCGTCGGCTCCAGCGTCATCATCACTGCAGTCACCGATTCCGGCGGCTTCTTCATCTTCCTCGGGCTGGCGACGATCTTCCTGATGTAGGGCGCACGTCAGCCTGATCTCCGAAAAGCGCCTTCATCTGCCGAGAAACCTCGTCTCAGCGCGAGAAACTCAGTTTCAGGGGCCCGCAACAAAGATTCAGGCGCTGAAACCGGGTTTCAGCGCCTGAATCGAAGACTCTCTGCAGGGAAACGTTGTTTCAGGGCCTGAAACAACGATGCGCGGCCGGGAAACGTGGTTTCAGGCCGCCAAACGCCGTTTCTCCAGCCGTCAGCCCGCGTTCGCCGCGAACCACGCATCGGCCGCGGCGACGGTGGCGTCGATGTCGGCCTCGGCGTGCGCCGCCGACACGAAGCCCGCCTCAAACGCCGACGGGGCGAAGTAGTGGCCGGCATCGAGCATGGCATGGAAGAAGCGGTTGAAGGTCTCGCGGTCGGAGGCCATCACGTCGGCGTAGGTCTGGGGCACAGACTTCGCAAAGTACAGGCCGAACATGCCGCCCACCGAATCGGCGATGAAGTCCACGCCGTGCCTGGCCGCCGCGGCGTTGAGGCCCTTCACCAGCCGCTCGGTGCGGGCGGTGAGGGTTTCGTAAAAGCCGGGCCGGGCGATCTGCTCCAGGCTGGCGAGACCGGCCGCCACCGCCACCGGGCTGCCCGACAGGGTACCGGCCTGGTACACGCCGCCCAGCGGGGCGATCTTTTCCATGATGTCGCGTCGGCCGCCAAAGGCGCCCACCGGCATGCCGCCACCGATCACCTTGCCCAGGGTGGTGAGATCCGGCGTGATGCCGTAAAGGCCTTGCACGCCCCGAGGGCCAACGCGGAAGCCGGTCATCACCTCGTCGAAGATCAGCACCGCACCGTGCTCGGTGCACAACCGGCGCAGCAGGTGCATGAAGTGAGCCGACGGCTTGACGAGGTTCATGTTGCCGGCGATGGGCTCGATGATCACGCAGGCGATCTCGGCGCCGCGGGCCTGGAAGGTTTCTTCCAGCTGGGTCGGGTTGTTGTAGTCGAGCACCACGGTGTGCTTGGCAAAATCTTCGGGCACGCCGGCGGACGACGGATTGCCGAAGGTGAGCAGGCCCGAGCCGGCCTTGACCAGCAGGCTGTCGGCGTGGCCGTGGTAGCAGCCCTCGAACTTGATGATCGCGTCACGGCCGGTGAAGCCCCGGGCGAGGCGGATCGCGCTCATCGTGGCCTCGGTGCCGCTGGACACCAGGCGCACCATCTCCATGCTCGGCAGGAGTTCGCACAGGCGCTCGGCCATGTCGATCTCGCGCTCGGTGGGGGCACCGAAGGACAGGCCCTCAAGGGCCGCGGCACGCACCGCTTCGACCACCACCGGATCGGCGTGGCCGAGGATCGCCGGGCCCCAGGAGCCCACGTAGTCGAGGTATTCCTTGCCGTCCGCGTCCCACACCCGGGCGCCCAGGGCCTTCTTGAGAAAGCGCGGGGTGCCACCCACCGAACGGAAGGCACGGACCGGCGAATTGACGCCGCCGGGGATGGTGCGCTGGGCGCGGGCAAAGAGTTCTTCGTTGCGACTGGTCATGCTGGGAGCTTCCTGAGAGGTCAATCGAACAGCCCGGCGTAGGCCGCCGCGCGGGCAGCCGGGTCGGGCGCAGAGAATACGTCGCTGATGACGGCGAGGAGATCGGCACCGGCCGCCACCAGGGCCGGCGCGTTGTCGAGGGTGATGCCGCCGATGGCCGCCACCGGCAGGCGCAGCTCGCGGTGGGCGCGGGCGAGCAGGTCGAGGCCGGCGCGCGGGGCGTCGGGCTTGGTGGACGAGGTGAACATCGCCCCGAAGGCCACGTAGTCGACACCCGCCGCGGCACCGGCCACCGCCCGCGGCCATTCGTTGTAGCAGCTCACGCCGAGGATGCGCCCCGGGCCGAGGGCCGCGCGGGCCAGCGCCGGATCGCCGTCGTCGCGGCCCAGATGGGCACCGTCGGCGTCGATCTCGAGGGCCAGCGCCAGGCTGTCGTTGATCACCAGCGGCACGTCCGCCGCCCGGCACAGGGCCAGCAGCCGGGAAGCCTGTTCACGCTTGAGTGCAGCATCGGCCAGCTTGTTGCGGTATTGCACGATTGCCGGACGCGCCGGCAGCACCGCCGCCACCGCGGCAAGCAGCGCGTCGGTATCGAGCAGGTCGGGCGTGACGAGATAAAGACCGCGCCGCATCTTCAACCTTCGCCCCGGTCGGGCGGGCCAGCCCAGAAGAAACGGTCGGGGATGAATTGCCCCATGCCGGGGCGGAAAGCGGATGAAAGTGTCTGCCAGGTAAAGCTCTGCGCCTCGAATACCGCACTGGACATGTCGAGCCCATGGGCCAGCGCCGCCGCTGCCGCCGACGCCAGCGTGCAGCCGGAACCGTGGTAGCTGCCCGGCAGGCGCTCCCACGGATCGGCCCGCAAGACGCCCTTCGACCCATAAAGGGTATTAACCACCTGCGGGGTGTTGGCGTGGGAGCCGGTAATCAGTACATACTCGGTTCCCATCTCAAGCAACAGCGTGGCGCAGTCGGCCAGGCTGTGCTCTGCGTAATCTTCGCCGTAACCGGTGACGAGGCGCCGCGCCTCCATCGTGTTGGGCGTGATGAGGGTTGCCTGGGGAAGGATGAACTCCCGGAGCGTGGCCAGCATGGCCTCGGAAGCCAGTTCGTCGCCCCGACCGGAGGCGACGATGGGATCGACGATGACGGGGATGTGAGGATAATCCGAGATGATCTCGGCAATCGCCTGGACGTTCTCGACGCTCCCGAGCACGCCGAGCTTGAATGCCTGCACCGGCATGTCCTCAAGCACCGCGCGGGCCTGCTCGGTAACGAAATCCGCGTCCACGGGCAACACCTCCTCGACGCCGACAGTGTCCTGGACGGTGAGGCCGGTGATGACCGTCAGGGGATGACATCCCATGCTGGAAATCGTCATTATGTCTGCCTGGATTCCGGCGCCACCGGTGGGATCGGAGGCGGCGAACACGAGAACCAGGGGAGGAGAGGGATCGCTGCGGTTAGTAGTCATTCCGGAAAACGAGGACGCACAATTTTGACTGCGACTGCGCTACCATTCACGATCCAAGCGATTCTAGCCGAAATCACCGCGACGCACCCACATGGCAAGCCCCCCGTACAAGACCTGGATGTGCCTGATCTGTGGCTATATCTATAACGAAGAAACCGGCTCCCCCGACGAAGGCATCGCCCCCGGCACCCGCTGGGAAGATGTTCCGCCCAACTGGACCTGTCCCGAGTGCGGCGCACGCAAGGACGACTTTGAAATGATTGCGATCTGAGGCCCTGGCCTCTGTTCGCGGAACGCATCGACAGCAGCAAGAAGACCGGAGGGTCATGTGAATCTCAGCGGAATCAAGGTCATGGTCATCGATGACAGCAACACCATCCGCCGCAGCGCAGAGATTTTCCTCGCCCAGGCTGGCTGTCAGGTCGTGCTCGCCGAGGACGGTTTCGATGCGCTGGCCAAGATCGCCGACCATGCGCCCAACCTGATCTTCGTCGACATCATGATGCCGCGCCTTGACGGCTATCAGACCTGCGCCCTCATCAAGAAGAATCCCCGCCTCAAGGCCACGCCAGTCATCATGCTGTCCTCCAAGGACGGGCTCTTCGACCGCGCCCGCGGCCGCCTCGCCGGCTCGGACGAATACCTCACCAAGCCTTTCACCAAGGAAAGCCTGTTGCGTTCGGTCGCCAGCCACACGCAGTCGCGCCAGCTTTCCCCACTCGACTGAACCCACGAGACGCTGCGCCCATGCCGATCAAGAAAATCCTCGTCGTCGACGACTCCCCGACGGAACGGCTCGCCCTGTCGGAAGTCCTCGTCAAGAATGGCTATCAGGTCGTGACCGCCGACAGCGGCGACGAAGCCGTCATCAAGAGCAAGACCGAACACCCCGACCTGATCCTGATGGACGTGGTCATGCCCGGCACCAACGGCTACCAGGCCACCCGCACCATCGTGCGCGACGAGGCCACCCGCGACATCCCGGTGATCATCTGTACCAGCAAGGGCCTCGAGACCGACAAGATCTGGGGCATGCGCCAGGGCGCCTTCGACTACATGGTCAAGCCCCTCGACCACGCCGCCCTGCTCGACAAGATCCGCGCCTTCAGCTGAGAACCCCATGGCGAAGCGGATCAGCCTTCACGAATTCCAGGCCGGCCTCGCGAAGCGCCTGGCCGACGCCAAGGACAGCCGGGCCTCGGCGCTGCTCGGAGTCCAGGCCGGCAAGCGCAACTGGCTTGTCGACCTCACCGAGGCCGGAGAAATACTGGCCGTCCCCCCACTTGCAACGGTTCCGTTGTCGGAGCACTGGTTCCGCGGGCTCGCCAGCGTACGGGGCAACCTGTTCGGCGTCGTGGATTTCTCTGCCTTCCACGGCGATGCGCCGATCACCCCCGTGGGGCAATCCCGGCTGCTGCTGATCGGGGTTCGCCACAATCTCAACTGCGCCTTGCTCGTGACGCGGGCCCTGGGCCTTCGGGCCCTCGAGGATTTCGAACCCCTCGCCACCCCGCCCGACCCGGATCAGCCCTGGATCGGCGATCAGGTCCAGGACACCCACGGCAACCACTGGACCCGCCTCAAGGTATCCGAACTACTGAATCACGCGCGTTTTCTCGACGCCGCCCAATCGTGACCGAACAATCTGGAGGAGCAGCGGGTCGCGCCCGCTGAAGGAAGATAGAAAATGGCATTCAAGCTACCGGGACTGTCGCTGGGCGGCAACAAGGGCGCCACGACCAACGTGGACACGATCATCGAAGCCGGCGACGGTGCGCAGACCGGCGCCCTCCCCTTCCTTGCGGGCAAGAGCGCCTCCGAGCAGTTGCGCACCCTGCGCATCCCCTTCCTGATCTTCGCCATCCTCACCGCCGCGCTGGTGTTCTACCAGATCCGGGTCAGCAGCTTCGGCACCGCCTACGTCACGGCCGCCGGCCAGATGCGCACCCTCTCCCAGCAGATCGCCAAAGCCAGCCAGCTCGCCCTGCAGGGCGAACCCAACGCCTTCGTCGAACTCAAACAAAGTCGTGAGCAGTTCAACACCCTGCTCGGCGCCGTCACTGAGGGCGGCGATGTGAACGGGACCGGCGTCCCCGGCGGCAGCAGTGCCGTCACCGCCGAGCTCGAAGCCGTGACCACGCTCTGGCAGAAAACCGACGCCAACGCCGAGAAACTGCTGAAGGAAGAAAAGAAGCTCACCGATCTGAGCAAGGCCGTCGCGACCATCAACGGCAAGAACCCCCAGCTTCTCGAACTCTCCGAACAGGTCGCCACCCTCAAGCTGCAGGGCGGTGCCGCCGCCCGCGAGATCGCCACCGCCAACCAGGTCGTGATGCTCACCCAGCGGATCGCCAAGAATGCCAACGCGCTCCTGATCGCCAACGCCATCGACCCGGAAGTCGCCTTCCTCCTTGGCAAGGACACCAACACGTTCCGTGAGCAGATCGACCAGCTCCAGAAGATGACCGCCGACGGCACCGACGCCAAGGCCAAGCTCGTCGAACTCGAAGCCGTCGGCAAGGACAACCTCGCCGCCGTCCAGACCATCCTCAGCAGCATCCAGCTGCTGGTAAAGGCAAAGGAAGCCGGCAGCCAGATCTTCAAGGATTCCGGTCCGCTCCTCGAAAAAACCTCCGAACTCGCCGAAGGCTACTCCAACGCCTACACCGGCTTCTTCACCTGGGTTTCCCTGTCGATCATCGTCTGCGCCCTGCTCGCGCTGGCCTGCCTGGCCCTGATGGCCAAAACCTACAACGACGACATCGCCCGCCGCCGCGCTGCCTCCGAGCAGCTGCGTGAAGCCGCCGAAACCGAACGTAACGGCACCCAGCAGGCCATTCTGCGACTGATGAACGAGATGGGCGACCTCGCCGACGGTGACCTGACCGTCCGCGCCACCGTCACCGAAGACATCACCGGCGCCATTGCCGACTCGGTCAACTACACCATTGAAGAACTCTCAGTGCTGGTGCGCCGGATCAACGACGCCGCCATCCGCGTGACCACCGCCACCGAATCCGCCCAGCGCACCTCCGACGAACTGCTCTCCGCCACCGAGCGCCAGGCCCAGGAACTGCGCCTCGCCGGTGAAACCGCCCAGAGCATGGCGAGCTCCATGAGCGCCGCCTCCGAAGATGCCCTGCAGTCCGCCCAGGTGGCGCGCCGCTCCCTGCAGGCCGCTCAGAAGGGCGCCGCCGCGGTGGAGGACACCATCAAGGGCATGAACGACATCCGCGAGAAGATCCAGGAGACCTCCAAGCGCATCAAGCGCCTCGGCGAATCCTCCCAGGAGATCGGCGAAATCGTGGAACTCATCTCCGACATTACCGAACAGACCAACGTGCTCGCCCTGAACGCCGCCATCCAGGCTGCCTCCGCCGGTGAAGCCGGCCGTGGCTTCTCGGTGGTTGCCGAAGAAGTGCAGCGCCTCGCCGAACGTTCCGCCGAGGCCACCAAGCAGATCGGCGCGATCGTGAAGACCATTCAGACCGACACCGGCGACGCCGTGGCAGCGATGGAAAACGCCACCCGCGACGTGGTCGACGGTGCCCGCCTGTCCGAAACCGCCGGCCAGGAGCTCGCCGAGATCGAACGCGTGTCAGCCGAAACCGCCGAACTCATCGAACGCATCTCGGTCAGCACTGAAGTCCAGGCCAAGGCGGCAACCCAGGTGGCCGAGAAGATGCGCGGCATTCTTGCGATCACCGACCGCACCACCACTGGCACCCAGCAGACCGCCGTGTCGATCGGCGAGCTGGCGGATCTCGCAGTTGAACTCAAGGGCTCGGTCTCCGGCTTCAAGGTCTGACCCCGCACCCCGACCAGGAACGGAATCCGTCCACCACGTACCGATGAGCTCAGCACACGAACTCGACCTGGGTCCGCTGACCTGGGTCAAAGGCGAAATCGACCTGGCCCTAGAACGGGCGCTGGGAGCGCTCGCCGAGGCCGGCAACGCGCCTGATCGCCCCGATCGCATCAAATTCGCCCAGACCCACCTGCACCAGGCCCACGGCGCCCTGTCCATCGTGGGCCTCGACGGCCTGACCCAATTCTCCGAACAGCTCGACCGATTACTCGGCGAAATGGCCTCGACCCAGGTCCCGACAACGCCCGAAACCGTCAGTCTGGCAACCCGCTGCATCGCCGCCATCGGCAACTACCTCGACGAACTCACCCGCGGCCAGCCCGACCAGGCACTGCGCCTGCTCGGGCTGTACGGCGAAGTCGCCCAGGCCCGCGGCCAGGACGCGCCCACTGCCGGCGAATTGTTCTTCCCAGATCTATCCCTGCGCCCGGTCTTCCCGGCGGTCAACGAAGTCAGCGACGATCCCAAGCGGCTGCGCGCGCTGCGCGGCCGCTTCGAACGGGGTCTGCTCAAGTGGTTCCGTAACGCCGACGATCCCGCGGGTCCGCAGGAAATGCGCGAATCCGTCGCGGGTATCGAGGCCCTCCAGGCGGTGCCGGCCTCCCGCGCCTTCTGGGCCGCCGCCACCGCCTTCTTCGACGCCCTCGGCCAGCGCGCCCTGCCTGCCGACGCCGCCAACAAGCGGCTCTGCGGCCGGATCGACGCCCAGATGCGCCGTGTGATGGAAGGCTCCAGCATTGTTGCCGAGCGCCTGATGCGCGACGTGCTCTACCACGTTGCCACGACTTCCGCCCGCTCACCGGCCATCGACAGCATCCGCAGCGCTTACCAACTGCAGGCCCTGATCCCTGACGCAGACCGCCCGATCCGCGACACCCCGCTCGCCCCGATCCTGCGCAAACTGCGCGAAGAACTCTCCGACGCCCGCGAGGCCTGGGACCAGTTTTCCAAGGGTGGAGCCATCGGTCTCCCGCGCTTCCAGGACACCATCACCCCGATCATCGACCAGGCCCATACGCTTGGCCAGCCCGAAGTCGCCGACCTCGCCGCAGCCCTCGGCGAACTCGCCCGCTGGCTCCGCCAGGATCCGCTGCGCCTCACCGACGCCTTGTCGATGGACGTCGCCACCGCGATGCTGCTCCTCGACACCCGCCTCGACGCCCACGCCCGCGCCGACAACCGGGAAGATATCCAGATCGACGCCATCCTCGATCGCCTGCGCGCTCATCAGCGCGGCGAGAAGCTCGCCCCGATGGCCATCTCGGAGCCCGACGCCCAGGCCCGCCAGGTCAATCGCCAGCTGGCTCACGAAATCCTCACCAGCCTCTCCGAAGTCGAAACCAGCCTCGACGGCTTCTTCCGCTCGCCGGGCAACACCGACATCCTCGCCGCCGTCCGGGCGCCGCTCAAGCAGATCGAGGGTGCCCTCTCGGTGATGAACGACGACGGCGCCGTGCGCCTGGTCCAGGACGCCGCCGCGCGCATCGCCGCACTGCCCGCCGAAACCGGTGACAACACCCGCGCCTTCGAAGAGATCGCCCACCGCCTGTCGGGCCTCGGCGTCTACATCGAAGCCCTCCAGCACGGCCCCGCCGACCTCGCCCGCATCCTGCGCCCCGACGACGTACCCGACGTGGCCGACAGTGTCGAAGCCGAGCTCGCCCAGCAGAAGCGCGAAGCCGCGGCCCTCACTGCCGCCCTCAAGGACAACCCGGACGACATTGGCCTG
Organism: Zoogloea sp.; assembly: GCA_041917255.1. Classification (GTDB taxonomy): domain Bacteria; phylum Pseudomonadota; class Gammaproteobacteria; order Burkholderiales; family Rhodocyclaceae; genus Zoogloea. The sequence continues at coordinate 35,148 of JAYRYA010000032.1, forward strand.
CGCACCGAGCTCCAGCTCAACCTCGAAAGCCTGCGCCAGGACGCCTCCCTCACCGCCGACCTCGAACTCGAAAAGCAGGCCCGCCAGGCCCTCACGATGCTCGACGCCGGCGAACTGTTCAGCGCCCCTGCACCGATCGCCGCCGCCCCGGCTGCGCCGGCCCTGTCCGCCGAAGCGACCCGCCTCCTCGACGCCAGCGAAGCCGAGATCGACGCCGAACTCCTGTCGATCTTCATCGAGGAAGCCATCGACGTCCGCGGTGCCATTGCCCGCAACAGCGCCGAACTGCGCCAGCGCCCCCACGACGTGGAGGTGCTCACCACCATCCGCCGCAGCTTTCACACCCTCAAGGGCAGCGGCCGGATGGTCGGCCTCAAGGACTTCGGCGAAGCCGCGTGGAGCATGGAGCAGACGCTCAACCACTGGCTGCGCCTCGAACTCCCCGTCAACGCCGATCTGCTGAAGCTCATCGACGACGCCCACGCAAGCTTCTCCGCCTGGATCGACCAACTCAATGCCGGCGCGGGCACCCACAAGGATGTCAGCCAGCTGCTCGCCGACGCCGAGCGCCTGCGTTCCGAGACGCCAGCCGAGGCGCCTGCCCGAGCCACGCAACCGCCGGCCACCCCGGCCGCGCCCCAGCGCCCTGCCGACGACGCCGAAGAGATCGATCTGGAATCCACGATCATCGTGCCGGACGCGAGCTTCACGGAAACCGACATCGGCACGCCGCTGACCCTTCGGGACGAGCCCCCTGAAGCACCGCCCCGGCTCGAACTGCAGTTCCCCGACCTTAGCTTCACCGAACCCGAAGCCGAACCCGCCCTCGCGACCCCGGCGCCTGCCGACACCTTCGACCTCGATTTCGACCTACCCACCGACTTCGCTGCCGAAGCGCCCACTGCCGCCGACCAGGCTCCGCCCGCGCATCTGGAAACCCTGCCTTCCGTCGAATCCCTGCCCCCCGGCGACGAATCCGACGTCCTGCCCGAGTTGCCCGACGGCATCCAGACCGTCGAGGAAGCCCTTGCCGATCTCGAAGAAAGCATTGAACTGCCCGACACCGTCGAAGCCGTCGAGGCCCTGCCGGTGGAGGCCATCGACGCGCCGACCATCGAGATTCCCACGCTCGACGAAACGCCCACCTTCGATCTGCCCGTCACCGACGAGCCCCTGGAGCCGCTCGAAACCGTGGAAGTCGAGGCCGCCGGGATCGATGCCGAGCTCGAAACCGAAGAAGCCATCAGCATCGAGGAGATCGACGCCGACAGCGCCGACGACGAGATCAACCCGGATGAAGTGCGCCTGGGCGACGTCGTGCTGTCCCGCCCGCTGTTCGACCTCTACCTGGTCGAAGCCCGCCAGCACGTCGCCACCCTGCGCCACGAACTCGCCCGGCTTTCGGTCAACCCCAGCCTCGTCCCGCCCCAGTCGGCGATCCGCGCCGCGCATACCCTGTCAGGCATCTCCGGCACCGCCCGCTTCGTCGCACCCCAGCTGCTCGCCAAGGCCCTCGAACTGGCCGAGCAGCGCCTGTCCGACCACGACCGCGCGCCGACCGCAGACCAGACGACCCTGCTCAACAGCGCCGCCACCGCCCTCGAAGGCATGCTGGTCCAGCTCTCCGCCCGGAGCCTGCCCCAGCCGACCCTGGAACTCGTCGAGCAGCTCGACGGCATCCTCACCTCTCATCTGGCCGAAGTCATCAGCCTGCGCCCCGAAGCGCCGCCGGCCCTGATTACCACGCCGATCAATCCGGTGCCTGCGGCACCGCGTCCGGCCGAAACCACCGCCCCGGCACCCCAGCTGCGCGACGAGCTCGACACCGACCTGCTGCCGATCTTCCTCGACGAAGGCAACGAACTCCTCGACCAGCTCGACGTCGCCGTGCATAACTGGCGCGGCGCCCCGTCCGACTCTGCCCACGCTGCAGGCATCGCGCGCCTGCTTCACACCCTCAAGGGCAGCGCTCGGATGGTTGGCGCCATGAGCCTTGGCCAAAGCCTGCACGATCTCGAAACCCGTCTCGAGCGGGTACGCGGCCAGGACGCCGCCGAATCCGGCATCCTCGACGAGCTCGAAAGCGCCCTCGACCAGACCCGCCAATCCCTCGACGGCCTCGGCAACCCCGAGGCAGCGGCGCCGGCAGCGCCCCAGCCTGTCCAGCCGGCCAACCCCGTCGCCACGCACATTGATCTGGACGACACCACCCCGGCCCAGCCCGGTGAACTCGCCGCCCAGGCAGCGCGCACCATGCTGCGGGTCGAAGCTGGCCGTATCGACCAGTTCGTGAACGAAGCAGGCGAAATCTCCATCGCCCGCACCCGAATCGAGGGCGAACTGCGCACCCTGCGCCGCTCCCTGCTCGATCTCACCGAAAACGTCATCCGCCTGCGCAACCAGCTGCGCGAAGTCGAGATCCAGGCCGACACCCAGATGCAGTCGCGCCTGTCCCAGGTTGAGACCCATCACACCGAGTTCGACCCCCTCGAGATGGACCGCTACACCCGTCTCCAGGAACTCACCCGGATGATGGCGGAGAGCGTGGGCGACGTGACCACCGTCCAGCAGAACCTCCTCAAGAACCTCGACGGCGCCGAATCGGCCTTGCATGCCCAGTCGCGGATGGCCCGCGAGCTTCAGCAGTCGCTGATGTACGTGCGCATGGTGCCCTTCGACAGCCTCGCCGAGCGTCTCTATCGCCTTGTCCGCCAGACCGCCAAGGAGCTCGGCCGTCGCGCCAACCTCGACATCATCGGCGGCCAGATCGAGATCGATCGCAGCGTACTCGAAGCCATGACGGGCCCGCTGGGTCACCTCGTGCGCAACGCCGTCGCCCACGGTATCGAGCCACCCGAAGTGCGCCGCGCCGCCGGCAAACCCGAAATTGGCCAGATCACCCTGCGTGTTTCCCACGAAGGCAACGACGTGGTGATCGAATTCCGTGACGACGGCGCCGGCCTAGACTTCGCCCGCATCCGCGCCCATGCCATTGAAACCGGCCTGATCGACGCGAATGAGGAAACCGACGACAAGCGCCTCACCAACCTGATCTTCGTGCCCGGCTTCACCACCGCCAGCCTGTCCAGCCTTGCCGGCCGCGGCGTCGGCATGGACGTGGTGAAGAGCGAGACCGCCGCCGTCGGCGGGCGCATCAGCGTCGCCACCGAATCCGGCCATGGCACCACCTTCCGCATCCACCTGCCGCTCACCCTCGCCGTCACCCAGGCACTGCTGGTGCGCGCCGGTAACCGCACACTGGCAATTCCGTCGTCGATGGTCGCCCAGGTGCTCGAGCTCAAGCCCCAGGCCCTCGAAGACATCCGGGCCAGGCGTGGCACCGAATGGCTGGGCGAGCACTTCAGCTATCGCTACCTGCCACGCCTGCTGGGCGACAACGAATCCCAGCCGCAGCTCGACCGCTTCAACTGGGTGCTGCTGCTGCGGGCCGGCTCCGAAACCCTAGCCCTTCACGTGGATGCCCTGCGTGGCAACCAGGAAGTCGTCGTCAAGAACGCCGGGCCCCAGTATGCCCGCATGGTCGGCTACTCCGGCGCCACGGTGCTTGGCGATGGCGAGATCGTGCTGATTCTCAACCCGGTCGCCTTGGCTGGCCGCGCCCACGCCGGCGCCGAGGATGTCCTGCCGGCGATCAGCCGAGCCAGCCATGCTCCGGCCCAACCCACCGTGATGGTGGTGGACGATTCCCTCACCGTACGCAAGATCACCGGCCGCCTGCTCGAACGGGAAGGCTACCGGGTCATCACCGCCAAGGACGGCGTCGACGCGCTGGAGCAACTGCTCACGGCCAGCCCCGATGTCATCATTGCCGACATCGAGATGCCGCGGATGGACGGCTTCGATCTCACCCGCAACATCCGCGCCGACGCGCGCCTCAAGACCGTTCCGATCATCATGATCACCTCCCGCACGGCAGAGAAGCACAAGCGCTACGCGGAAGAGATCGGTGTCAATCACTACCTCGGCAAGCCCTACGACGAAGACGTGCTGCTGCAGCTGATCCGGGATTTCGTCACCAACGCCGCGCACTGATCCGCGCTAAACCGCCGCTTTCGTCCGGGGTGGGCCCCGGCTTGGCTATAATCGGTCGTTTTCCCTGCGCGACCGCCCCATGAACCTGCTCTTCGAAGAGGATGGTGCCTTCAAGACCGGCACCATCCTGACCGACAACGACGCCTCCCTGCAGGTGGAAACACCCCATGGCAAGCGCCTCAAGCTGAAGAGCAATCACGTGCTGATGCGTTTCGCCCAGCCGGGTGCGGGCGAACTGCTCGACCGCGCCGAATCCGAGGCTGAGGGCCTCGACACCGAGTTCCTGTGGGAAGTCTGTGGCGACGACGAGTTCGGCTTTGCCGACTTCGCCCGCGAATACTTCGGCCACGAACCCAGCCCCGTCGAATCCGCCGCCGTGTTGCTGCGCCTGCACGCCGCGCCGATCTACTTCCACCGCAAGGGCCGAGGCCGCTTCCGCAAGGCGCCGGCCGAGATCCTCCAGGCCGCCCTCGCCGGCCTCGAGAAGAAGCGTCAGCAGGCCGCCGCCGTCGAGCGGATGCGCGACGAGCTGCTCGCCGGCCAGCTCCCCGAAGAGCTCAAACCGCTCGTGCGTCAGCTGCTCTACAAGCCCGACCGCAACCGCCTCGAAACCAAGGCCCTCGAAGCCGCCTGTGCCGAAGGCGGCAAGTCGCCGGCCCGGCTGCTGCTCGACTGCGGCGCGCTGGCTTCGTCCCACGAGCTGCACTTCGACCGCTTCCTTTTCGAATACTTCCCGTCAGGCATCGACTTCCCGGCCTTCGAACCGCCAGCCGCCCCGGCCAACCTGCCGCTGGCCGACGTGCGCGCCGTCTCCATCGACGACGCCGCCACCACCGAGATCGACGACGCGTTCTCGGTCACCCCGGTCGATGGCGGCTGGCGCATCGGCATCCACATCGCCGCGCCGGGCCTTGGCTTCGGCCGCGACTCCAGTCTCGACGCCATCGCCCGCGAGCGCTTGTCCACGGTCTACATGCCGGGCAACAAGATCACCATGCTGCCCGACGCCATCGTCGAGGGCTTCACCCTGGGCGAAGGCCGCGACTGCCCGGCCCTGTCGCTCTACCTCGAAGTGAGCCGCGACCTGATCGTCACCGGCAACCACTCGCGCATCGAGCGCGTTCCGGTGGTCGCCAATCTGCGTCACCACGACATCGAGCCGGTCTTCAACGAGACCACCCTCGCCGAAGGTGGCCCGGACTTTCCCTGGAAGGCCGAGCTCACCCTGCTGTGGGAACTCGCCACCGTGCTCGAAGCCGGCCGTGGCAAGCCCGCAGCCAACCAGAATCTCGTCGATTTCAACTTCAGCGTCGACTGGTCCGAAACCACCGCCGATGGCCCCGGCCGCATCGAGATCGGCCGCCGTTCCCGCGGCTCGCCCCTCGACAAGCTGGTGGCCGAGCTGATGATCGCCGCCAACAGCACTTGGGGCAAAGCCCTCGCCGACGCCGGCATTCCGGCGCTATACCGGGCCCAGACCGGCGGCAAGGTGCGCATGACCACCGCTGCCGCGCCCCACGAAGGCCTCGGCGTCGATTGCTACGCCTGGTCCAGCTCACCCCTGCGGCGCTACGTGGATCTGGTCAACCAATGGCAGCTCATCGGCTGGCTCAGCGGCACCGCGCCGGCCTTCCCGCCGAAGTCGCCCGAACTGATCGCCGCGATGCGCGATTTCGAACTCACCTACGCCGCCTACGCCGAGTTCCAGCGCGGCATGGAGCGTTACTGGTGCCTGCGCTGGCTGCGCCAGCAGGGCCACCCGGCCATGAGCGCCCGCGTGCTGCGCGAGAGTCTCGTCCGTCTTGAAGCCATCCCGCTGATTTTCAAGATGCCGTCAATGCCGACCCTGCCGCCGGGCACCCGCGTCCAGTTGGCCATCGACAGTACCGATCTGATCGACGTGGACGTGCGCGCCACCTATCTCGAAACCCTCGCGCCTGCCGGCAGCGAGCCCGTCGAGATCGACGACGAAGACCTGCCCGAAGCCGAGGCGCCCCCGGCACCGGACGCCCTGGCAATTACCACCGAGCCGCCGCCTGCCGCCTGATATCCCGCCATGCAGCCGGTCCGCCCCCCTCCCACGCCGTCGCCCACCCCGACCCCCGCGCTCGGCCCCGTTGCCGGGATCGTGGGCGAGTGGCCGACGTTCGCCGGGCGGTCGGCGCGCTACGCGCTCGAATGGGGCGTCGGCGTCTCGCTGGCGATCCACGCCCTCCTGCTGTCGATCCACTTCGTGATGCCGGACCCGGCAAAGTTCAAGCGCAACGACAAGGGGCTGGAGGTGGTGCTGGTCAATTCCCGCCACGCCCAGCGCCCCGACACCGCCGACATCCTCGCCCAGACCAACCTCGACGCGGGCGGCAACTCCGACAAGAAAGCCCGCCCCGCCACGCCACTACCGCCGATGGATCAGACCCGGGCCGGCGACAGCCTGGTCGAAGCCCAGCGCCGTAGTGAGCAGCAACAGGCGCCCCAGGTCCAGGCGATGACCGCCAGGCAGGCCAGAGCCGCGCTGGCCGTCGATCCGCACCACGCCAACCCCACCGAGGCGCCGCGCCAGGTCTCCGGCTACGACCTCCTCGACAGCTCGGCCGCCGTCGCCCGCATCGAGGCCCAGATCGACAAGGATCTGATGGACTACGCCTCGCGCCCGCGCAAGAAGTTCATCGGCGCCCGCGCCCAGGAATACCGTTTCGCCCAGTACGCCGAGGACTGGCGCCAGAAGATCGAGCGTGTCGGCACCCTCAACTACCCCGACGCCGCCCGCGGCAAGCTCTACGGCAGCCTGCTCCTGTCGGTCACCATTCGCGCCGACGGCAACGTCGAGAACGTGGAGATCCTCCGTTCCTCCGGCCACAAGCTGCTGGACGACGCCGCCCGCCGCATCGTGCAACTCGCCGCGCCCTACGCCGCCTTCCCGCCGGACATCCGCAAGGACACCGACGTGATCGAGATCACCCGCACCTGGACCTTCACCAACGCGGACATGCTGCAGACCTCCGCCCGCAAGGATTGACCCGATGGACCGTTACGCCGTGATTGGCAACCCGATCGGCCACAGCAAGTCGCCCCGCATCCACGCCGCCTTCGCTGCCCAGACTGGCCAGCAGCTCAGCTACGAGGCGCTCCTTGCGCCCCTCGACGGCTTCACCGCCACCGTGCGCGGCTTCCAGGCCACAGGCGGACGCGGGATGAACGTCACCGTGCCCTTCAAGCTCGACGCCTTCGAGCTGGCCGACCGGCTCACCCCCCGCGCCCAGGCCGCCGGCGCGGTGAACACCCTGGCCTTCGGTGCCGATGGCACCCTTGGCGACAATACCGACGGCGCCGGCATCCTGCGTGACATCACCGTCAACCGCGGCTTTGCCGTGGCCGGCCGGCGCGTGCTGCTGCTGGGGGCCGGTGGCGCCGCCCGCGGCACCGTGCTGCCGCTGCTGGACGCCCGCCCCGCCAGCCTCACCATCGCCAACCGCACCGCGGTCAAGGCCGCCCAGCTGGCCGACGAGTTCACCACTGCCGGTGCCATCGCGCCCACTGGCTACGGCCTTGCCGAGCTTGCCGGCCAGCAGTTCGACCTGGTCATCAACGCCACCAGCGCCAGCCTGTCGGACGCCGCGCCGGATCTACCCGCGGGCCTCTACGCCCCCGGCAGCCTCGCCTACGACATGATGTACGGCAAGGGCGAGACGCCCTTCCTCGCCGCCGCCCGCCAGCAAGGCGCCGCTCGCCGCGCCGACGGCCTGGGGATGCTCGTCGAGCAGGCCGCCGAGAGCTTCTTCCTGTGGCGCGGGGTGCGCCCCGAGACCGCCCCCGTGCTCGGCGAGCTGCGCGCGGCGCTCTGAGCCCGGCGTTGATGATGCGACTCTGGCACTGGACACGGCGCGCCCTGGTGGCGCTCGTGCTGCTGTTCGTCGCCTATCAGGTCTGGCTGCTCGGCCACGTGCTGTGGTGGAAGTGGAACCCGCCCTCGGGCACCAGCTTCATGAGCCTGCGCCTGGACGAACTCGCCGCCGACAAGCCCGATGCCGAACTCCATTACCGCTGGGTGCCCTACGAGCGCATCTCGGTCCACCTCAAGCGTGCCGTCGTTGCCGCCGAGGACGACAAGTTCGTCGATCACGAGGGCTTCGACTGGGAAGGCATCCAGAAAGCCATCGAGAAGAACCAGAAGAAGGGCAAGCCGGTCGCCGGCGGCTCGACGATCAGCCAGCAGCTCGCCAAGAACCTCTTCCTCAGTCCGGCCCGCAGCTACTTCCGCAAACTCGAGGAGGCGATCATCACGGTGATGATCGAAACCCTGTGGGACAAGCGGCGCATCCTCGAGGTCTATCTCAACGTGGTCGAGTGGGGCAACGGCATCTTCGGCTGCGAGGCCGCCGCCCAACGTTACTTTCGCATCCCGGCGGCCCAGCTCTCGCCCAACCAGGCTGCCCGGCTCGCCGTGATGCTGCCCAATCCGCGCAAGTACGAGAAGAATTTCAGCCCCCGCCTGGCCGCCCACGCGGCCCGCATCCAGGGGCGCATGCAGTACTCCGACGTGCCCTGAAACGCGCCGCGGCACCCTCCTTGCGGAACTTGAGCCCCTGCCCGACGCCCCGCCCTTCGGGTAGAATGTCGCGTTTTCCCAAGCACCGCCTCCCCCGATGCAATTCGCCGGATTCACCTTGCGAAACAATCTGTTCGTTGCGCCCATGGCCGGCGTGACGGACCGTCCTTTCCGCCAGCTCTGCAAGAAGATGGGGGCCGGGCTCGCCGTCTCCGAGATGGTCACGTCCAATTCCCTGCTGTACGGCAGCGCCAAGACCCAGCGCCGCGCCAACCACGATGGCGAGGCCGATCCGATCTCCGTGCAGATTGCCGGTGCCGATCCGGCCATGATGGCCGAGGCCGCCCGCCACAACGTCGACCGTGGCGCCCAGATCATCGACATCAACATGGGCTGCCCGGCCAAGAAGGTCTGCAACGTGATGGCCGGCTCCGCGCTGATGCAGGACGAGCCGCTGGTCGCCCGCATCCTCGAAGCCGTCGTCGGCGCTGCCGGCAACACCCCGGTCACCCTCAAGTTCCGCACCGGCTGGAACAAGGCCAATAAAAACGCCGCCACCATCGCGCGCATTGCCGAAGAATCCGGCATCCAGCTGATCGCCATCCACGGCCGCACCCGCGCCTGCCAGTACACCGGCGACGCCGAGTACGACACCATCGCCGACGTCAAGACCCGCGTGCGCATCCCGCTGATCGCCAACGGCGACATCACCACGCCGCAGAAGGCCAAGTTCGTGCTGGATTACACCGGCGCCGACGGCGTGATGATCGGCCGCGCCGCCCAGGGTCGCCCGTGGATATTCCGAGAGATCGAACACTTCCTGAAGACCGGCGAGGAGCTGCCGCCCCCGCTCGTCTCCGAAATCCTGCAGGTGTGCAAGGATCACCTCGCCGACCTCTACGCCTTTTACGGCGAAGACACCGGCGTCAAGGTCGCCCGCAAGCACATCAGCTGGTACACCAAGGGTCTGGTCGGGTCGGCGCAGTTCCGCCGCACCATGAACACCCTGCCCACCGTACAAGAACAGATTGCCGCCATTGACGAGTTCTTCGGCCGGCTCGCCGACAGAGACAGCCGCCTGGTTTATACCGAAGAAGAATTCCCTCAGGAGCTTGCAGCATGAGCAGCACCAGCAATGACATCGCGGAATCTGTCTGCCGCGCCCTCGACACCTACTTCCGCGATCTCGACGGCGAGAAGCCCAACGCCCTCTACGAGATGGTGATCAAGAACGTCGAACGCCCCATGCTCGAGTTCGTCCTCAAGCAGGCCGGCGGTAACCAGACGCTCTGCGCGGAGATGCTCGGCATCAACCGCAACACCCTGCGGCGCAAGCTGTCCGAGCACGAACTCCTGTAATCGCCTTTCCGTCCTTTTCGTGCCGCATCGTCCGCGGCCATCCAGAGAACACCCATGAAAGTCACCCAAGCCCTGCTCAGCGTCTCCGACAAGACTGGCGTCGTCGAATTCGCCCGCGAACTGTCCGCCCTCGGCATCGCCCTGCTGTCTACCGGCGGCACCGCCAAGTCCCTGCGCGACGCAGGCCTGCCGGTCACCGACGTGTCCGACTACACCGGTTTCCCCGAGATGCTCGACGGCCGTGTCAAAACGCTGCACCCCAAGGTGCACGGCGGCATCCTCGCCCGTCGCGACCTGCCCGAGCACCTGGCCAAGCTCGAAGAGCACCGCATCCCGCGCATCGACCTCGTGGTGGTGAACCTCTACCCCTTCCAGGCCACCGTCGCCAAGCCCGACTGCAGCCTCGAAGACGCCATCGAGAACATCGACATCGGCGGCCCGACCATGGTCCGCGCCGCGGCCAAGAACCACGGCAATGAAGCCGGCGGCGTCGGCATCGTGACCGACCCGGCGGACTACGCCGGCATCGTCGCCGAGCTCAAGGCGAACGCGGGTGCGCTCAGCTACAAGACCCGCTTCGACCTCGCCCGCAAGGCCTTCACCCACACGGCCCGCTACGACTCGGCGATCTCCAACCACCTCACCGCCCTCGCCGACGACGGCAGCAAGATGGCCTACCCGGAGCGCTTCCAGCTGGCCTTCGACAAGGTGCAGGATCTGCGCTACGGCGAGAACCCCCACCAGACCGCCGCCTTCTACCGCGAGTCCGAGCCCCAGGCCGGCGCCATTGCCGCCTACACCCAGCTGCAGGGCAAGGAGCTGTCGTACAACAACATCGCCGACTCCGACGCCGCCTGGGAATGCGTCAAGGCCTTCGACGGCGTTGCCTGCGTGATCGTCAAGCACGCCAACCCCTGCGGCGTGGCCGTCGCCGCCAGCCCGCTGGACGCCTACAAGAAGGCCTTCTCCACCGACCCCACCTCCGCTTTCGGCGGCATCATCGCCTTCAACACCACCGTTGACCGCGCCGCGGCCGAAGCCGTCAGCGCCCAGTTCCTCGAAGTGCTGATCGCCCCCGCCTACACCGACGAAGCCCTCGAGCTCCTCAAGGCCAAGCAGAACGTCCGTGTGCTGGTCAATCCGCTCGGCGCCGTCAAGCAGCCTGACTACAAGCGCGTCGGCGGCGGCCTGCTGGTGCAGAGCGCCGACTTCGCCCCGATCACCGCAGCGGATCTCAAGGTCGTCACCAAGCGCGCCCCCACCGAACAAGAGCTCGGCGACCTGCTGTTCGCCTGGCGCGTGGCCAAGTACGTCAAATCCAACGCCATCGTCTACTGCAAGGACGGCATGACCATCGGCGTCGGCGCCGGCCAGATGAGCCGCGTCGATTCCGCCCGCATCGCCAAGATCAAGGCCGAGAACGCCGGCCTCGTGATCCCTGGGTGCGTGGTCGCGTCGGATGCCTTCTTCCCGTTCCGTGACGGCCTCGACGTGCTGGCCCAGGCCGGTGCCACCGCGGTCATCCAGCCGGGTGGCTCGGTGCGCGACGCCGAAGTGATCGCCGCGGCCGACGAGCAGGGCATCGCGATGGTCCTCACCGGCTTCCGCCACTTCCGTCACTGATCCGGACACCCCCATGAAGATCCTCGTCATCGGCTCCGGCGGACGCGAACACGCGCTGGCCTGGAAGCTCTCCCGTTCGCCGCGCGTGCAGAAGGTGCTGGTCGCCCCTGGCAACCCGGGCACCGCCCGTGAGCCCGGCATCGGGAACGTCGCCGTCACTGCGATCCCCGAACTCATCGAACTCGCCCGCCGCGAGCAGATCGCCCTGACCGTCGTCGGCCCCGAGGCGCCGCTGGCCGCCGGCGTGGTGGATGCCTTCCGCTCTGCCGGGCTGCCGATCTTCGGGCCGACCCGGCTCGCCGCCCAGCTCGAAAGCTCCAAGGACTTCGCCAAGCAGTTCCTGATCCGTCACAAGATCCCCACGGCCAAGTACCAGACGTTTTCCGACTCCGCCGCCGCCCACGCCTACGTGGACGCCGAAGGCGCGCCGATCGTCATCAAGGCCGACGGCCTCGCCGCCGGCAAGGGCGTGGTGGTGGCGATGAGCCTCGACGAAGCCCACGCCGCCATCGACGCCATGCTCACCCACAACACCCTGGGCGTGCAGTACGACGAGCGCGGCCCGCGGGT
>JAYRYA010000033.1:0-46452 GCA_041917255.1 Zoogloea sp.
GATTTGGTGGGTCAATACAGACTCAGCCTCAGAGCCGGATCGGGGAGTTGCTGCCGCATCGGTGGAAGCCGGCTGACGCAGCGATGCCTTAAGGTCCTCGGTCAAGATGGGTTAGCCGGGGGCTTACGGCGGTTTGGTGCGGAAGGCTGATTATCTCAGGGCCTAGTTTTTAGATCAGGATCTCTACCAGATCAGGCTGGCTGAGAAATCCGCGGGGACTGGCTGTCGCGCCGTAGGCACCCGATTGGAAGACGACGACAAGGTTGTTCCGATCACATTCCGGGAGGGACATCTTCTCGGCGAGGAGGTCGAGCGGCGTGCATAGGGGGCCGACGACGGATACTGGCTCTGATAATGGCTGATCCATGCGATCACCAATCGTCACTGGATAGTTTTTTCGGATGACCTGGCCAAAATTTCCGGATGCCGAAAGGTGATGATGCAGCCCCCCATCTGTCACGAGGAAGCAGTGATTGCGTGAAATCTTCTTGTCGAGAATTCGGCACACGTATACGCCTGCCTCGCCGACGAGGTAGCGACCCAACTCGATGACGATCTCTGCTTCTGGGAGCCTGATCTTTGTGTCGGCCTGTATATCCGCAAGGTTGGTCGCGATATCGGTGAGATCAAGCCGGCGTTCGCCTGGAAAGTAGGGAATGCCGAAGCCTCCGCCGAGGTTGAGGAATTTCACGGGGGTACGCGCATGCTCGGCGAGTCTTAGCGCGAGCTCGTAGCTCTTGCGCTGGGCTTCGATGATCGCCTCGGCGCGCAGGTTTTGGGAGCCGGCGAACAGGTGGAAGCCTTCGAAACTGAGGCCTGCACTGTGGATTTCGGCGAGTGCCTGGGGTACCTGTTCGGCATCAATGCCAAATTGCTTGGGGCCGCCGCCCATCTTCATGCCGGAGCTCTTCAGCTCGAAATCCGGATTGACCCGCACTGCCACTCGAACCTGCCAACCCGTGGCTTCCCGGATTGCGCCGAGTTCGGCTATTTCGCGGAAGGATTCGATGTTGATCAGGATCCCGGCAGCGACTGCCTGCCGGAGTTCCTCATGCCGCTTTCCAGGGCCCGCGAAGCTGATTTCGTGCGGATCGGCGCCGCTGTCGAGGGCGACCTTCAGCTCGTTGGTGGAAGCCACGTCGATCCCGTCTACCAGTTTCGCCATGTGGTCGACGAGGGCAGGCATCGGGTTGGCCTTCATCGCGTAATGGATTTTTATGCCGGCAGGCAGACAGGCCCGCAGCGCTACGACACGCTGGGTCAGGAGTTCGCGGTCATAGGCATAGAAGGGTGTTTGCCCAACCCGGGCAGCAAGGCGGCGAAGGGGAATGTTGCCGATGATGAGTTCGCCGTTCCTGGACTGGAACTGGTCCATCGGGGCGTGGGTCGGCTTTTCGCGGAGGGTCTCGCTCATGACGTTGTTACGCTGTTTTGCAGGAATTGGGTAGAGAGGGATTTCCGGTCGATCTTACCGTTCGGATTGCGAGGCAGCACGCCGCTGTGCGCTTCGATGGTGGTGGGCACCATGTAGGCGGGCATCCGCAGGCGGCATTCGGCCTGCAGCGCTTCGACATTCAGCGGGCCGTCCTTTCCGGTGGCGATCACACAGATGGCTTCTCCCAGATTGGGATGGGGCTTGCCGAAGGCGATGCATTCGCCGACGAGTCCTGTGGCGTAGAGGATTTCTTCCACTTCGGTAGGGCTGACCCGGTAACCCGAGGTCTTCATCATTTCGTCGCGGCGGCCGATGAAGTAGAGGTAGCCTTCATCGTCTCGGCGGACGGTATCGCCCGAGAATACGGCGATTTCGGGCAACACGAAGCCGGTCTGCCGTCCCGGGGCTGAGAGGGGCAGGGGCTTGAAGCGCTCGGCGGTCTTCTCGGGATCGTTCCAGTAGCCCATTGCGACGAGGGCGCCCCGCTGCACGAGTTCGCCGGGTTCGTTGGGGCCGCATTCGCTGCCATCTTCCCGCAGCACCATGACCTCAGCGCCTGGAATGGCCTTGCCGATGGAGTCTGGCCGGATGTCTGCCTGCTCGGGCGGCAGGTAGGTGGCACGGAAGGCTTCAGTGAGGCCATACATCAGGAAGGGTTGAGTTTTCGGCAGCTGGCTGCGCAGGGCCTTGAGGGTCTCGAGAGGCATCCGGCCGCCGGTGTTGGCGAAGTAGCGCAGATGCTCGGCGATGCCCTCAGGCCACTCAAGCTGAACCAGCTGAATGTAGAGCGGCGGAACGGCGGTGAGGCCGGTGACCCGTTCCTTGACGATCGCCTTCAGCACGTCCTGCGGAAAAAGGTAATTGAGCAGCACGACGCGGGCACCGCTGTGAAAGGCGGTGGTGAGCTGGGAAAAGCCCGCGTCGAAGGAGAGTGGCAGGGCGGCGAGCAGGGTGTCGTCGGGGTTGTTGCCCAGATAGCTTGCGACGCTCTTGGCGCCTGCCACCATGTTCCGGTGTGAGAGCACGACGCCCTTGGGCTTGCCAGTGCTGCCGGAGGTGTAGAGGATCGACAGCAGGTCGGTGTCGATCACCCGATGGCCGGCGGGGCCGACGGCAGCGAGGTCCGCCCAGTCGACGATCTGCAGACCGGGCAGATCGACCGGCTTGGCGAGCGGCTTGGTGAGGACGATGTGGCGCAGATCGTGGCAATGGGGCAACGCCTCCGCGATGAAGGGCAGGCGTTCGGGCGAGGTGACCAGCACGCGGGCATTGCAGTCACGCAGGATATGGGCGATCTGCTCGGACTTCAGGATAGGGTTGACCGGAACGAAGGCGCCACCGGCGCGGGCGGTGCCAAAGCAGGCCACGACGGTTTCAAATCGCTTGTCGAGAAACACACCGACACGTTCGCCGCGGTCTAGCCCGAGGGCGACGAGGCCGCCAGCAAAGTGGGCAACCTGTTCATCCAGCGCCGAATAACTGAGAGTCGAGGCGCCGGCCGTGAGGGCCGGCCTGTCTGGGGTACGTTCGGCGGATGCCGTGATGAGTTCGTGAAGAAGCGTGGTGTTGGGCATCGATCTTGAAGTGGTTGTTGGGCCTGTCCAGCCGGAATTTAGTGCCGGCCCGGTGAGTGTGCGTTGTTTTGGTGGCACCCCGGGTGTTGCGAACGACTTAGATCACGGTTCAGAAAGCGATCTTGTCGTTTATAATGATAAAGACTTGTAGTTGCAAGGTCGCAAGGCGCGCTATCAGGTTTTGCGGTGAGTTTTTCGGATTGGAGTGACATTTGGATACGAAGAAGGAAGTGCTGTCGATTCTCGACGAGGTTCTGAGCCTGGGCGGTGCTGCGGCTCAGTTTGATCTCGACACGCCTCTGCTGGGTGCGCTGCCGGATCTGGATTCGATGGCGGTGGTCGGTCTGATCAACTTCATCGAAGAGCATTTTGGTTTTGTGATCGAGGATGACGAAATCGATGGTTCCACCTTCGCTTCCGTGGGCTCTCTGGTCGAGTTCGTGGATGGAAAGCTGGCTGCCCAAGCGTGATCTGACGGGCACCGCGTCGAAGACGCCCTGAACCAAGCAAAACGCCGGGTTTCAATCCCGGCGTTTTGCTTGGTGAGCTATGCAGCACACGCTGCCTGGATTGGCGCCTGTCAACGATCAGTTGCTGACGCTCTGACGAAGCCGTTTGAGTTCTGGTACACACGATCCGCAGTTGGTACCGCACTTGGTCCGGGCCTGCAGGCTATCGAGGGATTCGCCTGCCCGAAATGCGGCGAGGATGTCATCTTCGGCCACGTCGAAGCAGTTACAGATTACCTTGCCCCGGGCGGCTTGGCCGGCGGGCGGCTGCGTGAGCGGGGCCAGCAGCCACGGGCGCACGGCAGCTGCGGAATGCCCCTGGACCATCATGTCAGCCAGCCAGTCTGCCGCCTTGGTTTCTCCGGCCAGGCGCACGGCGGTCAGGGAGTCGCCTTCGACAAGCGCACGTTTGGCGACATCCCTCCGACTGTCGTGGTACGAAAGTACCCGGGTTGGATCGTCAAGGGCGATCTCGCGATCCAGCGCTTCGATCAGTTCCGGTGCAAGTTCATCCCCACGCGCCTTGAGCACGACGACCGGCGAATTGCGGCCGGCCAGGGTGAGGCTTGCGTACGGGAAGCGAGGAAGCCACTGGCGCAGGCGATCCATTACCGCTAGCGGGTTCGGTTGCAGCTTGCCATCGGCGTCGGCTTCACTGCGACGCATCACAACCAGCGACTTGCCCGCGCTGAACTTTTCAACCTGTACTGCTGCGTGTTTCAGTTCGGGTTGCTTGGAGGTGGGATCGAACTCGGAGGGCATCAGGACGTTCACGCCGAGCCCACCCATTGTGTTGCCACCCCAGTGCATGGGCACGAAACACTGCCCCGTGCGGAGCGTGGCCGATTGCTGGACTTTCAGCACCACTTCGCCTCGCCGGCTCTTCACTTTGACCAGATCGCCATCGGCAATCTGCCGGCGCTCCATGTCGTCCTTGTGCATGTGCAGCAGGGGTTCGGATTCGTGGCTGTAAAGGCGGGCAACCAGCCCGGTGCGGCTCATGCCGTGCCACTGGTCGCGCAGACGGCCCGTGTTGAGGTGGAGCGGGTAGTGAGCTGACGGCGATTCGGCGGTGATGCGGTGCTCGGTGACCACAAAGCGGGCGCGGCCAGATGGCGTGGGGAACACCCCATCTTCGTAGAGCCGCTGCTTGCCTGCAGTGGCGCCTTCGGGGAAAGGCCATTGCTGGGGGCCCGCCTGTTCGAGCATTGCATAGCTGAGGCCCGTGATGTCCAGGTCGCGGCCTCGGGTGGATTCCCGGTGTTCGTTCCAGATCTCTTCGGGGCGGCTGTAGGGGAACATGCGCTCGGCGAGTGCCCCTTTGCCCAATCGGGTGCCCAGACGCCGGGCGAAATCCACCACGATCGCCCAATCGTGGCGTGCTTCACCCGGCGCGGACACGGCGGCTCGGACTCGCGTGATGGCGCGTTCCGAGTTGGTGACGGTGCCTTCCTTCTCGCCCCAGGTGGTGGCGGGCAGGAGAAGATCGGCGTAAGCGCAGGTCTCGGTGTGGCCGAAGGCCTCCTGCACGATGACGAATTCGGCGCACTTCAGGGCATCGTGGATCAGGGCCTGGTCCGGCATCGACTGGGCCGGATTGGTGCAGGCGATCCAGACGGCCTTGACGTCGCCAGATTTGAGTGCCTTGAAGAGTTCGACGGCGCTCTTGCCCGGGGTTGCCGGCACGCTTTCAACGCCCCACATGGCAGCGACTTCGGCCCGGTGAGCGGGGTTGGCCATGTCGCGGTGGGCCGAGAGCAGGTTGGCCAGGCCACCCACTTCGCGCCCGCCCATGGCATTGGGTTGGCCGGTGAGCGAGAACGGGCCGGCGCCGGGGCGCCCGATCTGGCCGGTGGCCAGGTGCAGGTTGATGAGTGCCGAGTTGTTGTGGGTGCCGAAGGAGAACTGGTTGAGCCCTTGGCAATACATGGACATCGTCGCCTTCGAGGTGGCGAAGAGTTGCGCCGCCTGTTCGATGGCCTGCTTGTCGAGACCGCAGATCGACGCGGCCATGGCCGGGGTGTATTCGCGGACGATTTTCTTCAGCGCGTCGAAGCCTTCGGTGTGGGCGTCGATGTAGTCGCGGTTCACCCAGCCTTCCCACAGCATCACGTGGAGCATCGCGTTGTAGAGGGCGATGTCGGTGCCGGGGATGAGGGGCAGGTGCAGGTCGGCGGCTTCGGCGGTGTCGGTGCGTCGCGGGTCGATCACCACCAGCTTCATGTCCGGGTTGGCCTTTCGCGCATCTTCGACGCGCCGGAAGGTGATCGGGTGAGCGAACGCGGTGTTGCTGCCGGTGATGAAGAGCGCCTGGGTGTGGCGGATATCCTCGTAGCTGCAGGGCGGGGCGTCGGCGCCCAGGCTCAGTTTGTAGCCGGCCACGGCGCTGGACATGCACAGGCGCGAATTGGTGTCGAGGTTGTTGCTGCCGATGAGGCCTTTCATCAGCTTGTTGAAGACGTAGTAGTCCTCGGTGAGCAATTGGCCCGCGCCGTAGATCGCCACGGCGTCAGGGCCGTGCTCGGCGATGATCGCAGCGAATTTCTCGGCGGCGGTGTCGAGGGCATCGTCCCAACTCACGCGGACGCGGGTGTCGCTGCGGCTGGTGCGCAGCTCGGGATGGAGGGCGCGGGCAGCAAGGGATTCAGGCGAGGCTGAAAGGTGCAGGGTCGAGCCCTTGGTGCACAGCCGGCCGAAGTTGGCCGGGTGATCCGGGTCACCCCGGACGCCGGTGATGCGGCCGGCTTCGTGTTCGATGACAACACCGCAGCCAACGCCGCAGTAACAGCAGGTGGATTTCGTTCCGGCCATGAATGCTCCTTTGATACACATCACAAGCAAGCGATGTGCCATGCAAAGGGAGCCGCAATTTCAGCCCATCCTGGTTATTTTGGGCACCAGAATGGGGAATCTGGAGGCCAGATCGGTGCGTCGCTTGAATTCATTTCTTCTTCCCTGCACCAGCTTTGGGCGTTTCCACTGTCGCCTTCGTCTGCGCCGGTTTAGCCGATGCTGCCTTGGGCGGCGCCTTGGCGGGCGTTTCTCCGGCCGTTGTCGGATTGCCGAGCTTGTCGATCACAGCGTCAAGTTCGCGGGCACGCTCGGCATCGCCCGGGGCGTTGCGGCACTTGAGCAGCGTGCCGAGAATGCGGATCTGGGCAGTGACGGAGTCCAGCTCCCGGGGAGTGACGGTGACGTCCTTCATCGCGTTGCGATAGTGGCCGGCCAGCGTGTCTGCCGTGCCGTTCCCGGTGTGCAGCCAGCAGGCAAGCTGAGCGTCGGCCGACATGACGGCATCGAAGAACTCGAAAGTGCGCTCGAAGCGCATCTGTGCTGCGCGCTGGCAGGCCAGGGCATTGGCCTCGTAGTCGGCCTGGGTTTCGAGCAAGGCGTCCAGTTGAAGGCGGTTGAGATAGTTGTATGGGTTCCAGTCGGGCGATCCGTCTGGGCCGTCGTCGCAGTGGGCGTACGCTTCCCGGGCATCGGCCAGTACGGGGGCGACCGCTTCGTTCCAGTGTTTGCCGTTGCGTACGAGGACGATGGCCTTGCGCTTGAGTGCGCTGCCAAGAATGGCCAGCCGTTCAGGGTTGTTGCCCGCTGCACCTGCATCCGTTGCATCCGGGTGTTCGGCCGATAGGGCAATGAGGAAACGCAGCCGGGCCAGAGCACTGTCTGCCAGTGCGAGGGCTGCGTCCAGATTGGCGGGGTCAGTGCTGAGGCGTTCGGCCTGTCGGGCCTCCAGGTTGGCGAGCTGTTCGATGGCCGAGATGGGCACGAGGCCACGGGACGAATCGTCGCGGATGGCCTGCAGCCAGGCCTTGCGTGCTTCGTCGAAACCTTCGAGGCCATAGGCCGCGTAGAGGCGGCCGAGGGCCTGCTGAACCTCGGGCAGCTTGGCCCAGCCCTCGGGCACGTGGCGCAGACGGGTCTTGATGCGCTGGGCGGTCTGCTTGTAGCCACTCGCATTGCCGGCCGGCTGGAGCATCGGGCCGGCGTCGGGCAGGCGGGATTCGATGCGGCGCTGCTCTATCCAGTCGATGAGTTCGTTGGGTGCGCGCATCGGTGCGTCGTCGCTGGCCGGGTTGCGCTGGACCTTGAGCTGGAAGGCGGGATCGCCGTAGGCCTGGTAGGCACCCCAGGTGTTGTGGTCGGGGTGGGCGTCGAAGGTGACGGCGCGTGCCACGGTGATGGCTTCGCCGAAGGGAGCGTTGCGCTGGGCCATCTGCTCGAAGAAGGTTTCGATGAAGGTGCGCGCGGCGCCGTCGTGCACCTCCCAGCCGGCGGCCACCACGCAGCGCACGCCCATGTCGATGAGTTCCCGCGCGAGGCTGGCGGCAAGCCGGCTGCTGCCGGTGCCGATCTTGCCCAGGTGACAGCAGTTGAGGAAGACGAGATCCGGCACGTTTTCCATCTGGCCGATTTCGGCGGCGGTGAGGAGCAGGCCGTTGGAGAGCACCACGCCGCTGCGGTAGCTGCCGTCAGACGCCCGCTTGCCGTGGATGCCGTGGGCCGACACCATCACGATGCGGTAGGGCCGGGCGTAGAGGCGGGTGAAGACGTCGGCGGCCTGGGAATCCGGCGGGGCGAGGGTGACTTCGTAGCCGACCTCTGAGAGCACCTGGGTGACGGTGTTGCCTTCGGCTGCGGCACCGGGCAGGGCGTCGAGGCAGTCGGGTTCGGGTTGCCCATCGGCGCCGATGCGCGGTTTCCAGTCGGCACCGCCAAACTCGGCGTGGAAGCCCTCGGTGGAGGGCTCGGCGATCACGCAGGCCGTGAGGCTGTCGGTGCGCACGATCTGCCGGCGGAAGCGGTTGGTCATGAACTGGCGCACCACGCGGGTGTGCAGCACCATCGGCCGGCCATCGGTTTCGAGCATTTCCCAGGGCAGGTTGGCGGTGGTGGTGTCCACCATCAGCAGCAGGTTGTTGGCCTGGCGGGCGGCGGCCTTGAAATCGAGCGGCACCAGCAGCTGGAAGAGTGTGGTGCCGAAGCCGGCATCCTTGGCGTAAAGGGTGGGGTTGCGGCTCTTAAGGCGGTCGTCGCAGAGCTTTTCAACGAGGCCCGGCTGGCGGATCTGGACGACGCTCTCGGCGCGCGCCTTGTCGCCCATGTACACGAACTTGAGGCGGCTGGCGTAGCGGATCGTCGGGGCGTCATCGAGCCAGAAAGGCATCGGCGTGGCACCGTCGCTCACCTTGTTGGCACAGCCGTAGATGCGCAGCAGCTGGCGCAGGTTTTCGGGCGGAATGGGCGGCTGGAAGCGCGGTGCGCTGGCGTCGGGCGGAACATCGCTGTCCTCCTGCTCGGCGTCGCACACCACGAGGCGTGGCCAGTAATCCGAGAAGGGCGACACGCTGAGGCGCTGGCGCACGCCCTCGCCGATGAAGAGTTCGTCGGCAGGTGCGAGCTGGAAGTTCATATGCTTGAGCTCGCTGGCGAGCGTTGAGCCCAGCCGGCTTACCGCGTGGGCGGCGGAGATCGCGCTGTCGTGGAAAACCTCGATGAACTGCAGCTCGGACACCAGTGCGCGGCGGGCGTTGGTGTTCCGGGCCGAGCCGTCTTCGCCGGCAGCGAAATCCCGGTTGGCCATCAGCACGCCCAGCACGACGGCCTTCACCGATTCGGCGACGTTGAGTTGCAGCGCCGAATTGGTACCGATGAGCAGGGAGGCGAGCTTGAGGTGCAGGGTGTTGCCGTCGGGTTTGTCGGTGCCGCTGCCGGCCTGCTCCTCGCCGTAGCGGTCGGCAGCGTGGAGGAGGTAGCGCAGCACGCCGCCACGCACGGCTTCGCTCACGCCGTCGGCGCTGAGCTTGCCCATCTCGCCCAGGCCCACCACCACGGCGCCGCGGCCGGTGTGGCGCTGGCGTTCGGCCAGATTGCGCGGCATCAGCACGATGGAGGCGTTGCCGATCTCGCCGGTGTGGATGCCCAGGCGCTGACGCTGGCTGAGGGCGCCCCGCACGAGGTAGCGGTCGATCACGCCTTCGGCGGCGGCGATCGGGTCGCCCCGGTAGTGGCCGCACAGCACCGGGATGTGCACGAAGCGCAGATCCATCGCGGTGACCGAGACCGTGAGTTTGCGGTTGTCGCTGCGCGGCGCCACCGGGCGCAGCCGGCCGCCCAGAAGGCGGGCGGTGGCTTCGGGTTGCGACGGGAAGCCGGGAGGCGGGCCGGCCCGGTACTCGCGCACGGCCGCCTCGCTGCCACCGCGGCTCACCGGCAACGGGCCAAGCTTGAGTGGGGTGCCGCGGTTGAGGAGGGAGTCGATGTCGTCGAAGTAGGCTTCGGTGCTGGTGAGGCCCATGTGATCGGCAGGCATCAGCCACTTGCGGTCGGCGGGCAGGCCGGGCAGGTGGCCGGAAGCCCAGGTGACCGAGCCGTCGCCTTCGGGCGTGCCGCGCAGCACGATGCCGCCGCCCTCTTTCTGTTCGACGATCCCGCAAGGGGTATTGTCGCTCTGACCGAAGACGTAGGCGATACGGTCGGGGGCTTTGCGTACCCAGCTGGAGTCGGCCACCATGCCCCAGAAGTCCGCGGCCTGACGAAGGGTCTTGGTCGAGGGCTTGCCACCCAGCCTGCGGCCAAACCAGAAGTCGTCGTTGATCCTGGCGAGATCTTTCCACGTTTGCGCGTTGTAATAGTCGCGCGCAGTGGTGTTGCCGGTGTCGAGGAAGCCGGGCGCCGGCAGCAGATGTACCGCGCCGGGGAAGCCGGCGACGATGTCGAGGATCTCCTGCATGTCGTGGCGCAGGTCCACCCGGGCCAGCAGGCGGATGGTGTCGGACTGGCCGAGCAGGGTATCGACGAACAGGTGGGAGCCGTGGTTGGGCGTGCCGAGCATCACCAGCCGGCCTTCGGGCCGCGTGACGATGGCGTCCCACAGGGTGGGTTGGTGGGCGAAGGCGGCGCGCACCACCAGGCCGCCCATGCTGTGGGCGAGGATACGGATAGAGGTGTCGGGGTTCTCGGCCAGGAGCGTGGCCAGCCGGCCGGCGAGCAACTTGCCGAGCGTTGCGATGGGTTGGCGCCAGTCGTAGTCGAATAGATTGACTTCGTGGCTTTGGCCGAGCTGGGCCGCCAGCTTGCCGTAGGCCATGCCTACCAGCCCGGCCTCGGCCACCTTGGCCTTGCTGTCAAAGGCGATCCGGCTGAGGGCGCCGCGGGCCAGGCCGAGGGGATTGAGCCAGACGCGCGTGCCGTCGGCGTCGAGGTTGCTGCCCATGATGCCGGGCAGGAAGACGAGGATGGGCGCGCGGGTGTCTCCGCGGGACTGGGTAGGGGCATCCGGACGCTTCACCCGGTCGTCCTGGTCGATCTCGGGTTGGGCGCGGGTGGCCCACTCGGGCAGCTTGGCGGGCTCTGCGTCGGTGAGCCAGCGGTGCAGCGCGGTTGGCAGCGGCAGGCCGTCGGCGGTGGCGGTGTCGTCGCGGAAGTAGCGGAAGTGATTGACGTTCTCGCCCTGCACGAAGATCGCCTGGGCACCGGCCTGGCAGGCCAGTCCGCCGTACATTGAGGCGGTGTCCACCACCAGGTCGTTGTCGGCCTTGTCGAAGAACATCCAGTCGGTGAACATCGTGCCGAGGCGCTTGGCGAGGCCGCCGCCTTCGATGTCGCCGGCGATGATCGCCATGCGCGTATCGGGGCGATGGGGGACGGACGCCAGCAGCATGCCCATGGCGGCGTCGGGCAGCATGGCTTCGATGCCGGGCAGTAGCCGTGGGTCGAGGCGCCGGTTGGCGATCTCGACAACGATGCGGGTGAGCACCGTGATGCCCTTGTCGGTGGCGGCCTTGGCTTTGGCCGCGGCGGCCGGGCCGGCGTTGGTGCCGGCGATGGCGCCCGCCGCCCAGCCGCCCGCCTTGCGGATGAGATTGAGAAGGCCGGACAGGAAGACTTCCAGGTTGTCGGTGAGCAGCGCCGTCCCCCGGGCGGGGGCGGCGACGCGCACGTAGCGGTCGATCTGGAAGGCCTTGGCGCGCAGCAGCTTGACGAGTTCGGTGAGTTTGGCCTGCTCCTGCTCGATGAAGCGCTCGAGATCGGCCTTGGCCGCGGGGGCGTCATCGCCCTTGCGCGGTGCGGGGCGGTAGTCTCGGATCAGGTCAGTGAGGGTTTCGGCCTTGCCGGCACTGGCGTCGATGCACAGCAGATCGCCCACCAGGCCGCCGCGGGAGTGGGTGACGATGCTGAACCTGGCCTTGTCGGGCAGCACGCGGGCGAGGGCCAGGGCGTTGTCGATGGGGCTCTCGGAAAAGGTGTGGTGCTCGAAGCCGAACATCCGGTCTTCAAACTGGGCGGACAGCTTCTGCCAGCTCTGGGTGCCGGGCAGCTGGCCGAAGCCGCCCAGGGTGTGGGAGCCGGTGCCGTGGATGAAGATCAGCCCGGGCTTGTCGGTAAGCACCTCAAGGGCGGGCGCCTTTTCGGGGAGCGGGTTTTCGGCGTCGATCGCGCCGCCGTTCCACGGGTAGAGGCCGGGCGCGTTGCGGCCGCGGACCTCGATGGCCCACACGATGGCCTTGGCGCCGGCGTAGGTGCTGCCGGCGACGATCAGGTCTTCGGCCTTGCCACCGGTGAGTTCGGCAAGCTTTTTACTGGCCTGCTCGGTTAGCGTGTCGGTGCCGACCACGAGGGCGGTGAGCTTGCGCCACACCCATTCACCCACGCCGCGGCTCTGGGCGTCGCGGGGACGCAGCGCGGTGAGGTCGAGGGTGCCGTCCTTGCCGCGCAACTCGGGGCGGGTGGCGGCAAGGCGGGCGAGGCGTTCGGCCAGCGCATCGGCACGGATGAAAACCGTGGTGCCGTCCTCGGCCTCGAGCGCCAGCAGGCGGGTGTCGGGTGGTAGATCCACCTGCCGGCTTGTGTCGCCGCGGACCTGGGGGCCGATCTCCCAACTTTCGTCGACCGCGATCGTGGCCAGCGGATCAAAGTTGCTGCTGTTGTCGTCTCCGCGGCTGCCGGTGCCCGTGAGGGCGGCGGGTCGCGCCGGTCCGCGGCTGGAATCGGTTTTGGGGGCGGCGACGAGGCGCAGCGTGGGCAGGACCGGGTTGTTCACGGCGGTACTCCAGATCGGGGGGCGTCAGGCAAGCCGGCCCGCGCAGGGCGGGCCGGGGCGAGCTGCGTGCGACGTGAGTCGGCGCTCAGGAAAACACCTTCCACGCCTTGGCCGTGCGGCTGCCAAAGAGTTGCGGGTTCTGGGGCAGCTGGTTGGTGGGCAGGTAGGTGGGGCTGATGGCCTTGAACCAGTCGGCGTAGCTCGCGGAGGCCGGCAGTGCGGCCAGGGCCTTGAGGGCGTAGTAGGTGAAGGCGCCGTTGGGGCGACCCTTGAAGCTGGTGTCCCAGCTGAACTGGGTGTCGGTACAGCCGGCCATCAGGATGTCGCCGCCGCTGCGCGACAGGCCGCTGAGGCTGGGCAGGCTGAGGGCCTTGGCTGCCGGGGCGAGGTCGTCGGGTTTCATCCACACGCCGGGCGGCAGGAAGCGCGCGCGGGGCATGCCGGGGTCGAGATCGCTGTCGTCGCCGCGGGTGACGCTGCCCGAGTGGCAGCTGTCGGAGATCAGGAGCACCCGCACGCCGGTAGCGTGATTAGCGAAGATCACCGCAATCTCGTCGTCGAGGAGCACCTTGCCGGAGCCGATGTCCCATGGGCACAGGCCTTCATCGCGGCCGTCGGGTTCGTCGCCGTTCTGGTCGGGCACCCAGGTGCCGTGGCCAGAGTAGGTGATGACCACGGTGTCACCCTTGGCGGCGCCGGAGATGAGGCTGCTCATGGCGCTGACCATGGCCGCCTTGGTGGCCTGGGCGTCGAGCAGCTTGGTGACGGCAAAGCCCCGGGCGGCGAGGGTCGTGGCCCAGTCGTTGGCGTCATTGACGCAGCCTTTGAGGTCGTTCTGGGTGCCGGGATAGTCATTGATGCCGATGCACAGCGCCTTCTTGGTCATGGTCGAACTCCTTCCGGGGAAGGGGCCGCCCGCGGGGGAACGGCCCAGGAAATGACAAACGCTCTGTGCTCAGTTAAGCAGAGCCGCATGAAAGGTCAATGGATATCCGATGAAGGGTTGACGTAGGGACAGAAAAAGCGATGTGGCGTTACTGACGGGGCTCCGCGGCGAGGGTCTGCAGGGCGCCAACCTGGTCGAGTACAGGCTGCGGAACGGGGATCTCACCGGCCAGCATTGCCTGGATCAGGGCCGCGTTGGCGGTGACTTCCGGGTTGTCGGGCATGCCCTCGA
Organism: Zoogloea sp.; assembly: GCA_041917255.1. GTDB lineage: Bacteria > Pseudomonadota > Gammaproteobacteria > Burkholderiales > Rhodocyclaceae > Zoogloea. The sequence continues at coordinate 13,745 of JAYRYA010000033.1, forward strand.
CAGGCGGTGCTCCGCCTTCCTCGGCCGGAAAGGCGATGTTTGCGAGGCCGTTGGCAAAGGTTTCCAGCTGGGGCCGGCGTCGGGGATTGGCAAACGCTTCACCCTCGGTGCCGCGCAGCAGCATCCCAACCCCCCGGGTGGCAACCAGATGGGTGTGCATCCGTTCGAGGTATTCGGGGTGGGTGACCGAAACCACGCGCACGCTTTGGCCCGGGGCGGGGTCGAGGAGCTTGGCAAGCGTGTGGGCGCTGTTGCGCACGCCCAGGCGCGGGCGCAGGGCCAGCAGGGGGTCGAGTCCTGGGGCGAGCAGGTCGAGGGGCAGGCAGGCCAGGCGGCGACTGACAATCTGGGCTTCGGCCTCGGCGATGCTTGCGGCGGGCTGGATGCCGAGGGCAGCAAGGAGTTCGAAGGGGCTTACCCGGCTTTCGAAGTCGTGACGGCCCTGGATGAGCACCGGCACGCCGGCGCGGGCCAGCAGCAGGGCCACGAGCGGCATGAGGTTGGGTTGGCGGCGGGCCCCGTTGTAGGTGGGCAGCACCACCAGCCGCGGGCCGGCGGGTACAGCGACGCGAGCGGTGCGGGCGTCGAGGGCGCGCTGGAAACCGAGCAACTCGTCAGGCGATTCGGCCTTGATGCGCATCGACAGGATGATGGCGCCCAGCTCCAGATCGGGTACGCGGCCGTCCATCATGTCGCCGAAGAGCGATTCGGCCTGGTCGGTGGTGAGGGGCTTGGAGCCTTTCGGCCCGCGGCCGATTTCCTTGATGAAGGGGGCGTAGGACATGGCGGAGGTCAGGTGCAGAGGGATGATCCATCGAGTGTAGCGGAAGGCCCGCGCGAAGGGACGCGCGGAAGGCTTACTTTCCGTCAGCCTTTCCATTGCGCCGGCGGGGAGCTATCTTGCCTTGAGGCCGCCGCGCGATGCCGGGCGGTTCTCATCCCCCGAGAAACCAACGCCGGAAGGAGCAAGCTCATGCCACCCATTGCTGCCACAACCCAGATCGGGACGACTTATCTTGAAGTGAATGGTCAGGCCTATCCGCTGATGGCGTGTGTGCTGCCGGACATTAGCTGGGATGTGATCCCGCTGCCGGCGCAGCAGGGCGGGCGCCGGCTCGGGCAGATTCGCTTCGGGCAGCTGACGGTGCGCTTCACGCCGCCGTCGATGGCTCCGCTGGCGGGCTGGATCGACGGGCTGACGAGCGGCCGGGTCGATCCGGTCGAGCTGAGCGTGCTGCACACCGACGGGAACGGAAAAGTGCGCAACAGCCTCATGCTCAAGGGCTGCATCCTCACCGAGCTGCGCTTGCCGGAGTGCTCGGCGGCGGGCAAGGAAATCTACGCGATCGAGGCGGTGTTCGAACCCGAGCGCGTGGAGGCCGGGCCGCTTGGCGGGGCGGTGAAGTCGGCCGCACCGGGACGCGCCAAGAAGTGGCTGGCGTCGAACTTCGTGGTGACGGTGCCGGGCCTGCCGAGCGGGCGGATCAGCCGGGTCGGTTCGCTCACGCTCACGCGGAGCCTGGTGAATGAGGATGACCGGTTTGGCGGCAGGCGGCTGGTGGGCGCCCTGAGTCTCTCACCGCTGGCGCTGACCGTGACCGGGCCGGACTTCACGCCGTGGCGCGACGCCGTGCTGAAGCTCACGGCCAGCGGGGCGCACGGCGATCCGCTGGCGATCAACCTGGAGCTGCGCGACACCACCCTCAAGACGGTGCTGGCGAACCTGGGTTTCCAGACCATCGGCCTCTCCGGGTTCAGCTTCGATCCGAGCGGAGGCAGCAGTGGTGCGGCGACGGCGACCGCCCGATTCGAGCTGGAGACGCTGAAGTTCCAGGTGAACTGATGGCCGGGCCGGCGGCCTGCCGGTTTCCCTACTTCCCTTGCCCGGGGCGGGCCGCTAACCTCTCGCTTTTTGAGCGCGGGAGCAGGGCATGAAAATCGGGTTCGTCGGTCTGGGCATCATGGGGCGTCCGATGGCGCTCAACATCCTGAAGGGCGGGTTTGACCTGACCGTATGGGCGCGGCGGGCCGAATCCATGGCGCCGCTGCTGGAAGCCGGCGCGAAGGGCGCCGCCAGTCCGGCCGAGGTGGCCGCGGCCTGCGACATCGTGGTGTCGATGGTTTCCGATGCGCCCGACGTAGAGGCGGTGGCCCTGGGCGCCGGTGGCGTGGCCGAGGGCGCGAAGCCTGGCCTGATCTACATCGACATGAGCACCATCGCGCCGGCGGCGGCCCAATCCATTGCCGCGCGGATGGCCGAAAAGGGTGTGACGATGCTCGACGCCCCAGTGTCGGGGGGCGAGGTGGGGGCCATCAACGCGGGCCTCACCATCATGGTGGGCGGCGATGAGGCGGCCTTCGAGAAGGCCAAGGCGGTGCTGGCCTGCATGGGCAAGTCGGTCAATCTGATCGGCGGCTCGGGTGCCGGCCAGGTCACCAAAGCCTGCAACCAGATCCTCACCGGCGTGACGGTGATGGCAGTGGCCGAGGCCTTCAACTTTGCCCGCAAGAGCGGGGTGGACGCGGGCAAGGTGCGTGAGGCGCTGCTGGGTGGCTTCGCCTACAGCCGCATCCTCGAGAATCACGGGCAGCGCATGCTCGACCGCAACTTCAAGCCGGGCTTCAAGGCCTGGATGCACCAGAAGGACATGAACATCGTGGTGCAGGAGGCGCACCGCCTGGGCCTGATGCTGCCCACCAGCGCGGCCACCGCGCAGCTCTTCAACGCGATGGTCGGTAGCGGGTTGGGCGAGGAGGATTCCATCGCTGCGCTGAAGCTGCTCGAAGGCCTGTCGGGGGGCTGAGATGCGCGTCGGTTTTGTGGGGCTGGGGGTGATGGGCCTGCCGATGGCGGGCCATCTGCTGAAGGCCGGGCACGACGTGGCGGTGTGGGCGCGGCGTCCGGAAGCCACCGCGGACATCGCCGCGGCCGGTGCTGCCGTGTGCGCCACGCCCGCCGAGCTGGGCGCGCGCAGCGAGGTGGTGATCTCGATCATCACCGCCAGCGCTGACGTGGAGAATCTGGCCCTCGGCCCGGACGGTCTGATCGGCGGTCTTCCGCCGGGCAGCGTTCACGTGGACATGAGCACCATCGCGCCGGCGACGGCCCGCAAGCTGGCTGCGGCCTATGCGGCGAAGGGCATCGGCTGGCTGGATGCGCCGGTGTCCGGCGGGGAAGTCGGCGCGCGGGACGCGACCCTGGCGATCATGGTCGGCGGGGCGGCTGAGGACCTCGCCAAGGTGCGCCCGCTGTTCGACTGCCTGGGCAGGACGGTGGTGCATATCGGCGAGGCCGGGGCCGGTCAGGTGGCCAAGGCGTGCAACCAGATGATTATGGTGAATGTGATTCAGGCTTCGGCCGAGGCGATGCGCCTGGCCGGCGCTCATGGTCTGGATGCGACCAAGGTGATCGCCGCGCTGGCGGGCGGGTCGGCTGGATCGCGGGTGCTGGATGTGATGGGCGGGCGCATGGCACGGCGGGATTTCGTCGCCGGCATCCAGTCGCGCCTGCATCACAAGGATTTCTCGATCCTGATGGACGAGGCCCGCCAGCTTGGCGCGCCGCTGCCCATCGCGGCCCAGACCTGGCAGCAGCTCAACGCGCTGATGGGGTTGGGGGGTGGCAGGATGGATACGGCGAGCCTGCTGCGAGTGCTCGAATCGCCGCTGGAAGGACTGGAGTGAGGCCTGTGATGGATCGTCGTGGTTTTGTTGTGCTGGCGCTGGCCGGTGCGCTGCTGGGCGGCTGTGCGGGCTCCGCCTTTCGGCCGCTCAAGCCGGAGGTTACGGTGGCGGACATCCGCGCGGAGGGTGGCAACCTGCTGGAGCAGCGCTTTCTGCTGACGCTGCGGGTGACCAACCCCAACCGTTTCGAGATTCCCGTCGAGGGGGTGAGCTTCACCCTCGATGTGGCTGGCGAGCCCTTCGCCCGCGGTGTGGGCAACAAGCCGGTGACGATCCCGGCGATGGGTGAGGCGCTGGTGGAGGTGAAAGCCACCGCCGGGCTGGCGGGGCTGGTGTTGCGCCAGTTCAAGAACCTGGGCAGGGGCCTCGACAAGCTGGAATACCGGCTCCAGGGCCGGCTGGTGAGTGGGTCGTTCGGTGCTTACGACTTCGACCAGCGGGGCGAACTGGATCCGGCCAGGCTGATCCGCGACGGGCGTCCGGCCAAACCCCCTTCCGAGCAGTTCTGATTTCGATTGCCTGCCGCCCGCCTTTCGTGGGGAAGGGTGGGCTGGGCCCATTTCATGTCTTCCAGATTGTCCGAGTTTCTCGCGGGCTGCCGCGACGAGGCGCCGCTGCTGCTGGGCGTAGTGCCTTTCGGGATGCTCTACGGCATTGGCGCGCTGGCGGCCGGGATGCCGGCGTGGCTTGCCCAGGCGGCGTCTGCGGTGGTGTTTGCCGGGGCGGCGCAGCTGGTCATCGTGCAGATGCTGGCGGCAGGCGCCGGGATGCTACCGATCGGGCTCACCGCCGGGCTGCTCAACCTGCGTCACGTGCTGTACAGCGTGTCGATGGCCGAACACCTGCGCCATCTGCCCCGGCGCTGGCGGATGCTACTGGCCTACCTGCTGACGGATGAGGCCTACGCGGTGGCGATCCTGCGCTACCAGAACCGCGGCCGACCCGAGAAGGGGCCGGACAACCGGCACTGGTACTTTCTGGGCTGCGGTTTCACCCTGTGGGCCACCTGGCAGTTATCGACGGCGGCCGGGCTGCTGTTTGGTGCGACGGTGCCGGCGGAGTGGGACATCGACTTTGCGGTGCCGCTCACCTTCATCGCGCTGCTCACCCTGCTGATGCGCGAGCGGGCCGGGCAGGCGGCAGCGCTGGTGGCGGCTGTGGCCGCGCTGGCGCTGGCGGCGCTGCCTTTCCGGCTGGGGTTGGTGGCGGCGACCCTGCTGGGCTTGTTGGCCGGGGTGATGGCCGCGAAGCGGAGCCGGCCATGACGACGGGCGCGCTGGTTGGTCTGCTGGTGACCGTGGGCATCGTCACCTTTCTGTACCGCTACGCGATGATCGGGTTTTTTGCCGGGCGGCGCCTGCCGGGCTGGCTGCACGCACTGTGTCGGCACATTGCGCCGGCGAGCTTTGCGGCGCTGACGGCGGGCGAGCTCTTCATCCACCACGGCGAGGTGGTGCTGTCCCTGATGGCACCCAAGCCCTGGGCGGCCTTGGTGGCCGCCCTGGTGGCGTGGCGCACCGGCAGCGTGTTGGCCACCATCGGGGTGGGGATGGCGGCGCTCTACTTCTTCAAGTGGGTATTCTGACCGACCGGGCCTGATCAGGCCACGGCGAGGGAAACTTCGCGGGTGGCGCGGCGGGTACGTAGCAGGCGGGTCATGTCTTCGGCGCTCATGGGGCGGCTGCACAGATAGCCCTGGTAGGCGTCGCAGCGCCAGCGGCGCAGCAGGGCCAGTTGCGCGTCGGTCTCGACGCCCTCGGCGACGACTTCGAGGCGCAGGGTGTGAGCCATCGCGACGATGGTCTGGGCGATGGCGGCGTCGTCGGCCTGGGTGACGATCTCGTCAATGAAGGAGCGGTCGATCTTCAGCCGGTCGATGGGGAAGCGCTTGAGGTTGGCGAGGCTGGAGTAGCCCGTGCCGAAATCATCAACAGACAACTGCAGGCCGAGCTTCTTGCATTCGGCGAGCAGGTTGCGGGTGTGTTCGGGGTTGCGCATCACCAGGCTCTCGGTGAGCTCCAGATCGAGGAAGGCGGGGGCGAGGCCGGTGACGGCGAGGGTGCCGCGGATGGTGTCAAGGAGGCCGGCATCGTCGAACTGGCGGGCCGACAGATTGACGCTGATCGGTACGCGGCTGAGGCCCTCCGTCTGCCAGGCCTGGTTCTGGCGGCAGGCCTCGTGGAGCACCCATGCGCCGATGGGCACGATCAGGCCGGATTCTTCGGCGATCGGGATGAAGACGTCCGGAGGAATCATGCTGCCGTCGGGCTGGCGCCAGCGGATGAGGGCTTCCATGCCGATGAGTTCGCCGCTGAGGGTGTCCACCTGGGGTTGGTAGAAGAGAGCCAGCTGCATCTCATCGACCGCCTGACGCAGGCGGTTTTCCAGGTCGAGGCGTTCGCTGAAGCGCTCGGACAGGCCGTGGTCGAAGAACTGATAGTTGTTGCGGCCGCGCTCCTTGGCCAGATACATGGCGGTGTCGGCGTGCTTGATGAGGGTCGCGCCGTCGTGACCGTCGTTGGGGAAGAGGGCGATGCCGACGCTGAGGGTGATGGTGAACTGGCGCCCGTGCAGTTCGAAGGGGCGGGACAGGCTGGCAAGGATGCGTTCGGCCACGTCTTCAGGCATCGAGCCGTTGTCCAGGTTGTCGAGGACGATCACGAATTCGTCGCCGCCGGTGCGGGCAACCAGATCGCCATCGCGCACGCAACTGCGAAGGCGCTGGGCGACGGCCAACAGCAGTTCGTCGCCAGCCTGGTGGCCCAGGGTGTCGTTTACATACTTGAAGCGGTCCAGATCGGTGAACAGTACGGCGGCCCCGCGTCGCCTTTCCCGGGCGGTGTTGATGACCTCGGTGAGGTGGGTGTTGAGCAGGGTGCGGTTGGGTAGCGAGGTGAGGCTATCGTAGTGCGCCAGATGGCGGATGCGCCGTTCGGCATCGTGGCGCTGGGTGACGTCGGCGACGATGCCCAGATAGCCACGCACCATGCGGTGGGCGTCGCGGACCTCCGAGATGCTCAGGTTGGCGGGAAAGATGCTGCCATCCCGACGTCTCAGGCTGACTTCCTGAGTGTGCCCTTGGTTGGCAGCCGTGACCGCGGAAAAACCGCCGGTCTTGTCGGTGAGCGCCCAGCGGGCGATGTCCTCGGGGATGTGGAAGATCAGCGGGGTTTCGTTGCCGATGAGTTCGTCGGCCCGGTAGCCGAACATCCGCTCGGCCGCCGGGTTGAGGACGCGGATGATGCCGGAGGCGTCGGTATAAACGATGGCGTATTCGGCGCAGTCGAGGATGGCCCGCTGGAGGGTGGTGGTCTCGCGCAGCAGCGCTTCGGACCGCGCGTGCTTTTCGACTTCGCTTTCGAGCAGACGGTTGGCGTCGCCCAGGGCTTTGACGTACTGCTCGAGGGAGGAATTGGCGTCGCCCAGGGCGACAGTCTTCTCGTCCACCAGCCGGCGTACTGCGTCGGCGCGGGTCTGCAGCACGTGCACCATCAGCGCCGCCAGGGTCGCCAGAGCAAGGCCGGAGAAGAGCTGTGCGCCTGCGTCCCGGCCGATGGTGAGGCCGTTCATTTCCTGGTCGGCGGTGGCAATCACCAGCCAGCGGCGGTCGGCGAAGTAAATGCTGTCGGCGAAGGATGTCCGGCCGATCTTGAAAGCGGGGCTGCGATGCACGGGCAGGCCGAAACTGGCGTCGACGTCGACGATTTCAAGCTCGAAGGGGCGAGGGCCGTTGGTTGGGTAGCTGGCCGAGAAGGCGTGTTCGAGCAGGGTGCTCACGCTGATCTGGATGAACAGCAGATCCCGCCCGGTGCTTTCGAAAGTGGCTGCGGCGAGCGGACTGAGGACGAAGACCGAGGTCTGCTGGAGCCCGTTGAGGGCAGGCAGGGCAAATGGGACGGTGGCGCTGACGGCATCGCCATTCTGGGCGGTCAGGGATGCAGCGAGGAGGGCTTCGGGCACCGCGTCGCTGCCCGCGGACGGGCTGCCGTTGGTGCCTTCTCGGGAGCGATCGGTGGTGATCGTCGCCGTGCCGTCGGCGACATGGATGATGCCGATCCGCAGGATCTCGGGGTTATGGCTGAACACCGGGGTAACCATGCGCCCGAACTGGGCGCGGCCGCCTTGGGGTGTGATGGCCAACTGACCGCTCAGGGTGTCGGCCTGGCGCAGGAGACTGTCGGTGCGCTCACGCATGTGGATGACCTGTTCCTGAGCGAGCAGGTGGAGACGCTCCCGGGTGGCACTGGCTTCCTCGAGCAGCGCGCTGCGGTAGTTGTCGAGGGCGAGGGCCAGCACAACCGCGAAGACCAGGAGCGCCAGTCCGTAACGGCGGATCAGGGCGACAACCGGTCGTGGCGTCGGGCGGGGGGGCATCGGGTCTCCAGATGGACGTAAACGGACGCTGCCTGCGCGCTGGCAGGCTGACCTTTTACGGATGCCCGGACTGAATCTTGAGTCTGAAGGGCGATTCAGTCACCGAAGACGAGGCGTAATCGCTCCGCGGCGGCAGCTTCGTCCGTGTCCACGTCGGCGAAGCGCTGGGCAATGTTCCGGAACTCGTCCTGCAGGGTCAGGAAGACCTCGATGATGTTCGGGTCGAAGTGGGTGCCACTCCCGGCGCGAAGCACCTCGACCGCCTCCAGGTGACTGACGGCCGCCTTGAACACCCGCTTGCTGATCAGCGCATCGTAGACGTCGGCCACCGCCATCAGGCGCGCCGAAAGGGGGATGCGTTCGCCCGAGAGGCCCAGCGGGTAGCCGCTGCCGTCCCATTTCTCCTGGTGGGAGTAGGCGATTTCCTTGGCAAAGCGCAGGAAGCGGGCGGACACGCCGAACAGGGATTCGGCCCGGCTGATGGCTTCGCGGCCGAGGGTGGTGTGGGTTTTCATCACCTCGAACTCGGCGGGGGTGAGCGTGCCGGGCTTGAGGAGGATGCGGTCGGGGATGCCTACCTTGCCGATGTCGTGGAGCGGCGCCGACTTGTACATCAGGTCGATGTTCTCGTCGGTGAGTTCGGCGGCGTAGTGGGGATTGGACTGCAGGTGGCGGGCCAGCAGTCGCAGGTAGGACTGGGTCCGGCGGATGTGATTGCCGGTCTCGTTGTCGCGGGTTTCGGCCAGGGAGGCCATGGCGACGATGGTGGCGTCCTGGATCAGGGAGAGCTCGCGGGTGCGTCGGGTGACTTCCTGTTCGAGGTAGCTGTTGCGGTCGCGCAGGAAATCGCTGGCTGCCTTGAGGGTGAGGTGGTTGCGGATGCGGGTGAGCACCAGCGGGGGGCTGATGGGCTTGGTGATGTAGTCCACCGCACCGGCGTCGAAGCCCAGCTGCTCGTCCATCTCCTCGTTGCGGATGGTGAGGAAGATCACCGGGATATTGGCGGTGAGCGGATCGTTCATGAGCTGGCCGCACACCTCAAAGCCGTCCATGTCCGGCATGCTCACGTCAAGGAGGATCAGATCGGGCACCGGCTTGCTGCGGGCGAGTTGCAGGGCACGGTTGCCGTTGGTGGCGATGCGCGTGCGGAAATCCGCGCGGTGCAGGCAGTCGACGATGGGCTCGATCGACTCCGGCGCGTCATCGACGACGAGGATGAGCGGGCGGTGGCTGTCGATGGAATGCATTAAGCGTGGTCTCCGGGGATGGCCTTTCCTTCGAGCGCCTCATTCAGGCGGGCCAGTGCTTCATCATAATCGTAGTGCTGGATGGCGTTGGAAATTTGTGCGGTGCTTTTCATTCCAATTCGTGTCACGAGGTCTGGGCGCAGTGCGCGGAAGGAGGACGGAGCGGTGCCGTCGGAATTGCGCAGCTGGCCTGCCAGCGCGCCGGCGGCTTCGCGGAAGGCGTCGTCGTCGAGCGTGCCTGAGCCGTCCGGGGTTTCGGGCGGGAGCCGTGTTTCGAGCAGCGTGACGATACGCGCCAGCTCGGCGGACAGGGCGGGCAGCCGCGTCTGCGCTTCACTTGCGTCCTCGTGACGCAGGGCGGCCTCGAGGTTGCGGGCGGCGTCCCGCAGGGTGTTGGCACCCAGGTTGGCAGCCGCGCCACGTAGGGTGTGGGCGATGCGTTCGGCCTCGCGGCCGTTGCCAGCGGCTAGCGCCGCGCCGATCTGGTCGGCGCTGCCGGCGTGACCGGAGACCAGCCGGCGGAGCAGGCGGATGTAGGCGCCGACATCGTGATTGACCCGGCGCAGGGCCCCAGCCACGTCGATACCGGGCAGCTCGGGCATGTCGGGCAGGGTGCCGGCGGGCTCGGGCTCGGGTGTCTGACGACGGGCGTGGCGGAGGATCGTCTCGACCAGTCGCTCGGGGACGATGGGCTTCGCCACATGGTCGCTCATTCCGGCGTCGATGCACTGCTGGCGCTGCTCGGCCATGGCGTGGGCGGTCATGGCGACGATGGGAAGGGCTGCAAAGCGAGTGTCGGTGCGGATCAGTCGGGTGGCTTCCAGGCCGTCCATCTCGGGCATCTGGAGATCCATCAGCACGAGGTCGAAGGCATTGGGGCCGGCCGCCTGAAGCTTCTCGACGGCGATGCGGCCGTTGTCGGCGATCTGCACTACTGCGCCGTGTTTTTCGAGCAGAACCTGGGCGATGTGCTGATTGATGTCGTTGTCTTCCACCACCAGCAGGCGCAGTCCGGCCAGCTGCAGGGCCGGGCTTGAGACCGGCAGGGCGGCGACGCTCCGGGCGGCATGCATTCCGAAGACGCCGACAATGGCGTCGAGCAGGGTCGAGGCGGTGGCGGGTTTGTGCAGGTAACCGTCGATCCCGGCGTCGACGCCCTTGCCGATCACGTGATCGTCGCCGTAGGCCGTGAGCAGGATGACGCTTGGCGGGGCGGAGAGCTGGCGATCCTGCTTGATGCGCCGGGTGGCTTCGATGCCGTCCACCTGAGGCATGCGCAGGTCCATCAGCACCAGCCCGAAGCGGTCGCCACCGTCAGCCCGGCGCACCGCGGCGATGGCTTCGGTGGCTGAGCTGACGGCTTCGGTGCGAAACGGGAAGTTGGTCAGCAGGTGAAGCAGTACGGTGCGCGCCACCGGGTGGTCGTCCACCACCAGCACCCGCAGGCCGTCAAGGATGCCGGGCATTACCTTGGGGACGCTTTCCCCGGCCAGTTCGAAGCGGGCGTTGAAGCGGAAGGTGCTGCCCTGGCCCAGCGCGCTGTCGACCTCGATGGTGCTGCCGCCCATCAGTTCGACCAGATGGCGGGCGATCGACAGGCCCAGACCCGTGCCGCCGAAGCGCCGCGACATGGAGGTGTCGGCCTGGGAGAAGGCTTCGAACAGGTTTTCGAGCTGGGTGGTGGTCATCCCGATGCCGGTGTCGCTCACCTCGAACGCGAGGGTGGCCCGTCGGCTGTTGCGTTCGACGAGGTCGACCCGCAGCCGGATGTCGCCGGTATCGGTGAACTTGGCAGCGTTGCCGAGGAGGTTGGTGAGGACCTGGCCCAGCCGCAGGGGGTCGCCCGCCAGTTGCTGGGGTACCTCGGGCGCGACTTCGAGGATGAGTTCGAGCCCTTTCTCCTGGGCCCGCTGGGCGACGAAGGTGATGACGTGGTCGAGCACCTGGTCGAGGGTGAACGGGGTGTGCTCGAGGTTGAGCTTGCCGGCTTCGATCTTGGAGAAGTCGAGGATGTCATTTACCACGCCCAGCAGGGTGGTGCCGGAAGACTGGATCTTGTCGAGGTAGTCGCGCTGGCGGGGGTCGAGGTCGGTGCCCTGGCACAGGTTGGTGAGACCGATGATGGCGTTGAGCGGGGTGCGGATCTCGTGGCTCATGTTGGCCAGGAAGCGTGCCTTGGATTCGGCGGCCTCTTCGGCCAGACGTTTGGCCTCGCGAAGGGTGGTGAGAGCCTGGCGATGAACGGCGAGGTCTTCGAGCACCCACACGCAGTGACTGATCTCGCTGCCCGTATCCCCGTTCTCGGTGAGCCCGCTGACCGAGATGCCGACCCACATGGGGTCGCCGTTCTTGCGTCGCAGCTGACACTCGCGCCGCCACACGCTGTCGGCCTTGAGGGCGCGCCACTGCTCGGCGTGGTAATCGAAGGGCTGACCGCTGGCGTCGAGCAGGTCGGGCAGCGTGCCGGCGAGCTCCGGGGCGGTGTAGCCGAGCTCCTGACGCAGGCGGGGGTTGGCGTACTGGATTATGCCGGACGGGGTGCAGATCGCCAGCATCGTGGGGCTTTGCTCGACCGCCAGCGAGAGGGTGCGCAGGTTGCGCTCGGCGGCCTTGCGGGGGGTGACGTCGTAGCACCAGCTGATGAGGGCCGGGCCGCCGTTGAATTCGATCATCTGGATGGTGACCAGCACCCACAGCGGCGTGCCGTCGGCCGCGCGGAACTCGATCTCCTGGTCGCGCACGGGTTGCCCGTCCCGCAGTTGCAGGAGCACGGAGTCGGCCACCGTATGGTTTCGGAACCAGCTCGCCGCAGGGCGCTGCATGAATTCTTCCAGGCTGGTGCGGGCAACCTCGGCGGCGCGGCTGTTGGCGAACAGCGGGTCGCCGCCCGGGCGGTTGATGATGACCGCGATGGGACTCGATTCAAGGATGCGCCGGCTCCATTCGTCTGCGGCCCGGGCCTCGCGCTCCGCTTCCTTCTGGGCGCTGATATCCACCAGTACGCCAAGCAGGCCGCCGGGTGCGCCGTTGGCAAGCCGGAAGCTGCTCACCCAGTAGAGGGTGTCGTGATCGGCGCCGTCGGCAAAGGGCAGGCGCATCTCCTTGTGAAGGGTGCCGTCGGTGGCAATGGTGTGCAGGTCGCTGTCGTGGTGGGCGGCGCGCAGGTCGGGCGGGAGGTAGGGCAGTTCCAGTACGGTCTTGCCGACGAGGAAGGCGCGGGTGGTGCCGAAGGCGTTTTCGTAGGCTTTGTTGCAGCCTAGGTAGCGGGCGTCTGGCCCCTTATAGAAGACCGGGTTGGGCAGCGTGTCGAGGAGCACCTGGGTAAACAGCAGCTGGTCGGCCAGAGCTGCGGTTTTATCTGCAAGCTGGCTGGTGCGTTCGGCCACCTTGTCTTCGAGATGGGCGCGGCCGCGTTCAAGGGCGTCGGCGGCGGCGCTGAGGTGGGTCCGCATCCGCTCGTGGGAATCGGCCAGGTCGGCGATCTCCTGCCAGTCGGTGACGAGGGGCTCGGACGGCGTGAGGTCGAGCCGGCCGATGCGTTCGCTCTGGTCGATCAGTGCCGACAGGCTGGTCTCGATGCGGCGTCCGAGCTGGCGGGCGATGCCGGCGGTGACCGCGATGCTGAGCAGGATCAGGCCGATGAGCGTTGGGGCCATGTCCTGCAGGCGGGTGGGGATGAAGTCGTTCTGGCGGGCAAAGCCGCCGATCCACCAACGCTGCTTCCCCAGGGTGAGGGGTACGAACTGGGCCAGCCAGGCTTCCCCTTCGTTCTCGAAGCCGAGCATCTCTCCGCTCGGTCGGCCATCCACCAGCCATTTGGCGTAGCCACGGGTAAGGAAATCCACGTTCAGCTCGGCGGCGGGCAGAAGCGCTGCGTCGCGGCGATCGGTGAGGTTGGCGAAGCGTGGATAGCGGGGCAGGCCGATGACCTCGCCGTTGTCGGACAGTACCGCACTGCCGCCGCGCTCGCCCACCGGGGAGTCGATGGTGAGGCGGGAGAGTTCGGCCAGCTGGAGATCGAAGGCGATGACGTAGTGCTTGCCGTTGGCGGCGGTCCAGCGGGTGTAGGCGGTGATGCCGGCGTCGCCGGTGGTGAAGAAGCGGTAGGGGACGGTCCAGCCCACCGCGCCGTCGTCGGCAGGCAGGGCCAGCGCGCCGATGAACCAGGGGCGGGAGCGTGGATCGTAGCGGGGTTGCTTCCAGGTGTCGGAAAGCAGCTTGCCGCTCTTCGACCAGAACTGCCAGCGGCTGCCTTTGTCGTGGGTTTGGGGTTCGATGATGCGGTTGCGCCAGCCGTCGGGGTCGCGCAGGACCAGCACCTCGCGGCCGTCGGAGTCCGCCAGGTGGATCGAGGAGATCTGGCTGTCGCCGGTGAGGAGCGGCGTGAGCATCGCGTTGAAACCCGGGACGTCGTCCAGATTCAGGTGCCCACTCTGGCCCCAGCTACGGGCGGTGTGGAGTTGGGTTTCCATGCGGCGGAAATTGCGTTCGGCCTCGGAGTGGACCTGGGTGACCGCCAGATCGAGCCGGGTGCGGGCGAGGGACTGGGTTGCCGGGACGACGATCAGGAACTGGATGGCGGCGCCGAACACGACGATGCTGGCCACGAAGATCAGCAGCATCCGCCACAGCAGGCTGCGCACCAGGCGTGCGGGTGGGCGGCGGGGGCGGGAGGGGTTGTCGATGTCGGGCATCGGGGTCAGGCCGGTCCGGGGTCGGGTGGGAGCAACACCGCCGCGGCAGGGCTGGGCTGGCCGTAGGTCTTGAACAGGGCGATGACTTCTTCCATCTCGGCGCGGGACAGGATGTGGGGTTCTCCTATCTGGCAGGCACGCCAGTATTGTTCGCAGAGTGTTTCAAACTCGACCGCCAGGGCCAGGGTGCTGCGCAGGTCGCCACCCAGCACCAGCATGCCGTGATTGGCGAGCAGGCAGGCGCGGCGGTCGGCCAGCGCGGCGATGGCGCCGTCGGAGAGTGCCTGGGTGCCAAAGGTGGCGTAGGGCGCGCAGCGGACGTCGGCGCCGCCAAAGCGGGCGATCATGTAATGGAACGCAGGGATGGCACGCCGATGGCAGGCAAGGGCAGTGGCGAAGGGCGAATGGGCGTGGAGCACCGCGCCCACTTCCGGGCGGGCAGCGAGGATGTCGCGATGGATGCGCCATTCGGACGACGGCGCGAAAGGGCCGTGCCAGCTTCCGTCCATGCCCATCAGGGTCATGTCGTCGGGGCCAAGGGCGTCGTAAGGGCAACCGGTCGGGGTAATGAGGAATCCCCGGTTGCAGCGCACACTGGCGTTGCCGGCCGTGCCGGCGTTGAGTCCGCAGTGGGCCATCTCGCGGGCCGTGTCGAGGAGGCCGGCCCGCAGTACGTTCTCGTTCATGGTCTGGTGCTCCGCTACCGGATCAACGGCGCTCAATCGCGGCGAGTGAATCGGCGGCAAACACGCCGAACTCGCAGATTATGCCAGCCAGAAGCCCCGCAGGCGTCACGTCGAAAGCCGGATTGCAGGCCGCGGTGGTGTCGGCGGCGATACGCAGCCGGGAAGGGGCGCCGTCGTCGTCCATCCCGTGGATCAGGCGCACTTCGTCGGCGCTGCGTTCCTCGATGGGAATCGCGCGGCCGTTCGGGCAGGCGAAGTCGATGGTGGAGCGGGGTGCGGCGATGTAGAAGGGCACGTCATGGGCACGGGCGGCGAGTGCCTTGAGGTAGGTGCCGACCTTGTTGGCGCTGTCCCCGTTGGCGGCGATGCGGTCGGCGCCGGTGATGACCAGATCGACCCGGCCTTCGGCCAGCAGCCACCCGGCGGCGTTGTCGGCAATCAGCGTGTGGGGCACGCAGGCGCGGGCTAGCTCCCAGGCAGTGAGCAGGCCCTGGTTGCGCGGGCGGGTTTCGCTCACGTAAACGTGCAACGGAATCCCCGCCGCGTGGGCGGCGTAGATCGGCGCCAGCGCGGTGCCGTGACCGCAGGTGGCAAGCCAGCCGGCGTTGCAGTGGGTCATCAGCTGAAGCGGACGGCCCTTGGTATCGGCCAGCGCCTTGAGGATGGCCTGGCCGTGTTCGCCGATGGCAGCGTTGGCGGCCGCGTCGCCGGCGCGGATGGCCTCGGCCGCGGCCCAGGCGGCGGCCGGGCGCGCGGCGGCGGGTATCGGAGCGAGGGTGTCCTGCATCAGGTCGAGGGCCCAGTGGAGGTTGACCGCGGTGGGACGGGTGGCGCGCAGCACGGCGTCGGCGTGGGCGAGGGCGGTGTCGGAGGCGTCTGCCTTCAGGGCCAGGGCCATGCCGAAGGCCGCGGTGGCGCCGATCAGCGGGGCGCCGCGCACCTGCATGTCGCGGATGGCGACCGCGGCGTCGGCGAGGGTGTCGAGGCGGACGAAGCGTTCCGTCCAGGGCAGGCAGGTCTGGTCGAGGATGACGACCTGCTGGCCGTCCCGGGCGATGGTGGGGCAGTGATCGGACACGTTGGGGCACTTGCGGAGAATGGTCGAATCTTCGATTGTATCGGCGCAGGCGCGCCGGGTGGCTGGCCGGCGTGAGCCCCATCTGCCAGAATCGGCCCGCCCAGTTGCATTGCCCAAGCCCGGAGTGAGCGCATGCCCCGTTTTCCAGCCCCTGTTGTTTCCCGCTTGCCCACCGTGGGCACCACGATCTTCACCGTGATGTCACGCCTGGCTCAGGAATGCGGGGCGATCAACCTCTCCCAGGGCTTTCCGGATTTCAGCGCCGAGGATGTGCTCTTCGAGCGGGTGGCCCACTGTATGCGCGCCGGTCACAACCAGTACGCCCCGATGGCCGGCGTGCCGGCGCTGCGCGAGGCCATCGCGGCCAAGGTGGCGACGCTTTACGGCGCCAGCTACGACCCGGAGACTGAGATCACCGTGACCGCCGGGGCGACCCAGGCGCTGTTTACGGCGGTGGCGGCGCTGGTTCATCCGGGCGACGAGGTGATCGTCTTCGAGCCGGTGTACGATTCTTACGTGCCGTCCATCGAGCTGGCGGGCGGGGTGGTGAAGCGTGCCCGGTTGTCGGCGCCGGATTATCGGCCGGACTGGGCCGCGGTGCGGGCGCTGGTGTCGCCGAAGACCCGGATGGTCATGATCAACACCCCCCACAACCCGAGCGGCACGGTGTGGTCGGCCGACGACATGCGGGCGCTGTGCGATCTGGTGCGCGGCACCGGCATCATCGTGGTGGCCGACGAGGTGTACGAGCACATCGTCTTCGACGGCCGGCGTCACGAGAGCGCAGCCCTTTACCCCGATCTGGCCGAGCGCAGCGTGATCGTGTCGAGCTTCGGCAAGACCTATCACGTGACAGGCTGGAAGGTGGGCTACGTGCTGGCCCCGCAGGCGCTGATGGCCGAGTTCCGCAAGGTGCATCAGTTCAACGTGTTCACGGTGAACACGCCGGTGCAGCTGGCGCTGGCCGACTACATGGCGGACGCCTCGCGCCACCTGGGACTGGCGGCTTTCTACCAGGCCAAGCGGGATTTCTTCCGGGACGCGCTGGCCGGTACCCGCTTCGAGCTGCTGCCGTGCACCGGCACGTATTTCCAGACCGTCCGCTACGGCGCGATCTCGGAGGCGCCTGACACCGAATTCGTCCAGTGGCTGACCCGCGAGGTGGGCGTGGCGGCGATTCCCCTGTCGGCCTTTTTCGGCGACGGGCGTGACGAGCGGGTGATCCGCTTCTGCTTTGCCAAGCGCGACGAGACGCTGGAGGCGGCTTTCGAGCGGCTCAGGCGCTTCTGCTAAACTCGGTGGCTTATCGCTGGAGCCCTCGACGTGCGCAATATCCTCCTGTTCATCCTGTTCCTGATCGGTCTTTACTACGTGCGGCGCGCCCTGCGTCGGCCCGGTGCGCCCGGCCCGCAGGCCGACCGCGAAGCCGGTGAGACGGCTTCGGAGCGCGGTGCGCCGCCGGCCGAGATTGAGCAGATGGTGGCCTGCGTCCGCTGTGGCCTGCACGTGCCCGAGAGTGAGGGTGTCCGGGGGGCGGGCGGCTTCTACTGCTCCGAGGAGCATCGCCGTCTCGGCCCGCGCAGCTAAGCCGCGGCCGTGAAACGCGAGCTGCCCCCGCCGGACGTCGGCTTGCCCGACGATCTCGGCCGTTCCGGGCCGCTCCGCTATCTCAACCTGTTTCGCCTGACCCTTGCCGGCCTGTTTCTGGTGGCGGGGCCGTCACTGCACCTGGGCAGTGATTCGCCCACCTTGTTCTTCGGCGTTTCGTTTGCCTACGTCGCGGCGGTCTTGAGTCTGGGTTTTCCAGATGCAACGCGACTGCTCGGGCACAACCGGCTCGTCACGATTCAGGTGCTGGTGGACGTCACCGCGCTCACCTTGATCATGTGGGCAAGTGGCGGGTATCGGAGCGGCATTCCGATCCTCATCCTCATTGCCCTGGCTGGCGCGGGGCTGGTGGGGCAGGGGCGGATGGTGCTGTTCTACGCGGCATACGCCACCTTGGCGGTGCTGCTGGAGAACATGTTCCGCCTGCTGTCGGGGCGCGAAACGGTGGATTTCTTCACCGTGGGGACTACCTGCATCGGCTTTTTCGCCATCGCCCAGGTTGCCCGGCTGCTCGCGCTGCGTGCCATCACCAATGAAGATCTGGCGCGCCAGCGCGGTGTCGATCTTGCCAGCCAGCTGCGCCTGAACCGCCAGATCATCCAGGACATGCAGGATGGCGTGCTGGTGGTGGGCGAGGGCGGCGTTGTGCGCCAGTTCAACCCCCAGGCGGTGGTGCTGCTCGGGTCGGAGCTGCGCGAGGGCGCAACCCTCCGCGAACATGCGCCGGCGCTTGAACGCGAACTGCGGCGCCGGGCCGAACACGGCGATTCGGCCCACAGCCTGCGCGCCGACGGTAGTGGCAAGGTGCTGCTGGCGCGCTTCCTCCCCGCCGGGGAGGCCAACGAGACCCTGGTCTACCTTGAGGATTTCGACCGCATCCACCGCCAGATCCAGCAGGTCAAGCTGGCGGCGCTGGGGCGGCTCACTGCCAGTATTGCCCACGAGATCCGCAATCCGCTGGCGTCCGTTTCCCAGGCCGCCGAGTTGTTGCGCGAAGAAAAGCGCGGTGAGATGCAGGCCCGACTGATCCGCATCATCGGTAACAACGCCCAGCGCATCGACCGCCTGGTGGCCGACGTGCTGGCCCTTGGGCGGCGCGACGAGGCGCTGCCCGAGGCGTTGCCCTTGGCCGAGTTTGTGGACGAGTTTCTCGAAGAGTTCGGCGTGGCCGAAAGCAGTGCTTTGGGCGTGGTGTCCAATTGCGTGCCGCCGGGGCTCGAGATGGCGATGGATCGGGCGCATCTGCGGCAGATTCTGTGGAATCTCGTCGGCAATGCACGTCGTCATTGCAGCGGTTCCCCCGGTGCGGTAAAAATCGGCGCTGCGCTGCGAGATGATGGCCGCGTGACGCTTGAAGTGTCGGACGATGGGCCGGGGATCGCAGAGAGCCTTCGGGCACAGGTTTTTGAGCCCTTCTTCACAACCCACTCCAAGGGCACCGGCCTGGGGCTTTACATCTCTCGAGAGCTCGCCGAAGCCAACGGCGCAGTGCTCGAACTCTGCGTGACGCCGCATGCCAGTGCTGGGGCGACGGACGCACTGCCTGGCGCCCATTTCCGGCTCATCGGACGCGTGAAACCATGACCCAGATCGAAAGACGTGCCCGTTCCAGCGGCCCGGACGTGCTCATCGTCGATGACGAAGACGATATCCGTGAGCTGCTCGAACTGAGCCTGATGCGCCTCGGCCTTGCCAGCGACGGCGCGGCCACCCTGGCCGAGGCCCGCGCGCTGCTCGCCCAGAAGCGCTATCGCCTGTGCCTGACCGACATGCGCCTGCCCGACGGCGACGGCCTCGAGCTTGTGCGCCATATCTCCGAGACGGTGCGCGACCTGCCGGTGGCGGTGATCACCGCCTTCGGCAGCATGGACAACGCCGTCACCGCACTCAAGGCCGGGGCCTTCGACTACCTCTCCAAGCCGGTCTCCATCGACCAGCTGCGGGCGCTGGTGAAATCGGTGTTCTCGGTGGCGGGCAAGGAAGACGACCACAGCAAGAAAGACACCTCCAGCCTTACCGGCGAATCGCCGGCGATGGTGCAGGTGCGCTCGCTGATCGAAAAGCTCGCCCGCAGCCAGGCCCCGGTGTTCATCTCGGGCGAATCCGGCAGCGGCAAGGAGCGCGCCGCGCGGATGATCCACGATCTCGGCCCCCGCGCCGGTGCGCCCTTCGTGGCCGTCAACTGCGGAGCGATCCCCGAGAGCCTGATGGAGAGCGAGTTCTTCGGCGCACGGAAGGGCGCCTTCACGGGTGCGGATGCCGACCGGGAAGGCTTCTTCCAGGCGGCCCACGGGGGCACGCTGTTCCTCGACGAGGTGGGCGATCTGCCGCTGCCGATGCAGGTCAAGCTGCTACGGGCGATCCAGGAGAAGAAGTTCCGCCGCCTGGGCGACACCACCGAGACCCAGGTTGACGTGCGCATCCTCAGCGCCACCCATCAGAATCTCAAGGCGATGGTCGAGGCGACGCGCTTCCGCCAGGATCTGTTCTACCGCCTTAACGTCATCGAGCTGCGCATGCCACCGCTGCGGGAGCGCGCCGAGGACATTCCCCAACTGGCCGAGATCCTCCTCGCCCGGCTGTCCGAATCGTCCGGCCTGCCGCCGGTGCGCCTCAGCGATGGGGCGCTGCGGGCGCTGAAGGCTTACGCGTTTCCAGGCAACGTACGCGAGCTGGAGAACATCCTCGAGCGGGCGATGGCCCTGTCGTCCGGCGAGTTCATCGAGGCCGACGACCTGCTCCTCGACCCCGCCGACATGGGCGAGGCCAGCCCTGCGGCGCCGTCCACGCCGGGCGGTGCCGACCTGCAGGATTACCTCGACAAGGTGGAACGCCACGTGATCGAGGAAGCCCTCGAAAAATCCGGCGGCAACCGGACCGCCGCGGCCCGCGCGCTGGGCGTCACCTTCCGCTCCCTGCGCTATCGGCTCGAACGGCTGGGCATCAAGGAGTGATGGACAGCGAACCGGATGCCGTCCAGCGGGTCGTCAAGATCCGCCGCGACTACAACACCTGGGTCGCCCGCGAGACCATCGAGGACTACGCCCTACGCTTCACCCCGCGCAGCTTCCGGCGCTGGTCCGAGCTGCGCGTGGCCAACACGGCGTTTGGCGTGGCGTCCTTCCTGGTGCTGGAGGCCGTGGGCGCCACGCTGCTGGTGGATTACGGCTTCCTCAACGCCCTGTGGGCGATCCTCGCCACCGGGCTGATCATCTTCCTGGCGGGCCTGCCCATCAGCATATACGCCGCCCGCTACGGGGTGGACATGGATCTGCTCACCCGTGGTGCGGGCTTCGGCTATATCGGCTCGACGCTCACCTCGCTGATCTACGCTTCGTTCACCTTCATCTTCTTTGCCCTCGAGGCGGCGATCATGGCCTACGCCCTGGAGCTGGCCTTCGACATCCCACCGGCCTGGGGCTATCTGCTGTGCGCGGTGGTGGTGATTCCGCTGGTGACCCACGGGGTCACGGCGATCAGCCGGCTCCAGTCGATCACGCTGCCCTTGTGGGTGCTGATGCTGGTGGTGCCCTATGTGTTCGTGTTCGCCGCCCGGCCGGGCATCCTCTCGGAACTGGCCGCTTACGGCGGCGAGCACGGCATGGGGGCGGGCTTCAATCTGCACGCCTTTGGCGCGGCGCTCACGGTGGGCATCGCCCTCATCACCCAGATGGGCGAGCAGGCCGACTACCTGCGCTTCATGCCCGAGAAGTCCGCCACCAACACCCGCCGCTGGTGGGCCGCGGTGCTGGTTGGCGGGCCTGGCTGGGTGCTGCTCGGGGTGGTCAAGATGCTCGGCGGGGCGCTGCTGGCCTATCTGGCGATCAGCAACGCGGTGCCCATCCAGCGGGCGGTGGACCCGAACCAGATGTATCTCGCCGCCTACGAATACGTCTTCCCCGATCTGCGCTGGGCGGTGGCGGCCACGGCGCTGTTCGTGGTGATCTCCCAACTCAAGATCAACGTCACCAACGCCTACGCCGGCTCGCTGGCGTGGTCGAACTTCTTTGCCCGGCTCACCCACAGCCATCCGGGGCGGGTGGTGTGGGTGGTGTTCAACACCGCCATCGCGCTGATGCTGATGGAGCTGGACGTGTTCCAGGCCCTGGGCCGGGTGCTGGGCCTCTACGCCAACGTGGCCATCGCCTGGATGATGGCGGTGGTGGCCGATCTGGTCATCAACAAGCCACTGGGCCTGTCGCCGCCGGGCATCGAGTTCAAGCGGGCGCACCTCTACGACGTGAATCCGGTGGGCGTGGGGGCGATGGGGATTGCCTCACTGCTGTCGGTGGCGGCCTGGGCCGGCGCCTTCGGGCCGGGGGCGCAGGCGTTTTCGGCGCTCATCGCGCTGGTCACCGCCTTTGTGGCATCGCCGCTCATCGCCTGGGCCACGGGCGGGCGCTACTACCTTGCGCGCAAGCCCCACGCGGCCACCGGCGACGGGCGCTGCGTGATCTGCGAGCGCGAATACGAGGCCGACGACCTGGCCCGCTGTCCGGCCTACCAGGGTCCGATCTGCTCCCTGTGCTGCTCCCTCGATGCCCGTTGCAACGACCTCTGCAAGCCCGATGCGCGTTTGTCTGCCCAATGGACGAAGGCGGTGCGCCGGGTGCTGCCGGCCGGCGCCTGGCCCTACGTGGAGAGCGGGCTCGGCCACTACCTGCTGCTGATGGGCGTGCTGGCGCCAACGCTGGCGGTGCTGGTGTGGCTGCTTTATCAGCAGGGCCTGCAGATGCTTGGCACCGACGGTGCCGAGGCCATCGCCGCGCTGCGCCTGGCCTTCATCAAGGCCTACATGACGCTGCTGCTGGTGAGCGGGCTGGTGCTGTGGTGGCTGGTGCTCACCCACAAGAGCCGGCAGGTGGCCCAGGAGGAGTCCAACCGCCAGACCAACCTGTTGATGCGCGAGATCGAATCCCATCGGCGCACCGACGAGCAGCTCCAGCGCGCCAAGCAAGCGGCCGAGCTGGCCAACCAGGCCAAGAGCCGCTACATCACCGCCATCAGCCACGAGCTGCGCACGCCGCTCAACAGCATCCTCGGCTACGCCCAGATTCTCGACGGCGACGACGCCATCCCGCCCCACCGGCGTCAGGCCATCAACGTCATCCGGCGCAGTGGCGATCATCTGCTGTCGGTGATCGAAGGCACCCTGGACATCGCCCGTATCGAGGGCGGCAAGCTGGCGCTTGACGTCAAACCGATCGACTTCAAGGATTTCCTCCAGCAGATCAATGGCATGTTCGAGGTCCAGGCCCGCAACAAGGGGCTGGCCTTCCGCTTCGAGCCCATCGGCGAGATTCCGCCGGTGGTGCGCGCCGACGGCAAGCGGGTGCGCCAGATCCTCATCAACCTGTTGGGCAACGCGGTGAAGTTCACCGCCAAGGGCGCGATCTGCCTGCGCCTCACCTACCGCATGGAGATGGCGACCTTCGAGGTGGAAGACACCGGCCCCGGCATCTCCCAGGCCGAGATCGAGCGCATCTTCGATCCCTTCTCCCGCGGCACCTCGGCCGAGGGGGCGAGCGGCGCCGGGCTGGGGCTCACCATCAGCCGGATGTTCGCCGACGTGATGGGCGGCGAGCTCACCGTGAAGAGCACGCCGGGCGCGGGCAGCACCTTCCGGGTGCGCCTGTTCCTGCCCCAGGTGCGCGGCGAGGTGGCCGTGCGCGAGCTGCCGCGCAACCGGGTCGGCTACCGGGGTGAGCGCCGGCGCATCCTGGTGGTGGATAACGAGCGGGTGGATCGGGAGTTCCTCATCACCCTGCTGGAGCCCCTGGGTTTTTCGCTGGCCCAGGCTGCCAACGGACAGGAATGCCTGCGCGTGCTGCCGCGCTTCAAGCCCGACCTGGTGTTCATGGATCTGGCGATGCCCGGCATGGATGGTTGGGAAGTCGCGCGGCGCATCCGCGCAGGCGAGGGCGGATCGGAGATGGCCGCGGTGCCGGTGGCGATCATCTCGGCCAACGCCTACGAACGCGGCCTGCATTCCGACGACAACGCGCTGGGCATCGGCCGCAACGATTTCTTCCTCAAGCCCGTGCAGGTGGCCGAACTGCTCGACTGGATCGGTCAGCGCCTCGCGCTGGATTGGCTGGAATCCAACCAAGCCGAGGCGTCGCCGCCACTCCCCGCCAACATGGTGTATCCGCCGTCCGAGGTGATCGCCGATCTCGCCGAGCAGGTCGAGATGGGCTACGTGAAAGGCATCCTGCGCCGGCTCGACGAGATCGAGGCGCTGGATGCCGCCTACGCGCCTTTTGTGGCCGAGCTGCGCGACCTGACCCGCAACTTCCGCCTCGACGCCATTCCGCCCCTGCTGGATAAAGCCCGCCATGCCTGATTTTGACCGGCTCAATGCCGACCTCGTGCTGATCGTGGACGACATCCCCGAGAACCTCTCGCTCCTCCACGACGCCCTCGACGAGGCCGGCTACACGGTGCTCGTCGCCACCAACGGCGAATCCGCACTGCACCGCGCCCGCCACAGCGTGCCCGACGTGATCCTCCTCGACGCGGTGATGCCCGGCATGGACGGTTTCGAGGTGGCTCGGCGGCTGAAGGCGGATTTCGCCACCCAGCACATTCCCATCGTCTTCATGACCGGCCTCACCGAGACCGAGCACGTGGTGGCGGCCTTCGACGCGGGCGGCGCCGACTACGTGACCAAGCCGATCCGCCCCCAGGAGGTGCTGGCCCGCATCGCCGCCCACATGCAGAGCGCCCGGCTGATGCGCCAGGCCCGCAGCGCGCTGGACGCCTTCGGCCAGGCCACGCTGGCGGTGCAGCCCGAAACCGGCCGGCTGGTGTGGCAGACGCCGCTGGCCCGCAAGCTGCTGGGCGAATACTTCGGCATCGACGACGATAACGCCCCCCAGGCCGTGCGCGCCTGGATCGCCGAATCCGCCAAGGCTCGGGGGGAGGGCCACGCCTTTCCGCCGCTCACCCTCAGCAGCGGCGCCAAGCGGCTGGTATTCACCCTCCACGAACGGGCCGGCGACGACGAATGGCTGCTGGCCCTGCGCGAGGAATCCGACACCGCAGTGATCGAAGCCCTGCAAGCCGCCTTCCGCCTCACCACCCGCGAAGCCGAAGTGCTCTACTGGGTCATCAAGGGCAAGACCAGCCCCGACATCGGCGAGATCCTCGGTTCCAGCCCGCGCACCGTGAACAAGCACCTGGAGCACGTCTTCGCCAAGCTCGGCGTCGAAAACCGGACTGCCGCAGCATCGGTGGCGATGGCGCGGATCAGGATGGGTGGGGAGGGTTAGGCGGCGTAGCGGCGGTCTGCGCGGTCACGGCAGTTTCCGGGTGCATTCGGCGATCTTGTTGGGTGACTGTTAAAAGACTATATTCAGTCCTTTGATTTGCGAGGCACGGTCATGCGCTATTCATCTCAAGTCAAGCCCATCAGCTATCTCAAGGCCAACGCCGCCGAGGTCTTGACACAGCTGGCCGAACAGCGGGAGCCCCTGGTCATCACCCAGAACGGCGAAGCCAAGGCGGTTCTGCAGGACGTCGCCTCATTCGAAGAGACCCAGGAAACCCTGGCCCTGCTCAAGATACTGGCCCTGGGCACCCAGGAGGTGGCGGCGGGTAAGGTCAAGCCGGTGGCCGATGTCGTCGCACGCCTGCGCGCCAAGCGGACCTCGGCCTGATGGCTGGCGCACCTGCGCGGTTCGATGTTCTGCTTACGGAAGGGGCAGAGCGCGACCTGGAGTCCATCCACGACTACATCGCCGAGTTTGACTGCGTGGCCAACGCCAATCATGTGCTGGATGCGCTGATGGACGTGGTGGAGGGTTTGGCGACCTCCCCTGAGCGCGGCAGCCACCCGAAGGAATTGCTGGGCCTCGGCATCAAGGAATTCCGCCAGACCTTCTTCAAGCCTTACCGCGTGATCTACCGCGTCACGGGCAACGAAGTCATCATCCACTTGATCGTCGACGGGCGCCGCGACATGCAATCGCTGCTGGCTCGCCGTCTGCTGGGCGGTTGAGCTGTGAATGGGCCGTCCGATCAAAGTCGGCGGATGGACAGCCGACAATTGGCTGCCATATGCTGATCGCCGTTTGGGGTGATTTCTGTTTCGCATTAGCCGGAGAGGTGCGATGGATCGGGAGGGCTACTTCGGGGGCGGAGTTTTCATCAGCTATCGGCGAACGCCGGCGCTAGCGCACGCTGAACAGCTGTTCGCGTTGCTGGCGGATCGTCTGGGGGCGCGGCGGGTCTTCTTCGACAAGATTGCCATTCCACCGGGGGCGGTGTTTCCGGACGAGATCAAATCAGCTTTGGAGCGTGCTCATCTGGTTCTGGTCGTCATTTCCCCCGGATGGGCTGAGGACTTCAAGAAACGGGAGCAATCCCCTGAGGTGGACTGGGTGCGGCAGGAGCTTGCCATTACCCGAGCCCGCCTCAATGAGGTGAATCCGCCGGAAATCCGCATCAGGTTCGTGGGTGGGGCGTCGATGCCAAAGACTGCCGAGCTACCGGACGAGCTGCATTGGCTCACGAAGATCAACGCATACCCTTGCGAGGGCAGCGACTTGTCTTCCGACGTAGACTGGCTTGCTGACATCAGCGCCGCGGTGCCTCGTGAGACGACGCCGCTGGATGCGAGATACCTCACACAGTTGGCGGGTGATTGCGCGAAGAGTGCTCTCGGGCGTCTTGAGAGATGGCCGAACGTGCCACCTTTGAACGCGCTTAAAGAAAAGTGGGTGCGGTCATTCAGCGTGCCTGGCGAGATCAAGTTGGCTGAAGCGCTTGACCAATTGGAATCTTGTCTCCAGGACATCAACACGCATGATCGGCGGGTGCTTGAGAGTCTTTCACCTGTCACGCGAAAAGCACTTAAAGAGGACTGCACCGAGATCGTTGAAGCGCTGCTTGGTCTTGGGGCGTGCCGGCTCGCTGCGCGCCTCCCTGCTTTGGGTGACCACACGACGCCGATTTCGGCGAAGTGGCTCGCAACCCAGGTGTTTGCGGTTGCTCACAGCCAAGAAGGGCGCCAGGCCCAGTTATCGCGTGAAGCCGGTGCCCATGGCACCCGAAACAGGCTCAATCTGGCGCGTGTGCTGGATCAGGGGCCGTTCAACGCGGGGATCCTGGACGATGAGAGTTCGACGATCCTCGATCAACTGTGGCGATGGGTTCGGGTGAATGATCGCGAACAGCCCAACTATCCGCCTAACCCCAAGCATCCTGGCGAGATTGAGGAGTTTGCCGAAGCGCTCAACGCATTGAGTCGCAAAGACGGCAAAGCCCGGGTGACAATCGGATTGGAGGATGACAAGACAGCGGCTGCCAGCCACTTGCGTCGTTGGCTGGTCCGGATGAGGTTGGACGTTGACGTGCTGGTTCGCACAGGAGCGAGCGCAAAGGACTTGGGTCTTGATGAGTTGAACCTGATCGGCCCCTGCTGGCGCTGTATCAACCAGATCGAGAGTATTGCAAATGACTGAGACTATCCCCGGCGGAGCGTCCGCTGAATCTTCCTTGCCCGCTTATCGGCCCGGCAAACCCGTTTCGATCCCCTGCGACGGCACCTGGCCCAAATCGGTGCATGTCTTCGACGCCGACACCATCGCCGCCCTGCACGCCGCCGAGATCACCGGCCGGCCGCTGCTGCTGCGGGGCGACCCAGGTACTGGCAAGAGTGAGACGGCGCGGGCGGCTGCAGCGGCGGCCAAGCGACCCTTCGTGTCTGTGGTGATCGACGGGCGCACTGAGCCCAACGATCTCAAGTGGCGGTTCGACGCGGTGGCGCGCCTCGCTGACGCGCAAGTGGTCAAGACCGATCAGGCCCTGCACGAGGAGCGCGCGTACCTGCTGCCCGGACCGCTGTGGTGGGCCTACGCCTGGCAAAGCGCCCAGGGCCGGCTGGAGGAGATAAAGCATGATCGTGGGCGGTCGCTTACCGGGCCGGGAACGCCGCCGAGGGGCTGGAAGCCCGAAACCGGCCGGGTCGTGCTGTTGATCGACGAGATCGACAAGGCCGACCCCGACCTCCCCAACGCCCTGCTCGAAGTGCTTGCCAACCTGGGTTTTCGCGAACCCTACGGCGGCACCGAAATCGGTTGTTCGGAGGCGACCCGGCCGCTGGTCATCATCACCACCAATGAAGAGCGGGAACTGCCCCATGCCTTCTTGCGACGTTGCCTGGTTCATCGGCTTGAACCGCCCAGCGAACGGGAGGCGCTGGTCAACTGGCTAGTTCGGGTCGGCTCCCGCCATCAGACTGCCCTCCAGTGGCCAGGCAAGTGTTCTGAAGACCGGATGCGCGAGGCCGCGGCGTATGTGGCGGATGCCCGTGACAGCCTGGCCAATACGGGGCAGTACCTGCCAGGCACTTCGGAATTCCTCGACATGATCAAGGTGCTCGCCACGACCCCCAGCGCCGAGCATGGGGTGCGGCTGGAACAACTCAAGCAGCTGGCCCTTCACAAGGGTGGCGCCCGGCATCGCTGAACATGAACAAGCCCCGCGTTTTCGCTGCTGACATCCTCCGGATTCTTGAAGCGCTGCCGGCATCGGAACACGCAGTAGCATGTCGGGCCGCCGGTTTCGGGCCCGCGCCAGAAGCCGAGGGCAAGCTCAGCGGCACGGGAATTTCCCCCGATGTCCCAGATCCTGCGCACATCGTCAACGCCGATGTGCCGTTGCCCGAGCAAGCGCCCGCAACCGGCTTTGGACTTATCCACTGGCGCATCGCCAAAGACCTCCCAATTCAGTCCGAGCCCCGGCTACGGCAGGCCCCAGCATGGCTTACCAACGAGGCGGCCAGTTTTGACGTGCGGCGCTATGTGTCGTCATCCCATTGCCGTGAACGGCTGCCCGTTCGCCCGCTCGTCGATGCGGAGCGTCTGATCAGCTTCGTCGCCGCGCACCTGCGTCCTTATCAGGCGGGGTTGGCACCGGACCTGCCCCGTGCGGTTGATCGGGTCGCCAGCGGGTGCAGCGTGCAGCCGCTGCCACGCCTTGTCCGGCGCAAGTGGCCAGGTTGTGTGCAGGTGGTGATCGACGTCAGCGGCGTACTCACCCCGTTCCATGACGATCTTTTTGCCCTGCTGGCACAGCTTCGGCGCGTGCTCGACAGACGGATTGAAGTGCTGAAGACGCGGACCGGCGAGCCTGGCGAATGGGTTCAGGCCGCGGGATTGGCCGTCAGCCTGCGGCTGGATGGCAGCCCGGTCGTCGTGCTCGGTGATGCGGGTTGCTACCGCCCAGGTACGGGTTTGCACCGACGCTGGGCTACGCTGGCCCGCAAGCTCGGGGCGGCGGGGGTTCGTCCGCTGCTGCTGGCACCTGTCCCGCTGCGCCTGCTGCCGGACGTGCTGCGGGACGTATTCGACGTGGCGCTGCTGGGCGAGGGCGGCGGCCTGAGCCTCCTGGGCGCCGCCGCGCGCCACGACCACGGCGACCTTCAGATCCCTGCCCGTAGCCAGAAGGGGCTGGAGCGGCTTCGAGCGGCGCTGTTCGGTAACAGCAGTGTGTCGTGGCGCTTGGTGCGTCAACTGCGCCTCACCCTCCAGGACATGCCTGGCGACGACATCACCGTCGACATCGGCAGCGAAGCTGAGTTGTGGCAGGACAGCGGCGTCTGCGCGTTGTCTGCCGGCTGTGCGCTGATGGCAGACGCCGTAGAACCGGCGCTGGCAGTGCTCCGGCAGCTTCGTGCCCGTCACCCGCAAATCGTCGCCCGGCTCGTTGATTGTCACTTTGCCGAACTCGCCAACGGGTCGCCCCTCGTCCACGCCATCTTCACCAGCGAGGTGACACGCAGTGGGCTTGGTGACGATGATCCCGCGATGCGTGCGCATGCCCTCGCGGCAGACGCACTGCTTGAGGACCTCGCCCGCAGCCTTCATGCGCGGCCACCGGGCGATGCGCAGCAGACGCTTTCGGCAGCGCTTGGCGGCTTCATCGGTGGTCTCAGCGTGCGGGCGCCCGGTGCCATCGGGCGAGGCGACGACGCGTTGCAGACCGCCTGGGCGCTGGCCAGGGCTGAGGGCATCCGCGACGGGCGTGTCGGCTTGCCCGAAGGTTTGCGCCTCGATCAACTGGATTGGCTGATTCAACCCGATCGTGTTTCGTCCGGTCCGCTTCATCTCGTTGCCGCAACTGAAGCCACCCGAAACGGCGGGACTGGCATGGGTCTGCGGCTGGAGCTGACGGAGGCGTCGTCCTCGTCAGCGGTGCCTGCGGCGCTCATCCGCAACCTGGAGGATGAACTGCCAGTGACCATCGCGCCGGTTGATGCGCGTGATGTGGATGCTCGCCTGTTGTTGGTGCCGGGGCGGGTGCTGCATCTGGCGGGTGGGCAGGCTTACCGGATCGTCACGCGACGTCGGGAAGTGGTGATTGAGCCGTTTGAGCGGCCGGCGTGGGCGCGCTCGTTGGGGTTTGCAGACGGGCATTTCAAGTCCATCTGCCGCGATGGGCGCGAGCTGTGGTGGATTCATCCGCAGACGGTGAGCTTGCGCGAGCGGCGTAGCAGCAGCTTTGCGCAGACTGAGTTTGCGATGGGCAAACCGACCAGCGCACAGCCAAGTGATGCGGTGTCCGCTCCCGGCATGCTTACGATTAGCGCTGCGGTCGTCTTCGGAGAAATGTCGCCAGCCTGGACGCTCCCCCAAGGAGCGTGGTGGGATCGCGAGGATATCTTGGATACAGGTCTGGCCACGCTGGGCGTCGCCATTCCAACGTGGGCCGCACGCCATGGTTCGGACGCACTCGGTTTCTGGGCCGAGTTCGACGTGAAAGGCCCATCCTCCACTGTCACCCAGCGCTGCCGCTGGATCGCCCCCGGCACCTTCCAGATGGGCTCGCTGGAGGGTGAGGTCGATCGATCCGACGACGAAACCCAGCACGAAGTCACCCTCACAAGGGGCTACTGGCTGGCGGATACCGCGTGCACCCAGGCCCTGTGGCAGGCGGTGATGGGCGACAACCCGAGCGAATTCAAGGACGACCCGGCCAACCCGGTGGAGCAGGTGAGCTGGGACGACATTCAGGTCTTCCTCGCTCGCCTCAACGAACGGGTGCCCGGCCTGGGCGCCGGCCTGCCCACCGAGGCCCAGTGGGAGAATGCCTGCCGGGCGGGGACGGCCACGCCCTTATCCTTCGGCGACAACATCACCCCGGCGCAGGTTAACTACAACGGCGAGTTCCCCTACGCCGACGGCAAGAAGGGCCAGGTCCGGGAGCGCACCGTCCCGGTCCAATCCCTCCCGCCCAACCTGTGGGGGCTGTACGAGATGCACGGCAACGTGTGGGAATGGTGCGCCGACTGGTACGGCGACTATCCCGAAGGCCCGCAGATCGACCCGTCCGGCCCGCCGGAGGGCGTCTCCCGCGTGCTGCGCGGCGGGTCGTGGATCAGCGGCGGCCAGCACTGCCGCGCTGCCACCCGCTTCAGGTTCGGGCCTGGCGGTCGCATCAGCGACATTGGCTTCCGCCTTGCCCCAGGTCAAAGGCCAGGCCCGGCAGGGCAGGAGGCGGCGCGGCGCGCGGACGGGCTGGCGCAAGCGGAGCGCGCCGGCCAGGCTGCGGGCAGCGCCGCCGGCGGGCGGGGCGCCAAACCTCGCAGCAGGAAGGGAGGCAAAAAGCCATGAGATTCCGCTTCTTCACCATCCCCGCCTTCGACCCCGACGCTGCCCAAGACGCCCTCAACGCCTTCTGCGCCCAGCACCGCATCGTGGCCTCGGATCGGCATTTCGTGGACCGGGGCATCGACAGCTTCTGGGCGGTGTGCGTGACCTGGGTGGAGGGTTCGGCCGCAGCCTTCCCGGCCCAGGGCAAGCGGGATCGGGTGGACTACCGCGAGGTGCTGGGCGAGGCCGACTTCGCGGTGTATTCCGAGCTGCGGCGCCTGCGCAAACAGCTGGCGGACCGCGAGGGCGTGCCGGCCTACGCGATCTTCACCAACGAGCAACTGGCCGCGATGGTGCAGCGCCGGGTGGCGACGGCCCAGGCGCTGGGCGGCATCGAAGGCGTGGGCGAGGCGCGGGTGGACAAGTTTGGCGAGGTATTCCTCGCCGCCCTGACCCGGCTGTTGCCGGGGGCGGGGCGGCCTGCTGCGGCGGATCATGAAGCGCACCCCGGTCAGCCTTGACGAGATCGCCGCCCGCGACAACCTCGTGCTCGCCACCTGGAAGGCCGCGCGGGGCAAGCGCACCCGGCCCGAGGTGCAGGCCTTTCTCGCCGATCTGGACGGCAGCCTGGGCCGCCTGTCGGCGGGCATCCTGGCCGGCACGGTGCCCAAGGGGGCGTTTCGGGAATTCCTCATCAACGACCCCAAGCTCCGGCGCATCCATGCCGCCTGCTTTGAAGATCGGGTGCTGCACCACGCCATCCTCAACAGCGTCGAAACCGTGTTCGAGCGCAGCCTTGCCGACAGCAGTTTTGCCTGCCGGCCCGGGCGCGGCAGCCACGCGGCGGTGCGGCGGGTGCAGGCCTGCGTGCGCCGCTACCCGTGGTTCGGGCAGGTGGATGTGGCGGCGTACTTTCCGTCGATCCGCCACGACGTGCTCAAGGCGCTACTGGCGCGGCGTTTCAAGGGGGCGGGGTTTCTCGCGCTGCTCGGCCGGATCATCGACGCCTACGCCGCCAGCCCTGGCTGCGGGCTGCCGATTGGTGCGCTCACCTCCCAGCACTTTGCCAATTTCTATCTGGATGGCGCCGACCGCCGACTGCTCGCCAACTCCGCCGTGCGGGCCTGCGTGCGTTACATGGACGACATCGTGTGGTGGGGCGACAGCCGCGCCGCGGTGCGGGCCGTGCGTGACGATCTGACTGCCTGGCTGGCCACCGAGCGAGGGCTGGCCCTCAAGCCGGATGTGCGTGTCCAGCGCAGCGGGTTGGGCATCACCTTCTGTGGCTACCGCATCCTGCCGGGCACCTTGCGCCTCACCCGGCGCAAGCAGCGCCGCTACCGCGCCCTGCGGGCGGGGTGGGAGGCGGCCTGGGCCGGCGGGCAGATCGACGCCCTGCGGCTCCAGCAGGGCTACGCCGCGGTGCTGGCACCCACATTGCCCGCCGATGCCGCCGCGTGGCGCCGGGAAGACTTGCGCCGCCACCCCTGCCTGTACGACGATGGATGCGGGTGATCGTCATGGGCGTCAACCGCGTGCTGCGCGGCGGGTCGTGGAACAACAACGGCCAGCACTGCCGCGCTGCCAACCGCAACAGGAACGAGCCAGGCAATCGCAACAACAACATTGGCTTCCGCCTTGCCCCAGCTCAAAAGCAGGAGACTCCGCCTTTGACCAGACGATCATCCAGTCTGCGGCGCCCCCACGGGCCGTGGCAAAAACCCAAGGCCACCCGGCGCGTG
>JAYRYA010000034.1:0-41639 GCA_041917255.1 Zoogloea sp.
GATTTGGTGGGTCAATACAGACTCAGCCTCAGAGCCGGATCGGGGAGTTGCTGCCGCATCGGTGGAAGCCGGCTGACGCAGCGATGCCTTAAGGTCCTCGGTCAAGATGGGTTAGCCGGGGGCTTACCAGGCCGCCGCCGAGGATGCCGGCCAGTCCACCGTGACAGTCGCGGTGCCCTTGCGCAGTTCCAGCCGGATGGGGGCATCAACGCTTGAGGAAAGCTGCACCGGAACAAAGCCGCCCATCGGCTCGGCGGCCGCCACCCGTAAGGGCAGACAGGATAACTCGGGCGGTTCGATGCCCCGCTCGCGCATCCAGCGCCGCAGCTGGTTGGCGTTGATCCCGTTGGCGAGGGCCACCCCGGCGACCGAGGCGCCGGGCTCGCCGCAGGCTTCGATCAGGGACTGTTTGAATGCTTCGGTGTGGGTGCGACGGCTTCGGCGCGGCGGGATGACGGTCATGAAAGTGTCCACTTCTAGTGCGTAGTGGACACTATGGTTAGCGAGCTAAGCAGCCCGGGGAAGATGGGTTGGCCGGGGGCTTACCGACGGCTACGTGGAAGAGCCGGGGCGCGTCTCCAGCACCTGCCTGGTGAGCGTGGCCCGCAACCACTACTCGGTGCCCTGCGAGCTGGCCGGCAGGCTGATCAGCAAACGGCTGTACCCCGAGCGGATCGAGATCGTCTTTGACGACGCGGTGGTGGCGAGCCATCCGCGCCGCTTCGAGCGCGGCCAGACCTGCTACGACTGGCGCCACTACCTGTCCTTGGTGGAGCGCAAACCAGGGGCGTTGAGGAACGGCGCACCCTTTGCCGGGATGCCCGAGTCCCTGATCCGCCTGCAGCGCCTGCTCCTCAAACGCGACGGTGGCGACCGGGTGATGAGCCAGATGCTTGCGGTGGTGCCCAAAGCCGGGCTGGAAGCCGTTCTCGTGGCCGTCGAACGGGTGCTCGAATCCGGGGTGGTGAGCGTCGAACATGTCCTCAACGTGATCGGCCGCCTCAAGCAGGATGCGCTTCCGGAGGCAGTGCAGACGCACCTGGCGGTGAAGGCGGCGCCGATCGCCGACACGGGCCGCTACGACCGCTTACGCAGCGCGGAGATTGACCATGCGTGAGATCGCCGCGGAACTCAAAGCACTGCGTCTGTACGGCATGGCGGGGGCCTGGAGCGAGCTGACGGAGGCGGGCGGACAGGCCAGGGTGGAGGGTGCGCTGTGGCTGATCGAGCATCTGCTCGATGCCGAAGGCACAGATCGGGTCATGCGCTCGATCCGCTACCAGATGACGGCAGCGCGCTTCCCCACCCACCGGGACCTGGCCGGTTTCGACTTCGATCAATCCTGCGTGGATCGGCGCCTGATCAACGAGTTGGCCACCCTGAGCTTTACCGAGAAGGCCCATAACGTGGTGCTCATTGGTGGGCCGGGCACCGGCAAGACGCATCTGGCCACGGCCCTGGGGGTCTCGGGCATCACCCGGCACGAACGGCGGGTGCGCTTCTTCTCGACGGTGGATCTGGTCAATGCGCTGGAGCAGGAGAAGGCTGCCGGCAAGTCCGGGCGGATCGCCCAGTCGCTGCGAAATGTGGATCTGGTGATCCTCGACGAACTCGGTTATCTCCCCTTCAGTCAGGCCGGCGGGGCCCTGCTGTTCCACCTGCTCTCGAAACTTTATGAGCAAACCAGTGTGCTGATCACCACCAACCTGACCTTCGGGGAATGGGCCAGCGTGTTTGGGGACGCGAAGATGACCACGGCGCTGCTGGACCGGCTTACGCACCACTGCCACATCATCGAGACCGGCAACGACTCGTGGCGCTTTCAGCACAGCAGCGCGGTGGCGAGATCAAAGATCAAGACCCGGGAGAAGGCACGCCGGGCACCGGGCGCGGTCGAGGAGGCAGAGCCCTTCTGACGGCGTCCCGTGCGCCCTCCGCTCCGGGCTCCGCCCTACGCGGAGGGCGCACGGGCAACACGCACCTCGCCCCCGTGCAGAAGGAGGTATCCAGGAAGAGAAAAATCGCTAGACTTATCCACAGCCGCGCGAATGACGCGCGGCTATCGTCCCTGGTCAAAATTCAACCGGTACACCTGGTCAGTTTTAAACCGGTACGGACATACGCCCTCTTCGCCAGCCCCCTGGCCCGCGCCCGGCTGCTCGCCGAAGCCCTCGGCACACCACGCCTCGACCCGCGCCTGAAGGAAATCCATTTCGGTGAATGGGAAGGGCGCAGCTACGACGACATCGGCCAGGCGGCCCTCGATGCGTGGGTGGCCGAACCCCTGGATTTCGCCCCGCCCGGCGGCGAATCGCCTCGCCAGATGGCCGGGCGGGCGCTGGATTTTCTCGCCGACCTGCGCGCCGCCGGGCCCGCCGCGGCGGTGGTCGTGGCCCACGGCGGGCCACTTAGGGCTCTGGCCGGCGAACTGCTCGGCCTGCCTCCCGAGCGCTGGCTGGGCCTCGACTTCGGCTGTGGCGATGTCACCCGCCTCGATCTTCACGACTGGGGCACCGTGCTGCGCTGGTTCAATCGCTAGCAGCGATCGAACGGCGCCGCGGCGCCGACACGCCGCCTTCATGGACGTCTCGGGTCCGGGCCGAACAGCCTCCTCTGCAACCGTCATTTCATCCTCTGCAAGCTCCCGTTCGCAATGAACGACGCGGCTTTCAACCGCCCGAAAGCGCAAAAGCACCTGAGTTTGTAAGCAAGTATTACAGAGCGATTCAAAAATGATGTTTTTGACATCTTAAGACCAAATTTGGCGAGATACTCGAATTTCAGGGAATTACCCTGACGCCCGCCGAAGCCGGCCAGGAGTCCAGGCCGACGGGCCTGCAAAACTCAAGGGGATTTCACCATGGAACATCGACGCACATTCCTCAAGGCTGGCGGAGCGGGCCTGCTTGCATCGCTCTTCTCGCCGTTCGGCTTTGCCCAGACCACGGCGACGCTGCTGTCGTCCCTGCGCAGCAAGCAATTCAGCGCGCTCATGCCCAACCCGCTCGACCCGGCCAACCAGTTTGCGCCGGACGTGGCCGGCGGCACCCGCTACACCCTGAAGATCCAGGAGTTCCAGGCCAACCTGGGCCTCATCAATCCGTCCACCGGCAAGGCGGTCAAGACGACCCTGTGGGGCTACGGCTCCACCACCCAGGCACCGAGCTACCCCGGCCGCACCTTCAACCTGCGCCGGAACGTGCCCGTCACCGTGCGCTACGTGAACGAGCTGATGAACAGCGCAGGCCCGCTGCCCCATCGCCTGCCGGTGGACACCACCATCGACTGGGCCAACCCGGGCAACCTGGGCGGACGCGCCCCGGTCCCGCTGGTCGCCCACCGCCACGGCGGCGACCAGGGCACGCTGTCCGACGGCCTGCCGGACGCCTGGGCCGCCCCCGACGTAAACCAGAACGGCATGCCCGACTACCGGGGCCGCCTGTTCAGCGCCAGCTACACCTTCGACAACAGCCAGGAAGCCGGCCACCTGTGGTACCACGACCACGCGCTGGGCGTGACCCGCCTCAATGTGTACATGGGCCTCGCCGGCAACTACTTCATCCGTGACAGGAACGAGGACTACCTCGTCCAGTGCGGCCAGCTGCCGGCCTACCCCTACGAGCTGCCGATCTGCATCCAGGACCGCCAGTTCAAGAACACCGGCGCGCTCAAATACCCGGCCACCGACCCCGCCAACCCCTCGGCACCCAACCCGACCCACCTGCCGGAGTTCTTCGGCGACGTGGTGGTGGCCAACGGCGTGCCCTGGCCGCGTTTCGACTGCGAGCCGCGCCTGTACCGCCTGCGCCTGCTCAACGGCTCCGATTCCCGCGTGTTCACCCTCAGCTTCGTGCTCGAGAACTTTGCCAATACCCGGCTCACCTTCTGGCAGATCGGCACCGACCTGGGCCTGATGAACACCCCGGTGGCGCTCACCAGCCTCACCCTCGCCCCCGGCGAGCGGGCCGACGTGCTGGTGGATTTCTCGCGGGTCATCTGGTGGTGGCACGGCAAGGTCATCGTCAAGAACAGCGCCAACACGCCTTTTCCCAACGGCCTGCCGCCCGTGGCCGGCACCACCGACCGGGTGATGGCCTTCAGCGTCACCAAACCGCTGGGCTTCTTCGGATGGAGCCTGTCACTGCTCACCGGCGCAACCATCCCGTCCAACCTGCGCCCGGTACACGGCCCGCTGCCCGCGCCGGTCACCACCGGCGTCAAGGTGCGCAAGCTGATGCTCTTTGAAGGCACCGACGCCTACGGCCGCCTGCAGACCATGCTCGGCACGGTCAATCCGGCCGCCGGCAACCCGGCTGGCACCGGCTTCGGCACCTTCCTGTACACCGACCCGGTCACCGAGAACATCGCGGTGGGCAGCACCGAGATCTGGGAGATCTACAACACCACCGTGGATGCCCACCCGATCCACCTGCACCTCACCCACTTCCGCATCCTCGACCGGCAGGGCTTCACCGGCACCCTGGTGCCCAAACCGATGGGCTTCGGTGCCACCGGCGGCTATCTCACCCGGATCGCCACCAGCGGCGCCCGCGTGGCCGCGCTGCCCAACGAGCAGGGCCGCAAGGACACCGTGCTGGCTTACCCGGGCCAGGTGACGCGCATCGTCGCCAGCTTCACCCGGCCGGGCGAGTACGTGTGGCACTGTCACATCCTGTCCCACGAAGACCACGAGATGATGCGGCGCTTCGTCGTCGCCTGATTGCAGCGGCCTGCCGGGGATCGCACGCCCCCGGCACGGCGCGGAAGCATCGGCAAAAATCGGGCAGAATCTGCCCACCGACGCCGCGCCCGGTCTGCCGCCCGTCGCCGTCCGCCCCCTCGGGCCGGGCGGCTTTTTTTCGTGGCAGTCCGGCCCGTCGCCCCCATGCAAAGAGAGGCAGCGCAATGACCCACTTCCTGGCCGACGACGGCGAAAAGATCCACGTGAAGATTTCGGGCGAAGGCCCGCCGATGGTGCTGCTCCACGGCTGGACCTCATCCCACCGGGACTGGAACCCCTTCCTCGCCGCCTTCGAGCCCGCCCACC
The DNA here is from genome assembly GCA_041917255.1 of Zoogloea sp. Taxonomy (GTDB): domain Bacteria; phylum Pseudomonadota; class Gammaproteobacteria; order Burkholderiales; family Rhodocyclaceae; genus Zoogloea. Next base: position 5,048 of record JAYRYA010000034.1, read on the forward strand.
GGGTGTTCCGCTGGGACGCCCGCGGCCACGGCGGCCATCACCTGGAAACCGCCAGCCCACCCTCCGTCACCCGCATGGCGCGGGATCTGCAGAACCTGCTCGACCACCACCAGCTCGATCGGGTGGTCGTCGCCGGGCATTCGATGGGCGCGCTCACCCTGTGGCAATACCTGCGGGATTTCGGCGACAGCCGGCTGGCGAAGCTGATCTTCATCGACCAGTCACCGCGCCTCGTCACCGACGCCGGCTGGCCCAACGGGGTCTACGGGGATTTCGACGCGGCGCGCAACGCACGCTTCATCGACGACCTGGAGGCCGACTTCGCCGAGGCCGTGCTGCGCCTCGTCGCCTACGGCCACAACGACCGGGCCCGCCAGCTGTATGAAGAGAACGGCCCAGGCATCCAGTCGGCCCGTCAGCGCCTGGCGAGCTTCGACGCCCGAGCGCTGATCGACTGCTGGAAGACCCTCACCGCCGCCGACTTCCGGGACGTGTTACCCACCATCGGCGTGCCTGCGCTGCTGGTGTATGGCGGCGCGAGCAACTTCTACTCGACCGCCACCGCCCACTACGTGCGCGACCACATCCCCGACGCACGCCTGCACATCTACCCGGACGTGGACCACGCCCCGCACCTGTGGGAGCGAGAGCGCTTCGTGCGCGACGTGCTGGATTTCGTCGCGGGCTGACGCTCAGGGCACCATCCAGTCGCCGTCCGGCGCCAGCTTGCCGTCGGCGCCCACCTTCATCAGGTAGCCGCCCTTCGAGCCGTAGTGCTGGCCCGGGCCCAGGGTGAATCGCGGGAAGGCGGTGCTCACCGCACCGGCGTAGGCGTCCTCCACCCGCTCGATCAGCGCCGCCCGCGACGCCGGGTTGGGCAGGGTGTACAGCGCCCGGGCGGTGACGAGGCAGGCCGACCAGGTGTTGCCCTGGGTCCGCTCGGTTTCCCGGGCGAGGGCCAGGCCCTGGCCGCTCATCCAGCCGCCCAGGTTGAAGACCATCCGCGCGAGGCGCTGATTCGGCTCATCAAACGGATAAATCACCCGCAGATTGTTGCTGGAAATGGTACGAATCGCGCCGGGGTCGGACGCCTTGTCCAGCTCGCCCAGGGTCGCCGACACCAGCACCGGCACACCCGCCGGCAGCTTCGGCGGATGCCCGGCGAAGGCCTTGAGCTGGGCCGGGGTCAGCCACAGCAGCAGCGCGTCGTCCTTGGTCAGCGGCGGCAAGCTTGCGCCCGGCGCCACGTCGAGGCGACGCCCTCCCCGGCGCTCGGCGGCAAAGGCGTCGAAGGCCGCGTTGGCGGCGTGGCGCCCGATGTCGCCCGACGCGAACACCTGCACCAGCCGCCTGGGCGGCGCCGGCCGGTCGAGCAGATGGCGGGCAGCGAGGCGGCCTTCCAGCGTCACACCCGGCCACAGGTAGATCGACGACGCTGGCACAGCGCCTGGCGCGTCAGTGTTGGGGAAGAGGCAGGGCATGCCCTCCGCCTCGCAGAAATCATGCACCGGCGCCCAGTCGCGGCCGATCCCGCCGACCATCGCAAAGGCCGGCGTGCGGCGCTGGTGCTCGGCGAGCTGCCGACGCCAGCCGCTGGCCGGGCCGGTAAGGCGCCATTCGCGAAGCTTCCAGGCACGCCGGCCGCTGCCCTCGGCCGGGCTGTGGCTGGCAATGCAGCGCTCCAGCACGTCGAGCATGGCCTGCTGCTGGCGCTCGGGCACGTCCGGGGCGACGACGGTGGCGAGGTGCACCACGCCTGCGTCCAGGCCCGGCGGCGGCGTTGCGCCCAGCTGGCGCAGGTAGGCGGCCAGCGCGGCGATCTCCCGATCGGTGAGCCGGTAGCGCGGCATCGGCAAATCGAAGGTCGCGCCGCCAGCACCCACGCCGTCGCGCATCGCCCGGGCGAAACTGCCCATGTCGTAGGCAGGCCGGGTGCGGAAGGCGTGATCCTCCAGCGCCATGCCCGGCGCCCGGCGGGGCTGGTGGCCGGCGGGCGGGCGGCCCGGGGCGAACAGGATGTCGCCGGCCAGCGGCGGCACCAGGGTCACGCCCTCCACCGTGCCCATCCCGCTGGGGCGGTGGCACTGCACGCAGGCCAGATCGCGCCCGGAAAGCAACGGCCCGCCAGTGCGCCGGCCTTCGATGGGCGAGCCGTCGGCACGCTGGCCTTCGAGATACAGCCGACGGCCCTCGGCGACGAGGGTGGCGTCGGCCAGCGCGGTACCGGACGTCGCCACGGCCAGCGCGACGAGCCCCCCCCGCAACACGACGGACCTCACCTGGCGAGCATTGGACGGAGTTCGGCCAGGATACGCTCCGCCTGGGCCATGCCGTCGAGGCGCACCCACGGCTGGCCCGGCCCGCGGCGCAGGAAGCTCACCGGGGTGTGGCCCATCTTGTCGGGCCGGTAAGCGTTGAAGGCCTTCTGCACCGCGCTGCTGGCGGCGTCGCTGCCGGTGAGGAACAGCCAGTCGGTACCCACCCCGGCGCCGTACTGGCGGGCGTAGGCCTTCAGGCGGGCCGGGGTGTCCTGCTCCGGGTCGATGGACACCGACACCATGCGCACCCGGGCGCGGTCAGCGCCGAGGGCTTCGCGCACTTCGGCAAAGATCCGCGTCATCGGCGGGCAGATCGCCGTGCAGCTGGTGTAGATGAAGTTGAGCAGCACCGGCCGGCCATCATCGACCAGCGCCGGAAAGGCGGCGCTCACGCCATCCTGGTTGCGCAGGCTGACCGCCGGCATGGCGTAAGCGGCCTCGCTGCGGCTCACCGACGAGACCGCATGCAGGCTGTGCTGGTGATGGGAATGATCGTCGGCGGCCCACAGCCCGTTGGGTACCGCCAGCAGGATCAACAGAATCGCGGCGGTCACGCGGACAGTCAGAAAGGGCTTGGAGGACATGGCAGGGCTCCGCATGCAATGCAGTAGATGGGCACCCGTTCATTTTCGAGCCAACTTTCCGGGGCGGGTGTGACAGGCACCACATTCACAGGCCGTGAAACTCTAAATCACGTAAAAACAGTAAAAACACGTCACATGGCAGAAGAATACGCTGGACCCGGTGATACGGTACGGCCATGCAAAAACAACTCATGCGGCTGAGCGTGTCTCGATGGGTCCGTCAGGAAGCGGGCGCAGGCATGCGTTGCCCGGATGGAGAGATCGGAATGAAGTGGCTCGACTATGACCACATCCAGCGCATCGTCGTGTTTGTCGGGCTGGCGGCGGTGCTGGGCCTGTGGGCGGCGGAGGACGCAGGGCTGCTGCCGGTGGCATCACCCTACCCGCCGCCGGGCACGGCTTCGCTACCCCAACTGCCCGGCGCCGTGCCGACAATGCCCAACCTGACCCTGCAGGGCGTGATTGCCGGCAGCGGCTCTGCGCCAGCGGTGGCCATGCTCGCCGAAGCCGGCAAGCGGCCGGTGCTGGTACCCGAGGGCACGTCCTTCGGCGAGGACATCCGCGTCGAGCGGGTACTGCCAGACCGGGCCGTTCTGCGCTGGCGAGGCAGCAATGCGCCAATCGTAGTTCGCCTGTCTCCAGCCGGCGGCGGCGAACTGCCTGTCACCGCCGATAATCAGAACGACGCTGAGGGCGGCCCGCCCTCGCCACCGGCGGACGCCGTCGCGCCGCGTCGCGACGAACCCCTCCCCGCCCAGCGGGTGCCGGCACCCTCAGACGCCTCCGGCTTGCCTCCCGGGCCCAGCCTGACCGGACCGGCCCTCACTGGCCCGGCGGGGGCGTCCCAAAACTGATCTGCCCGGAAGGCGTTCGGCCCCGGGCGACGTGACAGGGTCGGCCGTGCCGGCCCTTTCCGTTTTTCTGCCAGACTCTTGCGCGGCGGGTTGGCGCGCCGCACAATTGGTCGTCATTTCTGTCCGGCCCTGCCCCCGCCATGCCTGCGCCCGACGCCCACCTGTCGATTCCCGCCGCGCCGATCGCCTGCCACGAATGCGATCTGCTGCAGACCGAGCCCACCCTCGCGCCGGGCGAGACGGCCCGCTGCGCCCGCTGCGGGGCCTTCCTGGCGCGCAACCCGCCGGACAGCCTCGACCGCACCCTGGCCCTCACCTGCACCGCCGCGGTGCTCTACGTGCTGGCCAACGTCTACCCGCTGGTGGGCCTCGAGATGCAGGGCCGCCAGGTGGAGGTCACCCTCGCCGGCGCGCTGCGCATCCTGTGGCAGGACGGCATGGCTCCGGTAGCGGCGCTGGTCGGCGTCACCACCCTGCTGTTCCCGCTGCTTGAACTGGCGATGTTCCTGATCGTGCTGGTGCCCCTGCGCCTCGGGCAGGTGTCGCCGCAGCTCGCGCCCTTCTTCCGGCTGGTGCGCTCGGTCCAGCCGTGGGGAATGGTCGAGGTCTTCCTGCTCGGCATGCTGGTGTCGCTGGTCAAGCTGTCGCACCTGGCCACGGTGATCCTCGGCACCGCCTTCTGGGCGATGGCGGCACTGATCGTCGTGCTCACCTTCGCCGCCAGGGCCTTCGACACCCGGCTGATATGGCAGATGCCGGACGTGGAACCCGCCCGGTGACGCCCCACCTGACCGCCCGCGAGGCGGGCCTCCTCAACTGCCACGTGTGCGGCCAGCTGTCCCGCGCCGGCACCGGCCACGGGCTGGTGCGCTGTCCGCGCTGCCGCGCCCCACTTCACATGAGGAAGCCCGCCAGCCTTGCCGCCACCTGGGCGCTCACCCTCGCCGCAGCGATCCTGTACGTGCCGGCCAACCTGCTGCCGATGATGACCACCGCCTCGCTGCTCGGCAGCCAGGAAGACACCATCATGAGCGGGGTCATCTTTCTCTGGCAGTCCGGCTCGTGGCCATTGGCGGCGGTGGTGTTCTTCGCCAGCGTGATGGTGCCGCTGCTCAAGATCATGGCCCTGATCTATCTCGCCGCCAGCGTGCAGCGCCGCTCGCGCCTGCGCCTGATCCAGCGCACCCGGCTGTACCGGATGGTGGAGTTCGTCGGCCGCTGGTCGATGCTCGACATCTACGTCATCACCCTGCTCGTCGCCCTCGTTCAGTTCCAGGGGCTCGCCACCATCCAGGCCGGGCCGGCGGCCGTCGCCTTTGGCGCGGTAGTGGTGCTGACCATGTTCGCCGCGATGCGCTTCGACCCCCGCCTGATCTGGGACCCGATCGCCGGGCCCGCCCCTTCCGACGACCACCGCCATGACTGATCCCACAGCCCTCCCCCAGGCCACCGTCGAAACACCGCGTCGATTCCGTATCCCACTGGTGTGGATCATCCCGCTGGTGGCGCTCGCGATCGGGCTGTTCCTGGCCGCCCGCAGCTACTACGAACAGGGCCCGCTGATCACCATCACCTTCAAGACCGGCGCCGGCCTTGAACCGGGCAAGACGCGCATCAAGTACAAGGACGTGGATGTCGGCCAGATCACCGGGGTGTCCCTTGCCGAAGACGGTGCCGGCGTGGTCGCCACCGCCCGACTGGCCCGCGAGGCCGCCCGCCTGCTGGTGGACGACAGCCGCTTCTGGGTGGTCAGCGCCCAGGTCTCGGGCAGCTCGGTGTCGGGCCTTGGCACCTTGCTCTCTGGCGCGTACGTGGGCCTCGACGTGGGCAAATCGTCCGAAGACCGGCGCCACTTCAAGGGCCTCGACACCCCGCCGGCAGTGAGCTTCGACGTACCCGGCAAGTTCTTCGTGCTGCAGGCCGAGACCCTCGGCTCCCTCAGCGCCGGCGCGCCGATCTACTACCGGCGCATCGAGGCCGGCCAGGTCACCGGCTTCAAGCTCGACGAATCCGGCAAGCGGCTCGACGTGCAGATCTTCATCAAGGCCCCCTACGACCGCTTCGTGACCACCAACAGCCGCTTCTGGAACGCCGGCGGGGTGGACGTGAAGATCGGCGCTGACGGCATCCAGGTGAACACCGAATCCATGGGCGCCATCCTGGCCGGCGGCGTGGCCTTCCAGACACCGGAGGGTGGCAGCACTGAACTCGCCCCCGACAACCACGCCTTTCCCCTTTACGCCAACCAGGCGGAGGCGCTCAAACAGGCCGACAGCGTCGCGCTTCGCTACACGCTGCGCTTCGACGAATCGGTGCGTGGCCTGTCGGTGGGTGCGCCGGTGGATTTCCGCGGCATCCAGGTGGGCGAGGTAACCGCCATCAGCCCCGACTTCCACCCGCGCACCGCCGATCTCGGGCTGCTGGTGGACGTGAAGATCTTCCCCGGCCGCATGCGCACCCGCCACAAGGACGGCAAGATCACCTTCTTCGGAAAAGACTACCAGGACAAGGATTTCCGCACCTTCGTCGACCAGCTCGTCACCAAGGGCCTGCGCGGCCAGCTGCGCAACGGCAACCTGGTCACCGGCCAGCTCTACGTGGCGCTGGATTTCTTCTCCCCCGCGCATCCGGTCAAGGTGGTCTGGGATCGCGATCCGCCGATGCTCCCCACCCAGCGCGGCAGCCTCGAAGAGCTCCAGACCACCCTGCTGCGCATCGTCGCGCGGATCGACAAGCTGCCCCTCGAGGCCATCGGCCGCGACACCAGCAAGGCCATCGCCGGCCTCGTCCGCGCCATCGACGAGGCCGAGCGGCTGGTCAAGCGTGTCGACGGGCTCGCCAGCGGCGACGTGCGCGAGGCCGTCGTCGAAGCCCGCGGTGCAATTGCCGAGACGCGCACCGCCGTCGCCGACGCCCGCAAGCTGCTCGCCACCGACGCCCCGCTGCAGCAGGACATGCGCGCCAGCCTGCAGGAGCTCTCCCGCGCCGCCCAGGCTCTGCGCCATCTCGCCGACACCCTCGACCGCCACCCCGAAGCCCTCCTGCGTGGCAAACCGGAGGAAAAGCCATGATCCGCCCCCGCCTCGCGCTGATCGCGCTACTGCTCGCCGCGGGCGGTGCCCAGGCCACGGAAATCCGCCCGGGCCTGTGGGAATTCCGCTCCACGCGGGTCAGCCTCGGCGGCGCGCCCGATCTGTCCGAGAAACTCCGGCAGCAGCTCGCCAACCTTCCGCCCGACGTCCAGCGCCAGCTGCGCCAGCAGCTCGCCGCCCAGGGCGTGCAACTGGGCAACGACGGCGCGGTGCGCAGCTGCATCACGCCCGAACAAGCCCGCCAGGACAGCGTCTATGCCGGCCGCGCCGACGGCAACTGCACCCTCACCAGCATCACCAAGCGCGGCGACCAGGTCCGCGGCCGGCTCAATTGCAACCAGCCCAAGGGCAGCGCCGATTTCGAAACCAACCTCGACGGCCCCGAGCGCATGAGCACCCGCGTGAACATGCATTCGGCCCAGGGCGACATCCAGATGGACACCGACGCCCGCTGGATCGCCGCCTGCAGCGCCACCCGCCAGGAATGACTGCCACGATGAACCGCTTCCTCGCCATTGCCCTGCTGAGCGCCGGGCTCACCGCCTGCGGCAGCACGCCGCCGATCCGTCACTACACCCTCGGCCCGCTCCCACCCGCGCCGGCTGCCGTCCCGGCCGCCGGCAGTGCCAGCCTGGTCGTCGGCCCGGTCGGTGTCCCGGCCGCCATCGACCGGCTGCACATCGTGCGCCATCAGGGCGGCGCCCGCGCCGAAGTGTCGGACGAGCACCGCTGGGCGGCGCCGCTGAAGACCGAGATCGCCCGCCGGGTGGCCGTCGAGGTGGCCCGCCGCAGCGCCTACGTGCGCGCCGTGGCGTGGCCCCAGGCGAGCATCGCCGACCCGGACCTGACCCTGCCCATCGACGTGCTGCGCTTCGACGCCGACGGCTTCGAGCGGGTCACGCTGGAAGCCGTCTGGACGCTCCGCAAGGGCGGGCACGACGTGGCGAGTCGGCGCTTTGCGGCCACCGAAAGCGTTTCCGATGCCAGCTGGGACGGCCTCGCCGCCGCCCACGGGCGGCTGGTGGATGCGCTGGCGGCCGACATCGTGTCGGCGCTGCCGGCCCGGCCGTAGGAGCAACGCCCGCATGGGCAGGCCCCTGGTCTCGGCCTTCCTGGCCATCAGCCTCGATGGCTTCATCGCCCGCCCCGACGGTGGGCTCGACTGGCTCGACATCCCGCCGCCCACGCCGGACGAGGACTACGGCTACGCCGCGTTCTTTGAATCGGTGGATGGACTGGTGATGGGCCGCCAAAGCTTCGAGACCGTGCTCGGTTTTGACGCCTGGCCCTACGGCGACACGCCGGTGGAGGTACTCACCCACCGGCCGCTGGAGGTGCCTCCCGCCCTCGACGGAAAGGTGCATGTCTCGGCCGACACCCTGACCGATCTCGTCGCCCGCCTGGGCGCCGCCGGCCGGCAGCACCTGTATGTGGATGGCGGGCGCACGGTGCAGGGTTTTCTGGCGGCGGGCCTGCTCGACGCCCTGACGCTCACCCGGATTCCGGTGATCCTCGGCGCCGGCATCCCGCTCTTCGGGCCGCTGGCAACAAGCGTCATGCTCCAGCACGACACCACCCGCGTCTTTGCCAACGGACTGGTGCAGAGCCGCTATCTGCCGGCCCGCCCCTAATCCACCGGATCGGCCTTCTTGCGCGCCGCCGGCTTGCGCGGCGTGGCGCGGGGCTTGTTGGCCTTGATGCGCCCCAGGCGGCGGCGGATCTCGTCGGAATCCATCCACAGATCGCTGCCCTGCAGGATGTGGGCGATGTCGGTGGCGCTCAGGAAGGGCGTGCAGATGCGCGTCGTCACCTTCTCGAACCAGTTCCCCAGCGCATGCACCTCGGCCGCCTGCTCACTGCCCTTGCCGGCAAAGCTGCTCGAATAGGTGTGGAACATCAGCTGGCAGTTGTCGTGGACGATCAGCTCGTCGCCCGACAGGAAGATGAAGGCCGCCATCGAATAGGCCCGCGCCTCCAGCACCGTGATCACATGGGCCTCGGAGGCCAGCATGTTGTTGATGATCTGCAGGCCGGTGTTGAAATCGCCGCCGGGCGAGTTGATGTGCAGGTAGATGAGATCGGTCTGGGCCGCCGTGCGCAGGGTGTAGAACAGCTCGGTGTAGTGCTGGGGCTCGTGGATCTCGCCACACAGGTAGTAGGAAACCTGATGGATCGGCACATGGCGCTCGTAGCGCACCAGGCCACCGAAGGGCGGGATGTCGTCCTCGACGTCTTCGTCTTCCGGCCGCCGGCCGGGGCTGCGCTGAACCATGACTGCATCCTCCGCGTAAGCACACCCGGTCAGTATGCGACCGGCGCGGGTCGGGTTCAACGCGGGCCGCCCCGCCAGAGCTAGATATCGCTCTCGTTGAACACCGGCTTGGTGGATGGCGGCCCGCTGTCGCCAGGCAGCACCGGCAGCTCGATCTTGAAGATGCCGTGGTTGGCCACTTCGCCCCACAGGCGGCCGCCGTGGGTGGCGACGATGGCGCGGCTGATGGCGAGCCCGAAACCGCGGCCCACGCTGCTGGCACTGTCCAGCGTGTCGAACAGGTTGTTGGCCCGCTCGGAGGTGAGGCCGGAGCCGGAGTCTTCGACCCGCAGGCAGATCTGCTCGTCACCGTCCTTCCAGGCGGCGATCCAGATCCGTCGCGGCTGACGCGGGCTGTCGACCACCGAATCGAAGGCGTTGGCGAGCAGGCTGCGCAGCACCACTTCCATCTGCAGGCGATCCACCATCAGGCTCACCTCGGGCATCGGCGCCACCCGCAGGCGGATGCCAGCCTGCTCGGCGCGCAGCCGGTAAGGCGCGACGGCCGCCTCGACCAGCGCCGCCAGGCCCATCACCTCCGGCTGAGGATCGCCGGTGCGGAAGAAATCCTGCAGCCGGCGCACCACGTCGCCGGTCTTGGCCGATTCACGCTGCACGCAGCGCACTGCCGCCCGGAGCTGCTCGCCGGTCTCGCCCCGTTCGATCAGCTGCTCGCAGGCGCCGGCATAGGCGCTCAGGGCGGTGAGGGGCTGGTGAAGTTCGTGGGCCAGGGCGCCGGCCATCTCGCCCGCCGCCGCGAGGCGCAGGCTGTGGCGCAGATCCTGGGTGGTGCGGCGCTGTTCGTTCACCACCGCCCCGACAAAGAAGCCGACCACGGCCATCGCCATGGCGAGGATCTGCAGCTCGGCCACCGTGACGGCGTTGTAATGGAGCAGCCGCATCGCCACGATCACCCCGATCTGCAGGAGCGCCGCGCACACGATGGCGCCAGCCATGCCTTGCCGGCCCGCCGCCCACACGATGGGCAGGAACAGCAGGTAGAAGAGCTTGAAGCCACTGTGCCCGCCCACACCAAAGGCCAGCCACAGGGTGCCCACCCCCAGCAGCACGTAGCCGATGCTCTCGCGGTTGAGCACCGTGCGCTGCAGGCGCCGGCGCCCGCGCTTGCTGGTGAGCCACAGCAGCAGCGGCATCATCACCGCGATGCCTACCCCGTCGCCCACCCAGAAATGCTTGAGCCCCGGCCACCAGCCGGCGGGGTCGAGCAGCCCGAAGGCGCGCAGGCAGAGCAGATACGCAAGACTGATGAGCAGCGAACCGATGGCCACCCGGATCAGCCAGGCGACCAGCGTGCGGCGATCGTCCAGCAGCGCGTCGCGGGGGAGCCGGCGGGCCAGCACCTCGCCGAGCAGGGCGTAGCCCGTCGCCAGCACCAGGCCCGGCGCGAGGTGCAACCAGAACGACGTGAGCTGGCCATGAACGCCGATCTCGGCGAGCAGCACGGCGATGCCCAGGGGCGCCCACGCAGCCCGGCCGAAACGCATCACCAATACCAGCCCGAGGGCGGGCGCCGGGTTCCAGGGCGTGATGTTCAGCCCGAACAAGGGATGGCCGAAGCTCACCTTGTCGAGGACGAAGTAGAGACCGATGAAACCAACAAAAAGGGGCAGGTGGCGCAACCCCTCGAGGGCGGCGGCCTTCAGGTCGCGAATCATGCCGTTGTGGGTTGGAGGCGATGTCAGAGTTGAAGTCTGGCAAGAAACTGTTAAATTTTCCACAGTCTGAAGGCTCGCATTAAACGGGCCAGACCGCCAAGGGCATACGCGCCCGTCAAATACCAACTGTGTCACGCTCAGATGTGAAAAAACCGGCCGGGCTTGCGCCGGGCCGGTTTTGCAGAATGACGCGGTGAATGCGATCAGCTTGCGCTTGCAGTCGCCGGACGCATCGCAGGCGCCACCGCCGCGGTCTCTTCCACCACACCGCCGTTGAGGGTGCGGGTCATCTTCTCCATGTCCAGCTCGTTCTCGGAACGGGACACCACCACCGTGGCCACCGCGTTGCCGATGAAGTTGGTCAGGGCGCGGGCTTCGCTCATGAAGCGGTCGATGCCGAGGATCAGCGCCATGCCGGCCACCGGGATGGTCGGCACCACCGCCAGGGTCGAGGCCAGGGTGATGAAGCCGGCGCCGGTGATGCCGCTGGCCCCCTTCGAGGTCAGCATCGCCACCACCAGGATGGTCAGCTCCTGGGTCAGGGTCAGTTCGGTGTTGGTGGCCTGGGCGATGAACAGCGCGGCCATCGTCATGTAGATGTTGGTGCCATCCAGGTTGAAGGAGTAGCCGGTGGGCACCACCAGGCCAACCACCGAGCGGGCGCAGCCGAGCTTCTCGAGCTTGTGCATCAGGCGCGGCAGGGCGGATTCGGAGGAGCTGGTGCCCAGCACGATCAGCAGCTCTTCGCGGATGTACTTGATGAACTTGAAGATCGAGAACCCGGTGTAGCGGGCGATGGCCCCCAGCACCAGCACCACGAACAGGAAGCAGGTGAGGTAGAACGCGCCCATCAGCTTGGCCATCGGCACCAGCGAGGCCACGCCATACTTGCCGATGGTGAAGGCCATCGCACCGAAGGCGCCCACCGGAGCGAGCTTCATCACGGTATTCACGATGCCGAACATCACGTGGGAGATCTGCTCCACGAAGTCGAACACCGGCTTGCCCTTGTCGCCCATCGCGGCCAGCGAGAAGCCGAACAGGATCGCCAGCAGCAGCACCTGCAGGATGTCGCCCTTGGCGAAGGCATCCACAAAGGTGGCCGGGATGATGTTGAGGATGAACTCGGTGGTGGTCTGGGCCTTGGCCTTGGCGGTGAAGTCGCCGATGGCCTTCGTGTCGAGGGTGGTCACGTCGGCGTTGAAGCCCGCGCCCGGCTGGGCCACGTTGGCCACCACCAGGCCGATCGCCAGGGCCAGGGTGGAGACGACTTCGAAGTACAGCAGCGCCTTGCCGCCCACGCGACCGACCTTCTTCATGTCCTGCATGCCGGCAATGCCGTGCACCACGGTGCAGAAGATCACCGGCGCGATGATCATCTTGACCAGCTTGATGAAGCCGTCACCCAGGGGCTTCAGATCCACCCCCAGCTTGGGCTCGAAATACCCCAGCAGCACGCCACACACGATGGCGAACAGCACCTGCACATACAGGATCTTGTAGAACGGCTGCTTCTTCTGTTGTTCCATGACGACCTCTCCTCCGGCGGTTGATTCCATGGCGCCATCTTGGCCGCAGCGGGAGAAGCGGAAAATTGTGATCGTCCACATTGGGGGCGGCCCTATTGTGGAAAACCGAGAGGGTGTAGGCACCCGCAGGTCGCCATCGGCTGCCCTGGGCTGCCATCCGTCCGGCATCCCTCCAACCCAGCCCCACCGGCCTGCCCGGCCGCGGCACGACCGACGCCGGATGCCTATGTCTTTTGGCATATATACTCATCGCATTGATCCAAATAGAATACTTCCCGCGCACCCGGCGTGGGTGCATCCCCCCGATCAACGCAGGATTCCACCCCATGCCCCAGAACCTCATCTCCCTCGACCTCGGCGCCGACGACGTGCGTGCCATGGACGAAGCCCTCGCCACCCTCGAAAAGCTCTTCGCCAACTTCGTCGAACTCACCCCCGAGCAGCGCCAGAAGCTGCCCAAGATGGGAGACAAATCCGAAGCCTTCTGCCGCCAGACGCTGATCGTGCTCGACCAGAACAAGCAGCTCATCCCGCCCACCTTCGATCTCGCCGAAGCCCAGGGCGACATGCTGGCCTTCGACACCCTGCGCCCGCGCATTCAGCGCCTGCGTGCCCTGCTCTCCAAGGGTGAGGACACCCAGATGGCCCTCGGCAGCGACCTGATGCGCGCCTCCTACGACGGCTATTCGCTGGCCAAGGTGTTCGGCAAGGGCGCCGCCCTCGACACCCTCAAGGACGCCATGTCCGAGCGCTTCTTCCGCCGTCCCGGCAAGGAGGACACCCCCGCGGCCTGAGCCCGCAGGCTGGCGCCACCCGCTGCCAGCCACCCCCGCTTGACCCGGGGGCGGCCTCCTCCGAGCCGCCCCCTTTCACCGCACGCCAGCCAAATGGCGTGCGGTGTTTTTTTGCCCTCTCACCCGGCCCGGAACTTCGCCCGCCAGGCCCGGAGCCCCTCCCGCAACGCCCGCCCCCTTGCCCGCAAGGCTTTTTGCTTTGCACGCGCCCCAAAAAACCTTGCACGCGCCGCTTCAAAGCGTGATGGCAAAGCGCAGAACCTCGGCACCCGAGCCTTTTTGCTTCGCATGCAAAGCCACAAGCCGCGCACCCAAAGCCAAAAGCCAGCCCGCCAGCGCAGGAAGCCGGGACCGCAAAGGGAATGACAGCGAAGGGCAAGGCTCAACGCCTCGCGGACGAAGGAGGGGACTTGGCGGGCAGCAGTCCGAACGACGGGGGCGCGCCCCTACGCCACCCCCACCGCCAGCCGCCGCGCCAGCGTGATGCCTTCGGGCGAGACGGTCGCGCCCAGGGCGATCACCTCGACGCCGGCGGCGAGGGCGTCGCGCAGGGCCTGGCCGTAGACTGGGTCGATGTGGTCGGCGGGGCGGACTTCGGTGACGTCGCCGCGCTGCACGCAGAACACCAGCACCGCCCGGTGGCCGGCGGCGACCATCGCGGACATCTCGCGCAGGTGCTTGGCGCCGCGGGTGGTGACGGCATCCGGGAAGTAGCCCACGCCACCTTCGACGGCGGCGGTGACGTTCTTGACCTCCACGTAGCAGTCGGGCCGGCCGGGGGCCTGGAGCAGCAGGTCGATGCGGCTGCCTTCACCGTATTTCTGCTCGGGGCGGATCGTCGGGTAGCCGGTGAGGTCGGGCACGGCGCCGGCCTCGATGGCCTCGCGCACCAGGCCGTTGCTGCGCCCGGTATGCACGCCGACGATCACGCCGGGGGCGGTCTCGACCAGCTCCCACGTCCAGCGCAGCTTGCGCGCCGGGTTGTCGGCCGGCGACAGCCACACCCGCATCCCGGCGTCCTTGCAGCCCTGCATGGAGCCGGTGTTGGGGCAGTGGGCCGTGACGAGGCCGTCGGCCGTCTCCACGTCGGCGAGGAAACGCTGGTAACGCCGGACGAGCCGGCCTTCGAGGAGAGGGGTGGGGAAGTACATGTGAGGAGTAAGGGGTGAGGCGTGAGGAGGCCTTGTTTCAGGCGGGTGCGCTGGCGATCGGGAGCGCACAGGGTATCAGCCCGGACTCCTCACTCCTCACTCCCCCAGCATCCACAGCAACCCGCTCACCGTGAAGAACGACGCCGTGGTGGCAGCCACCAGGGCGGCGGCGCTGACGCCTTCCTGGCCGAACTTCTGGCTGAGGAGCGGGTAGATCGACAGCATCGGCATGCCGGCGTTGAGGATGGCGGCGGTGGCGAGCTGGGGCTTGTTGCCCGGCGAGAGGGCCAGCAACGCGAACACGCACAGGGGATGCACCACCAGCTTGCCGGTGACGATCAGCGAGATGTCGCCGAGCATGCCGCGCAGGTTGAGCCCGGCGAGGGTGCCGCCGATGCAGAACAGCGCCACCGGGGCCGAGGCGACCGACAGCATGTCCACCGCCTTGGCCACCGGCAGCGGCAGGGGCACGCCGACAAGGGTCCACAGCACGCCGGCGCCCATCGCCAGGATGAAGGGGTTGCGGGTGAGGCGGCGCAGGATCTCCTTGAGCACCGCCGTCCAGCGCCGGTTGCCGGTGCCGGCCACTTCGGCCAGGGTGAGGAGCAGCGGCATCATCACCAGCCCTTCGACCAGCGCATACACGGCCAGCGCGCTGCCGGCCAGCGGCCCCATCACCTGCTGGGCGATGGGGTAGCCGATGAAGGCGCTGTTGGACATGGACGCCCCCAGCGCCTGCACCGCGCCGGTCTGCAGGCCGCGCCCGCGCGCCAGGCAGGCCACGGCCAGCGCGATGCCCGCCGCCAGCAGCGAGCCGAGGGTGTAGATGAGGAGCAGGTGGCCATCGACCAGATCGCCCAGCGCGCGGGCCGACATGGCCTTGAAGAGCAGCGCCGGCAGGGCCACGTTGATGACGAAGACGCCCAGCGGGCGCATCTCGGCGCGGGAGAGCAGGCCAAGACGCACGGCCGCGAAGCCCACGCCGATGATGAGGAAGATCGGGCCGGTAATGCCCAGGATGGTCAGCACGGTGTTGTTGGCGGAGTGGGGCGCAGGGAAGGATTGTAGGCGTTCGTCCACGGGGGATTGATCGAGCCGCCGAACATCACTGTTCACCGGCGCCGAACAGTGCCGGGCCGGGCGGGGAAATCAGGGCAGCCGCGCGCACATCTCGGCCAGCCAATCGACAAACACCCTCAGCCGCGGCGAGAGGTGGCGGTTCTGGGGATACACCGCCGACAGGGGCAGCGGCGGCGGCTGGAAGGGCTGCAACACCTCGACCATCGTGCCGGCGGCAAACTGGCGCACCACGTGGTAGCGCGGCACCTGGATGAGCCCGAAGCCGGCCTCGCAGGCGGCCACGTAGGCATCGCCATTATTCACCGCCAGCCGGGAGCGCAGGATGCGGCTCTCGCGCCGACCGTCCACGAGGAACTCGAAGGGCACGGATTTGCCGGTGGAGGCCGACAGGTAATCCACCGCCTCGAAGCGCTCGAGATCCGCCAGGCGGGCCGGCTGGCCGTGACGGGCGATGTAGGCGGCGCTGGCGCAGCACACCTGGGGCAGCGCGGTGAGGCGCCGGGCCACCAGCGATGAATCGCGCAGTTCGCCGATGCGCAGCACGCAATCGACACCTTCGCCGATCAGGTCGATCTGGCGGTCGGTGAGCGAGAGTTCCAGGGACACATCGGGGTAGCGGGCGCAGAAATCGGGCAGCGCCGGCACGAGCACCAGCCGCCCGAACGAGGTGGAGGCATCCACCCGCAGCCGCCCCTGGGGATGCCGGGCGGCCTGGGAGAAGGCGGCTTCCACGTCATCCACGTCGGCCAGAATGCTGAGGCAGCGCTGATAGTAGGCGTCGCCATCAAGGGTGGTGCGCACCTGCCGGGTGGTGCGCTGAAGCAGCCGCACGCCCAGGTGGGACTCGAGTTGCTTGACGATCTGGGTGGCCGAAGCGCGGGGAATGCCGAGCTTTTCGGCGGCGCGGCTGAAGCTGCCCAGCTCGACGATGCGGGTAAACAGCTGCATGGCCTGGAAGCGGTCCATGAAGGCTCCGATTGTTTGCGAAACGCAAACAGTGTTGCTGTTTTCAGCGCATTTATCAATGCCGGAACGACACCCATAATCCAGCCAACATCCTGCCAGACAAGGCCTTACATCATGGAATACGTTCGATTCGGCTCGACCGGCCTCAAGGTCTCCCGCCTGTGCCTGGGCTGCATGACCTACGGCAGCCCCGACTGGCGCCCGTGGGTGCTCGACGAGGCGGCCAGCCGGCCTTTCATCCGTCAGGCGCTGGACCTGGGCATCAACTTCTTCGACACCGCCGACATGTATTCGCTGGGCGAGAGCGAGGTGGTGCTCGGCCGGGCGATCCGCGAATACACCCGCCGCGACGATGTGGTGCTGGCCTCCAAGGTCTTCTACCCGATGAGCGACAAACCCAACGACCGCGGGCTGTCGCGCAAGCACATCCTGGCCAGCATCGACGGCTCGCTGAAGCGCCTGGGCACCGATTACCTGGATCTGTACATCATCCACCGCTTTGACCCGCACACGCCCATCGCCGAGACGCTGGAGGCACTCGATGCGATCGTCCGCTCCGGCCGCGCCCGCTACATCGGCGCCTCGTCGATGTTCGCGTGGCAGTTCATGCAGCTGCTGGCCCACCAGCAGGCCAATGGCCTGGCGCGCTTCGTGTCGATGCAGAACCACTACAACCTGGCCTACCGCGAGGAAGAGCGCGAGATGCTGCCCCTGTGCCGCGATCAGGGCATCGCCGTCACCCCGTGGTCGCCCCTGGCCCGCGGGCTCTTGGCTGGCGCCCGTGGCAGCGGCACCAAGCGCGACGAGACCGACAACCTGGCCCACGGCTGGTACAACCAGCAGGCGATGGAAGACGCCATCGTGACCGCCGTGCAGCAGGTGGCCCACGCCCGCGGCGTGCCGGCGGCGCAGGTGGCGATTGCCTGGGCCGCGAGCCGGCCGGGCATCACCGCCCCGCTGATCGGCGCCTCCAAGCCCCATCACCTGCCGGACGCCGTGGCCGGCATCGGGCTTGCGCTCACCCCGGACGAGGTCGCGCTGCTCGAGGCGCCCTACCGTCCCCGTCCCGTCGCAGGCCACGAATGAACACCACCGTCTCTTCTGCCACGCCACCCGGGCTGGTCCGCGACGCGTCGGTTTCGTCGATCACTGCCGGCTTTCTGGCGGTGCTGATCTCGTACTCGGGCCCGCTCATCATCTTCTTCCAGGCGGCCCAGTCGGCCGGCGTGGCGCCGGAGATGATCTCGTCGTGGGTGTGGGGCGTCTCCATCGGCGCGGCGATCTCGGGCATCTTTCTGTCGTGGGCGCTCAAGGTGCCGGTGGTCACGGCCTGGTCGGCGCCGGGCACGGCGCTGCTGGTCACGCTGTTCCCGGGGCTGTCGCTGAACGAAGCCGTTGGCGCCTATCTCGTCACTGCCGCGGTGCTGTTCGTGATCGGCATCACCGGCACCTTCGACCGCCTGCTGCGCCATGTGCCCAAGGGCGTGGCGGCGGGGATGATGGCCGGCATCCTGTTCCAGTTTGGCGCCAACGCCTTCAAGGCGGCAGGCTCGATGCCGCTGCTCACCTTCGGGATGGTGGCGGCCTATCTGCTGCTCAAGCGCTTTGTGCCGCGCTACTGCATGGTGCTGGTGCTGCTGGTGGGCGTCGGGTTGGCGGTGGGCATCGGCGGGGCCGATCTGTCGGGCGTGAAGCTGTCGCTCGCGACACCCCAGTTCATCGCGCCGGCATTCACCTGGAGCGCCACCCTGAGCTTTGCGCTGCCGCTGATCCTGGTCAGCCTCACCGGGCAGTTCCTGCCGGGCATGGCGATCCTGCATGGCTCGGGCTATCCGACGCCGGCCCGGCCGATCCTCGCCGCCACCAGCGTCGCGTCGGTGATCGTGGCCTTCTTCGGCGGCATCACCATCGTCATCGCGGCGATCACCGCCGCCCTGTGCACCGGCAAGGACGCCCACGAAGACCCGTCGAAACGCTACGTGGCGGGCATCGCCAACGGGGTGTTCTACCTGATCGGAGGCTGCTTCGGCGCCACCATCGTGTCGCTGTTCACC
Source organism: Zoogloea sp. (assembly GCA_041917255.1). Classification (GTDB taxonomy): domain Bacteria; phylum Pseudomonadota; class Gammaproteobacteria; order Burkholderiales; family Rhodocyclaceae; genus Zoogloea. The sequence continues at coordinate 23,457 of JAYRYA010000034.1, forward strand.
CTGCTGCCCAAGGAGTTCGTGGCGGTGCTGGCCGGCCTCGCGCTGATCGGCGCGATCACCGCCAACCTGATGGGTACGATCACCCAGGAAGACCACCGGGAGGCCTCGGTCATCACCTTTCTGGCCACCGCATCGGGCATGAGTTTTCTGGGGCTTGGCTCGGCGTTCTGGGGCGTGGTGATCGGCATCGCCGCATATTTCGTGCTGCATCGGGTGAAGCCCGCCGCAGCCGCCCGCTGATCGCAACGCCCATCCTGCTGGTGCTCACATTTCCGGCCAGACCGCCGTAAATGGGAGACGGCGTCCCGCGCGAGGACGCCGCTCAGCGAGGATTGGGGATGAACGACACAGCCCGTATCCGCCGGGCACAGACCCGGGTGCCGAATGCCCGCGAGGCGGTTCGTGCGTTTCATGCCGGCGTGGTCCAGGACGACATGGCGCTGGTGGTGTTCTTCTGCGCCAGCAGCTACGACCTGGAGGCCATCGCCGACGAGATGCGCCGCTGCTTTGCCGGGGTACAGGTGGTGGGCTGCACCTCGACGGGCGAGATCGGCCCCGAGGGCTACCTGGAGCACAGCCTGACCGGGGCAAGCTTCGGGGCCCGGGATTTCACCGCCGTGTCGGGTTGCCTCACCCACCTGCACGATTTCGACGACGGCGCCGGTCAGGCGCTCGCCCGCCATCTGCAGGGCCGGCTCGATGGGGCCACCGGCAGCAAGGGAGCGGCAAACCGATTTGCCCTGCAGCTGATCGACGGGCTGTCGGTGCGCGAGGAAGCGGTCACCCGCGCCATCCAGAGCGCCCTGGGCGTGACGCCGCTGGTGGGCGGCTCGGCAGCCGACGGCGCCGACCTCGGCCGGACGCTGGTGTATGCCGACGGGCAGTTCCACTCCGACGCCGCAGTGCTCACCCTGGTGGCCACCCCGCTGCCCTTCCGGCTGTTCGACACCCATCACTTCCAGCCCACCGACGAGCGCCTGGTGGTCACGTCGGCCGATCCGGCCCGGCGCGTGGTGCGCGAGATCAACGGGCTCCCGGCCGCCCAGGAGTACGCCCGCCTCCTTGGTGTGCCGCTGGCCGACCTCACCCCGCGGCATTTCGCCGGCTCGCCGGTGATGGTCATCATCGGCGGCGCCAGCTACATCCGCTCCATCCGGAAGGCCAACCCCGACGGTAGCCTGACCTTCTTCTGCGCCATCGAGAACGGCCTGATCCTGCGCATCGGGCGCAGCCTCGATCTCCACGCCAACCTGCAACTTGCCCTGGCCCGGGTGCGCAGCGAGATCGGCCCGCCGCAGCTCGTGCTTGGCTGCGACTGCGTGCTGCGCCGGGTCGAGATCCTGCAGCGCCCCGACAAGGACGCGATCACCGCGGCGCTACAGGACAGCAACATCATCGGCTTCAACACCTATGGCGAGCAGTTTCGCGGCGTGCATCTCAACCAGACGCTGGCGGCCATCGCCATCGGCGCCCCCGACGGCGAGGTGGAACGTGTCTGACCCGGCCACCGAGATCGCCACCCTGAAGGCCGAGAACGCCCGCCTCCAGAAGATCATCAACGCGCTGATGGAGAACGCCGAACGCAACAGCGGCCTTCAGCATTCCGACTTCAGCCTGTTCCAGACCGCCATCCTGCTGGAAGACCAGATCAACCTGCGCACCGCCGAGCTGCAGGCCGCGCTGCGCGACAACGAACGCATGACCCACGCCCTGCGGGCCTCGGAAGAGCGCTTCCGCAGCCTGGCCAACCAGTCGATGATCGGCATCCTCACCGTGGAGGAAGGCCGCATCGGCTACACCAACGCGCGTCTCGACGCGATTTTTGGCTACGCCACTGGCGAACTCGTCGGGCGCCCGCCGGCCGACCTGGTCACACCGGAAGACCGCGCCGCGGTAAGCGCGGCCATGGCGCAGCAGCTGCAGGACGCATCCGCGGGGCTCAACCAGATGGCCCACGGCCTGCGCAAGGACGGCAGCGTGATCTACATCGAGGTGTTCGGCAGCGTGATGACCACCGGCACCCGCCGCTCGCTGATCGGCCTTGTCCAGGACGTCAGCGACCGGGTGCGCGACAGCCGGCAGATCAAGCAGCTGATGCGCGAGCAGCAGGCCATCCTGAACAGCAACATCGTCGGCTTCGTGAAGCTCAAGGCCCGCCGTTTCGTATGGGCCAACGAGACCTTCACGCGGATGCTGGGCTATGCCGAGGACGAGCTCCTCGGCCGCTCGACCCGCCTCATCTACCCCGATCGGCAGCGCTACGAAACCCTCGCCCGGGAAGCTCACGATACCCTGCAGTCCGGCTGTACCTACCGAACCGAGGTGCAGCTGATCCGCAAGGACGGAGGCACCGGCTGGTACCGGCTGGACGGCGAGCGGCTCTACCCCGGCAGCGACGAATCCATCTGGGCCTTCTTCGACGTGACCGAGCGCCGGGCCATGCTCGACGAACTGGAAGGCCACCGCCATAACCTGGAAGAACTGGTCTTCAAGCGCACCGCCGAGCTGGCCGCCGCCCGCGACGCGGCCGAAGCCGCCAGCCGGGCCAAGAGCATGTTCCTGGCCAACATGAGCCACGAACTGCGCACCCCCCTCAACGGCATCATGGGCATGACCAACCTGGCGCTGCGCCGCACCACCGACCCGATCCTCGCCGATCACCTGGGCAAGAACCTCCAGTCGGCCCGGCAGCTGCTGGGCATCATCGACGACGTGCTCGACATCGCCCGCATCGAAGCCGACACCCTCACCCTCGCCGAAGCGCCTTTCTCCCTGCGCGGAATGCTCGGCGACACCCTCGGCAATCACGAGGCCGAAGCCCGCCGCAAAGGCCTGACGCTGGAACAGCAGCACTCGGCGAGCCTGCCCGACGCGCTGCAGGGCGACGCCCGGCGCCTTGGCCAGATCCTCCACAACCTGGTGGATAACGCGATCAAGTTCTCCGAGCACGGCACAGTCCGGGTGCGGGTATCCTCCGTCGAGGAGGACGGCTTCAGCCAGCTCCTGCGCATCGAGGTGATCGACCAGGGCATGGGCGTGGAGCCCGACCAGCAGGCCCGCCTGTTCCAGCCCTTCGTCCAGGCCGACGGCTCGATCACCCGCAAGTTCGGCGGCACCGGGCTTGGACTCATCATGGTCAAGCGCCTCGCCCGGCTGATGGGCGGCGACGCCGGCATGCACAGCGCGCCCGGCCAGGGCAGCACCTTCTGGTTCACCGCCAGGCTCAAACGCGCCGACGCCCAGCGAGCCACGCCGCCATCGCCCGCCACCGGCATGCCCGGCGATGGCGAAAACGATCCGCTGGCCGAACTGCAACGGCACTTCGGTGGCCTGCATGTACTGGTGATCGACCAGGACCCGATCAACCGGGATTTCGCCTGCTTCACCCTTGAAGATGCAGCCCTGACTCACGACCTGGCCAGCAGCGCCGACGAGGCCCTGACACTGGCCCGCGCGCATCCCTGCGACCTGGTGCTACTGGCCCTCGACCTGGGCACAGAAGACGGTGTCGCCATCGCCGATGCCCTGCGCGCGCTGCCCGGCATGGCCGCGGTTCCGATCCTCGCCATGAGCAGCGGTCCGGCCACCATCGAACAGGCCCTATGCCAAGGCGCCGGGCTCGCAGGACCTGTCGCCAAGCCGGTCACCCCGGACACCCTCGGCCCGCATATCCTGCGCTGCCTGCAGGCGCGACCAAAGAAAAGGGCCACCATCGAGGTGACCCATCAAGGCTGAGAATCCCCGGGGCGACTGACGCCCGGGAGCAGCGCGAATGCCGTGCTCCGGCTTGCGGATAGCACCCGCCTAGCCGTGAGACTTCCGCTCGTCCTCGGCCATGTGACGCTTGGCGTAGTTGTACAGGTAGCCGCCCATCACGAGGATGAAGCCGATCGTGAACAAACTCAGCAGGCCGATATCGGTGCTGAACAATTCTTTCCAGGCCATGATGCTCTCCCTTTCAATCGTTGAAGTGTGGATTCGCTGAAGCTGTCCGAATCACTGTCTCTGTGGGGGAGTGCATTGCCCCTTTGATCGCAGGCTGCCGGGCACCTCTTTGGCCTGCGCAGCCCGATGCGCAGAAGAGGAGACCCAGGACCGGGGCTTATAGTCCGGGGGGCCGGGCAGCCCCCCGTTTGAATCGATGACTTAACGCGGCAACAGGAACGCCGTCTTCTCGCGGACCGAGACGCTCGGATCGTCCACCGCCTTGACCTCGATGAACACCGTGTTGGAACCCGGTTTGCCCGCTTCGGGCGGCACCGCAACCTCGACCGTCACCGACTTGAGCCCGGCCGCATCGACCTCGAAGGGCTTGTCGGGACTGATCCGGATGCCGTCCATGCCGCTTGCGGTCAGGGTGAAGCTGCGCGGCTTTTCGGTCATGTTCATCACGTGCAGGTTGTAGACGTTGGCGATCATGCCGTCGTCCACCTCGCGGCTGAGGGTCGAGCGATCCTTGATGACGTCCACCCGCAGCGTGGAGCGCGTGGCAAGGCCGTAAGCGAAGGCAACGCAGATCGCCACCAGCACGCCGGCGTAGATGAGGATCCGCGGACGCATCACGTGGCCAAGGATCTCCTTCTTGCCCCAGTGGCGCTTCATGGCGTTCTCGGTGGTGTAGCGGATCAGCCCCTTGGGGTAATCCATCTTCTCCATCACCTGGTCGCAGGCATCGATACAGGCGGCGCAGCCGATGCACTCGTACTGCATGCCGTTGCGAATGTCGATTCCGGTGGGGCACACCTGCACGCAGATCCCGCAATCGACGCAGTCGCCCTTGTTCAGGGTTTTGGGATCGGCACCCTTCTTGCGGGCGCCGCGGGGTTCGCCGCGTTCCGGGTCATAGGTGATGACCAGCGTGTCCGGGTCGAACATCACGCCCTGGAAGCGGGCGTACGGGCACATGTACTTGCACACCTGCTCGCGCATCACGCCGGCAAACAGGTAGGTGAAGCCGCCGTAGAAGAAGATCCAGAAAAGCTCCCACGGGCCGAAACTGAAGGTCATCGCCTCATGGACGAGTTCCTTGATCGGGGTGAAGTAACCCACCAGGGTGAAGCCCGTCCAGAGCGACAGCGCACCCCAGGCACCGAACTTGGCCGCCTTGATGCCGAGCTTGCGGGCGCTCATGGGTGCCTGATCGAGCTTCATGCGCTGGCTGCGGTTGCCTTCGATCTTCTCTTCGATCCACATGAATATCTCGGTGTACACCGTCTGCGGACAGGCGTAACCGCACCACAGCCGCCCCGCCACCGCGGTGAAGAAGAACAATGAATACGCGCTGATGATGAGCAGGATCGCCAGGAAGAAGACATCCTGGGGCCAGAACACCCAGCCGAAGATGTAGAACTTGCGCTCGACCACGTCGAGCAGCACGGCCTGCCGGCCGTTCCAGGGCAGCCAGCACAGGCCGTAGAAGATCAGCTGGGTGGCCCACACGAGAATCCACCGCCAGGTTGCAAAGCGGCCGGTCACCGCGCGGGGATAGACCTTCTGCCTTACCGCATAAAGGGTGTCCTCCGCTTCGCCGCCGGCCTTGGCCGTTGCGTCGGGTTTCTTTGTTGCTAGATTTTCAGGCTGATTCATGATGGCAATGCAAAAGTGTTTGAATGTCTGACTCGAAAACGCCCTGAACCCGCACCGGGGATGCACGCCGGGTTTTGTTCAACTTCACGACTCCAGTCGCCACACGCAACGGCACAACATCGGGTTCGCCACTGACCGGACAGGCTGACGGCAGGTTTTGATGCGCACGCTGCGGTCCCGTTCGTGACGGAGTATCAACAACCCTGAATCAACATTCGTGCCAGGCAAAATCTGCGAAAGATTTTCTGCTTAATCAGTGACTTGCTTGTGGCAGTCCGATCTCATCTCCGCCAGGCAGGGGATCATGGCAGCCCGTTGGCAGAGATTTGGCACAGCTTGGCAGTCACGAACAGCTGTCGGTGCCGACCCGTGACACCGGGGTTTGTCAGGCCGGGCGGGACGACCGCCATCCGTCCGCTGGTTTTGTCGAAGTAGGCATTACGACGCACCGCATTCATCGCGTCAACCGCCTTGTCGAGAACGGCCGTGGGCAGAACGCATGCCGCATGCGGCGCAGGGGGAAAGTACAAGACACGAATGGGCCGGACCTTTCGGCCCGACCCATCGATCGGCTGCCCGCGAGCGCACCGGGCGCCCGCTCCCCGACTCACTCAGCCGAAGCTGTCGCCCATCAGGGTGTTGAACCAGGTGGTCATCTGGCGGAAGTTGTCGCCGCTGATCGTCGCCGACTCGATGGCCGAGGCGCCCACCGTGTTGCCACCGTTGGCGGCAACCACCATCCGCCGGTTTGCGCCGTCGTACTGATAGACCGCCGTCAGCCACGACGCGGTGTTGCCGGTGATGGGTGAATAGCAGGCGGAGTTCGCCACCGGCGCCGGATCGGGCTGCTGGCCGCCAAGCAGGCGGACAATCGCGTCGGCGCAGATCTTGGCTTCCTGGTTGGCCACGTGACCCGCCTTGGGCAGGCCACAGCTGGCGGCGTCGCCGATGATGTGGACGCCGGCGACCGCCGTCGATTCGTAGCTCAACACATCCACCACACACCAGCGCCCGTCGGCACTGTTGTTGAGGCCCGCAGCGGCGAGCCAGCCGCCGGGCGCCGAGCCGGTGGCGCGATGGGGCGGGATCGGCGCAACCACCTGCGCGTTGATCGTCTGCGGCGCGCCGACCACATCGAGATAGCGGACCTGCCGGCTGGCGGGGTCGATGCGGATGTCCGTCACGCCCGGCACGTATGTGATCACACCGGCGTGGGTCGAGGTGAAGGCGTGGTTGAACGTCTCCTTCTCGGCCTGGATGATGGCGTTCTCGTCCAGCACGATCACGCGGGATGCGCTACCGCGGTAGGTCTTCAGGTAGTCGGCGACGAGACACGCGCGCTCGTACGGCCCCGGCGGGCAGCGGTACGGCGCCTTGGGGATCGTCATCACGAGGGTGCCGTTGCTCATGCCGGCCAGCTGGGTGGCGAGCAAGGTGGTCTGCGGGCCGGCCTGCCAGGCATGGGGCGTGGCGGTGGCGTAGTCGTTCTGGGTGAGGCCGTAGGCATCCATGAACTCGACGCCGGGCGCGAGCACCAGACGGTCGTAGGGCAGGCTGGTGCCATCCGACAGCGTCACCGACTTTGCTGCGGCGTTGATCGCGCTGAGCCGGGCCTGTTTGACGGCCACGCCATACTTGGCCGACAGGCTGGCGTAGGTGTAGCCGAGGGTAGAGATGTTGCGCGAACCGTTGAGCACCAGGTTGCTCATGATGTTGGAGGTGTAGCGCAGGTTGGGTTCGACCAGCGTGACCTGCACGCCACTGCCGCCCCACAGGCGCAGGTATTTGGCAACCGTGGCGCCGGCCATGCCGCCGCCCACCACCACCACGCGGGCCTTGAGGCCAGTGTTGGCGAGGGTGAAGCTGGTGTTGGCGCTGTCCTTGAAGCGGTTGTCGCTATCGTCGTCATCGGCAAAGGCGAGGCGGCCGATGCCGCCCACCAGGCTGGTACCCAGTGCAGCACTGGCCAGCATCACGAGGCGACGGCGGGAGGGAATGAAATCGTTGGGCATGTCGGTCTCCTGTCCTTACTGCTTGAGGTAGGCGATGATCAGATCGAGCTGGGCGCTGGTGTAGCCCTGGGCGTGGGCGGCCATGATTCCGCCGCGGGCGGGCTTGCTGAGGAACTCCTTCACCTCGCCGGCATCACCACCGCGGATCTTGTCGAAACCGCCGACGCCCCCTGTGCCATGGCACTGGAAGCAGTTCGAGGCAAGCAGCCGGCCCTTGGTGCTGGCGGGCTGGGTGAGGGCGGTCGTGCTGCCGCTGGTCCGCGTGACGGTGCTGACCGCTTCCGACTGACCCGCCTTGTTGGATTTGTCGGTGAGCTTCCGGTACGCAGCCACCTGCTTGAGTGAATCCAGCCGGCTGGCGGCCTGGGCGAGGTTGTAGTCCTGCGCGTTCTCCATCTCGTTGCGCACCTGATCCATCGCCTGCAGGGTGGCCTTGGCACTGGCATGGCCGCCGGGGCTGCGCAGGGCCACATCCACCGCGCTCTCGATGGCGTCGGCCAGCTCCTGGCCTGCGGCGCTCTGCTTTGCGCTCACCTTGGCAACGAGCTCGCCCACCGTGGCCGGGGCATTCTGGGCGGCTACGACCTGGGCCAGGGCGCGGTAGATGCGCTCCTGAGCGTCGTGGGCCGATTCGCTCCCCTGCACGTCCGCCGAGGCGACCAGCTGGACGGCCCGTTGCAGCGCCACCTGGCTGGTGTAGATCACCGGCTGGCTGGCGATGGCGGCGACCGGATCGCTGGCCAGATCCCCGACGCTCAGCCCGAGCACCTGAGCAACCCTGGCGCGCGCCGCATCGGCGGTCATGCCCTGCGCCACGAGCGCGTCGACCAGGCTGGTGAGCGGCGAGATCAGCTGGCCGGTCGTCGCGCTGTCGGCGCGGGCCGCGAGCTTGCCGGTGAAGGCATAGCCGGTGTCGGTATCGATGCCCCCGGTGGCGATCACCCGCAGACCGCTGATCGAAGCGCCGACACTGCTGGTATCGAGCACGTAGCGGCCGCTATCGTCGGTCAGCGCGCTGGGCTCGCCGGCGTCGAAGCTGCCATTGCCGTTGACGTCCAGGAAGACGGTGGCGCCCTTGAGGTATCCGTCGACTGCCGTGCCAGACAAGCTGCTTGCCGCCGGGCTGGCAGACGGGGTACTGCCGCCGCCACCGCCGCCACCGCAGGCGGCGAGGGCAAGGACAAGGCAACCACTCAGGATTCGCGACCGTGTGGGCCGGCAGGCTGGGAGGGCTGGGTTCATGATGACTCCTTTCTTCCTCGTGAAATGGACGTGACAAGCCGCCAGACACCGCGTGGGGTGTCCGGTCCAGCGTCATGCCCGGATGGGCTGTGGAAAAATCAGGGGGTGCCGCTGCGCCGCGCACCGGGCGCAGCGGCATGGGGGATGAGGCGCTAGTCCTCGAAGTGAATCTTGCGGGCGATCACCGCCCCGCTCGCCGCATCGAAGTAGCCCTTGAGTTCGACCTTCCGGCCATTGGCGAGATTGGCTACGGTGCCGCCTTCGTAGACCACGCCGGCGCGACTGGCATCGACCAGCTGACCTCGCAGCCGGAAGCGCAAGCTCGGCGGATCGAAGTCGGTGATGAGCGCGGTGATCTCGAAGTCGTCGTCGGTCGTCGCGTCCTCGTCGCTCACTTCCACTTCCTTGGCGACAAGCACCCCGCCGCTGGCCCGGCCTTCCACTTCCACCCGCCGACCGACAGCCACGGTGCCGCGGATCGAGGCACTGGCGGCATCCACGGTCACGCCATCCACCACGAAGCGCGTCGCCGAGAGCATCGTCCCGATGTCACCCTCGATCTTCGCCTCGCCGTCGGCAAGCGCCGCCCGGGGGGCACTGCCCAGGGATTCAACCCGCCAGACACCACCCGACAACCCGCTGCTGGCCGAAGCCCGCACGATGACGCCATTGGCCAGACTCGGCCGGGCCGCCAGCGGCACGCTCGCGTAGTCGATGGTCACGCCGGCCAGGGTGAAGCGCTGGTTGGCGCTGTCGAGCAACTCGACCGGCCCGCGCAAGGTGTAGCGGGTGGCGCTGGTCTTGCGCTCGATGCGCGTCGCGGTATAGCCGCCACTTGCCGCGTTGTAGAAGCCATATACCTCGACCAGATCACCCGGGCGCAGGGCCGCAAGCCCAACCAGGCCATCGGCAAACACCGTGGTGGCCTTGACGCTGACCGTTGCACCCAGCACCACCAGCCGCGCGTTGGTCACGTCGATGCTGGTGACGGGCCCGAGCACCTCGCTACCGAAGCGGATACCGGTCGCAACGCCGGTCAGCGCGGTGAAATTCGCCGTACCGGAGATCGCCGTGACCATGCCCAGCTTGAGGTCGTCCCGGCTACGCAGGGCGCCGTCTTCATCGGTCACGGTGGCCGTCGTATCGTCGAAACGCACGCCGGCGACGATGATCGACCCGAAGCCCGAGATCGAGCCGACACTGACGGTGCTGGCGATCGTACCGGTGCCGCCCGTGCCAACACCGGCGATGTCACCCCCACCGCCGCCACACGCGGCGAGGAGCACTGACAGACAGGCCACAAGCGACAAGCGCCGGGCCAGACGGTGTAACAGCGTGCTCATTTGTTTGACTCCTCCTGTTTCGGGGGCAAGGGCATCTCAGCAGCGAAGCTGTACAGCCCGATGCGGACTCTCCGGTCCTGTGCGCGCCCGGCACGCCCATCTTCCTCGATCAACCCTTCCAGCATGGGCACCGCCTCGCGCATCAGCTGCTTCCACTGGGCAAGCACGAATTGGCGGACGGCCTGCTCGGACTCCGCCGACAGCTCGTCGGCAAACACCGCCTGCTCAAAGTGCGGCGGCTCACCCGCTGCCAGCACGTTGGCAACGGACGCGGCGAGATGGTCGCCGACGTTGTCGCCAAGAAACCCCAGCATCGGGGCGCGCTCGCCGCTGGGCACGAAGGCATTGCGCACCAGGCGGACGGTGTCGGCCGCCGCGTCGAACTCGGCAACGCCCAGGCGGCACATCTCTTCAAGAAAACTGCGCGGGTGGACGTCCCGGGTCACCGCCTGCGCGAGCGCCTCGAAACTGAGCGCACCAGGCGTCGAACCAAGCCGCGGCAGAACCCTGGGCGAACCGGATTCGTCGCAGAACATGGGGTCCGTCATCCAGCGCGCAAACAGTTCGCTGGCGAGGGACGGGCGCACCTGACGGGCGGCAGTCTCGCGCCGGGTCAGCCGGGTCACCTCGCGTCGATTCAGCCCCGTGGCCACGCTGATGCGACTCACCGCGCGGGCTGGCGACAGCCCTGGCTGGGCACGCACTGCTTCATCCACAAACGCCTCCTTCAACATCTCTTCCAATGCGCCACAGGGCACGCCGCGCGCCAACGAGAGCTGCGCGATTGGCGCCAGCAAGGCTCGCAGTGCATCGGCGAGTGCTGGATCCATCGGCAATTCACCCGCCGAGGGAAGCTGCGGTGGCGCGCTCATCGTTGAATTCTGAACAACATGACTTGATCCCATTCTAAATGTGCAAAATGCACATTTCAAGATTAAGTGTCCGCTAATACTTAAAATCGTTAATACGACGCATTCTCATGACAAGCACGTTCCTGCACGGAAACGCGCGCCGGTGATGGAACGCCTCGGCGATCTGGCGGCATCGACAGTATCCCATCCGCCCCCAAGGCGGACATCCCACGCGCCGACGACAACGTGAGCTGGCCCCGGCCAGCACGCACGACTGCTAGCTGCCGCACGCAGACTGACCTCAGCCGGTGGTCATCGCGATCGCCAGCATAAGCACAGCAGAAATTCTTGGTTCTCCGGGCCGGTCGTGCCCCCTAGATTGACGCGACCGGCCCGGTATTTCGCTCCGGGCGGCTCTGCCACCGACCCGAGGAGCGCCCATGACGACCATCGCCGACCACCTCCATCCCCTGACCCGGGATTTCCTCGCCCGCCTGCCCGCCAGCCATCGGCCGGGCAAACAGCTGCACCGGACGCCGGACGGCCGGGTGGTGGGCGACTGGTTCGGGCTGGCGCTGTCGTCCGCCTTCCAGCCGATCGTGGACGGGCGCACCGGCCAGGTGGCGGGCCACGAGGCCTTTCTGCGCAGCGCCGCGCCCGACAACCAGGGCCTCTCGCCGTGGACGTTGTTCTCGACCGCCGCGGACGACGCCCGCCTGATCGCCCTCGACCGCCTCGCGCGCACCGTGCATCTGCTCAACGCGCTGGTCGCCGGCAGCAAGCGGCCGCTGTTCCTTAATGTGCATGGCCGGCTGCTGGCCGCGGTGGCCGACGACCACGGCCGCGCCTTCCGGCGGGCGGTGGGCGCGCTGGGCGTGGCACCGGAGCGCATCGTCATCGAGACCCCGGTGGAAGCCGGCGAGCAGCCGGATCTGCTCGCCTTCGTGCTGCGCAACTACCGCAACAACGGCTTCCGGGTGGCGGTGAACGTGGAATCCCCCGCCCAATGGCAGCACATCGCCAGCAGCGCTTGGCCCCAGTACGTGAAGATCGACCGGCGCAAGCTCGGCCCGCCGGAAGAAGCCCGGGAGCGTATCGAGTGGCTCAACGCCCTGCGCGATGATTCGACCCTGATCGTCACCCACGTGGAAGACGCTGCCGACATCGGCCTTTCCGAGCACATCCTCCTGCAGGGCTACGCCTTCGGTCATCCGGCGCCGGCCGACAGCGCGGCCTGACCGCATCCTGAAAACGAAAAGGGCGACATTTCCGGATGTCGCCCTTCAGCTTTCGCCGCGACAATCTCAGGCGTGCAGCCAGCGCCGGTGGAGCGTGCGCGCCCCGTGGTCGAGCAGGTAGCCGAGAAAGCCAATGACGAGGATCGCCGCCATCAGGTCGGAATATGCCAGCCGGTCGCGGGAATCGAGGATGAAGTAGCCCAACCCCGCCGATACCCCGAGCATCTCGGCCGGCACCAGCACGATCCAGATGATCCCGATCGCGAGACGCACGCCGGTGAGGATGTGCGCCGTGATGCCCGGCAGGATCACCCGCAGCAGGGTCTCGCGCCGGGTGGCCGACAGGCTGCGGGCCAGCAGCAGCCAGTTCGGATCGAGCTGGGCCACGCCGGAGGCGGTGTTGAGGAGGATCGGCCACACCGCCGCAAACGCCAGCAGGAAGTAAACCGGCGCGTCCCCCACCCCCAGCACCATCACCGCGATGGGCATCCACGACAGGGGCGAGATCATCCGCGCAAACTGGAACAACGGCGTGGTCGTCTTCGAGAACAGCGGCGACAGGCCGGTGAGCACGCCCAGCGGAATCCCCAGCACCAGCGCGAACACCAGGCCGATGGCAACCCGCTGCAGGCTCACCGCCACATGCACCCACAGGTCGCTGCCCTGAACCAGCTGCTGAAGCGCCTCGAAGGTGGCGAGCGGCGCGAAAGCCGTCGCCACCGGCGTGACCGACACCAGCCAGCCGGCCCCGGCGGCCCAGGCCAGCGCCGCCGCCAGCAGGCCGGCCAAGGGAAGCAGCACGCCCGCGCCCCTCATACGGCGAACACTTCCTTGCGCAGCAGATCGGCCGGCAGCCCGAAAGCCGACGGCCCGCCCACGCTGGCGATGGCCTTCCGCACGAAGCGGTCATCCACCAGATCCTTCGCGGCAAAGCGCGGGTCGAGCTTCTGCAGGAAGCCGGTGTCGCCCTCAACCTTTGTCTTCTGCAGCAGGCGCACCAGCTCTTCGGTGTAGGACGGGAAGGGATAGGGCTGGAAATCGATCCGGCGCTGGTACCAGCCCTTGTTGCGGGCGGCGCCGCTGGCCTCGTAGCTGGCGTAATCGGTGGTCGCCAGCACCTTGGCGAGCACCTGCGGGCTGTGGGGCGTGTACTTGTTGTCGTCGGCGCTGGAGAGCAGCTTGGCGGCATCCAGCTGGTTGCCGCGTGTCCACAGTTGGGCCTTGACGATGGCATTGGTGACGCGCTGGGCCCACTCCGGACGCTCGGCGATGTCCCGCTCCGCCAGGAAGGTCACGCAGCAAGCGTGGTTCTTCCACACGTCGCCCGACAGGCGCAGCACCTTGCCCACGCCGGCCGTCTCGGCCGCAGCGTTGAAGGGCTCGGCGACGATGAAGCCGGCAATCGCCCTGCCCGCCAGCGCCGACACCATCTCGGCCGGTGGCAGCACCACCAGATTCACCTCGTTGCGGGCGAGGCTGGCATCCCGCGCGCGGGTCACCGGCATCAAGCCGTTGGCGGTGAGCACCTGCTGGAGCAGCACGTTGTGGATCGAATACCAGAAGGGGATCGCCACCGTCCTGCCACCGAGTTCGGCCACGCTGTCGATGCCCGGCGCCACGGTGAGCGCCGAGCCATTGACGTGGTTCCACGCCACCACCTTGGCCGGGAAGCGGGTGCCGTAGCGCACCCACAGGGTAGCCGGCGACAGCAGGTGGATCACATTCACCTGCCCGGCCACGAAGGCTTCGACGATCTGCGCCCAGGTGCGGAAGAGGCGCGGCTTCTCGGTGCGCAGGCCTTCCGCCTCGAAGAGCTTGCGGGCGTGGGCGACGAGCAGCGGTGTGGCGTCGGTGATGGGCAGGTAGCCGATCTTCACCGGCACATCGGTGCCGGCGGCCTGGGCCAGCGCGTCGCCCGCCGACAGCAGCGGCGCCGCCACGCTGGCAGCGGTGAGCGCCGACAGGCGCAGGAAATCCCGCCGGGTGATGCCGCAGCCGCAATCGGGCGACTGGCAGATGTGGATGGCGCGGGAGGGCTTGGTGTAGTCCATGACGTAAGTCTCCGGAGATCAGGGGCTCGCGTGGCGCAGGGCGGCGAGGATGGCGAGGCGCAGCCCGGCGACGGCGTCCGGGTGGTCCTCCCGGTTGCGGGGGATGTCGACGGTCCATTCCTGCACCAGATGGCCGGGGCGGCCGCCCATCAGCAGGATGCGGTCGGCCACCAGGATGGCTTCGTCGATATCGTGGGTGACCAGCAGCACCGCCGAATGCCAGCGGTGCACCACGTCCACCAGCAGCGCCTGCATCTCGGCGCGGGTGATGGCGTCAAGGGCCGAGAAGGGTTCGTCGGCGAACAGCAGCTCGGGCTCGCGGGCGAGTGCGCGGGCCAGGGCCGCCCGCTGGGCCATGCCGCCGGAAAGCTGGGCGGGATACGCCGCCTCTCGCCCGGCAAGGCCCACCGCTTCGATGGCAGCAGCGATCCGGTATTTCAGGGCGTCCTTGCCGGCGTGGGGCTGGTGGCTGAAATCGAGGCCGAAGCCCACGTTGTCGGCGAGCCGCAGCCATGGCAGCAGGCTGGGCTGCTGGAACACCAGCGCGCTGCGGGGATGGGGCGCAGCCTGGGCCTGGCCGAGAAAGCGCACCTCGCCGGCGGCCGGTTTCTCGAGCCCGGCCAGCACGCGCAGCAGGGTGGATTTGCCGCAGCCGCTGCTGCCCAGCAGGGCGACGATCTCGCGCCGGCGGATCGCCAGCGAGATGCCGTCGAACACCATGCCGGCGCCCGCGTGCGCGAAGGACAGCCCGTTTGCATCGAGCACCGGCGCCGTGGTTGCGCCCGCCAGCGCGGCGTCGGCCAGCGGCGCGTTCATGCGGCCCTCAGCGCGGCCTGGCGCGCCAGTTCGCCGTGGAGCTGGGTGAGACTGGGCGTGACGACGGGCACGAAGGCGGCCTCCAGCCAGCGCCGGGCAAAGTCGCCCGTAGTGGCGACGAGGTAGGCCCGGCCGCCCGTGGCGTCCAGCTCCAGATCCACCGCCTCGCGTACCAGCGCGGCGAGCCGGATGCGGATGCGGAACAGCGGCGCGGCTTGGGGCTCGAAACGCCCGTCGAGCACGCCGGCCTTGAGCTCGGCCACGGCATCGGCCAGATCGGCCTCGATCCGCTCGATGCGCGGCACGAGGCCCGAGCGCGCCGCGCTGCCCGACGCCCGCGACGCCGCGAGACTGGCCCGCGCGAGGCCGATCGCCATGCCGCACTGCAGGCCGAGGAAGCTCGGGCGCACGGTGGGGATGAAGCGGCGCGCGTCGGCATGGATCAGCTGCGCCGGCCCCGATTCGACGCCACGGATGTCGATGGCGGCCGTGTTGCTGCCACGCAGGGCCAGCAGTTCCAGATCGTCGCTGCGGGTGATCCCCGGCGTGTCGTGGAAGAGGGCGACGATCGCCGGCGGCTGTCCATCGGTAGGCTGCACTGCAGCCGCCACGCCAAAGGCCGGCCGGCGCAGGTTTGTGACCCACGGCAGGTGGCCGTCGAGCCGCCAGCCCTCGCCCGCCGGCGTGGCGGCGATGGACAGGCTCTCGATGCCCGACAGGAACTTCATGGCGTTGGAGAGCCCGGTCGCCCCGGCCAGCTGACCGTCCAGCAGCGCCGGCAGCCGGCGCTCGCGCAGCGCGGCGTTGGGGCTATGCAGCAGGTATTCGATGAAGGTGCGCTGCCCCCAGAACACAAAGGCCGCGGTGAGGGAACGCTCGGCCACCCGGGCGATGGCTTCGATGGCGTCGGTGGTGGTGCCGCCGCTGCCGCCATCGGCTTCGGGCACGCCGATGCGGAAGAAGCCCGCCGCGCCGAGCACGGGGATTGCCGCGTCGGCATCAAGCGCACCGCGGTTGAGAGATTCGGCATGGGCGCTCACCCAGGCCAGGGCGTCGTCCTGGCTGCGGATCGGGGATGTCATTTCGCAAGGGCTCCGGGCCGGTAGGCCTGCAGCTCGGGGTTGATCCCGGTGCCGGCCAGGTTGTTGGCGAAGTTGCACAGGGTGGCGAGGCTCACACCCAGCAGCACTTCCAGCACCTGCTGTTCCGCGAAGCCTGCGGCGAGGAAATCCGCCAGCTCGCCCTTGCCCACGTTGCCGCGTGTAAGGATCACCGCACGGGTGAAGGCCACCAGCGCGTCGAAGCGGGCATTGCCAGTGGTGGCGCGTTCCTGCAGGGCGCGCACCAGATCCGTCTCGAGCCCGGCTTTCTTGAGGGCGATGGCGGTGTGGCCGGCCACGCAGAAGTCGCAGCCGTGCACGCTGGCTGCGGTGATCTGGACCACTTCGCGCTCCGCGAGGCTGAGACTCGCCCGGGCGTTGATGCCGGACACGGTGAGGTAGGTTTCCAGCGCCAGCGGCGCATTGGCGAGCACGCCGATCAGGTTGGGCAGGAAGCCATTGTTGGTGATCACGGTGTCGATGAAGCCGCGGCTGCCTTCAGGGGCGGTGGCGGGGGTGTGGACGGTCAGTCGGGTCATGGAAGTCTCCGCAAGGGTTCTCGATGAAGCAGATTGTCGCCATCGGACGAGCCGCGCTCTATGCACGGGCGTCGCGGGTTTTTGCTCGATCGTCCAATCAGCGGTGGGTGTGGGGCAGGTGCATCCGGCGGGCACGCTGAAAGGCGCCGGGCTGCTCGCCGATCACCTTCTTGAAAGCGCGGGTGAAGGCCGCCTGGGAGGTGTAGCCCACGTGCTCGGCGGCCCGCAGCACGCTATCGCCTCCCTGCAGGCGCCGGGCAGCGATCTTCATCCGCACCTGCAACAGGAACTGTGCCGGCGGCTGGCCGCTGGTCTCGACGAAATGCCGGCAGAAGCTGGCCCGCGACATGCACGCGGCCTTGGCCATGTCATCCACCGACCAGTCCTTGCCGGGCTCGCGCAGCAGGTCGTCCAGCAGCGGCGCGAACTCCGGCCGGCGGGCAACCGCGAGCAGGCCGCCGGCCACCTCGTCGCGCCGGACCACGTTGCGGATCACGTAGAAGAACAGCAGCTCGGTGAGCCGCTCGATGAGAGGCGAGCCGGCCTCGCCGCTGCGCTCGGCTTCGGCAAGGATCAGCGCAAACAGCGGCCGGATCGCCTCGCGGGAAGGCGAATCGGCACGGATCAGCACGTAGTCGGGGAACGCCCCGCGGAACAGCTCGCCGAGCAGCCCGCGAAAGGTGAAGAAGCCGCAGGCCAGCCCGCAGGCGCCATCCAGCGCAGGGCTCATGGGCTGCATCGGGCAGGGACGGAAGTCGGCACCGTCGGCCTCGGGGGTGAGGCAGTGGGGGATGTCGCGCAGCAGGAAGACGCCCTCCCCTTCACCCAACCGGATCGGGGCCTGCCCCTCCAGGTGCAGCCACGAATGGCCGCGCAGCACCAGGTGGAAGCTCGCCCGGTCGCGCCCGGCGGTGGACGCCCGCCACGAGCCGCAATACTGCCCCACGTGAAAGACCGTGGTGTCCAGCTCCAGCCCGCTGACGAGCCAGTGGGCAAGACGATCGGTTTCGGCGTTCATGGGGGCACATCCTGGCTTGAGAGGCTGCCAGTGTTGCCAAAGCCGACCGCAAAACGAACCAATAAAAAGTGGATTGCTTATCGCTGCACGGGCAACCCGCGCAGGCGTACCCGGAGCGGCACGTCGATGCGATGAAGTCGTCTTCTAGGCACGAGCAGTACTCAGAACGACGGCGGACTACCCAAATCGGCGTCGCTGATTCCCAACGAGCGTACTTTGCCCAAAGCCAAAGCGCGCCTCAGGTAGTGGGTGCGGCTCGGGCTAGCTGTGAAGTTTCAATAGGTTGTTTCGGGTGTTCACCCGGGGAGATTCTGAGAGACTGGAAATCGCCAAACCCCCAGTCACCACGAGAGCCTGCCCCGGATGAACACCCATAAGAATGCCCGA
>JAYRYA010000035.1:0-33656 GCA_041917255.1 Zoogloea sp.
CTGAAGTCCGACCTACAGGGGGAGGTGGGCGGAGGGGGCTGCTTGAAGCGCCGCGGGCCGGTTTTGGCCGGCCCGCGGGGTGATTTACTTCTTCAGTGCCTTCGCAAACGCGCTGGCAAGCGACCCGGCCATCGCTGGCTCGCGGTTCTGTTTGGCAACCGCGGCGCGTTGGTTGCCGCGGGGGGCGTCGCGGCGTTCGCCAGCGGGGCGGCTGGTGGTGCCGGGCTGGTCGCCCATGCGCATGGTGAGGGCGATGCGCTTGCGGGGGAGGTCGACCTCCAGCACCTTCACCTTCACCACCTGGCCGGCCTTGACCACGCTGTGGGGGTCTTTCACGAAGCGGTCGGAGAGGGCGGAGACGTGCACGAGGCCGTCCTGGTGCACACCGATGTCCACAAAGGCGCCAAAGTTGGTGACGTTGGTGACGACGCCTTCGAGGATCATGCCTTCGGCGAGATCCTTCAGCTCTTCCACGCCTTCCTTGAAGCTGGCGGTCTTGAACTCGGGGCGCGGGTCGCGGCCGGGCTTGTCGAGTTCCTTCAGGATGTCCTGCACGGTGGGCAGGCCGAAGCGTTCGTCGGCGTAACGCTCGGGCTTGAGCTGGCCGATGGTGCGGGAATCGCCCAGCAGCTCGCGCACGCCCTTCTGGATGTCGGCGAGGATGCGTTCGACCACCGGGTAGGCTTCGGGGTGGACGGCCGAGGCGTCGAGCGGGTTGGTGCCGTTGGTGATGCGCAGGAAGCCGGCGGCCTGTTCAAAGGTCTTGGGCCCGAGGCGCGGCACTTCGAGCAGCGCGGCGCGGCTGGGGAAGGGGCCGTTGGCGTCGCGGTGGGCGACGATGTTGGCGGCGAGCGTGGGGTTGAGGCCGGAGATGCGGGTGAGCAGCGCGGCCGAGGCCATGTTCACATCCACGCCCACGGCGTTCACGCAGTCTTCCACCACCGAATCCAGCGCGCGGGCGAGGCGGGTCTGGTTAACGTCATGCTGGTACTGGCCGACGCCGATGGATTTGGGGTCGATCTTGACCAGCTCGGCCAGCGGGTCTTGCAGGCGGCGGGCGATGGAGACGGCGCCGCGCAGGCTCACGTCGAGATCGGGGAATTCCTTGGCGGCGAGCTCGGACGCGGAATACACCGAGGCGCCAGCTTCCGACACCACGATCTTGGTCATGTGCAGCTCGGGGCGCAGCTTGATGAGGTCGGCGGCGAGCTTGTCGGTTTCGCGGCTGGCGGTGCCGTTGCCGATGGCGATGAGCGATACCTTGTGCTTCTCGCACAGGCGGGCCAGCGCGTGGAGGCTGCCGTCCCAGTCGCGGCGGGGTTCGTGGGGGTAGATCACGCCGGTGTCGAGGAGCTTGCCGGTCTGGTCCACCACCGCCACCTTCACGCCGGTGCGCAGGCCGGGGTCGAGGCCCAGGGTGGCGCGGGGGCCGGCGGGAGCGGCCAGCAGCAGATCCTTCAGGTTGCGGCCGAACACGCGGATGGCTTCTTCCTCGGCCTGTTCGCGCAGGTTGCCCAGGAGTTCGAGCTCCAGGTGCAGGGAGATCTTGACGCTCCAGGCCCAGCGCACGGTTTCGCGCAGCCAGAAATCTGCCGGGCGGCCCTGATCCTTGATGCCGAAGCGGCCGGCGATGCGCGCCTCGCAGGGGTTGGGGCCGGGGGCGGAGCCGTCGGTGGGGTCGGAATCCAGCGCCAGCTGCAGGCGCAGGAAGCCTTCGTTGCGGCCGCGGAAGAGGGCCAGCGCCCGGTGCGACGGCACGGTGGAGATCGCCTCGCGGAAGTCGAACCAGTCGCGGAACTTGGCGGCGTTGGGGTCGTTCTCCTTGTCGGCGATGACGGTGGAGGCCACCACGCCGTGGTCGGCCAGGTAATCACGCAGGGTGCCCAGCAGCTCGGCGTCTTCGGCAAAGCGCTCCATCAGAATCTGGCGGGCGCCGTCGAGCACCGCGCGGGTGTCGGCAAAACCGGCTTCTGCGTTGATGTAACTGGCAGCTTCGGTTTCCGGCGTCAGGGTCGGGTCGGCCAGCAGGGCGTCGGCCAGCGGCGCGATGCCGGCTTCGCGGGCGATCTGGGCCTTGGTGCGGCGCTTCTGCTTGAAGGGGAGGTAAAGATCCTCAAGGCGCTGCTTGGTCTCGGCGTTCTCGATGGCGTCGCGCAGGGCCGGGTCGAGCTTGCCCTGTTCGTCGATGCTCGCGATCACCGCGGCGCGACGTTCTTCCAGCTCGCGCAGGTAGCCCAGGCGCTCTTCGAGGTTGCGCAGCTGGGTGTCGTCCAGGCCGCCGGTGACTTCCTTCCGGTAGCGGGCCACGAAGGGCACGGTGGCGCCTTCGTCAAGAAGCTGGACCGCCGCAGAAACCTGGCGGGGTTGTACACCTAACTCGGCGGCAATGCGTTGTTCGATCGGCAGAAGCATGGACGGTTGCTGGCGTGGAAAAAGGGTGCATGGTGCAGAAACCCGGCCGCCGCCGCAAGCCCGTCGCCCGACAACTTTCCGGTAGAATTCGCCGATTATTCGTGCCGTGGGCACTCCCCACCCGTGCACGCCCCGCCGGCCGTCGGATTCGACGTGCCCGGCCTCGCAGGAGATACACACCCAATGAACCCCCTATTCGCTACGCTGGCAGCGGTGGCGTTCGGTCTGATGGTGGCAGGCGGCGATGCCTCTGCCGCGCCGCAGCCCGCGCACCCGGCCAAGGCCGCAAAGCCTGCCGCGTCCAAGCCTGTTGCCCAGAAACCCGTTGCCCCCAAGGCTGCGGCGCAAAAGCCCGCTCCCAAGCCTGTCGCGCAGAAGGCCGCCCCGCAGCGGCCGGTGGCCCAGAAAGCGGCGCCCGCCCCCAAGGCCGCCGTGGCCCGTGCGCCGGCACCGGCCGTCAAACCGGCGCTGGTTAAGGCTGCGCCGCCCGTCCGGGGTGGTCGCGCCGCTCCGATGCCGGCTGCCAAGGCCGCACCGGCTGCGCGTGGTGCCGCCCGCCAGGCCCCGGTGGTGGCGCAGAAGAACAATCTCCGTGGTGCGCCGGTCAAGGCTGCACCCGTCGTTGCCGCCCGTGGTGGCCGTAACGTGGCACCGCCCCCGGCGCCGGTGGTGCGTGGTCGTGCCCCGGCGGTCGTGGCCGCGCCCGCCCGCCCGCAGCCCCAGGTTGAGGTGCCCAGGCCGGTGGTGCGTGCCGAGAAGCCGCCGGTGCCGACGGGTGCCGGCATCGGTCGTGAAGCCTTTACGCCCACTGCACCGCCCCTGCCTCGCGCCGCGGCGCTGCGCCAGCTCCAGTCGCCCCCGCCGGCCGCACCCGCGGGCCGTCAGGTCGTGGTGATCCCGCCGCCGGTGGCGGCTGCGCCGGCGGCCATCCAGCCGCCACAACTGCGCCCGGCCACCGAGTTGCCCAAGCCCGTGCCGGTGCGCCCGGTTGCGCCGATGGTGGCCGCGTCCGGCCTGTCGGCGGCGGAAGCGGCCGCTGCGGCCGCGGCTGCGGTCGCTGCACCACGTGTGGCGGAGCCGGCACCCGCAGCGGCGCCCGCGCCTGCACCGGCTGCCCCTGTACCGCAACCGGCGACGGCAGCGCCCACTCCGTCTGCGCCGCCGCTGGCAGCGCCCAGCGTACCGCCCCAGCGCCCCGCCCGTGGCGTGGCGCGGGCCTACGCGATGGATGGCGCCACCTTTTATCAGAGCGGTCGCAAGTACCGGGTGCAGGGCCTCGATGCCCGCGATCCGGGGATGAGCTCCGAGCATGCCACCCAGCGCCTGCAGCGCGCGCTCGACGCGGGCAACCTGACCGTCGAGCCGGTCGAGGTGGATGGCTCTGGTCACACCGTGGCGGTGGTGCGCGTCAATGGTCGCAACGTGGCCGACACCGTGCGGGGCGCCAACTGAGCGCGCAACGAACAACGGCCCTCCGCGGGGCCGTTTGCTCGGAATGAACATCGGGGCCTTGCGGCCCCGTTTGTTTTTTGTCCGCCCTTACATGGCGACGAGGGACTGGCGACCCCACCAGTCGGCGCCCGGGGCGAGCTCGATCGGCTCGCGCACCGCGGCGGCCTCGACGCACAGCATCCGGCGGAAGCCGTCGGCCGGCATGTCGGCGAGTTTGGCGCACTTGTCCACCCACGGGTTCCACACCACCACGTCGGGGAAGTTCTCGGCGTGGATGCCCATCGCGCGGTCGTCCTCGCGCACCAGGATGGTGGCCGGGGCCTGGTGGTAGATGCGGTCGATCTCGTCGTCGACCATCACGCCGACGCCGGTTTCCTTCTTGAGCGTGCCGCCGTCGGCGGTGTCGGTGTAATCGAGCCCGCGCAGGCCTTCGATGCGCAGGGATTCCACTTCGCGCACCTTGAGGTAGGTGTGCAGCGCGGCGGTGAAGCTGAAGGGCGCATCGCCGGTGTTGGCGATTTCCAGCTCCATGTCGAGCCGGCCGCCGCCGATGGAGATGCTCATCTCGGCGGCAAAGGCGTGGGGCCACAGGGCGCGGGTGTCGGCGTCGTCTTCGAGGCGCAGGGTGACGACCACGTAATCTTTGCCGGCGCGCTGGTTGGCGAGCGACCACAGGCGGTTGCGGGCAAAGCCGTGGGCCTTGAGCGGGCCGCGGCCGGCAAACTGCGGAAAGCACACCGGCACGCCGCCGCGGATGGCGGTCTGGCCGTCGAACACGGCTTTGGGGCTGAGGTAGAGGCGGTCTTCGCCGCCGGCGGGCGTCCACGACAGCACCTGCGCGCCGTGGAGGCTGACGAGGGCGACGGCGCCGTCGGGCGTCTGCAGCTTGAGGACGGGCTGGCCGTGGAGTTCGGCCGTTTCGATCTGGTCGGTCATGGTTCTGCGGGGCCCTGCCTGGGCCCGGGAGAGGTTACTGAGGGCGCGATGATAACGCGGCCACTTCGGTGTGGCGGAAGCAGTCGGTGGTGTGATCGTTCACCAGCCCGGCGGCCTGCATGAAGGCGTAGCAGATGGTGGTGCCGACGAAGCGGAAACCGCGCTGTTTGAGGGCCTTGCTGAGCGCATCGGACAGCGGCGTGCTGGCCTGGGCGTCGGCGAGGCTGGCGAGGCGGTTCTGGATCGGGCGGCCATCCACGAAGCGCCACAGCCACGCATCAAAGCTGCCGAACTCGGCCTGGATGGCGAGAAAGGCGCGGGCGTTGTCGATGGTGGAGGAGATCTTGAGACGGTTGCGGACGATGCCCGGGTTCTGCATCAGCCGCGCCTGGTCGGCGTCGGTGAAGCGGGCGACGACGGCCGGATCGAAGCCGGCGAAGGCTTCGCGGTAGCCTTCGCGCTTCTTGAGAACAGTGAGCCACGACAGCCCGGCCTGGGCGCCTTCGAGGGTGAGCAGCTCGAAGAGCGCCCGGTCGTCGTGGAGCGGCACGCCCCATTCGGTGTCGTGGTAGGCCTGGTACAGGGGATCGGCCCCGCACCAGGCGCATCGCACGAGGGGCGTGTCGGCCATCATCAGCCTTGCAGGTTGAGGATGCCGTGCTTGACGGTGTTGTCCTCGGGGTCGTTGGAGAGCACGAAGCCCAGGCTGGCGACGAACTTGAGCATGCGCTCGTTGTTCGACAGGAAGATGCCGGTCATGGCGTGCAGGCCGCGGGCGCGGGCGGTTTCGATGAGCACGCCCATCAGCCGGCGGGCGAGGCCGCGGTGCTGCCAGTCTTCGGCCACCACGATGGCGAACTCGCAGGTTTCGCCGTCCGGGTTGACCGCGTAGCGCGCCACGCCGATCTCCTCTTCGACGCCGTCTTCCTCGATGATCGCCACGAAGGCCATTTCGCGGTCGTAGTCGATCTGGGTGAGGCGGGCGACCATCGCGGGGGGTAGCTCGCGCATGGTGTTCATGAAGCGCAGGTACTTGGTCTCGGGCGAGAGCTTGCGGACGAATTCGACTTCGAGCTCGGCATCTTCGGGCTTGATCGGGCGGACGGTGATGTCGCCCTCGGGCATCGAGATGCGCGTGATGAGGTGCGAGGGGTAGGGGTGGATCGCCATGTGGTCGTAGCGATCGGCGGTCGGGGCGATGTTGTCCACCACGATGCGCGCATCCACCGCCACAGCGCCGTGCTCGTCGACGATCAGCGGGTTGATGTCCATCTCGCGGATCCACGGGAGTTCGCAGACCATTTCGGAGATGCGCAGCAGCACGAACTCCAGCGACTCCATGTTGATCGGCGGCATGTTGCGGTATTCGCCGAGCAGGGTGGCCACGCGGGTGGACTTGATCAGATCCTGCACCAGATAGCTGTTGAGCGGCGGCAGGGCGACGGCGCGGTCGGCCTGGATCTCGACGTGGGCGCCGCCTTCACCGAAGGTGATCACCGGCCCGAAGATCGGGTCGCGGAAGGCGCCGACCATGAGCTCGCGCCCATAGGGCTTGACGACCATCGGCTCGATGGCGACGCCGTTGACGATGGCGTCGGGGCGCTTGCGCTTCACGTCCTCGAGGATTTCCTGGTAGGCGGAGCGCACCGCGGCGAGGCCGTTGAGGTTGAGCCGCACGCCGCCGGTGTCGGCCTTGTGGGTGATCGACGGGGAGTCGATCTTCATGGCCACCGGCAGGCCGAGTTCTTCGGCGAGCACCATGGCTTCGGTGGCGGAGCGGGCGACCACTGTTTGCGCGATGGGAATGCGGAAGGCCGCCAGCAGGGCCTTGGACTCCATCTCGTTGAGGTTCTTGCGGCGCTCGGAAAGCGCGGTTTCGATCACCAGCCGGGCGCTTTCGACGGACGGCGGGTTGAGATCGGACGACAGGGACGAAGGCGTCTGCACCAGCAGCTTCTGGTTGCGGTAGTAGGCCGAGATGTGGCCGAACAGCTCGACGGCGGGTTCGGGCGTGCGGAAGGTGGGGATGCCGGCAGCCTCGAAGATGTGGCGACCTTCGCGCACCTGCTCTTCGCCCATCCAGCAGGTGAACACGGGTTTGTCGGCGTTGCGCTCGACGTCGATGATCTGCTGGGCGACTTCGGTGGGCGAGCTCATGGCCTGCGGGCAGAGCATGGTGAGCACGCCTTCCACGTTATCGTCGGCGAGGACGATTTCGAGGGTCTTGCGATACCGGATCGCATCGGCGTCGCCGATGATGTCGATCGGGTTGGTGTGCGACCAGGTGGGCGGCAGGATCTCGTTGAGCTTGGCGACGGTGGCGTCGGACAGGGTGGCGAGGGGAATGCGCAGGTCGGCGGCACGGTCGGCAGCCATCACGCCCGGCCCGCCACCGTTGGTGATGATGGCGAGGCGGTTGCCGCGCGGACGGAAGTGCGAGAACAGCGCGTTGGCGGCGGCGAACAGCTGGCCCAGGTTGTACAGGCGGATCACGCCGGCGCGGCGCAGGGCGGCGTCGAACACCGCGTCTTCGCCCACCATTGCGCCCGAGTGCAGCAGCGCGGCGTGGGAGCCGACCGGGTGGCGGCCGACCTTGATCAGCAGCACCGGCTTGACGCGGGCGGCGGCGCGCAGGGCGCTCACGAAGCGGCGCGCATCCTTGATGCCTTCGACGTACAGGAAGATGCTTTCGGTGCGGGAATCCGACACCATGTATTCGAGGACTTCACCGAAGTCGATGTCCACCGAGGTGCCCAGCGAAACCACCGACGAGAAGCCGACGTTGTTGGGGCGCGCCCAGTCGAGGATCGCCGAACAGAGGGCGCCGGACTGGGAGATGAGGCCGATGGAGCCCTTGGTGGCGCCGCCGTGGGCGAAGCTGGCGTTGAGCCCGAGCTCGGGGCGCAGCACGCCCAGACAGTTGGGGCCGAGCAGGCGGATGCGGTGACGGCGGGCGTTCTCGATGGTGTTCTTCTCGAGCATCTTGCCGCGGGGGCCGGCGTCGGAGAAGCCGGACGGGATGACGACCACCGACTTGGTACCAGCGCGGCCGCAGGCGTCGACGATGGCCGGCACGCGGTCGGCCTTGGTGGTGATGATGGCCAGGTCGAGCCGCTGGGGGATGTCCTCGACGCTCTTGTAGCAGGGGACGCCCAGGACTTCTTCGTATTTGGGATTGACGGCGAACAACTTGCCCTTGAACCCCGCCTCCAGCATGTTGCGGACAACCACATTGCCGAGGGAGTTCTCGCGCTCGGTGGCGCCGATCACGGCTACGGACCGGGGTTCGAAGAGGGGGGTGAGGTAGTGTCGTTCGTTCATGATGGATGCTCGGTTAGCGCAATCTGGTTGGTCTGCTGGGGCGACCATGATCCTTGCCGTAGCCGCTGAGGTTCTTATCGTCAGTTAACACCAGAATTTTAACCCGCAAGAATGTTGCCGGATATTGGTAAAAGTGCCGATGTATTGCGATGCACAACACGACTTGTGACTTATATCAACGCTTTTGAACTCAAAGTGTTGCAAAGCACCAACGGTTTGGCGGCCTAGCAACACGCTGTGGGGTTTCCGCTTAGTGGCAGAGGGTGAAGAAGAAGCTGGCGCCCTGATCGGGCGCGGACTGGGCCCAGACGCGCCCTTCGTGGCGCTGGATGACGCGCTGGACGGTGGCGAGGCCGATGCCGGTGCCGGCAAATTCGCTGATCCCGTGCAGACGATGGAAGGGCAGGAAGAGCTTGGAGGCGAAGGTCATGTCGAAGCCCGCGCCGTTGTCGGAAACGCAATAGACGATCTGGCGGTCGCGCATCTCGGCGTGGAAGCGGATCTGGGCCACGTCGCGACGGCTGGTGAACTTCCAGGCGTTGCGCAGGAGGTTTTCCAGGGCCACGCGGATCAGCGCCCGGTCGGCGGCGGCCACCAGGTTGGGCTCGACATGGATTTCGATGGTGCGTTCCGGGTCTTCCTGGCGCAGTTCGGTGAGGATCTGCTCGACGATCTGACTCAGGTTCACCTGCTCGCGTTTCATGGCCTGGCGGGTCAGGCGGGCGAGATCGATCAGGTCGTCGATGAGGCGCGCCATCTTCTGGGTGGCGATGCGGATGCGGTGGAGGTATTCGCGGCCGGTTTCGTCGAGTCGCGGGGCGTAGTCCTCGGCGACGATCTGGGCGAAGCCGTCAATGGCCCTGAGCGGCGCGCGCAGGTCGTGGGAGACCGAGTACGAGAAGGCTTCAAGCTCCCGGTTGGAGGCTTCGAGTTCGGCGGTGCGCACCCGTACCCGGGCTTCGAGTTCGAGGTTGAGGTTGCGCTGGGATTGTTCGGCTTCCTTGCGGGCGGTGATGTCGTCCAGCGTTCCGGAGCAGCCCACCACGTGGTCGTAGGTGTCGCGCAGGGGGCGGATGGTGGCCTCGACCCAGCGCAGGCCCTCGGAGTGGGTGCGCAGGCGGAATTCGAACTGGGTGATGTTCTCGTAGCCACCGTGAATGCTGCGCAGCTGCTGCTCGACCCGGGAGCGGTCGTCGTCGGCGACGAAGTCCACGAGGCTCTGGCCGATGGAGAGCCGGCCATCGAAGCCGGTGGTGTGGCGCCAGGCCCGGTTGAGGAAGGTCACTCGGCCTTCGCGGTCGGTCTGAAAGAGGATCTCGTTGACCGATTCGACCACGTCCCGATACATCGCGCCGCTCTCCCTCAGCACCTGCTCGGCCGACAGCCAGCGGGCCACGTCGCGCAGCACGTAGAGCACCGCGGGCTGACCGTCGAAGTGGATCCGCACGCCGGTGGCCTCGGCATTGATGCTCTCGCCGTCGAGTCGTTGATAGCGCAGCGGCAGGGGCGCAAGGCTGCTCTTTTCGGTGCTGGTGGCAAACTGCTGGAGGCGGGCAGCTTCCATCGCCCGATCGTCCGGATGAACGAGGGACAGGATCTCCGCGCCTTCGAGGGTACGGGTTTCGTCGGCTGCAAACAGCCGGCGGGCCGCCGCATTGGGGAGATGGACGCGACCGCCGATGCACACCAGGGTTGCTTCCGGAGATAGCTCGAACAACTGGCGGTAGCGCTCTTCACCGGCGCGGCGGGTGTCGAGGGTGTCACGCATGGCGGAGATGTCCTCGACGACCACCGCGAAGGACGGTGGGGTATCGTCGTGGCCAGGGATCAGCCGGGCGGATTCGCGGCACCACAGCATGGTGTCGTCGGCACAGTGAAAGCGCACCTCGCGGCTGTAGTGGTCGATCTCGCCCGACAGGCAGCGGCTCCGCAGGGCCTTGCCGGCGGCGGCGTCCTCGGTGCTCATCACGCAGTCGAGTGTGGCGCCGACAAGCGCCTCGGCCGGCTGGCCCAGGAAGGTGGCGAGGGCGGCATTGACCTGCAGCCAACGGTCGTCCATCGAGATTCGTCCGACGTTGGCCGGCAAGTGTTCGAAAAGGGCCCGGAACAGGGCTTCGTCCCGCTGCAGGCGCTCGTGGGCGACGATGCGGTCGGTGATGTTGCGGGTGGTGCCGCAGTAGCCAGCGAACACGCCCCGGTTGTCGAACACCGGGATCCCGGACTCGCTCAGCCAGACTACCCGGCCATTGCGGTCGCGGCGGCAGAACACCAGATTGGAGAAGGGCTCGATCTGCTTGAGCTGGGCGATGTGCTCGGCCCACGGGGCTTCGTCCGGGGATTCGCCGGGCAGCTCCCAGCGACGGTTGCCGATGGCGTCCTCGGCGGCGAGGTCGGCGAGATGGCCGGAGCTGGCAGTGATCGCGGTGTAGCGCAGGTTGGCGTCCTGTTCCCAGTAGCCGTCGGTGCTGTAGGCGATGAGGGCGTGGATGCGCTCTTCGTTGCGTTCGAGGTTGGCGGAGAGGCGGGCGCGGTCGGTGACCTCGCGACCGATGCCCCGGTAGCCCAGGAACTGTCCGGCAGAATCGAAGATTGGCCGGCCGCGCATTTCCAGGTAACGCACCTCGCCCGTCGCACTGCGGCGCGTGAGCGTGACCGCGATCGGGCCATGTCGACTCAGACTTTCCTGGTGGACGATCGCGAAATCCGGCGGCAGCTCGGGGACGATGACCTCTTCCCAACTGCGGCCCAGGCAGTCGGGCGGGATGATGCTGGGCGGTGTGGGGGCATCTGGCACCGCCACGAAGCGCAGCGCGGCGTTGGTTTCCCAGGGCCAGTCGGCTGCGATCTCGACGAAATCCCGCCAGGGCGTGCTTGGCGTGCCCGGGGGCGTGGGGCGGGGTGGCGTCGCCGACGGCGGTGCGACGACAGTCGATAGCGGCGCCGGGGCCGGCGGTTCGGGCCGCGAACGGGCGAGCCTGCCGAGGAGCAGGCCGGCGACCAGCCCGCCACCGGCCACCAATATGTATGGCAGGGAGGTCTGGAAGCCGAAGTTGCCCGCATCGCCCGTTGCGCCAAGAACGACGGGCGCGTGAAGACCTCCTGCGGCGAGCAGAAAAGCAAGAACTGCCAAGCGGAGCAGCGGAGCGGCGTGACGGACGAGCATCGATACATATTATCGGCGCCACGAATGCATTTTTTGCAGCCCAACTCGTTATCGAGCATGCGGCGTGACACGGAATGTGTAAAATTTCTCCATGCGGCAATCGGGCACAGATGAAGTGTCGCCATTGTGGGTCTGGCATGTTTCGGAAAGTTTTTTGATTTTCTGTTTGACTGATAGGAAGAGGCTATGTAATATTCGCGCCTCTCGGGGTGTAGCGCAGTCCGGTAGCGCGCTTGCTTTGGGAGCAAGATGTCGGGAGTTCGAATCTCTCCACCCCGACCAAAGCTTGACCCGAGTGCCCACGGCGATCTGCCCGTAGCTCAATTGGATAGAGCACCGGCCTTCTAAGCCGGGGGTTACAGGTTCGATCCCTGTCGGGCAGGCTCAGACAATTTGGTTTCAGGTTGGCGGCGCAAGTCGATGACCTTCAGTGGCGGCATTAGCTCAGTTGGTAGAGCACTGGATTGTGATTCCAGGTGTCACCGGTTCGATCCCGGTATGTCGCCCCAAGCAACACAGCAGAAAGCCCCGAGAAATCGGGGCTTTCTGCTTTTTGGCGTTACAGCTGTGCCGTGTCCGGCCCGCTGGCTTGCAACTCCAGTTCCTTGATCCGTCGGTAGAGGGTGCGTTCGCTGATGCCTAGACGTGCAGCGAGCGCCTTGCGGGAGCCCGTGTGGGTGCGCAGGGCGGTGGCGATCTCCTCATCGCTGAGGGCCGCCTCGGGTGCGGGCGCCGTTGGCGTGCCGGGAACCGCGACGGCGACAGGCTGGAGGAGCTCGTCGGGCAGGTGGCCTGGCCGGATGGTGTCGCCGTCGCAGAGCAGGCTGGCCCGTTCGAGGATGTTCCGCAGTTCGCGCACATTGCCTGGATAGGTGTAGGCGGTGAGGCTGGCCAGCGCTTCGGGGGAGATGCGCAGCTTGCGCTCGGGCGCCACGCGAGCGAGGAGCGCTTCGGCGAGCAGGGGAATGTCGTCGCGGCGGTTGCGTAAGGGCGGCAGGCCGATGGGGAAGGCGTTGACCCGGTAGAACAGATCCTGCCGGAACTCGCCGGTTTCGACGAGCGTCTTCAGCGGGCGATGGGTGGCGGAGATCAGGCGGATGTCGGCGCGAATGAGTTCTGTACTGCCGACCCGGCGGTAAGTGCCGGTTTCGAGCAGGCGCAGCAGCTTGACCTGCATGGTGAGCGGGATGTCGCCCATCTCGTCGAGGAACAGCGTGCCGCCGCTGGCGGCTTCGACGAGACCGATCTTGCGGGCGTTGGCGCCGGTGAAGGCGCCCTTCTCGTGGCCGAAGAGTTCGCTTTCAAAGAGGGTTTCGGTGAGGCCGGAGCAATCCACCGCCACGAAAGGCCGGTCGGCGCGGCGGCTGGCGTCGTGGATGGCTTTGGCGACCAGCTCCTTGCCGGTCCCCGATTCGCCTTGCAGGAGCACGGTGGCCTCCGACGGCGCGACCCGGGCGACCAGCTCAAGCATCGCCCGGAAGGCCTTGGCGCGACCGATGAGGCCCTGGTCGTCGGCGAGCCCGCGGGCGACCGGCAGGGGTTCGAGCTTCTCGATGAAGTAGGCGATCTCGCCGTGGGCGTCGCGTACTGGCGACAGCTCGATGTTCTCGTAGCTCTCACCCGCCGAGGTGTGATGCAGATGGACCACTCTCTCCCGCTGGCCGGAGATCAGGCTGCGCGCCAGCGGGCAGGATTCGCCGGCCTGGTCGCAGGGCACCGGGTAGCGGTGGGAGACCTCGTAGCATTTGCGCCCGATGAGATCTTCCGGCCGCCCGCAGTTGGCCCGGTAGGCCGCGTTGGCGGCGAGGATGCGGTAGCTGCGGTCGCACAGGATGTGCGGCTCGGGCAGACTGTCGAGGAAGGAGACGAGTTCGGGCAGGGGGTGGGCGCTGGCGGTCATGGGGGCGATTCTGCCAAGTGGACTGCCAAATGCTGTCATGGCGGTGGCGGGCGGTCAATCAGTGTCATGGCGGGGATTCCGGGGTGCCCAGCAGGTCACTGTGATGCAAGGGTTTTCTGGTCCCGCTGCAGGTTGGCACGGCGTTTGATTGGGTTTGTACTTTTGGGATGAATGGCGGCAGGCTATGTTGGGTGCCGACGCCTTCGATTCGCGAATATTGGTCAATGTTGTTGACCTATTGGATGTGGTCGAACCCCTTTCGTCCGTCCCCATGAGGAGAGCCTGTTTGATGATGACCCGCTTGTTTCGATCGATCCGGGCACTGTTTGTGCTGGGCGCGCTGCTGTTCGCTACCGCTGCCGCGACTGCGCCGCTTGCTCCGGGTGCGGCTTTTCCGCTGCTGAAGCTGGAGGATCAGCACGGCAAGGTGCTGGCGGTGCCGGCTGGGACGCGGGTGGTGCTGTTTGCCGCCGACAAGGCGGCGAGTGATCTGGCCAACGCGTTGCTGGCAGCCCAGCCCGACGGTGTGCTGGATAGGCTGCAGGCGGTTTATCTGGCCGATATCAGCGCGATGCCGGCGCTGGTCACCCGCATGTTCGCGTTGCCTGCCCTGCGCGCGCTGCCTTTCCGGGTGGGACTCGCGCGGGACGCGTCGTTGCTGGCCGATGTGCCGCGTCAGCGCGGTGCGGTGTCGGTGATCCGGCTTGCCGAGGGGCGGGTCGATCAGATCGAGTTCGCCAGCAACGACGCGCAGCTCGGCTCGGCCCTTGGCCTTCGGTAGCGTTGCGCGGAGTCCTGTCATGCTGTCCATCGAGCCCACACCCATGAATCAAGCCGTCGCACCGTCCCGTTCCCTTGCCCATCTGCCGGTGGCGCTGTTTTCCACCGTGATGGGCATCGCTGGCCTGGCTCTGGCGTGGCAGAAGGCGGCTCGCCTGCTGGGCTGGCCTGTGGCTGTCGGGCAAGGGCTGGTCTGGGCGGCGAGCGGAGTGTTCGTCGCGGTCGCCCTTGCCTATCTCGTCAAATGGCTGCGCTACCCGGATGCAGTCAGCGCTGAGCGGATGCATCCGGTGAAGATGAATTTCGTGCCCACTGTCTCAATCGGCATCCTGCTGCTGGGTGTCGCCTGGCGAACGGCGGCGCCCGCGTTCGCCAGCGGCATCTGGGCGGTTGGTGCTTCGCTGCATCTGGCGCTCACGTTGATCACGATGAGCGCCTGGATCCACCACACCCACTTCGAAGTTCAGCACCTCAACCCGGCGTGGTTCATCCCGGTGGTGGGCAACATCATCGTGCCGCTGGGGGGCGTGCATTTTGCGCCGCTGGAGTTGTCGTGGTTCTTCTTCAGCATCGGGCTCGTGTTCTGGATCGTGCTGCTGGCGGTGGTGATGTACCGGCTATTCTTCCATGCGCCGCTGGCCCTGCGCCTCACCCCGACCCTGTTCATCCTGCTCGCCCCGCCGTCGGTGGGCTTTGTGGCTTATACCGGCCTGACCGGCGGGCTCGATGCCTTTGCCCGCGTCCTTTACTACACGGCGCTGTTTCTGGCGCTGCTGCTGGCGAGCAATGCGCTGCGTTTCTACCGGCTGCCGTTTTTCGTGTCGGCGTGGGCGTATTCATTTCCGTTGGCCGCGCTCACGACGGCCACGCTGCGGATGGCAGAGCTCTCCGGGCTGGATTTCTTCGTCTGGCTGGGCAGCGGCCTGCTGGGGGTGACCAGCGTGGTCATCGCGCTACTTGCGGTGCGTACCGTGCGGGCGGCGGTGGCCGGTGAACTCATCGCCGGAGAGTGAGCGATCTGACAGGGTCGGCTGTCATGGCAGGAGCGCTGGCAGATCAGGTGGCAGAGCCCGTACCCTTGACACGGCGGGTTGATTCTTCAGGGCGTTGATTTATTGGGTTCTTTCATTCTTGGGCGGGCTGGCACGGATGTTGATATGTCGAGCTTGCTATCACAGCAGCTCGGCTCGTTCCGCGAGCCGCCCCAACGGAGAGAAACCTAATGACCAGCAAGTCCCTGTCCCCCGCCGGCTGTAGCGTCGATGCGCCGTGCAACCCGTCCCGCCGCTCCCTGCTGATTGCCACTGCCGGTGCGGGCGGGGCGTTGGCGGTGGGGGCCGCCGTGCCCTTCGTCGCCAGTCTCACGCCGTCGGAGCGGGCCAAGGCGGCCGGGGCGCCGGTGGAGGTGGATATCGACAAGCTCGCGCCGGGCGAGATGATGGTCGTCGAGTGGCGCGGCAAGCCGGTATGGATCCTGCGCCGCACGCCCGAGATGCTGGCGGCGCTGGCCAAGGCCGAGCCAAACCTCGCCGATCCGGGCTCCGCGGTGGAATCCCAGCAGCCCGAATACGCCCGCAACGCCCATCGCTCGCGCAAGCCCGAGTTGTTCGTGGCGGTGGGCATCTGCACCCATCTGGGCTGCTCGCCGTCGAGCGCCTTCCAGCCCGGCAACCCGGCCCTTGGCGCCGACTGGCCGGGCGGTTTCCTGTGCCCATGCCACGGCTCCACCTTCGATTTTGCCGGGCGGGTCTTCAAGAGCAAGCCGGCGCCGACCAACCTCGAGGTGCCACCCCACCAGTACCTGTCAGACGCGCGTCTGCTGATCGGCGCGGACGACGCCGGCGCGGCCTGATCCGGGAGGTATTCGCCATGGACAGGCGCGATCTGGATCAACCGGCCCTCCATCGCCCCGACCCGGGCTTTCGCCTGCTGTCGCTCGTCACTGGCGTCGTGCTCGCCTTTCTGCTGGTGGCTTTTCCCCGTGTCGCACTGGACCGCTGGGGCGTGGCCGATCCCGCGGCCGCGGGGTTGCTGGTGTGGGCGATGACTGCCGGCTTTGCCTGCGGCGTGGGGCTGGCGCCGCGACACTTGGCAATGCGCGGCTTGCTGTCGAGCGAGGCGTGCCTTTTTGCGCTGGTGCTCTCGCTGCTGCAGATCGCCAGCCACTGAAGGAGCTGCGATGTACTTCCGGCAATTCTTCGATCCCGGCACCGCTGCGATGAGCTATCTGATCGCCGATCCCTCCAGCGGGCAGGCGGTGCTCATCGACCCCAACCCCGATCCGTGCCAGGCGCTGGTCTTCCAGGCCTTGCTGGCCGAGCGCCGGCTCGAGCTGGCGATGGTGCTGCATACCCACATCCACGATCCGGTGCTTGATGGGGTGGCGGACCCGTTTCCCGACTCCGAGGTGGTGGCCGGCGCCGTGCCGAACCCCGGCGACGGCTTCCGTCAGGCCATCGACGGCGAGCTGCTGAACTTTGGCAGCGAGACCATCCGGGTGATGGCCACACCGGGCCATACCCCGGCCAGCGTGAGCTACCTGTGGCACGACCGGCTTTTCTGTGGCGATGCGCTGGAGCTTGGCGGCTGCACCCGGGCAGAGACCGGCGAGGGCGATCCGGGCCGTCTCTACGATTCGGTCACTACCCGTCTATTCCTGTTGTCGGATGAGGTGCTGGTGTTTCCCGGCCACGATTTCCAGGGGCGTACCGTCTCCACCATCGGCGAGGAGCGCCGCCGCAATCCGTTTTTTCTGGCCCGCTCGCGGGACGCCTTCGTGGCCGCCTTCCGGGCCCGCCAGCAGGATGATCGGAGGCGGCCGGCCTTTGCTGGCGCGGCGCCAGTCCATCCCTGACCCCACAATCCATATCGGAGAAACACCATGTCCCTCATCATTACCGAAGCTTGCATCAACTGTGACGTTTGCGTGCCCGAGTGCCCCAACGAGGCCATTTCCCAGGGCGATGACATTTTCGTCATCGATCCGGCCCGGTGCACCGAATGCGTCGGCCACTTCGACGAGGAACAGTGCGTCCAGATCTGCCCGGTGGACTGCATCGTCCACGACGACGCCCACGCTGAATCCCGTGCCGAGCTGATGGCCAAGTTCGAACGTCTCGCCGCCTGAGTACGATTTTGCCGTCGTCCGGCGGTCGATTTGCTACGCTTCAGGCAGGTCGTCTGAAGAGAGTGGCAAGATGGAAAGTCTGGAAATACGCTGCGGGATGTTCGTGCTGGCTGTCGCGCTGAGTGCGATGGCCACGCCGGCTGTGGCGGTGAACAAGTGTGTCGGGGCCGATGGCAGCGTGACCTACACCGATGGCCCGTGCGCTGGCGGCACGACCCAGGCCACGCGGATCGTGACGCCGCCGCGGCCTTCCTACCGCGACGAACTGGAGGCTCGCCGCCGTAGCGAGCGCGTGGTGGATGACGCCCGGGCGCTGGAGGCCCGTCAGTCCGCCGAAAGGGCCGCCCGCGAGCGCCGTCAGGAGGCGGAACGTGCTGCCGAGCTGGCCGCCCAGCAGCGTCAGGCCCGTCAGGAAAGCCTGCGCGAGGAGCAGGAGCGTTGGGCGGTGACCCAGCCGGTAATCCGCCGCTATGTGCCGCCGATCCAGGTGGTGCCACCTCGGCCGGTCATCAAGCCGCCCGAGCCCGAGCGGCCGCAGCCCATGCGCGCCTATCCTTTTAAGTAGTTCGTTTGTATGAAAAACGGCAACAGTGCGATCCGCATTGTTGCCGTTTTTGCGTCGAATCGCAGGGTGCTTGTCAGGCCGTGAGCATCTGCCCCGATGGCACTGCCGGATCGAGCACCAGCAGGCGCACCGGCTGGTCACCGTTTTGCATGGCGTGGACGAGGGCGGCTTTGACCGGCGCAACGAGGCGCGCGTCGGCCAGCACGATCAGCGTCGGCCGGCGCGGCAGCCACCGGGCGAGGGCCGGCAGGCGCGACGCGTCGGCAGTGCCGAGCCAGGCGTCGTCCCACGGTTCGTCGGCGCGGCGGGCCAGGCACCACGCCAGCGGGCGCAGCTGCACAGCGACGCGGTAGAGGATGCCGCCCAGCCGGCTGCGTTCGTCCAGCTGGTGGTAGCCGGCGAGGCGGTAGCCGAAGTGGCGCACGGCGGCGGTGTCGCTGGCGGAAACCCGGGCGATGGCGAGCGGCACCGGCACCGCCGGGCGAGCCCAGGGCTGCAGCGTCGCGCCGTTGCCAGCGCCTTGGGCAGCCCAGTCGGCGAGCTGGCGGGTAAGCGCCGGGTTGTCACGACGTTCGGCGGCGCCGTCGATGGGCGCCAGCGCGGTGTCGTCGTAACGCTGGCGAAGGCGGGGCAGGCGCGGGGCCAGCGCAACCGCGACGGCTGCGGCGAGGATGGCACTCAGCACGCGAAGCGGCTCCTCAGTTCCCCCAGATTGAGTTCGTCGAGGATCGCCTCAAGGCGCTCCATGGCGTTCTTGCGCGGCTGGCCGGTGCGCTTCGCGATGATCAGCTCGTTCTTCATGGAGTGCTCCCAGCCGACCAGCTCGGTCACCGTGAGCTGATAGCCGTGGGCTTCGAGCTGCAGGCAGCGCAGCACATTGGTGAGCTGGCTGCCGAATTCGCGGGTGTGGATCGGGTGGCGCCAGATCTCGGAGAGCGGCGTCAGGCCGAAGCTGGCGTTCTTGTTCTTGCGCAGCACGCTGGCGACTTCGGCCTGGCAGCAGGGCACCAGCACCACGAACTTGGCCTGCTTTGCCAGCGCAAACTGGATCGCGTCGTCGGTGGCGGTGTTGCAGGCGTGGAGCGCCGTCACCACGTCGATGCGCTCGGGCAGGAGGCTGGAGCGGGTGGATTCCTCGACCGACAGATCGAGGAACTCCATCCGCGGGAAACCCAGCCGGTCGGCGAGCTCGCGGGAGCGCTCGACCAGCTCGCGACGGGTTTCGATGCCGTACACGGTGCCGGCGTCGCGCGCCTTGAGGAACAGGTCGTAGAGGATGAAACCCAGGTAAGACTTGCCGGCGCCGTGGTCGGCGAGGGTGAGCGCGCCGCCGGCGGCGATCACCTCGTCGAGGAGCGGCTCGATGAACTGGTAGAGGTGATAGACCTGCTTGAGCTTGCGCCGGCTGTCCTGGTTGAGCTGGCCGTCGCGGGTGAGGATGTGGAGCTCTTTGAGCAAGTCGATCGACTGGCCCTCGCGGATCTCCGGGTGGCGTGCGGGTGCGGCGGGGCGGGGCTTAGCCATTGCGCTTGGTGTGGGCCATGCCCAGCGCCATCCAGCCGGCGATACCCATCTTGCGCAGGGTTTCCATGTTGCGCTCGTAGATCATCTCGGCGTCGGGGAAGGCTTCGACGGCACGATCCAGGCTGGCTTCGCGGATCAGGTGCAGCGTGGGGTAGGGTGCGCGGTTGGTGTAGTTGGTGATGTCGTCGGGCTCGGTGCCCTCGAACTGGAATTGCGGGTGGAAGCTGGCGATCTGGATCACGCCTTCGAGCTCGTGCTCGGCCACGGCTTCGTCGGCGATCTGGTGCACGTCGTTGAAGTCGAGGAAGTCGGCGAACAGCGTGGGGTGGATCAAGAGCGTGGTGTCGGTGACTT
Organism: Zoogloea sp.; assembly: GCA_041917255.1. Classification (GTDB taxonomy): domain Bacteria; phylum Pseudomonadota; class Gammaproteobacteria; order Burkholderiales; family Rhodocyclaceae; genus Zoogloea. The sequence continues at coordinate 19,535 of JAYRYA010000035.1, forward strand.
CGGGATCGACCTCGGCCAGATGGTCGAGCTCGCGGTCGAGATCCTCGAGGAAGGCGTCGATGTGGCGGGCGTTGCTCACCACGATGCGTACCTGGTTCTTCACATAGACCGACTTGGCAAACGGGCACAGGTTGAGGCCGATGACGGCCTTCTCGATCCAGTCGCGGGTTTCGGCGATGACGTGTTCGTGGTCCATGGGTGGCTTTCCAGCAGAGTTTCCTTCGAGGGCCGCCATTTTGCCCTGATAATGGCAGGTTTTCATTGATTCAACGCACGCCATGGCTATCCAGTGGTTTCCCGGACACATGACTTCCGCCCGCAAGAAGGCGGCGGAGAGCATGGAACGCATCGATGTGGTGATCGAGGTGCTCGACGCGCGTCTGCCCGAGGCGAGCAGCAACCCGATGATCCGCGAGCTGCGCGTCCATCGTCAGCGGCCCTGTCTCAAGATCTTGAACAAGGCCGATCTGGCCGATCCGGACGTGACCGCCCGCTGGCTGGCCTACTACAACGCCCAGAAGGGTGTGACGGCGGTGGCGCTGTCGTGCAAGAAGCCAGGCGACGTGGCCAAGGTGGTGGGCCTCTGCCGGCCGCTGGCGCCGCACCGGAATGATCGCCTCAAACCGCTGCGGATGATGATCATGGGCATCCCCAACGTGGGCAAGTCCACGCTGATGAACGCGCTGCTCAAGAAGAAGGTGGCCAAGGTGGGCGACGAGCCGGCCGTCACCAAGAGCCAGCAGGCGCTGGATCTGTCGCCCACCGCGTCGCTGATCGACACGCCGGGGATGATGTGGCCGAAGATCGAGTTCGACTCGGACGGCTACATGCTCGCGGCGAGCCACGCCATCGGCCGCAATGCGGTGATCGACGAGGCGGTGGCCAACTTTCTGGGCGACGTGCTGCTGGCGCGTTACCCGGCGCTGGTGGCGGCCCGCTACAAGATTTCGGTGGATGGGTTGGACGGCCCGGGGCTGGTGGAAGCCATCGCCCGGCGCCGGGGCTGCCTGCTCAAGGGTGGCGGGCTGGACATCGAGAAGGCCTCGCTGATCCTGCTGCAGGAGTACCGCGATGGCGCCATCGGCCGGGTGAGCCTGGAGACGCCGGAAACCCGCAAGCTGATGCTGGAAGCCCACGCTGCCGAGATGGCTGCGAAGGCCGCGGCCAAGGCGGCGGGCGAGGTGGATGCCAACGCACCGGACGAGCCGGAGGCCGAAGTGGGCAAATCAGCGGGTAAGTAGGCGGGCGACTCGGCTCGTGACGATGCCAGTCCGGATTTGATACAAAAACGACAACAATCAAGCACTGATTGTTGTCGTTTTTTTGGCAGGTTACACCCGCATCAGCAGGATCTTCAGCGGTGGCTTGCCGTCGAGGCTGGGGAAGTCTTTTTCCGGGGTGATCCATTCCATCTCGCGGATGGGCCGGCCGGCCTTGGTGGCGCTGCGGGTGAGCTGCTCGGCCCATGCGTCGCGATCCACCTGTGCCACGTTGTTGCAGCAGATCAGCGTGCCGCCGGGTTTGGTGCACAGTAGCGCCGGCTTGAAGAGGGCCGGGTAGTCGTTGATGAGATCCACCACGCCAAAGGCGCTCTTGGCGTAGCGGGGCGGGTCGAGGAAAACCACGTCGAACTGGTGGGGCGCCAGCTCGGGGAAGGGCGGCAGGCGCTTGCCGCGGACCATCTTCGGCTGGCCGATGCCGGAGAGCTGGCGCAGCGCGGCGAAGGCGTCGCTCTTCACGAAGCGCACGCGGATCGGCAGGTCGTTAATGCGGGCATTGTCCTTGCCCACGGCGAGGCTGGATTCGGCGAAATCCACATTCACCACATGGCTGGCGCCCGCCTTGGCGGCGGCCACGCCCACGCCGCAGGTGTAGGCAAACACGTTGAGCACCGACTTGCCGGGGGCTTCCGCCATCACCCGGCGGCGGGCAGCGCGCAGGTCGAGGAACAGCCACGGGTCCTGCCCCGCGTGGCGGGCCTGGACCCAGTACTTCACGCCCAGCTCCGAGAACTCCCGGCGGGTTTCGGCCAGTTGCTGGCGCTCGGGCGGCAGTGGGTTGGCGATGCGCGAGTTGGCGTGGCTGCGGTCGTTGTAGAACAGGTCGAGGCCCGGAAAGGCGTTGGCGTAGAAGGTTTCGAGGGCTTCGAGTCGGGCCGGCGAGAGCGGGTCGTGGAAGCTCTGGACGAGGATCAGGCTGCCGTAGCGATCGACGGTGAGACCGGGGTGGCCTTCGACGGTGCCGTGGAAGAGCCGGCAGGCGTCGGTGTGATCCAGGGCGAGTCGGGCGAGGAGGTCGCGCCGGGCGTCGAGGGCGCGGGCGAGGGCTGCGGTGAGGTTGACGGGCATCGGGTGATTGCGTGGGGTTCAGAGGCCGAAAAATTCTCGGATTTTCTTGCGCAGGACGGCGACTTCGGACGATGGGGGCAGCGGGGTGCCCGGCTTGTCCTGGGCGTAGCCCTTTTCCAGGTCGTCGAAGCGCGACAGGCGGCGGTTGAGGATGGTGGAGATGCCTTCGGCGAGCTCCGGCCGGGCGCGGATGATGTGCTCGAACCCGGCCTTGTCGAGGCGGTAGGCCTCGATGTCGGAGATGGCGATGACGGTGGAGCGGCGCGGGGCGCCGGTCATCAGCCCGAGTTCGCCGAACACGCAGCCGGGGCCGCGGGTGTCGATGAGGCGCTGGGGGCCGCCGTCGGGCGGCTGCCACCAGGCTTCGGCTTCGCCGCTGGCGATGATGTACAACCAGTGGGCCACCGCACCCTGGCGGAACAGGGTGTCGCCCTTGGCGAAGGGCGCGGCGATGAGGCGGTGGGCGAGCTCCTGCTTCTCGTCGTCGGAGAGTCGGGCAAACAGGTCGATGCCGGAGATGGCGCGCACCCGGCGTTCGAGTTCGCGGGCGCGGACTTCCTCCCGGTGGGCCATGTTCTCCTCGACCAGGTGGATCGTCTGGTCGGCCACCGCCAGCCGGATGCCTTCGCGCTGGAGCGCGGCCAGGACATGGCGGCGGACTTCGGAGTCGGTGGCTTCGTCGGGGCCGGGGTCCAGCAGCCAGTAACGCAGCTGGTAGCGGGCGTAACCGGGGCCGAAATCAATCAGCAGGCACATGGGGGCGGGCTCAAGGCTGACGTTGGCGATGCGGGCGGTCTCGATGTCGTGGAGCACCGCGGCGCTGACCCGTGCGGGGGCAACCGACAGGTCCACGTTGAAACTGACGATCCGCCGCTGTACCGGTACGCCCTGACGTTTGTTGCAGATCACCGCGTAGCGATTCTTCATCAGGTGGCTGTTGGGAATCACCACCCGCTCGCCGTCGCGGGTGAGGATGGCGGTGTAGCGCCACTGGATGTCGGTGACCTGACCGGCGATGTCGTTGATCTCGATCCAGTCGCCGATCTCGAGGGAGTTGTCCATCTGTAGCGCAAGGCCGCCCAGCAGGTTGCCCAGGGTGTCCTGCATCGAGATCGCGACCACTGCCGTGAGCACGGCCGAGGTGGCGAACAGGTGGCTGAATTCGACGCCGCCGATGCTGAGCCGCAGGAAGCCCCACAGCACATAGGTGATGATGACCAGGATGTCGGCGAGGATGCCGGCCACCTGCACGCGCATGCGCGGCATCACCACATTGAAGAAGGCCAGGCCCAGGTAGCGGATCACCGCGAGGCCTTCGCCGAACACCGCCATCTCGCGCAGCCAGTGGGTCATGCCGTGGGGCATGTGGCCTTCGAGCAGGCCGGCGACGAGATCACCCAGTAGGCAGGTGAGGAAGAACACGCCAGTATTCACCAGCGAGCGGCGCCAGGCGTGGAGGGGCTTGAAGATCAGCACCCCGATCACGAGCATCAGCAGGATGGCGAAGGGGGCTTCGGGGCTGAGGTAGGCGAAGGGCATCGGCGTGGCGAGGCGGTTCCGGCGGGCTGATGGGCAGGTTTACGGATCGCGCCGGCCCGTGTGAAGGGGCCGGCGCGAAACGAGGCGAAGCAGACGCGTCAGAGTGCCGCGCGGAGGCGGGCGGCCATGGCGTCGAGATCGGCACGGTTAGGGGCGACCGCGGGCCAGAAGGGCAGCAGCTTGTCGTCGTTGAAACGCGGCAGGACGTGGATGTGAAAGTGGAAGACGGTCTGGCCACCCGCCACCTCGTTGGCCTGGAAGAGGGTGACACCATCGCAGCCGGTGACCGCCTTGACGGCCTTGGCGACCCGTGTGGTGGCCTGGAAAACGGCGGCCGAGAGTGCGTCGTCCAGCTCGAAGATGTCCTTGCGGTGGGACTTGACGATCACCAGCGCGTGGCCCGGGTGGGCCGCCATGATGTTCATGAAGGACATCGTGTGCTCGTCTTCGTGGATCTTTGAGGCGGGCAGTTCGCCCTTCACGATGCGGCAGAAGATGCAGTCGTCCATGGGTTTGTCTCCGTTGTCGTTGTTATCGTGATCTGACCTTACGCCCCCGCGTTCCGTTCGGCGAGCGCGCGGGCGAGGTTGCGTTCGGTCTGCCAGCTGCGTCGCTCTGGGTCGGCGTTGGCGTAGCGGTGGCTTTCGTCCGGGGAGAGGGACTGGAAGCTCTCGACGGTGCGCTGGAGCAGGTCGTGGTGAGGCAGCATGGTGCCGAAGAACAGCACGGTGTCCTGGCGCTGGATGAGCACGGTGGGGAAGTTCTCCACGTCGTAGTCGTCGAGCAGGTCGGCTTCGTCCTCCACGTCGAGCCACAGGAAGCGGGCGTCGGGGAAGCGTTCGGCGAGGGCCTGGAAGCCGTCACGGTAGTCGCGGCAGGTGCCGCACCAGGCGGCGCACAGGCAGGCGACGAGGAACTCCGGTGATGGTTTCATGGCGCTGCGGATGGGTCGGGGGTGTCAGGTGGGTCGGAAACTGCCGGGGTTTCCAGCGCGACCCATTTTATCCACTGCCCGCAGGCGTTGCGCGGGCCGCGACGGGAGGTGTTGTGCCAGGGGCCGTCCTGGCACAGGCCGCGGTCGTTGTCCTCGTCGTAGTCGACGGTGTCGGGCTCGGCACCGGGCCGGCGTTCGCCACCCCAGCGGTTGCACGACAGGCAGCGGCGGCGGTCGATGTGCTGGCTGGCCACGGTGGGATCAGGGCTTGGGGCCCTCGACCGCCTTGAGCGGTGCACGCAGGGCGTCGAAGCGGGCCGGGGCAACGTACTGCAGCAACTCGCGGCCCTTGGTGTCGAGCACCACGTCGAGCCCGCGGGTGGGGTAGAGCAGGTGCTCCACGTGGTCGTTTACGCGAATGCGTTCGGCGGGCTGGCCGAAGCGTTCGAGAATCACCGCTTCGTCGAGTTGGGCCGACGGGATGAAGGCGAGCCCGCGGATCGGCGCGGCCAGCGCGGCGGCCAGGTCGGCGTTGGCGAGGGTCGCCTTGCGGGTGGTGCTCTGCATGTATTCCGTCTTGGGCGCGCGTTCGCGCATGCCGTCGATGGTGGCCGAGGGCAGGTCGGCGGTGACGATCAGCTTGCCTGCCACGAAGCCCGCTGTGACGCTCTCGTAGTAGCCCTCCACGTTGCCGGCCTCGTTGGGCTCGGCGACGATGGCCATCTGCATCTCGGGGCCAAAGTGCTTGCGGGCGTCGGCCAGGGTGCTACGCCCGAGGGTGAGGTCGAACACCCGGGATTCGCCGTTGGCTAGGGTTTCGATCTGCCAGGGCAGGCCACGGCTTGGAACGGCGTCACCCGAGTGGTGGGTGAAGGTCCACACGGCGGGGCCGACGATCACGGCCAGGGCCAGCAGGATGAGGGTGATGGCGAGTTTCATCGGTGATCAGTGGGGGGCGTGGAAGCCGTCGGGCACCTTGGCGTGGAACTGCACGGGCACCGCGGGCATGTCGAGCACCGATTTGCGGATGCGGCCGACCACGTGCATTTCGCAGCGTTTGCAGTCGAAGCGCAGGGTGAGCTTTTCCTTGCCGTTGATGAGGGTCATCGGGTCGGGCTTGATGCCTTTCACTTCCTTCGGGCACAGGTTGAAGCTGTAGCGCAGGCAGTGCTTGGTGATCATCAGTGAGGCGTCATCCAGATGCGCGTTGGCCTCGTAGGCGGCCTCGATGAGTTCGACGCCATGACGGTGATAGAAATCCCGCGCCTTCTGGTTGAGTACGTTGGCGAGGTAGGACAGCTCGGTTTGCGGATACTGCACCGGCGGCTCGACCGCCGCGCGGCGCGGCAGCGGCGGCAGGCTGGCGATGCGCGCGGCTTCGAGCTGTTCGGCGGCGTCGCGGCGCAGGGCGTTGATGGCCCCGGCGGGAAGGAACCACGCGTGGCTCATCTGCAGATCGATGCTGCGGGCGCTGAAGATGGTGGTGCCCAGCTTGCCGAGGCTGTCGCGCAGGCCGGTGATCGCGCGGTCGGCGTCCTTGGCGGGCTCCTTGGCGTGGGGCAGGGCGGCGGTGCTGCTGATGCCGGTTTCATCCGTGAGGGTGAGGGCAAAGCCGTCGGGCGTCTCGGCGAAGAGGATGTCCACGCCGATGCGGCGCTCGGCGGATTTCTTCTCGAGCATCTTCTCGAACTCGTGATCGCGGTTGCGGAAGATGCCGGTGCCGGGGAAGAGTTCGGCCGGGATCGCGTCGGCGGTGTGGACGCGGAAGTCCTCGCCGATCTTTTCGGCGCGATTTACGCGCAGGCCGACGAGTTCGCCCTTGCGGTCGTAGAAGGTCAGGCCGTCGCCATTGTGGAGTTCAACCGCGCTGGTGGTGTCGAAATGGCGGCGCTGCTTGCCGTCCAGGCGGATCACGCTGCCCACCGGTTCGCCCACGAACTTGGGCGAATCGAAGGCACCGATGTCGGCGGTGCGGCCATTGACGAAGTAATCGGTGGCGCCGCGGTTGAAGGTCTTGTCGGCCAGGGGCTGGAACAGGAAGGTGCTGCGCCCGGCCGACGTGCGGGTGTACTCCGGCGAATCCGCCATGATCTCGTCGAGCAGCAGCCGGTAGTGGGCGGTGATGTTCTTGACGTAGGCCATGTCCTTGTACCGGCCTTCGATCTTGAAGCTGGAAATCCCGGCCTCGGCCAGGGCGCGCAGGTTGGCGGACTGGTTGTTGTCCTTCATCGACAGCAGGTGCTGGTTGCTGGCGACGAGGTTGCCGTCCTTGTCGGCGAGGTCGTAGGGCAGGCGGCAGGCCTGGGAGCATTCGCCCCGGTTGGCGCTGCGGCCGGTGTGGGCGTGGCTGATGTAGCACTGGCCCGAGAAGGCCACGCACAGGGCGCCGTGGATGAAGAACTCCAGCGCGCAGTCGGTGGCAGCGGCGACCTTCCTGATCTCTGTGAGGGTCATCTCCCGCGCCAGCACGATCTGCGAGAAGCCCACGTCCTGCAGGAAGCGGGCCTTCTCGGGGTGGCGGATGTCGGTTTGCGTGCTGGCGTGGAGCTGGATCGGCGGCAGGTCGAGTTCCAGCAAGCCCATGTCCTGAACGATCAGTGCGTCGGCGCCGGCCTCGTGCACCTGGCGGATCAGGCGCTCGGCGCTGGCCACCTCCTCGTCGTGGAGGATGGTGTTGCAGGTGACGAACACCCGCGCGCCAAAGCGGTGGGCGTGGCGGGCGAGGCGCTCGATGTCGGCGACGGTGTTCTCGGCGTTGGCGCGGGCCCCGAAGGCCGGGCCGCCGATGTAGATGGCGTCGGCGCCGTGATTGACGGCCTCGATGCCGATGTCGGCGTTCTTCGCCGGGGCGAGGAGTTCGAGCTGCTTGCGGGATTGGGTCATGACTTGCTACTCCTGGGGTGCCCGGTGGCGGGCGTGGGCCGCTCTAATGGCAGCTTTTTTCAACCTGCCATTATCGCCCGCCACCGGGGCAGCGTCGAGGAACTCGAGCGTCAATCAGCCCTTGCCATGCTTTTCACGGCGCAGCGACAACACCACCGCGCCACCGATCAGCACCGCCACCACCCCCAGCGAGATCGCCACCGGGATCTTCACCACGTCCACCAGCAGCATCTTGGCGCCGATGAAGACCAGCACCAGCGCCAGGCCGTACTTGAGCAGCGAGAAGCGGTCGGCCATGCCGGCCATCAGGAAGTACATCGCCCTGAGGCCGAGGATCGCGAACAGGTTGGAGGTGAGCACGATGAACGGGTCGGTGGTGATCGCGAAGATCGCGGGAATCGAATCGACCGCGAAGATCACGTCGGAGAGCTCGACCATCACCAGCACCAGCAGCAGCGGTGTCACGTAGCGCACGGCCTTGCCGGCCACCTTGCGGGTGACGAAGAATTTCTCGCCGTGGAGCCGGTCGGTGACCGGCACGTGGTTGCGGATCCAGCGAATCACCGGGTTGTTGGCCAGATCCGGCTCGGTATCGGCGAACCACCACATCTTGACGCCGGTGATGAGCAGGAAGGCGCCGAACACGTACAGCAGCCAGTGGAACTGGGTGATGAGCCACGCGCCGGCAAAGATCATGATCGTGCGCAGCACGATGGCGCCGAGCACGCCATAGGTGAGCACGCGCTTCTGCAGTTCCAGCGGGATCGCGAAGAAGCTGAACAGCATCAGCCACACGAACACGTTGTCGACCGCCAGGGATTTCTCGATCAGGTAGCCGGTGAGGAACTCCAGTGCCTTGGTGTTGGCGACATCCCGCCCCACGGTCGAATCCAGCCACGCCCACAGCGCTGCCGCAAAGGCAAGGGTGACGCCCACCCAGATGCCCGACCAGGTGGCCGCCTCCCTGAACGAAACCCGATGCTGACGCCCGCCGCCCACCGCCAGCAGGTCGATGGCCAGCATCACCAGGACGAGGCCGAAGAAGCCCGCCCACATCCACCACGTGCCAATCGATTCCATGAAAATGTCTCCAAGTCCGGATTGCATCCGCCGTTCCGCACCGCCTGGGGCAGAAAACGGAACGGCCCTTTGTCCAGCGAGGACGAAGGGCCGTTGAATCCAGAGCGCTAATGCTCACGGGGATGCCTTCGCCATCGCGGCAAAGGTCTTGCTCGCTGCCGTCTGGTGACGACAGCCCGGGGCGCCGGAAAGGCAAACCTGCAACCTTTCGTGATGACGACGCCGCGGCGGTAGAGCTACTCCCCCTTGGGACGCCTCAAGATTAGCGGGAGAGCGCGGCACGGGTCAAGGGCCGAGGCGTGTCGTCCACGCGGGGCCCCTTGCGTCGGCGAGCGCGGGCAGCTAAGGTCGAGCTACCTGTAGCGCAAGCATTGGCGGGCGTTTCCGCCGAATGAACCCGCTTGATCGTCCTGCCCGATTCCGGGCTGCCGCCATGAAATTTTCGCGTGTGTTTCTCAACCGCCTCCAGAACCTGCCGGACGCCCACGATACGGTGGTCGTCATCGACGTGCTGCGTTCCTTCACCACTGCCGCGGTGGCGCTCCATCGGGGGGCGGCTGCGATTTATCCGGTCGAAGGCGTGTCGGCCGGCATCGTGCTGGCGGGACAGCTCGACCGGGCGGTGTCGGTGGGCGCCATCGAAGGGGGGGATCCGGCGCCGGGTTTCGAATACGGCAACTCGCCCGCGGCGCTGCTCACCGCCGATCTTGCCGGGCGCCCGGTGGTGATGAGCACTGCCGCCGGGGTGCGCGGGCTGCAGCGCTTCCGGCAGGCGCGGCAGCTTTACGCGGCGAGTCTGGTGTGCGCCGGTGCCACCGCCGAGGCGATCCGTCGGGCCGGGGCCGAGGAAGTATGCTTCGTGATCACCGGTGAATGGGTGGATCGGGACGGCGACGAGGACGTGGCCTGCGCCGACCTCATCGAGGCCCTGCTGCGGGGCGAGCAGGTGGTGCCGGACGATTTTGCGCGGCGGGTGCGCGAGTCGGACTTTGGCCGGCGCTTCCTGGCGGGCACCTGGCCCAATCTGCCGCTGGCCGATCTGGCGCTCGCCGCCCAGGTGGATCGCTTCGACTTTGCGATGCCGGTGGTGCGGGAGGACGAACGGATGCTGATCCGCTGAGCCCTCCGCCTGGCTACGTCGCCCTTGGCGCCTGTGCCACGGGCTGGAACAATCCGCCCTTCGCAAACTTCATCGGCGCACGTCATGGAATCCAGGCTCACCGAAATCGAGATCAAGCTCGCCCTCACCGAAGATCTGGTGGATACCCTCAACATGACGGTGCACCGTCAGCAGGAACAGATCGACGCACTCCAGCGCCAGATCCTTCAGCTTTACCAGCAGATGCAGTCGGCCAGCGCGTCGGCCGAGACCCACGACTTGCGCGACGAAATCCCGCCTCACTATTGATCGCCAGCAACGCATTCCGGCGCGGAGCGTGGTGTTTTGAACGCCCATGACATTTTTCCACGCTGCCCTGCCGGCCAAGCGGATATAACGGCGATCGGGTCATCCGGGCGTCCGCGTCGCGAGGGGCCGTCATCCCACAAGAAGACAGGAGAAGTTCCATGCCCAACGCCGATTTGACGCGCTTCGTCGCCCAGGCGCGGGAGCACGCCCACGAGGCGCTGACGAGCCTGGGTGCGTTACCCGACGGAGTCTCGGTCGCCCGCTTCATCGCCGACTACGGCAGGGTGGGCGACATGGTCCATTACGTTACCGTGCCCGACGCCGCCGCCGAGGCGGTGAGCAAGGTCGAGGCAGCCCACGGCGCCGACGGTGCGAAGACTTTCCTGCGCGCGGCCCTCGCCCAGGGCGCGGCCGATTTGCTCGAATCCGGCCGGCTGAATGCGCTGCCGCCGCGCATCGTGCATTACCACGTCAAGCACATGGGCCGCATCGCTGGCGCCACGGCGGCCAACGCCGACTGGATGAACATCGACGGCGATCTCTTCCACAAGGATTTCGGCCTCGTCACCCTGCGCCTGTTTGCCGCTGCCTCCCAGCTGCTGGACATCCGCTGCGGCATCCCGCGCTCGATCCTGTTCTCCGGGGGCGCGCTGGAAATCGTGAAGAAGGGTCAGGCGATCATGCAGATGGGCGGTTTCAAGCCCTATGTGCAGATCCACACCCATCTGTCCGATCTGGACAACTTCAACGAGGAAGGCCGGAAGGAGTGCTACCGTTGCTGCGCAGAGCTCTACGAGAAGCTGCCGCAGCTGAAGGGCATGTTCGGCGTAAGCTGGTACTACGATCCGGTGCTGGACGAGATCAGCCCGCGGCTGGCCTACCTGCGCAAGACTCCCCTGGATGCCGGCGCCCATCTGCTCTGCGTAGGCCCCGGTGGAGAGCATATTGACAACGCCACCTCCACCTCGCCCAGCCGTCGCAAGCTCTACGAAGAAGGCAAATACATGCCCAAGACCTACATGCTCGCCTGGGGCAAGCGCGAGCAGATCGACTGGGTGAAGCGCAACCCGCGCTGAGGCGGGTTGGCGAAGGCATTAGTGCAGGGTGTCGGGCGGGGTGAGCGGCTCGACATCCACCCACACATCGCCGTCATCGCTCTCGCGGATCATCAGGCCGAAGGTGGCGAACGCAGCGTGCACGTCGCGGCGCAGCGGCGCGTCGGCCAGCTCACCGGGCTCGATGGCGTGGCCGGCGGCGAGATGCTGGGCGGTGGTGATCCAGATCGGCGACAGGAAGGACTTGCTGACCCGTTCGGCCATCTCGGCGCTCACCGCCTTGAGGGGCTGATCCATTCCGTCCAGATAGCCCTGCACGTGGGCCACCGCCTGCATCAGGTGGGCAATGCGGCCGGTGCTCTTGGCAAACAGGCCGTCCAGATCCTGATCCGCAAAATACAGGGTGATCTCTTCCTGCATGCCGCCGGGCAGGGCTTCGAGCAGCGCCGCCAGGTGGTTGAGCAGCAGGTCTGAATCCGCCGGCAGCGACCACGCTGTGCGCCGGTTGATACGGTATTCCTGCCACATCACCGCCACGATCGGTGCCAGCGCGCGGGCCAGCGGGGCGGTGGCTTCGGTGGCCGGGGCCGGGCGGGCGGCGTCGTGCAGGCGCCAGCATTCCTTGTGCAGATGGTGGATCAGCCGGGCGATCTCGGCGCTGTCGCCTTCGAGGATCGACCACAGCTTGACGCCGTTCATCACCAGCACAAAACCCGTGCCGCTCTCGACGATGCGCGACAGGTGCTCGCCGGTGACGGGCGTGACGCCCAGGCGCGCCTCGGCGGCGGCCAGGTCATCGGCCACCACGATGCGGTCGAGGGCGGAGAGGTCGAGATCCCCGTCGCGGGCCACGATGCGCTGGATCAGCGCCTCCATGACCTGACGGATGAGGGGGGCGTTGGCACTCGAAACCGGGCCGTCGAATTCGATGTTCATGATCGGCGCTAGAAATGAAAAGGGCCCGGACCATGATCGCCGGGCCCGGAGTTGGGGTGGATTACTCTTCTTCGACGTGGCGTAGCGACAGGTCGATGGCGCGGACGTCCTTGGTCAGGCTGCCAATGGAAATGCGATCCACGCCGGTCTCGGCAATGGCGCGCACGCGCTCCAGATTGACGCCGCCCGAAGCTTCAAGCTCGGCGCGGCCGGCGTTGATCTCGACCGCCCTGCGCATCTCGTCGAGCTGCATGTTGTCGAGGAGGATCATCTTGGCGCCGGCGGCGAGGGCTTCCTCGAGTTGCACGAGGTTCTCGACTTCCACCTCGATGAACACGTTGGATGGGGCGAACGAGCGGGCTTGTTCGATCACCGCCTTGATGCTGCCGGCGGCGATGATGTGGTTTTCCTTGATGAGGATGCCGTCGTACAGGCCGATCCGGTGGTTGGTGCCGCCGCCCACCTTGACCGCGTATTTTTGCGCCAGCCGCAGGCCGGGCAGGGTCTTGCGGGTGTCGACGATCTTGGCCTTGGTGCCGGCTACCGCCTGCACGAAGGTGGCGGTGAGGGTGGCCGTGCCCGAGAGCAGCTGCACGAAGTTGAGGGCGGTGCGCTCGGCGGTGAGCAGGGCGCGGGCCGAGGCGTCGATCTCGCACAGCAATTGGCCGGGCTTGATGCGTTCGCCGTCACGCACATGCCAGATCACCGAGGCGTCGGGCTCGAGGGCGGTGAAGGCGGCATCGAACCACGCGGTACCGCACAACACGGCATCCTCGCGGGTGATGACGCGACCGCGGGCCATGCGGGTGGCGGGAATGAGTCGGGCGGTGAGGTCGCCGGTGCCGATGTCTTCGGCCAGGGAGGCCGCCACGGAGCGTTGTACTTCAACGCGAAGCTGTTCAGTAAATTCCATCGGGGTCACCTAAGTCGTGCTGAGGGGGGATTCTAACATCCGGGGGCGGGGGAGGCAGGTGCCTGGGAAAGCGGCAGGTTGGCCTTGCCCGTGTCCGGCGCCATCCTTTATGTCAAGGAATGGATTTTCCTGGCGCGGCGCGGGCGTGTCAGGCGGTGGTCCGACGCGGCCGTCACCGCACTCACCCGGCGGGTCAGCGCGAAATCACATCCCCGAGCGGGAACAGCGACGCATCCCTCAGGGTGGCCCGTGCCATCCACTGGTCGGCCGCCCAGGCCGGTGCCCTCAGGCTCGCTGCATGCAGCGGGTCGTGCCCCGCGCTGCGCGCGGCCAACCCGAGGTCCTGAACGGCGGGCCGCAGGGGGCGCCCACTTCCAGTTCGCCCGTTGCCACCACCTGCTTGATCTGCTGTCCCCCACTTCGCGCATGTGCAGTTTTGCGATCGCCGGATGGCACGCCCTGAAGGCTTTCACCATCTACCGAGTCTAGACCGTCAGCTCGCCTCGAGCGCGTTCGGCCGGCGGATCAACAAGATCAAGTCAATTTATCGAGACGTCGTCTTTTTATGTCGAGTTATTTGACACATCCCTTTATCAATAGATGCTGATATGCCTCAATGTGGCTTGGTTATTCCGCTGGCCTGCTCTTTGCTTAACCGAAGGAGGTGTTTTAGGTCTATTTGATAATCGAATGACGTTTTTGTCTGCCTTTTGGATGCGAGGTGTGTAATCGTGAGTCCCATAGTGAGTTTGAGTGCCGGCAATTCACCCGTTGAAGGCACGACCAGCAGCGACCCGTCCTACCTGAGCTTTGCGATTACGCTGTCGGAAGCGGCCACCGAGAACGTGACGGTGCAGTACCGGCTGTGGTCGGGCACGGCCCAGGCTGGCAGTGATGTTTACTAATGACATGGACTCCCCCACCCCATAGCGCGACACTGGCGCTCAGGCAGCCGCGGGGCTGAGATCACCAGGAGGAAGTGCCATGAAACAGCTGGCCCATATCGGTCTCGACATTGCCAAGTCA
>JAYRYA010000036.1:0-30786 GCA_041917255.1 Zoogloea sp.
GCAAATTGTGTAACGGTTGTCTGTCCCATCTTGAACCTCCGGGTATTACTCGAACCAGTGCGCGCGCGCCTTGGTGATCAGATTCTTGGCCCGCTCTTCGTCCAGCCCCGACATTTCCATCAGTTCGTCCACCGCCAGATCGGCCAGTTCGTCACGGGTATGAACACCACCCTGGGCCAGTTTGGCGGCCAGGGGCTTGTCCATGCCCTCGAGGTCCAGAAGGTCCTCCGAGACGGTTTCCAGCTGTTCTTCAGTGACGATGGCTTCGGTGAGGAGCACGTTGCGGGCGCGATTGCGCAGCTCGTTCACCGTTTCTTCGTCGAAGGATTCGATTTCCAGCATTTCAGCCAGCGGTACGTAGGCGATTTCCTCGAGGGACGAGAAACCCTCGTCGATCAGGATGTCGGCCACCTCCTCGTCCACATCCAGCTTGGAGATGAACAATTCGCGTACCGTATTGTGTTCCGCCTGGGACTTGCGCTCCGACTCGGCTTCGGTCATCAGGTTGATGGTCCAGCCGGTAAGTTCGGAGGCGAGCTTCACGTTCTGGCCGTTACGGCCGATTGCGATTGCCAGGTTGTTCTCGTCGACCACCACGTCCATGGCGTGGGCCTCCTCGTCCACGACGATGGAAGAGACTTCCGCCGGCTGCAGCGCGCCGATCACGAACTGAGCAGGCTCCGGCGACCACAGCACGATGTCGATGTTCTCGCCGCCGATCTCGTTACGCACCGCGGTGACGCGGGAGCCACGCAGACCGACGCAGGTGCCGATCGGATCGATGCGCGGATCGTTGGACTTCACGCCGATCTTGGCGCGCAGGCCTGGATCACGGGCACAGGCCTTGATCTCGAGGAGACCGTCGTCGATCTCGGGCACTTCGAGTTCAAACAGCTTGATGACGAACTCAGGCGCGGTGCGGGAGAGGATCAGCTGCGGGCCGCGGGCGCCACGGTCGATGCGAAGCAGATAGGCCTTCACGCGGTCACCCACGCGCAGGTTTTCCTTCGGGATCATCTGATCACGGGGCAGCACGGCTTCCAGGCGGCCCACTTCGATGATCGCGTTACCACGCTCCATGCGCTTGATGGACCCGGAGATGATGAATTCCTTGCGATCCAGGAAGTCGTTGAGGATCTGCTCGCGCTCGGCGTCACGGACCTTCTGGAGGATGACCTGCTTGGCAGCCTGGGCGCCGATGCGGCCGAAGTCGATGGGCTCAAGGCCTTCCTCGACGTAATCGCCGACCTGGATCTCCGGGTACTCATCGCGAGCGTCGATCAGACCCATCTGGGCCTCGTCGTTCTCCACATCCTGATCGGGCAGCACCTGCCACCGACGGAAGGATTCGTAGTCGCCGGTCTCCCGGTCGATGGAGACGCGCACATCGGCGTCGTCGTTGATGCGCTTCTTGGTTGCCTGGGCGAGAGCGGACTCGAGCGCCGAGAAGACGATCTCCTTGGAAACATTCTTCTCACGGGCCAGTGCATCAACCAACAACAAAATTTCGCGGCTCATACCTGCAAACCTCCAAATTCCTTAAAACCTGGGCACCAGGCGGGCCTTTTCGATATCTTCAAACGGGATCGCCATCGATCCCTTTTCCGTTTCCAGAGTGACCACGCCATCTTTCAGGCCCTGCAGCACCCCGGCAAAATTACGCTGATTGGAAATGGGCATGGCGAGGCGAACCTGCACATCCTGACCGGCGAAGCGCTCGAAATCGGCCGGCTTCTTGAGGGCCCGATCCAGACCGGGCGACGACACCTCAAGGCGGTCGTATTCGACATTCTCGACTTCGAAGATCCGGGTCAGCTGATTGCTCACCGTGGCGCAGTCATCCACCGTGATGCCGTTCGGCGAGTCGATGAACACCCGCATCAGCCGGCCACGGGGAGAGGTCTCGAAATCGACCAGCTCATAGCCAAGACCTTCAGCGGTCTGCTCGATCAGTTTCAGCAGCTCCATGCCCACACTTCCTAAACTACAAATAAAAAATGGGCGAAACGCCCATCCCTGTTTAATTCGACCGGATGTCGGCTCTTTCGAACCGATAAAACATGAAGATTATAGCAGCCCGCCGAAGCGGGCGCAATTTCAACCCTCGAAACAAGTCGTGCTCTAACCCTGGCGACGCGCCGGCCGAGCTGGTTTGCGACCCTTTCCGGGCAATCCGACAGGCTTGGGAAGACCCGCCAAGGCACACACATCCTCCACCGCCATGTCTTCCCACATCCCGCGCTTCAGGCGCGACGGCAGCATCACCGGTCCATAGCGCACGCGCATCAGGCGGCTCACGGTGAGGCCCATCGCCTCGAACATGCGGCGAACTTCGCGGTTGCGCCCTTCAGACAGGGTAACCCGGTACCAATGATTGGCACCTTCACCGCCTGCATCGAGCAGCGTATTGAACTTGGCGGGGCCATCCTCCAGTTCGATACCGGCCAGGAGGGCCTGCTTCTGCACATCGTCGAGCTCCCCCAACAGACGCACGGCGTACTCCCGGTCCAGCTCGTAACGGGGGTGCATCAGCTTGTTGGCGAGATCACCGTCATTCACGAACAGCAGCAGGCCCGAGGTGTTGAAGTCGAGCCGCCCCACCGCGATCCAGCGCCCCTTGCGCAGATTGGGCAGGCGGTCGAACACCGTCGGGCGACCTTCCGGGTCGTCCCGCGAGACGATCTCGCCTTCCGGTTTGTGATACAGCACGACACGCGGAATGCGCGGCGCGAAGCGCAGCGGCATCAGCTTGCCATTGACCCGCACCCTGTCACCCGGACCAACCTTCTGACCCACGTCGGCGGGCTCGCCATTGACCGAGATGCGACCTGCGACGATCCACTCCTCGATCTCCCGCCGGGAGCCGATGCCGGCCGCGGCCAGCACCTTATGCAGACGCTGGGGCTCGGTGTAGGTCGTGTCCTGGGGCTTCCTGCGACGCTCGCCTTCGGCGGCCGGCGGCAGCTCGCTGCTCACCAGCGGATAGCTGTCGTCGCCACCGCCGAAGCCCACGTTGCCCTGGCGCTTCGCACGCCAGTTGCCACGTCCGCCGCCCAGATCGGACAGGCCGATCGCCGAGGCATTGCTCTTCGGCTGCCGAGCGCCGTCATCGCGCTCGACGCGGGGCGCGCGATTGCCGTCGCCATCGGGCCGCCCGCGGCCACGACGCCCGCCTTGAGGCTGGCCTGCGCCGGAGCCCTGCGGACGCGGCCCATTGCCGCCGGCGCGGGCCGGGCCACCAGGCTTGCCGGTCTTAGCCCTGAACGGCTTGTTCTTCGGTTTTTGGGAGGTCGACAAGATCCATGATCCTTTCGATTTCAGTCAGCGGAGGCAGCTCGGTCAGACTGCGCAGTCCGAGGTCCTCCAGGAATTTTCGGGTTGTGGCGTACAGGCCAGGTCGGCCGGGGGTATCCCGATGACCGACCACATCGACCCAACCTCGCGACTCGAGGGTCTTCAAGACATTGGTCGAGACCACCACGCCACGGATGTCTTCGATATCGCCGCGCGTCACAGGCTGGCGGTAGGCGATGATCGCCAGGGTTTCGAGCACCGCACGGGAATACTTCGGCGGGCGCTCTTCCTTCAGGCGGTCAAGATAAACCTGATATTCGGGCCGGGTCTGGAAACGCCAGCCCCCAGCGGTCTGAATGAGCTCGACGCCCCTGCCCTGCCAGTCCTCAGCCAACTCGCCCAACACGCGGCGGACGAGATCGGGGCCGGGGTCTTCCAGGAACAGGCGGCGCAGTTCGCTCACCGACAGCGGCGCAGGCGCCGCCAGCAGGGCTGTTTCCAGCACCCGCTTGAAGTCTTCAGTCGATTGCGGCTGCACCATTGGCACGTTTCACATAAATCGGCGCAAAGGCCTCGTTCTGGGTGACCACCACCAGGCGTTCCTTCACCAGCTCGAGGGTGGCAAGAAAGCTCACCACCAGGCTGGGTACGCCCAGGTCGGGGTCAAACAGGGATTCGAACACCGTGAAGGTGTCTTCCCGCAGCTTTCGCAGGATCAGCGTCATGTGCTCACGCACTGACAGCTCTTCCCGCTGGATCGTGTGGTGCCGCTTGAGACGGCTCTGGCGGGCGATCTTCAGCCACGCCAGCTGCAGGTCGTGCAGACTGACTTCCGGCAGGCGCTCGACGACCTTTTCGGCGACAAACACGCCGACCCATTCAAAATCCCGTTCCACGCGCGGCAGCTCATCGATGCGTGCAGCAGCGAGCTTGACCTGTTCGTATTCGAGCAGGCGGCGAACCAGTTCAGCCCGGGGATCCAGTTCCTCGGCCTCTTCGGCCCGCGGCGGCCGCGGCAGCAGCATGCGCGACTTGATCTCGAGCAGCGTGGCGGCCATCAGCAGATAGTCGGCGGCCAGTTCGAGATTGTGCTGGCGCATTGCCTCGACGTATTCCAGATACTGGGCCGTCAGCGGCGCCATCGGAATATCGAGGACGTTGATGTTGGCCTTGCGGATCAGGTAGAGCAGCAGGTCGAGCGGGCCTTCGAACGCATCGAGGAAGACCTCCAGCGCGTCGGGCGGGATGTACAAATCCTTCGGCAGATCGAAGATCGGCTGGCCGTACATCCGGCCGAGCACGGCATCAACGGATTCGGCCGGCGGCGCGAGATCGAGCGGCGCCGTCACCGTGGGTCAACCGCCGCGCAGGCTAACACGCCAGACGCGGGGCTCCAAGGCAAAAATCCGCGTCCGGAAACAGCATGCGACATCAACTGTAGCTCAGGCCCATCGCGTCGCGGACTTCACGCATGGTTTCCTGGGCGAGCTTGCGGGCCTTGTCGCAGCCGTCGGCCACGATGCTGCGCACGAGGGTTGGGTCGTCGAGATAGGGCTGGGCGCGCTCGCGCATCAGGTCCTGCTCCTTGAGCACCGCGTCGATGACCGGCTGCTTGCACTCGATGCAGCCGATGCCAGCGCTGGTACAGCCCTGCGTCACCCAGTCGCGGGTCTTGTCGTCGGAGTAGATGACGTGGAACTGCCACACCGGGCACTTGTCCGGATTGCCCGGGTCGGTGCGCCGTACGCGGGCCGGATCGGTCTGCATGGTGCGGATCTTCTTGCCCAGGGTGTCAGCCTCTTCCCGCAGGAAGATGGTGTTGCCGTAGGACTTGGACATCTTCTGACCATCGAGGCCCGGCATGCGGGAGGCTTCGGTGAGCAGCGCGCCCGGTTCGACCAGGATCATCTTGCCACTGCCTTCCAGGTAGCCGTAGAGGCGCTCACGATCGCCCATCGACAGGCTCTGGGCCTCTTCGAGCAGCGCCTTGCCGAGGGCCAGCCCCTCCTCATCGCCGTTCTGCTGGAAGCGGGTGCGGAATTCTTCGTACAGCTTCGCGCGCTTGCTGCCGAGCTTCTTGATGGCTTCCTTCGCTTTGTCCTCAAAGCCGGGCTCGCGGCCGTACATGTGGTTGAAGCGGCGGGCGAGTTCGCGGGTGAACTCCACGTGGGGCAGCTGATCCTCCCCCACCGGTACCTTGTCGGCGCGGTAGATCAGGATGTCGGCGCTCATCAGCAGCGGGTAGCCCAGGAAGCCGTAGGTGGTCAGATCCTTGTGGGAGAGCTTTTCCTGCTGATCCTTGTAGGTGGGCACGCGCTCGAGCCAGCCCTGGGGCGTCATCATCGACATGAGCAGATGCAGCTCCGCATGCTCGGGCACGCGGGACTGGATGAAGATGGTGGCCTGCGCCGGATCGACACCGGCCGCCAGCCAATCGACGATCATCTCCCACACGCTGCCTTCGATACCCTTCGGGTTGTCGTAGTCGGTCGTCAGGGCGTGCCAGTCGGCCGCGAAGAACAGGCAGGGGTACTCGGACTGCAGCTTGACCCAGTTTTTCAGGACGCCGTGGTAGTGGCCGAGGTGGAGACGCCCGGTGGGGCGCATGCCGGAGAGGACGCGTTCAGCGAACATGGGATGTCAAAGTCCAATAACGGTTGCGAGAGCAAAACGGAAGATGGCCACCAGCGGCCCGAGGATGTCGCCAAGGATACCGGTTAGCAGCAGGAACAGCAGGATCGGAAAGCCATAGGGCTCGATCTGGGCAAACTTGTAGGCCGGGCCCGGCGGTAGCAGGCTCACCGCGATCCGCCCACCGTCCAGTGGCGGGAGCGGCAAGAGGTTGAGGAACATCAGCACTGCATTGATCTGCATGCCGGCGTCCGCCATCTTGGCCATCGGCAGCGCGTAGGCATTGTCGGGCATCCCCACCGCCACACGGAACAGCAGCGCCCAGCCCACCGCCATCACCAGATTGGCAAAGGGCCCGGCGGCAGCCACCCACAGCATGTCGGCCTTGGGGTTGCGCAGGCGGCCAAAATTGACCGGTACCGGCTTCGCCCAGCCGAACAGCATCGCCCCGGCGCCCACCAGGCTGCTGGTGATGAGGATCAGGCCGGGCACCAGGATCGTGCCCACCGGGTCGATGTGGCGTATCGGATTGAGGCTGATCCGGCCTGCGAGCTCGGCGGTGCGGTCGCCGAAATGCCGGGCGGCGTAGCCATGTGCTGCCTCGTGCAGGGTGATCGCAAACAGCACGGGCAATGCCCAGATGGTCAGCGTGACGATGAGTTCTTGCATGAATGTGGTCCGAGCGGGGGCACGGATTCTACCAGAGCCGGCCCGCCGGCCCCGCTGAAACCAGGCGCTTTTCCAACTCCGGCAACAACTTACAACCCGAACGGGGCAAGGCTGCCCCGCCCTTCGCGCACCAGCACCGGGCTTCCGCCGGTGAGATCGATCACCGTGGTGGCCTCGCCGCGGCAGGGTCCGGCTTCGATGATGAGATCCACCTCCTTCTCGAGGCGGTCGCGGATGTCTTCAGGGTCGGTGAGCGGATGTTCGTCGTCGGGAAGAAGCAGCGTGGAGCTCAGCAGTGGCTCGCCAAGCTCGGCGAGCAGCGCGGACACCACGGGATGGTCGGGCACCCGCAGGCCGATGGTTTTGCGCTTGGGGTGAAGCACCCGGCGCGGGAGTTCCTTGGTGCCTTCGAGGATGAAGGTATAAGGCCCCGGCGTCGTGGCCTTGAGAAGCCGGTACTGGCTGTTATCCACTCTCGCGTAGGTAGCAATCTCAGAGAGATCGCGGCAGATCAGCGTGAAGTGATGTCGCTCGTCCACTCCGCGGATGCGGCGGATGCGTGCCAGCAGCGCGTTGTCGCCGGTGTGGCCACCAAGGGCATAGGCCGAATCGGTGGGAAAGGCGACGAGACCGCCGCCGCGCATGATTTCGGCTGCCTGCTTGATGAGACGGGGCTGGGGTTGCTCGGGGTGCAGCGTAAAAAACTGGGCCATGGTGACGAAACAGGACTTTCAGATCAGACGCGACCACACGGGCGTGAGGTCGGGTGGCAGCGGAGGCGCCCGACCGAGATCGATCAGACTATCTTCCGGGCCATGGAAATCGGAGGCGCGGGAGGCCATCAGACCAAACCGGCGCGACATCCGCGCAAAGGCGAGCACCTGCCCGCCATCGTGGGCACCGCAGGCAACCTCGACGGCATCGCCGCCGAGCTCGCGAAACTTGTCGAAGAGGATGTCCATCTCGACGTGGGACAGCCGGTAGCGGCCCGGGTGGGCGATCACCGCCAACCCGCCGGCACCCTTGATCCAGCCGACGGCATCTTCCAGTGTTGCCCACACGTGCTCCACGTAGCCCGGCTTGCCCCGGGCAAGATAGTGGAGGAAGACGTCGTGGACATTTTTTGCGCAACCGGCCTCGACCAGAAAACGCGCAAAGTGCGCGCGGCTGATGAGCGACGGATTGCCCACGTAACGCAGCGCGCCCTCGAGCGCGCCGTGGATGCCGATGCGGTCGAGCTCGGCGGCAATTTTTGCCGCTCGACCGTCACGACCGCTGCGCACCTGATCGAGCCCGGCGATGAGCGCCGGATTGGTGAAATCGACACCCAGGCCAACGATGTGAACCGTCTGGTCCAGCCACGACACCGACACCTCGACGCCAGGCACGAAATTGAGGCCCAGCTCGGCAGCAGTGGCGGCAGCCTCGGGCAGGCCGAGCAACTCGTCGTGATCGGTAAGGGCAAGCAGATCCACCCCGTTGGCGTGAGCCCTGCGGACCACATCGGCTGGCGCAAGGGTGCCGTCGGAGGCGGTGGAATGGCAATGAAGATCGGCGTTGACAGCGTTCATGATCGCTTGGACAGCAGAAAATCTTCGATGATCCGGGCAGTGATGCCCGGCTGGTCGTGGTGCAGGTTATGGCCACTGTCGGCCACCTCCACCTCGCGGAAATCCCGGAAGGCGGCCCGTGCTTCGGCATGGGCCTCGTCGCTCACGCCAAGACGGCGGCGCAGTTCGGGCTCGGCCGGCTCGATCCACAGGGTCGGCGCCGTCACCCGACGCCACGCGGCCAGGGCCTCGGCGCGCCGGTACAGCACGGCATTCACCCGGCGATGGGCCGGATCGCCAGCGAGGCGGATGCCGCCCTCCCCGTCCGGCTCGCCCAGGTGTTCGGCAAGATACGCGGCCTTGTCGGCGCCTAGACGGGGGTTGTCCGCCTGCAGACGGGCGGCCAGCGCGGCACGGTCCGGGTAGCGCCGAAAGCCCGCCGGGCGTTCGAGATCGTTGAGCCACTTCTCGAGCCGGCCAGGGGCGTTCTCCGGCGGATTGTCGGCCAGCCCGAAGGCGTCCAGCGCCACCAGCCGCTCAACCCGCGCCGGCCGCACGCCGGCATACAGGCAGGCCACGTTGCCGCCCATGCTGTGCCCGACCAGCCGTACCGGGTCGACCGGCGAACAGGCGCGCAGGATCGCGTCGAGATCGGCCACGTAGTCGGGAAACCAGTAAGCGTCGCCGGCGTTCCACTGGCTCAGGCCGAAGCCGCGCCAGTCGGGAGCAATCACGTGCCAGTCGGCCGTCAGCGCATCCACCACGAACTGGAACGACGCCGAGACATCCATCCAGCCGTGCAGAAAAAATACTTTGGGCGCACCCTCCTCACCCCATTCGCGGAGGTGGTAGCGCCGGCCACGCACTTCAAGCTGGCGGCTGCGGGAGGGGCGTCGGATCAGGGTCATCCCGCGAAGTTTAGCAGACCCTTGCCGCCGGCCATGCCCGGTGGTAAGGTGCGCGCCGTCGTGTGGGAGAGTGTTCGCGCAGTTGCAGCGAACCGCCGAAGGCGCAACCCCCGGAACCGCTCAGGCAAAAGGACCGCCGACGAATCAACAATCTGGAGAGTGATGCCGCCTGTTTTCCGTGCTCTGGCACGGCCGGCCGCATCCACCGAAGGGGCACGCAGCCGTCTCGACGCACCGCTGCAATCTCTCAGGTACAAAGGACAGATGGGGCCGACGCGATTTCCGAATCGCGTCGGCCCCTTTGCTTTTCTACACTGTAACGATTGCCCCCGGAGATCCACGATGACCCAGCGCACCCCTCTTCACGCCACCCACGTCGCCGCCGGCGCCCGCATGGTGGATTTTGCCGGCTGGGACATGCCGGTGAATTACGGCTCCCAGATCGAGGAACACCACGCCGTGCGCCGCGACGCCGGCATGTTCGACGTCTCCCACATGCTCGCGCTGGATCTTGCCGGCGCCGGCGCCAAGGCCTTCCTGCGCGGCCTGATCGCCAACGACGTGGCCAAGCTCACCGAGCCGGGCAAGGCGCTCTACAGCTGCATGCTCAACCCCGAAGGCGGCGTGATCGACGACCTGATCGTCTATTTCCTCTCCGACACCGAATACCGCGTGGTCGTCAATGCCGGCACCGCCGACAAGGACGTGGCCTGGATGCAGCAGCAGCTTGCCGCCACCGGCCTCGCTGCCACCCTCACCCCGCGCCGCGATCTGGCGATGATCGCCGTCCAGGGCCCCAACGCCCGCGCCAAGACCTGGGCTGCCATTCCGGGCTCCGAAGCCGCCTCGGCCGGCCTCAAAATCTTCCAGGCCGCCGCCTTCGGTGATCTCTTCATCGCCCGCACCGGCTACACCGGCGAAGATGGCTTCGAGCTCACCCTGCCGGCCGACCGTGCCGCCGCCACCTGGGACGCGCTCGTCGCTGCCGGCGTCAAGCCCTGCGGCCTCGGCGCCCGCGACACCCTGCGCCTCGAAGCCGGCATGGCCCTCTACGGCAACGACATGGACGAGAGCGTCTCGCCGCTCAACGCCGGCCTCGCCTGGACGGTCGACTTCAAGGACGCCAGCCGCGACTTCATCGGCAAGGCCGCCCTCCAGGCCAACCCGGCCAGCCAGCAGGTGCTCGGCCTCGTGCTCGAGGACAAGGGTGTGCTGCGCGCCCACCAGTCTGTCTTCACCGCCCAGGGCGAAGGCGAAACCACCAGCGGCACCTTTTCGCCGACCCTCGAAAAGGCCATCGCCATGGCCCGCCTGCCCCTGGGCGTGGCGCCGGGCGATGCCGTCGAGGTGGACATCCGCGGCAAGCGCCTCAAGGCACGGGTGGTTAAAGCCTCTTTCGTCCGTAACGGCAAACCCCTAATCTGATTACTGTCGCATTCCTGCGCTCTTCAACCATTCCCACAAAGGACATCCCCATGAGCAAACTCCAGGCCGACCTGCGCTACACCGCCTCCCACGAATGGGTCCGCACCGAAGCGGACGGCACCCTCACCATCGGCATCACCGACCACGCCCAGGAAGCCCTCGGCGACGTGGTCTTCCTCGAGCTGCCCGACGCCGGCCGCGTCGTCGCCGCTGGCGAAAGCATCGCGGTAATCGAATCGGTCAAGGCCGCCTCCGACATCTACGCCCCGGTGGCCGGCGAGATCATCGCCAACAACCAGGAAGCGGTGGATGCGCCCGAGTCCGTCAACGCTGACGCCTACGCCGCCTGGCTGTTCAAGATCAAGCCGGCCAACGCCGCCGACGTGGACGCCCTCCTCGACGCCGCCGGCTACGAAGCCGCCATCGGCTGATCTGCCGTCGCCCGACCGGGGCGTGCCACGTCGGCACGCCCCGCTCCACCCGCTTCTGCCAGCCACTGCTGTAACCCAACTCGAGTTTCCCCATGTCGAAGACGCTCCTCTCCGCCCCGCTCGCCACGCTCGAACAGGGCGACGACTTCATCCGCCGCCACCTGGGCCCCTGTGCCTCCGAGCTGCCGGCGCTGCTCGCCGCCGTCGGTGTCGACTCCCTCGACACCCTGATCGACCAGACCGTTCCGGCCGGCATCCGCCTGCCCGCCCCGCTGGCCCTGGGCGAGCCGACGCCCGAGCACGTGGCCCTGGCTCGCCTGAAGTCCATCGCCGGCAAGAACGTGCTGAAGAAGTCCCTCATCGGCATGGGCTTCTACGACACCATCACGCCCAAGGTCATCCTGCGCAACGTGATGGAGAACCCGGGCTGGTACACCGCCTACACCCCCTACCAGGCCGAGATCGCCCAGGGTCGCCTCGAAGCCCTGCTGAACTTCCAGCAGATGGTCATCGACCTCACCGGGCTCGAACTCGCCAACGCCTCCCTGCTCGACGAAGCCACCGCCGCCGCCGAAGCCATGGCCATGGCGCGCCGCATCTCCAAGGTCAAGAGCCAGGCTTTCTTCGTGGATGAAGGGATCTTCCCGCAGACCCTCGACGTGGTGCGCACCCGCGCCGACTACTTCGGCTTCGAGCTGATCGTCGGCCCCGCTTTTGATGCCGCCCACCATGACGTGTTCGGCGCGCTGCTGCAATACCCGGACGAGCGCGGCGTGGTGGCTGATATCGCCGCCCCCATCGCCGGCCTCAAGGCCAAGGGCGCGGTGGTGGCTGTCGCGTCCGACCTGCTGGCGCTGGTGCTCCTTAAGTCGCCCGGTGCGCTGGGCGCCGACATCGCCCTGGGCTCGGCCCAGCGCTTTGGCGTGCCGCTCGGTTTCGGCGGCCCCCACGCAGCCTTCTTCGCCACCCGCGAAAGCCACGTCCGCTCCATGCCGGGCCGCATCATCGGCGTCTCCAAGGACGCCCGCGGCAAGACGGCCCTGCGCATGACCCTGCAGACCCGCGAGCAGCACATCCGCCGCGAGAAGGCCAACTCCAACATCTGTACCTCCCAGGTGCTGCTGGCCAACATAGCCGGCATGTATGCCGTGTGGCACGGCCCGGAAGGCCTGCGCACCATCGCCGCGCGCGTCCATCGCCTCGCCGCCACCCTGGCCGAAGGCCTCCGCCAGGCCGGCTTCGCGCTCGCCGCCGATAGCTTCTTCGACACCCTCCAGGTGGAAACCGGTGCCCGTTCCGCCGAGATCTATGCCGCCGCCCAGGCCGCAGGCTTCAACCTGCGCCACGTGGATGGCCACGCCCTCGGCATCGCCATCGACGAAAAGACCACCCGTGACGACATCGCCGCGCTGCTGGCCGCCTTCGGTGCAACTGCCGACGTGGCCACCCTTGACGCCACCGTCGCCGCCCGCGGCGGCAACCTGCCGGCCGAGCTGCTCCGCGACGACGCCATCCTTTCCCACCCGGTGTTCAACACCCACCACACCGAGCACGAGATGCTGCGCTACCT
Source organism: Zoogloea sp. (assembly GCA_041917255.1). Lineage (GTDB taxonomy): Bacteria > Pseudomonadota > Gammaproteobacteria > Burkholderiales > Rhodocyclaceae > Zoogloea. The sequence continues at coordinate 12,479 of JAYRYA010000036.1, forward strand.
CAAGCGCCTGCAGAACCGCGACCTCGCACTGGACCACTCGATGATCTCCCTGGGCTCCTGCACCATGAAGCTCAACGCCACCAGCGAGATGATCCCCGTCACCTGGCCCGAGTTCGCCGACATCCATCCGTTTGCCCCGGCCGACCAGACCGCCGGCTACCTCGAGATGATCGACGGTCTCGCCGCCCAGCTGCGCGAGATCACCGGCTTCGACGCCATCTGCATGCAGCCCAACTCCGGCGCCCAGGGGGAATACGCCGGCCTCGTGGCGATCCGCCGTTATCACACCGCCCGCGGCGATCACCATCGCACCGTGTGCCTGATCCCCAAATCGGCCCACGGCACCAACCCCGCTACCGCCCAGATGTGCGGCATGGATGTGGTTGTGGTGGCCTGTGACGACAACGGCAACGTGGACCTCGCCGACCTCAAGGCCAAGGCCGAACAGCACGCCGACAAACTCGCCGCGCTGATGATCACCTACCCGTCCACCCACGGCGTGTTCGAGGAAGCCATCCGCGAGATCTGCGCCACCGTGCACCAGTACGGCGGTCAGGTTTACATGGACGGCGCCAACATGAACGCCCAGGTCGGCCTCACCTCGCCCGCCACCATCGGTGCCGACGTGAGCCACATGAACCTCCACAAGACCTTCTGCATTCCCCACGGCGGCGGTGGCCCCGGCATGGGCCCGATCGGTCTGAGGGCGCATCTGGCGCCGTTCATGGCCGACCACGTGGTCGCCGCCACCGGCAGCGAGGATCGCCCCAACGCCGGCCAGGGCGCGGTGTCCGCCGCCCAGTTCGGCTCGGCCAGCATCCTCCCGATCTCGTGGATGTACATCACCATGATGGGCGGCCGCGGCCTCAAGCGCGCCACCGAGGTAGCCATCCTCAACGCCAACTATGTGGCCAGCCAGCTCGCGGCGCACTACCCGGTGCTCTACACCGGCAGCCAGGGCCGCGTGGCCCACGAGTGCATCCTCGACATCCGCCCGATCAAGGCCGCCACCGGCGTCTCCGAGGTGGACATCGCCAAGCGCCTGATGGACTACGGCTTCCACGCCCCGACCATGTCCTTCCCGGTGGCCGGCACGATCATGGTCGAGCCCACCGAATCCGAGGACAAGGGCGAACTCGACCGCTTCATCGACGCGATGGTGGCGATCCGCGGCGAGATTCGCGCCATCGAGGAAGGCCGCCTGCCCGCCGACAACAACCCGCTGAAGAACGCGCCCCACACCCAGGCCGATTTCCTGGGCGACTGGGACCGCCCCTACTCCCGCAATGAAGCCGCCTTCCCGCTGGCGTGGGTCGGCGACAACAAGTTCTGGCCGAGCGTGAACCGCATCGACGACGTATACGGCGACCGCAACCTGTTCTGTTCCTGCGTGCCGATGGACGAACTGGCCTGATCGGCCAGCCCAGAAAAAAGCCCGGGGTCTTCTGGACCTCGGGCTTTCTTACGTCGGCGGGGCCGGCGCAGCTCAGGGAGAGAGCAGCGCCTTCACGAAATCCGCGGGGATCGCGTAGGAGATGCCCGACGGCGAAGTTATGGCGGTTTCCTTGCTGCCTTTCACGAACACCATGTTCAACACGCCGAGCACCTCGCCGGAGCCCGCATCGAACAGCGGACTGCCGCTGTTGCCTGGGTAGGAGATGAGATCGAGCTGAATCACCGAGTATCCGCCAGCCGCCAGTCGGCGCACGGCTGCGCCATTGAGCTGTTTGGCGGTAGACACCGGCTGCCCGATGGGGGTGATTGCCGAGACAATGCCCTTGTGGGTCACCGGTACGATGCCGATGCTGCCACCCAGTGGGAAGCCCGTCACGGCCACATCCTGGCCATCGCGCACGGCGCCTGAGTCGCCCAGACGGAGCGTCGGCATCGGCGGCCCCTCGAAGCGCATCACGGCAAGATCGTGGTCGAGATCGACGGTTTCCTTGGTAATCGGCCGGGCGATCACCCGTCCTGCACCCGACAAGGCCATCACCAGCTTTTCGTCGTCGCCCAGATCGGGCATGCCGACCACATGGGCGTTGGTCACCACCTGATTACCGTTGCCGGCAACAAAGCCCGTACCCAGAAATCGAAATCGAGGGTTGCGCGTGGGTGAGAGCGTTCCGATTGCCACCACCGAACGCTTGACCGACGCCACCGTGTCGGGGAAGTCAGCTCGAGCGGGGGGAACGACAACGCAGGCAAGCGCCATTGCCCCGCTCACCATCGAACGGAAAATTCCGTAGCCCATCGGCTTCACCTCACGACTAATTGACAGCCTTGATGGCGGACAGGGCCGGCGACGCATTAACGAGCCGTGCGTCGAACGGATGCTCGGTTCGCGGGAAGAACTCAAGGATACGCCGGACATAGGCCTGGGTTTCCTTGTACGGTGGAACACCCTTGTAGCGGTCCACCGCGCCCTCACCTGCGTTGTAGCCTGCCACGGCCAGAGCAACATTGCCCCGGTAGTAGGCCAGCAACCAGCGCAGGTAGGCCAGCCCGCCCTTGATGTTCTCCACCGGGTCGAAACTGTCCTTCACGTTGAAACGGCTGGCCGTCTCGGGGATCAGCTGCATCACGCCCATCGCGTTCTTGGGCGACAGGGCATTGGAATCGAAGTTGGACTCCGTCGTCGCGATGGCAAGCGCCAAGCGCGGCTCGATTGAAAAGCGCGGCGCCAGGGTAGTGATCAGTTCGACCACCTTCTTCTTGCGTTCGGGCAGCGACGCCAAATACTTGCGGGTATCCCAATTGTCGCGGATCGAAAAGGCCCACTCGACACGCTGCACCTTCAGGCATTCAGGCACGGCGCCAGTGTAATCGCCCGCGACGCGGCGCGCCTTGACGGCCCCCTCGTGGCCTTTGAACACAGCCATCTCGAACAGCGTTGCGGCAACACCGTCGTCCCGCGGAACGCCGCGACCATTCGCGTACATCCAGCCAAGGCTGTACATCGCCTCGGCGCTCCCGGAACGGACCGCCTCGCAGTAGAGCTCGGCCGCCCGCTCCGGATCGCGGGGGACGCCCTCCCCATGCTCGAAGGCCAGCGCCTGCTCGACGATCTGCCGGGCATCGGTGGCATCGGCTTCGAACCGGGGCTCGGCGGCCTGCACGACGCGCACCCCACCCGCCAGGCACGCACCCAGCAGGAGGATGGAAAGCAGATGCTTCACTGGCGTCATGCTCCGGGGCCCGCTTACAGACGCCAAACCTTGGCGCCGGAGGCGGCGATCTCGGCCGGATCGTAGAAGCTCTTCACGTCGGTGAAGACGCCATTCGGCACCAGCTTGTCGCACAGCTTGGCCACGCCCATTTCAGCGTATTCCTTGTGGGCGACGGCGGCGACGATGGCACCGGCCTTGGGCAGCTTGTCCCAGGCGGTGAGGCTCACGCCGTACTCGTGCTCGGCTTCGGCGGATTCGGCCACCGGGTCGTGCACATGCACATTGACGCCATAGCTCTTCAGCTCGCGGATCACGTCGATGACCTTGCTGTTGCGCAGGTCGGGGCAGTTTTCCTTGAAAGTGAGGCCCAGCACGATCACATCGGCGCCCTTGATGCTCTGGCCGTTCTGGATCATGGTCTTGATGGTTTCTTCGGCCACGTACTTGCCCATGCTGTCGTTGATGCGACGGCCGGCCAGGATGACCTGCGGGTGGTAGCCCAGCATGTCGGCCTTGTGGGTGAGGTAGTACGGATCGACGCCGATGCAGTGGCCACCGACCAGGCCCGGACGGAAGGGCAGGAAGTTCCACTTGGTGCCAGCCGCCTTGAGCACCTCGAGGGTGTCGATGCCGATCTTGTGGAAGATGACCGACAGTTCGTTCATCAGGGCGATGTTGAGGTCGCGCTGGGTGTTCTCGATGACCTTGGCGGCTTCGGCCACCTTGATGGAGCTGGCCGGGTAGACGCCAGCGGTGATCACCGAGGCGTAGGTGTCGGCGACGATCTTGAGCGTTTCCGGCGTATCGCCAGAGACAACCTTCATGATCTTGGTAACGGTGCGTTCCTTGTCGCCCGGGTTGATGCGCTCGGGGGAGTAGCCGACATTGAAGTCCTGCTTCCACTTCATGCCAGAGAACTTCTCGAGGATGGGGATGCACACTTCTTCGGTGGCACCGGGATACACGGTGGATTCGTAGACGACGATTGCGCCCTTCTTCATGTACTTGCCGACGCTCTCGGACGACTTGACCAACGGGGTGAAGTCCGGCTGGTGGGCATCGTCGACCGGGGTGGGCACGGCGACGATGATGAAGTCGGCCTCAGAAATGACCTTCGGGTCGGTGCTGCAGGTGAGGTGCACAGCGGCCTTCAGATCTTCGGTGGCGACTTCGCCAGTCGGGTCCACGTGGCGGGCGTAGGCATCGACCTTTTCCTGGTGGAGATCGAAACCGACAGTCTTCACTTTCTTGCCGAATTCGACGGCAAGGGGCAAGCCTACGTAGCCGAGGCCGATAACTGCGATGGTGGTCATTTCAGATGGTTCCTGATAACAGATGAGAATGTGAAAACTCGATCAAAGGGTTGCGCGAACTTTCTCGATCTCCGCGGCAACCGGCGATTTATCCGGGGCGTTACGCTGCGCTTCATCCAGCTCCTTGCGGGCGCCATCCTTGTCGCCAGTCTTGATGAGGGCGCGGGCCAGGTTGATACGCAGTTGCGGCAGCTTGGGCCCCAGGCTTACGGCCCTTTTCAGAGTCTCGATGCCCTTGGCGGTGTTGCCGCTGTCCATCAGCAGCGTGCCGAGGGTATCGAGGACGACCGGGCTGTTGGGGGCCAGGGATACCGCCTGCTCGGCAACGCTGACGGCGCTCTTGTCGTTCAGCTTGCCAAGAGCCCAGGCGAGGTTGTTGAGGAGCATGGCGTTCTTGGGCGCCATCTCGAGCATCTGACGGTATTGCTGGACAGCTGACTCGTACTTCTGTTCGGCCAGGCTGCGCTCGGCGAGATAGGTGCGGATGACCATATCCTTGGGATTGGCCTTGACCCAGTCGGCCACCAGCTTGGCGGCTTCCTGTTCCTGACCCGCGGCGCGACGCGCGGCATGCACGCGGACCAGCGACTGCGCGCTCTTGTCGCGCTTGAAGGCTTCTGAGTAAGGTCCGACCGCTTCCGCCGACTTGCCCATGGCGGAAAGTACTTCGCCCTCAAGCAGGAAACCAATGGAAGAATCGCCGTGCTGCTTCTGAACATCCTTGGCCACGGCAATCGCCGCATCTCCGCGCTTGCTCTGGAGCAGCAGCGAGATCAGACGCTGCTGGGCTTCGACGGCATCCGGCTTCACGGCCAGTGCCTTGCGCAGGCTCTGCTCGGCACTGGTGAAGTCCTTCGCCGCCACCTGCAGGTCGGCCATGGCCACGAGCGGGGCAGGCGAATTCGACATGCGGGAACTCAGCTTGCCAAAAGTGGTGAGCGCCTGCTGGTTCTCGCCGGCCGCCACCTGGGCGCGGGCGAGCAGTTCGAGCAGTGCCGGATCGTCCGGCGAGCCGGCTTGGGCTTCCTGGGCAAGCAGCAGCGCACGCTTGGTGTCACCCGACTGCACCAAGATCGCCACCAGCGCAGTACGGATCGGCAACGAGGTCGGAACGGCCGCCAGCCCCTTCTCGAGCAGCGCCTGGACGTCCTTGTTCGGGGCACCGGTCATGGCCTTGAGCTCGGCGTACTGCATGTAGCCCTGGGCCACCTTGGGGTTGGCTGTGACAAAGTTTTCGAAGCGCTTGCGGGCGGCATCGATGTTCTTGTCGGCCATGTCGAGGCGGGCAAGGTTGCTCACCGCGGGCAGGAAATCCGGACGCAACTCGAGGGCCTTCTCGAAAGCCTTGCGGGCGCCCGCCGTATCCTTGCTGGCGAGGAGCACACCGCCCTTCATGTTGTATGTGACCGGATCGTTGGGCTTCTTCTTCTCAAGGGTCTGCGCTGCGGCAACCGCCTTGGCCACTTCATTGCGGCGCAGGTGGGCCATGATCAAGGTGATGTCGGCCTGGATGTTTTCCGGGTCGAGGGCAGAGGCGGCTTCGAGATCGTGGAAAGCCTGATCGGCCTCGCCGCCGACCAGGCGCGAAACGCCAAGACGGGTTCGATACTGGGCGTTCTTGGGATCAACCTGAGTGGCACGCTGGAAGAACTGCTCGGAACGGTTGAAGTCGCCGTTCATCGCATAGACCTGACCAGCCAGATTGAGCACGGCCACATCATCGACCTTGTCCTTCAGCAGCGGCTGCAGCGCTTCAAGCGCACGGGACGGCTCACGCGTGCCGATGTAAGCCGTCACGAGCAGCCGACGGGCCATCTGCAGGTTAGGGACACGCTCGATGACCTTCCTGGCGTTTTCCTGGGCCTGGACGAAATCCTGACGCTGCAGTTGCAGCGTGGTCGCCAGCATGAGCGCCGGGATGTAGTCAGGCGCAACGCGCAGTACCTGCTGGACACCGTCGTAGGCCTCCTTCGCCTTGCCATTGCGCAGGTTGATGTATGCCTGCAGGTAAACCGCCATCGGATGTCCGCCGAGTGCCTTGCGCATCTCGGTGACTTTGGCCTGAGCCAGTTCAACCTTGTTCTGACGCAGCAGCACGGAAATGAGGTTCTGGTAGGCCCCCACATCGGTCGGCTTGGCGGCGATCACCGCCTCGAAAGCCGGAATCGCTTCGTCCACCTTGCCCATGGCCAGCAGCAGATCGCCACGGAGCGACTGCGCTTCGGGCAGCGTCGGGGCGTCCTTCAGTACGGCATTCACGTCGACCAACGCACCGTCGAGGTCGCGACCGATTGCCCGCAGTCGCGCCAGACCCACCCGGGCAAGCGGGTAGTTGGCGGATTCACGAAGGGCGGAATTGAAGGCGTCACGGGCCTCATCGACCTTGCCCTTGCCGATCAGGTTGGTGCCCTGCAGCGTGAGGACGGCCGCGCGGCTCTCGGGTTTTTCGAGCCGGCGGTTGCTCAGTTCGGTGGCGATCTTGTCGCCCTGACCGGTGGCAAGCAGCGCCTTCGCCAGCAGCGGCACAACCTCATCGGGCGCGTAGCCGGCATCCAGCGCGCGGCTCAGTTCCTTCTCGGCGCCAGCGTAGTCGCCCTGTTCGTAGTTGATCTTGCCCAGCAGGAAGCGGGCTTCGCCGAGGTTGCCATCTTTCTGGAGCGCGTTCTTGAGCTGGATCGACGCAGCGTTACGATCATTCTTGGCGATATATTCCTTGGCGGACGTGACCATGGACTCGGTACTTGCACCGCATGCTGCCAGGAGTAGGGCGCAAAGGGTGCTGACGGCAACATTCCGCACGGTACGACGTTGATTTTGAACACGCATTAGCATGGTTCCTTGAGTCACGTTGAAGTCTCTTTCTTGATTCCGAACCGGTTCATCAGATCGTAGAGCGTCGGACGACTGATGCCCAGCACTTCCGCTGCCCTGGCCACGTTGCCATTGACCCGGGCCATCACCCTCACCACCGCGCGTCGTTCGGCTTCCTCGCGGACGACACGCAGGTTGAGGGCCTCCAGTTCTTCGTCGGGATTCACGTCAAGGCCGATGTCTTCGGCCGTGATGCAGTTCCCGTCGGCCATGATGACTGCCCGCTTGATTGCGTTCTCAAGTTCGCGGATGTTACCCGGCCAGCGGTGGGTTTCAATGCACTGAACCGCGTCGTCCGTAAGCGTCATCGCACCACGCCCGTGATCCCCAGCAAATCGCTGGACGAAGGCATGGGCCAGCAGCACGGCGTCGCCGTCCCGGTCGCGAAGGGCCGGGATGTCCACGACGATCTCGGCGAGGCGGTAGTAGAGATCCTCCCGGAAGCGGCCAGCCTGGATCAGACCCTTCACGTCCTGATGGGTGGCGCAGACGATGCGCACATCGACCGGGATTTCCTCGCGCCCGCCGATCCGTTCGATCACCCGTTCCTGCAAAAAGCGCAGCAGCTTGGCCTGGAGCGGCATCGGCAGATCGCCAATTTCATCGAGGAATAGCGTGCCCTTGTTGGCCACCTCGATCTTGCCGAGGGTCTGCTTGACCGCGCCGGTAAAGGCACCCTTCTCATAGCCGAAGAGCTCGGACTCGAGAAGGTTCTCGGGGATTGCCGCACAGTTGATCGCCACAAAGCGCTCGTTGCGCCGGGGCGACAGTTCGTGCAGGCCGCGGGCCAGCACTTCCTTGCCGGTGCCGCTTTCGCCGAGCAGCATCGCGGTCACGTTGGCAGAGGCCACACGCTCGATGAGACGGCACACCTTGAGCATGCCCGCGTCGCGGGTGATGAGACCGGACAGGGCGCTGCCCTGCTGGATCTTCAGCCGGCGATTGTCCTGCTGCAGATCGTAAAGACGCAGCGCGCGATCAAGCGTGAGCACCAGAAGTTCGGGCTCAAAGGGCTTGGCGAAGAAATCATAGGCACCCATGCCCACTGCGCGAACGGCGTTTTCGCGGTCGTGCTGACCGGTCAGGACAACCACCTTGGTGTCGGGGGCCAGCGCGAGGATCTCGCCCAGCAGCCTGAAGCCTTCGGTCACATCGTCCGGCGCCGGTGGCAGACCCAGGTCCATCGTCACGACAGCCGGCTCGTGGCGCCTCAACTGCGCGATGGCCTCTTCACGATTGTTGGCAACCACCGTCTCGTACTGATCAAAGGCCCAGCGCATCTGCTTCTGAAGCGCCGGATCATCCTCGACGATCAGCAAAGTCCTGCGTTTATCAGTCATATTCCTATTCTGCTACCGCTTTGTTACCGGCATTCTGAGCGTTCGCGGCAATGGGCAATCTGATCTCGAAGCAGGTTCCGACTCCTACTTCGCTCTGAACAGTCAGGCTGCCACCCAGTTCTTGAACATATTGGTGCGCCTCGTAGGCGCCGATCCCCATTCCACTGGCCTTCGTTGTCTGGAATGGCTTGAAAAGCTGGTCCCTGATGAATGCGGGCGACATGCCCGATCCGGTATCCCGGACGGTGATGCACGCCTGATTACCCTCCTGGGATAGCTGTACCGTCACACTACCATGCTCCAAAGTAGCGTCTAGGGCATTTTGCACGATATGCCCAAGGATACGTTCGAGTCGTTCGGGATGCGCAAAAACTGCCACCTCAGGCGCACCTTCTTCAAAGCTTGGGCAAGGATGAAACATCTTTTTCGACAGAACGATGTGCTGCAGCAGGCCCTTGAGCATGACCGGCCTGCGCTGGTTGATCGGCGTCTTCTCCATCAACTGGGCCATCAGCCCGCGCATTCGCGACTCCACGTGGCGCACGGTATCCAGCATGTCGGCCTGAAATTCCGGATTGTCCTTGTGACGCTCCGCGTTGCGAAGCATCAGCGACATCTGGGCAACAAGATTCTTCAGATCATGGACCACGAAGGCCGACATCCGGTTGAAGGCGTCGAACTTCTGGGCTTCGAGCAGCGCCTCGCTGGCCTGCATCCGGGCAAAGTAGCTGGCCGCCTGCCTACCCGCCATCTTCAGCAGATCCAGCACCTCCCAGTTCACATCCACCGGCGTGCGCGGCGTGAGCAACACGACAAAGCCCACCAGCACGCCCGACGAGACGAGCGGCACGACCAACCACATGTCGGCAAGCTCCGACGCCCAGTCGGGCAGCGGCACCCTCACGTCCGGCGAGAAACCGCTGCGGGCCTCCTGCAGATTGACGATCCACTCGCGCTCCAGCATGAAGCGGGCAAACTCGGAATCCTCGCGCTCCTGCACACCATAATGCGGCATGTTGAGCCGCGCCTGCTGGCTGAAGCTCCCGTTCGCATCCCGCAGCCAGACACCGCCGCCAGGGCTTTCAACCAGATCGGCCAGCGCCTTGACCACCGATTCGCCAAGGCTGAGCCCATCCCCCGCCACCGACAGCGCCTGAGTCACACCCAGCCATTCGGTGCGGTAGTCGTAGCGGTACGCAAAGAAATGCTTGGCAAGGAAAACCCGCAGCCGCGCCCGGAACGCCCCGGAGAAGAACACCACCCCCAGGAACAGAGCGCCACCGAAGAGCAGCGCCAGCTGCAGCGCCTCACCCCACTCGCCGCCGAAGTAGCGCATGTAATAGCCCGCACCGGCGATGATCAGCAGGTACAGCCCCGATCCCGCCAGCGCCGTGGAGTGGAACACCACGTGCCGCGACACCGAGATGCGGAATGTCCACTCGGGATTGCGCGACGCCGACACCGCCACCAGCGGCAACGCCAGCGTATGGGCAAAACCGCGCACCCCCCAGATCACTGGGTGGATCCGGCTGAACAGGAGCATTTCGGAGTAGAGATAGACATCGAAGGCGAACAGGCCGCCAAGTGCCAGCGCCAGCGGCTTGACGCCCCAGCGGGAACGTTCGATGACCGCCCGGTAGAAAAGCTCCAGCAGCACCAGCCCGAACACGGAAGTCATCAAGGCTGTGGCCGCCCAGGTCCGCAGCGGCGTGCCGTAAAGCGGCACGCCCAGGGTGAAGCAGACCACCCCGATTGCCCCGAGCGTCACGATGGCCAGCGTGCCCGGCTTGGGCCATGCGGGCAAACCGGAATCAGGCCCGTTTCCCGACGCCTGGGAGAGCATGCTGAGGAGAAAGCCGAACCAAGCTGCCATGCGCAGCACATCCAGCAGGTTGGCCAGCTGGAACATCCAGAGCCAGCCCGACGTGGAAAACAGCCAGTTGGCCACCGCCCACAGCGCACTGGCCACCACAGCCGCGATCAGCAGGATGCCTTGCCGGCCTCTGCGCCAAGCCACGCCGAGATAAAGCGCAAAAAGCCCGTGCAGCACCGCGGCAAAGGCATAGCTCCACGCCGAGACCTGCGAAAGGATTGATTCCATCGAGCCTCAATAAAAGCAGACGCTCCCTGCAAGGGGAGCGTCCTGGATGTTCAGACCATCCCCTGGCGGGGAACGCGATGCCCGAAGACTGGCTTAGTGCGCACCGTCACCGGTCAGCACAACCCGTACCGTTTCAAACAGAACCACGGTATCGAGGAACAGGGTGTGATTCTTGACGTAATACAGATCGTACTGCAGCTTGTTGATCGCATCGTCCACCGAGGAACCATACTGGTAGCGCACCTGGGCCCAACCGGTCACGCCGGGCTTGACGCAGTGGCGGACGGCGTAGAACGGGATGTCGCGGGTGAGCTGATCGACAAAGAAAGGACGCTCCGGACGCGGACCCACGAGACTCATGTCGCCCTTCAGCACGTTGAACAGCTGCGGCAGTTCGTCAATGCGGCACTTGCGGATAAAGCGCCCGACGCGGGTCACCCGGTCATCGTTGGCGGTCGCCCAGCGGGGCTTGCCATCGCGCTCGGCATCCCGGCGCATGCTGCGGAACTTGGTCACCTTGAACAGGCGGCCACCCAGGCCGACACGTTCCTGTCGGTAGAACACCGGCGCACCGTCCTCGATCACGATCAACAGCGCCGCCAGCAGCATCACGGGAGCGGCAAGCACCAGCAGCAACAGCGAGACGACGATGTCGAACACACGCTTGACGAGGGTGCGGCTCCAGCCCTGGCGGAAGCCTTCACCGTAAATCAGCCAGCTGGCACGCAGGGAATCGATGCGCACCTGACCACGCACACGCTCAAAGAAGCTGGACAGATCAAGCACCTTGATGCCAGCCATCTTGCAGTCGAGCAGCTCGCGCAGGGGGATGGCGCCACCCCGACGCTCCTTGACGGCCACGATGATCTCATTGACCCGCAGATGATTGGCGGCCGCAAGCAGGTTGCCATCGAAATGGATGATCTGCTTGGGATCGATACGGATCTCGTCGCCAGCACCAGCAGGATAGAAACCCACCACCTGAAGGCTCGAATTGGCAGGATGGGTAAGCGCATGCTCGACGGCAGCAGCGTCCGCCCCGGTCCCGATCACCATGATACGTTTCACAAAAACCCCTGCGCCCGTCCGTCGTGCAGTGAAACCGCGGACGGCAACCACGAAACCAAGCAGGGCGATCACATTGAGTTCGAGCGCCTCATGCGCAAATTCGCCCCACGGAAGGACCTGAAATATACCGTAAGCCACGGGAATGCTCAGCACGATCGACATGCCGACGCGCAGCAGGGTTTGCCGGAAATCCGAGCCGAAGCCCGACCGATACAGGCCGATGGCCCCGTTCAGGATCATCATGGTGACCGCGAAGGCGAACGCTGACGGCACCACGGCAGCAACCACGCTGCCATCCACCTTGGCCTGCAGCACGAAGGCGACAACCACAGCCACAAACAGCAACATGGCGTCAAAGACCAGTCGCAGAATGGTGCTGGAGGGAACGTAGTGATTGAAGAGTTTTAGCATTCTGAGCACCGACCGCCCTTGAAAGACGGCCCCCCATGCAAATTTTATCAAGCCGACGTGGCGCAGGAATCAACCACGAGCCCCTACGAAACTGCTTTTCCGAGCATTCAGGAACGGCTACCGATACATGTCAGGCACGCTACGCGTACTTGCAAAATGCGTGAAAATCGCTGCAGCCGAACGATAGCGCTTACAGACCTCGGCTCCTGTGATGCCCGTCACAAGGGAAATTACATCGCCGATTCAATGCGCTGCCACAACAAAATATCACTCTCGACACCTCAGTCGAATTAACAGTCCGAGACACAGTCGGAACGAACGGATCAGTGGCTGGAACCCAGGAGACACGGCCTCTCCGCTTTACTGGACAAGCGGTGCAAGCCAGCCCCGCACTGAAGCCTGTCACCACCGAATATTATAACGTCGTAGTACGCACTCCAGGCAGCCCTACAGACGTTGAAGATTGTCAAAGCTCAACCTGGGTACCGAACTCGACCACCCGGTTTGGCGGAATGCTGAAAAAGTCGGCTGCGCTGTGGGCGTTCCGGAACATCACGATGAACAACCGATCTCGCCACAGGCCCAGCGGCGATCCTTTGCGCGGGATCACGGTCTCGCGGCCCAGGAAGAACGAAGCCTCCATCAGCTCGAAGGGCAGGCCCTGGCTCTCGCACATGGCCAGCGCCGCCGGAATATCCGGATCGTCCTTGAAGCCGTATCGCACGAACACGCGATAAAAGCCGAAATCAAGCTCCTCGACGCGCACCCGCTCATGCACGGGCACGCAGGGGATGTCCTCGGTCACCACATTCACCAGCACCACCCTGGCGTGCAACACCTTGTTGTGGAGCAGGTTGTGAAGAAGCGCCCTGGGCACGCCGTCCGGCGCGGTGGTCATGAACACCCCGGTCCCCGGCACACGCAGCGGGGGATCATGGAACATCGACTGGATGAACAGCGTCAGCGGTATGGTGTCCAGGCGCATCCGTTCGGCCAGCGCCTCGCGGCCACGCTTCCAGGTCATCAGCAGCCCGTGCACGCCCAAACCCATCGCCAGCGGAAACCACCCGCCGTCAAAGATCTTCACGCTGTTGGCGCTGAAGAACGCGAAGTCGACGATGAAGAACAGGATCAGGAAGCTCACCGACGCCAGCCACCCCCATCGCCACAGCGCACGCACCACCACGAAGGCCAGCAAGGTGTCGATCATCATCGTGAGCGTGACCGCGATGCCATAGGCCGACGCCAGCGCACTCGACGAATGGAAGCTGAGGACGAGCGCGATCACCGCCCCCAGCAGCATCCAGTTAACGTTGGGCACATAGATCTGGCCAACCTCCCGCTCCGAGGTGTGAATCACGTGCATCCGCGGGGAGTAGCCCAGCTGGATCGCCTGCTTGGTGAGCGAGAAGGCGCCGGAGATCACCGCCTGGGAGGCGATGATCGTTGCCAGGGTCGCAAGCCCCACCATCGGCAGGATCAGCGGCTCCGGAACAAGGTTGTAGAAGGGGTTCTTGACCGCCGTCGGATCGTCGAGGATCAGCGCGCCCTGCCCCAGGTAGTTGAGGTACAGCGCCGGAAACACATACCCGAACCACGCAACCTTGATCGGCCGGCGCCCGAAGTGCCCCATGTCGGCGTACAGCGCCTCACCACCGGTGATCGCCAGCACCACCGCTCCCAGCGCCAGAAAGCCGTGCCAGTGGTTGTTGGCGAAGAATTCCATCGCATAGACCGGATTGATCGCCATCAGCACGTCCGGATGGCGCGTGATGTTGACCGCCCCCAGCACGCCGAGGGTGCTGAACCAGAACAGCATCACCGGCCCGAACACCGCCCCCACCTTGGCCGTACCCTTGCGCTGGATGACGAACAAGCCGGTGAGCACCGCCAGCGAGATGGGCAGCACGTACGGACGGAAGGCCGGCGTGGCCACTTCCAGGCCCTCCACCGCCGACAGCACCGAAATGGCCGGGGTGATCACGCCATCGCCGTAGAACAGCGCCGCGCCGAACAGGCCCAACGCCGCCATGCCCGCCCCCAGCCGGGGCGACGTGTTGGTACGCAGCGCCAGCGACGTGAGCGCCATGATGCCGCCCTCGCCCCGATTATCGGCACGCATGATGAACACCACGTACTTGAGCGAAACCACGATGGTCAGCGCCCAGAAGACCAGCGACAGGATCCCGATCACGTTGTCGGGCGTCACCGGCACCGCGTGGGGGCCGTTGAAGACTTCCTTCATCGTGTACAGCGGGCTCGTGCCGATGTCACCGAATACAACGCCCATCGCCGCCAGGGCAACGGGCAACACCCGTTCCGGCTTCGCGTGGGCGATTTGTCCTTCTGCAAGCACCGTGGACAACCAGACCTCCCGAATCTGCACGGGCCCGGCCATGCGCGGGCGCCAAATCCATCCAGCAGAGGCAGCTTGCCTCCGCGCGGACTGCGATACTACCGCATTGCAGCATTTGCGGGCGCCCTCCTTCGGGCACGGTATGTGCATCCGCAACAAGTGACGAAACCTCGTGCACCTCGTCCGAGCAGTTACAATGCCGGGTTAGGCTGCCAAACACTCGCCCACAGCACTCAACTCCACCCGATGCGCACCGCTCCCGGCATTCGCCCGCAACTGGGTATCGCCCTCGCCTACACGATCTGCGGACTCATCGCGCTTCACATCGCCATCCCCCCAGGGTACGTGGCGCCGCTGTTCCCCGCTGCCGGGGTCGGGCTTGCGGCGATGCTCATCTACGGCTACGGCATCTGGCCGGCAATTTTTGCCGGGTCGATCATCACCAACATCTACGCAGGCTTTCATGCCGGGCTGCCCGACCGCAGCCTGCTGCTGCCCCTTTACGTGGCCGCCGGTGCCACGCTCCAGGCGCTTGCAGGCAGTTTCATGGCCCGACGCTGGATCCGTTTTCCGATCACCCTCGACACCGCGGACTCCATCGTCCGCCTGCTGTTTGCCGCCGCCCCCCTGAGCTGCCTCGTGGGCGCCTCCATCGGCGTCGCCGCGCTTGTCGCGCTGGCTGGGCTGCCCACGGCCGAAGCGGCCTACAGCTGGTGGAACTGGTGGGCCGGCGACGCCATCGGGATCCTCATCGCCGCGCCGCTCACCTTCGTCTTCATTGGCACCCCACGCGCCGAATGGGCGCCCCGCCGGCTGGCCATCGCCCTCCCCTTGGGTACGGCCCTCGTGCTGCTGGTCGGGCTCGAGATCCAGGTCGCCAAATGGGAGCAGCAACGTCTGCAATCCCGCTTCGAGCGCGACGCCAGCCATCTCGCCAGCCTCGTCCGGACACGTTTTGCCGATTACCTGGATGTGCTCCAGGCAAGCGAACGGGTCATGGTGGCCTCACCGGCCATCGACACGCCCACTTTCGAGCGGCTCTCATCCACGTGGCTGTCACGCTATCCGGGCATCCAGGCCATCGGCTGGATTGCCCTCACCCCCAATCACGCGATTCCCGCCCTCGAGAAAGACGCCCGCCAATCCCCCGCCACGGCAGATTTCCGGGTTGTCGACCGGGACGGCCACAACCAGCTGGTGCCCGTCGCCCCACGCGATGAGTACTTCGTCATCCGCCACATCGCCCCGCTCGACCGCAACCGGCGTGCCCTGGGCGTCAATGTGAGTTCGATTCCCAACTCCTTCGACGCCATCCAGCGCGCTGTCGCCAGCGGCACGGCCGCCGCCACCCGCGCCTTCGAGCTCACCCAGGAAACCGAGCACAAGCTCGGCGTCGTGATCTACCAGCGCGCCGTCCCCCCTGGCAGCAAGCTCCAGACGCCGCCGGCCGGCCTCGTCTTCGTCGCCCTGCGCCTCGAAGAAGCCGTCGAAAACGTGCTCACCCAGCAGCCCGTACCCGGCGTGGGCTACTGCCTCGAAGAAGTGACCATCGCCCAGCCCCGCGGCAAACGCCTTGCCGGCCTAGCCCAGTGCCCCTCGATCAACCAGCCCAGCGTTGGCGGCATGCAGGCCTGGCAGGAGACCTTCGACTTCGCAGGCCAGACCTGGCGCCTCGGCTTTGCCCCCACGCCCGCCTACGCCGCCATCAACCGCGGCTGGGAAACCTGGACGCTGATCGCCATCGGCCTCATCTCCGCCGGCCTGCTGGGTGCCTTTCTTCTCGCCACCACCGGGCGCGCCCGGCGCGTCGAGGAGATGGTCAACCAGCGCACCAGCGAACTCGCCGACGCCAGCCGACGCCTCCACGCCCAGCAGGCCATCCTCACCCACGCCGAACGCATCGCCCGCCTCGGCTCCTGGGAGGCCGATCCCGTCACCGGCGACAGCCACTGGTCGGCCGAACTTTACCGCGTGCTGGGCGTCCCCACCGAGCGCGACAGCAAACTTGCGGCGCTGGTCGACGCCGTGCTCCCAGTCGACCGCAGCGCCCTCAAGGACGCCCTCAACCGGGTAGCCACCGGCCAAGCCAGCGCCGATCTGGACGTGCGCCTTCCACCCGAAGACGGCGCGAGCCGCACCGTCCACTTCACCATCGAGGCCACCCCCAACCCCGCCGGCGGCACCCTGCTGCGGGGCACCGTGCAGGACGTCACCGCCAGCCGCGCCGCCGAAGCCCACATCCACTACCTGGCCCACTACGACACCCTCACCGGCCTGCCCAACCGCACCCTGTGGATCAACCGCGCCGAGCAAGCCCTCGCCTTTGCCCGCCGCAACCAGCTGCGCCTGGGCGTGCTGTTCCTCGATCTGGACAACTTCAAGACCATCAACGACACCCTCGGCCACCCGGTGGGCGACCGCCTGCTCTCCGCCGTCGCCAAGCGGCTCTCCGGCAGCCTGCGCGACGAAGACATCCTCGCCCGCATCGGCGGCGACGAATTCGTCGTGCTGCTGCCCCAGCTCGGCCGCCCCGACGACGCCGCCACCGTCGCCCGCAAGCTCATCGCCAGCCTCAACGCCCCCTTCCACGTGGGCAACCAGGATCTCGTCACCTCGACCAGCGTGGGCATTGCCCTTTACCCCGGCAACGGCGCCGACATCAACACCCTGCTCAAGCACGCCGACACCGCCATGTACGACGCCAAGAGCGAAGGCCGCAACGATTTCCGCTTCTTCACGCCCGACATGAACAGCCGCGCCTACGCCCGGCTCAAGCTCGAAAACGCCCTGCGCCGCGCCCTCGACCGCAACGAGCTGCTGCTTGAATACCAACCCCAGTGGCAGATGCCCGGCCAGACCCTGGTGGGCGTCGAGGCCCTGGTGCGCTGGAACCACCCCGAACGCGGCCGCGTCTCGCCCCACGAGTTCATCCCCATCGCCGAAGAGACCGGCCTCATCCAGCCCCTGGGCGACTGGGTGCTGCGCGAAGCCTGCCGCCAGCAGGCCGAATGGCAGGCCCAGGCCCGCGCCGCCGGGCGGCCCTGCCCGGTGGTCGCCATCAACATCTCGGCGCTTCAATTCAAAAAGCCGGATTTTCTCGCCCGCGTCCGCCAGATCATCGACGACAGCGGCGCCACCCCCGACCGGCTCGAACTCGAACTCACCGAGAGCGCGCTGATGCAGCCCACCCCCGAGATCGAAGCCCAGCTCGCCGCCCTGCGCGCCATGGGCATCGGCCTCGCGCTGGACGACTTTGGCACCGGCTACTCCAGCCTGTCCTATCTCAAGCGCCTGCCCCTCACCCACCTCAAGATCGACCGCTCCTTCGTGCGTGATCTGCCCGGCGATGCGGAGGACGCCGCCATCGCCGCCGCCACCCTCTCCATCGCCCGCGACCTGGGCCTCAAGGTCATCGCCGAAGGCGTCGAAACCGACGCCCAGCGGGATTTCCTCCTCGAGCGCCAGTGCAGCGTGATGCAGGGCTTCCTGTTCGCCCGGCCGCTGCCAGCCGAAGGGATCAGCCAGCTCCTCGCTGCCGGCTGAAGCGCCCGCACCTAGCTGTGAAGAGTCAAGACGTTGTTTCCGTTCCCTGGTAGCCGAGAGCTGGGGGTTTGGCAGCCGATGCCGTGGTGGGGTCGATGCCAGTTATAGAAGTGATTCCAGAGCGGCAAGGCCGCACGG
>JAYRYA010000037.1:0-28158 GCA_041917255.1 Zoogloea sp.
TCGAGAAAAACTCGGCCGTGCGCGTGGATTTCATCCACCAGCGCACCAAGCTCAACGAGTGGACCTGGGGCTACAACGGCACGCCCTTCGTGTATTCCGACAACACGACCGTCTATCTCAATCCGAAGCAGAGCGTGAGCTACCTCGGCGCGACCTACATCGTCGCCTTGCCGTAACTGCTCAGGCTGTCCCTGACAAGGCAACGCCCCCGAAAGGGGGCGTTGCTTTTTTGAGGTGGGCCGCGGCGCGGGGCCGCCACCGTAAAGCCGACCCTCAGCGGGCGATCGGCTTGTAGCGGATACGCTTGGGCTTGGCGCCTTCTTCGCCCAGACGCTTCCGCTTGTCTTCTTCGTATTCCTGGTAGTTGCCAGCGAAGAAGGTCCACTGGGAATCGCCTTCGGCGGCCAGGATGTGGGTGCAGATCCGGTCGAGGAACCAGCGGTCGTGGGAGATGATCAGCGCGCAGCCGGCGAACTCCAGCAGCGCGTCTTCCAGGGCGCGGAGGGTTTCCACGTCAAGGTCGTTCGACGGTTCATCGAGGAGCAGCACGTTGCCGCCGGCCATCAGGGTCTTGGCCAGGTGCAGACGGCCGCGTTCGCCACCCGAGAGGTTGCCCACCAGCTTCTGCTGGTCGCCGCCCTTGAAGTTGAAGCGGCCGATGTAGGCCCGGCTGGGCATCTCGAACTTGCCGATGGTGAGGATGTCGGCACCGCCGGCCAGCTCGTCGAACACCGTCTTGCTGCCGTCGAGGCAGTCGCGGGATTGATCGACATAGGCGATCTTGACCGTTGGCCCGATCACCACATCCCCGGTGTCGGGTTTGTCCTGGCCGGTGATCATCTTGAACAGGGTTGATTTGCCGGCACCGTTGGGGCCGATGATGCCGACGATGGCGCCCGGCGGAATGCTGAAGTTCACCTTGTCCATCAGCAGCTTGTCGCCGAAGCCCTTGGACACGTCGGTGAATTCGATGACCTTGTCGCCCAGACGCTCGCCCACCGGAATGAAGATTTCCTGGGTCTCGTTGCGCTTCTGGTATTCGACGCTGGACATTTCCTCGTAGCGCGCCAGACGAGCCTTGCTCTTGGCCTGGCGCGCCTTGGGGTTGGAACGCACCCATTCGAGTTCCTGCTTCATGGCCTTCATGCGGGCGCCTTCCTGCTTGGCTTCCTGCTCCAGGCGCTGCTCTTTCTGCTCGAGCCAGCTGGAGTAGTTGCCCTTCCAGGGGATGCCGTGGCCGCGGTCGAGTTCGAGAATCCACTCGGCGGCGTTGTCGAGGAAGTAACGGTCGTGGGTGACGGCCACCACGGTGCCGGGGAAGCGGCACAGGAACTGCTCGAGCCACTCGACGGATTCGGCGTCGAGGTGGTTGGTGGGTTCGTCGAGCAGCAGCATGTCGGGGCGCGACAGCAGCAGCTTGCACAGGGCCACGCGGCGCTTCTCACCGCCGGAGAGGGGGCCGATCTTCGCGTCCCAGGGCGGCAGGCGCAGGGCGTCGGCGGCGATCTCGAGCTGGGTTTCGACGTCGGCGCCGCTGGTGGCGATGATGTTCTCGTACTTGGCCTGCAGCTCGGCCAGCTTGTCGAAATCGGCATCGGGCTCGGCGTAGGCGGCGTAGACCTCTTCGAGCTTCTGCTTGGCTTCCATCACTTCGCCGAGGCCGGATTCGACCTCTTCACGCACCGTCTTGTCCGGGTCGAGCTGGGGCTCCTGGGGCAGGTAGCCGATGGACATGTTGGGCTGCCACTGAACTTCGCCGTCGTATTCCTTCTCGACACCAGCCATGATCTTGAGCACGGTGGATTTGCCCGCGCCGTTCAGGCCGAGGAGGCCGATCTTGGCGCCGGGGAAGAACGACAGGGAGATGTCCTTGATGATCTGCCGCTTGGGCGGGACGATCTTGCTCACGCGGAGCATGGACATGACGTATTGAGCCAAGATGGGTGCCTTTCTGTTGAAGTGGGTGGATTCGGGGATGGCCCGCCGTCGTTTTGCTCAAGGGGCAAGCGCGGGGCGATCCAATGAAAATCTTGCGATGGCCGCATTATCCCAACACTTGCGCTGCCCGTCATCGAAGGAGATCAACGCGACGCCGGTTGGTCTGAGGCGGGTGTGGGATGGTGTTGCGCGGCAGGGATAAGCGGTGGGGGCCGTGCCATCGGGGCGCCGACCTTAGCACATCGGGCAACCCTGTGCGTGCTGAGGTATCAGTGCATGCGCACCGTCAGGTATCGCCACCGTCAGGCGGGTGACGATACCCGGCGGAGGACGCTTAGCGCCGGATGATCCGGCCGTCCTGAACGGTGACCGAGTCGCCAGGGCCGTAGTTGGGCCGGTCCTTGACCCGCACATCCCGGTCGACGCCATCGGAGAAGCGGACGGAGACATCCCAGTAGTGATCGGCAAGAGCCCGGGAGCCAAGGGCGCCGCCGGCCATCGAGCCACCGATGCTGGCCGCCAGGGAGGCAGCCGTACGGCCCGAGCCGGCGCCGATCTTGCTGCCGAGCATGGAGCCGATCACCGCGCCGCCAATGGCGCCAACGACGCGGCCGGTAGTGCTGCCCACTTCGGATTCGGCAATGCTCATCACCACACCGTTGCCAGACGGGGCCGGCGCCGTGACGGCCTGCTCGCCGGTGGTGGCACAGGCGGTGAGCGACAAGGCAAGAATCGCCGCAGGGATTCGCGAACCAAGGCGGCGCACGGGATTTGTCGACATCGGCATGGCTTATTCCGGCGTGGCGTTGAGGTAGTACATGGCCGCCAGCAGGGGGCCGGGCTGGCCGAAGGCGGCAAACCAGCGGTCGTAGATCTCGCCAATGCCGGGGGATCGATAGAGGGCCGAGAGGGTGCGGTTGACCGCGAGGCGGAAGCTCGGGTCGTGGCGCATCATCAGTGCGTAGGGTTCCAGGGAGGCGTCTTCGTCCACCAGCGACAGGGCGTTGAGATCCTTGGCCTTGCGGGCGACGCCGATGAGGATCAGGCGGTCGTTGGCGTAAGCGTCGAAGTGCCCCGCCTCGACGGCAGCGAGGCCGTCGAGTTCGTTCTTGACGGTGACTACGGTGGCCGTGATGGCGCGCTGGGCGAAGGCCTGGCGGAGCGCGGCTTCGGTAGTTGTGCCAGCGGTGACAGCCACCGTTCCGTTGGCCAAGTCGGCAATCCGGCGCACGTTGCGATCGGTGCGCACCAACAGGCCGGTGCCATCTACGAAGATCAGGTTGGAGAAGTCAACAGACGCCTGGCGGGACAGGGTGGCGCTGGTGGTGCCGCATTCGAGATCGACCTTGCCGCTTGTCACCTGTTCGATGCGGTCGGCGGAGGTGACCGGTACCCACTTTATCTGCAACTTGGGCAGTTGGAGGGTTTCCTTCAGGTTGTCGGCGATGCGCAGACACAGGTCGATGGAGTAACCATCGGGCCGGCCGTCGGCATTGACGAAGGAGAAGGGGGCGGATTCGGCCCGGTGGCCGATGGCGATCGCACCGGTGTCGCGGATCTTCTTGAGGGTGCCGGTGAGTTCAGGGCTCTGTGCCAGGGCGCCTGGCGCGATGGCCGCAAGGATCAGACCGCCGATCAGGGGAACCGCGGTGGCGAGACGGAAACGGGAGGCAGCGTGACGCATGGGTGAAGTCTCCACGGGACGAATAGGGGCGTTGGCATTCTATCGTCAAATGGGTGCGTCATAGGCTGTCGCGGTGGACGTCTGGTGGGGGCGAGGGGCTGGTCGGTGGGGCGGGTTCAGGCTTCGGAGGATGCGGCTCTGATCGTCGGGCGAGAGGAAGTAGGGGTAGAGCGTGCGCACGCCGGTGTCGCCAGTGCCGCCGTAAAGGGCGATCTGCTCGTCCATGTGGGCGAGTTCCAGGTGAAGCAGCACGGCCGGGGCGTTGACCCGCTGGCAGATGCGCTCCTCACCGATGCATTTGAACCCGATCATGCGCTGGTAGAACCCGGCGTGACGGGGATGAACTTCGATGACCACGTCGGTGACTCCGTGGATCAGGCGGCCGTGGATGTAGACCAGGTGGAGCAGGGCGCCCAGTACTTCCTTGGCGTTGCGATGGGTGTCCATTGCGAGGCGGGTGAGTTCGCACAGGCGGGCGCCGCGGCTGCGCAGCCGGTCAAGCTCGTCGGGATAGTGTGCGTCGGCGAGGATGCCGTCGTGCCCATCGAGGCCAAGCGTGACGGTGCCGAAGATGTTGTGTCCGTCGGATGCCACCAGGGTGATGCGGTCGGGACGGTGGGCGTGAAGATCGATATCCGCCGACACAAGGCCGCGCCATTCGTACCGGCGTTCGATCAGCAGGCGCACCCCATGGTGATGTCGCTCTGGGTCAGCGCACTCGACCGTGTAAGTGCTTGTCCGGTTGGCGTCGAACTCGGAGAGGTCGAGTTCGTCCGGACGGAAAGTGGGCGCTCGGACGCTGCAGTTCATGCGACATGATGCTCCCCAGGCCTTGCCGTAAGCGTGCGAAGTGCTTCACGCGAACTTCAAGGTATGACGGTGCCGGCCAGGAGCCTGCGTCCAGCAAGGAATTTATTCTCGCGGACGCTTACGCGACAAACTGCAGTTGGGCGAGCCGGGCGTAAAGCCCATCCTGGGTGACGAGTTCGGCGTGGCTGCCTTGCTGGACGATGCGTCCCCCGTCGAGCACGACGATCCGGTCGGCCTGCTGCACGGTGGCGAGTCGATGGGCGATGACAAGGGTGGTGCGCTGGCGCATCAGGCCATCGAGGGCGGTCTGGACCATGCGCTCGCTCTCGGCGTCGAGGGCGGAGGTGGCTTCGTCGAGGAGCAGCACCGGCCGGTCGGCGAGGATCGCCCGGGCGATGGCGATGCGCTGGCGCTGGCCGCCGGAGAGTCGCACGCCGCGCTCGCCCAGATCGGTGTCGTAGCCTTCAGGCAGGCGGACGATGAACTCGTCGGCAAAGGCCGCAGCGCAGGCGGCGCGAACCTCGTCAAGGCTGGCGTCGGGGCGCGCGTAGCGCACGTTGTCGGCGACGCTGGCGGCGAAGATCACCGCGTCCTGGGGCACCAGGGCGATGCGCTGCCGGATGGCGAGTGGATCGGCAGCGGTGAGGTCGACGCCGTCGAGCCGCACTCGGCCGGCCTGGGGGTCGTAGAAGCGCAGCAGCAGCTGAAAGACGGTGCTCTTGCCAGAGCCCGATGGGCCGACCAGGGCGACCGTTTCTCCTGGCGCGATGGAGAGGGTGAAGTCGTCCAGCGCCGGCGTATCGGGTCGGCTGAGGTAGCAGAACCGAACCTGCTCGAAGGCCAGTTCGCCCCGCGGTGGCTGGGGTAGCGCCTGGGGCTGCGCTGGCGCGAGGATGGCTGGGGCGGCGTTCAGGATTTCCATCAGTCTTTCGGTTGCGCCAGAAGCGCGCTGCAGATCGCCCCACACTTCCGACAGTGCGCCGACGCTGCCGGCCACGAGTGCCGCATAGAACACGAAGGCCGACAGTTCGCCCGCCGAGAGCCGGCCGGCCAGCACGTCGTGGCCGCCCACCCACAGGATGAAGGCTACCGCGCCGAACACCAGCACCATCACCGCCGCTACCAGCCGTGCCCGGTTGGCGACGCGGTTGCGGGCGGTGTCGAAGCTGGATTCCACCAGTCGGCCGAAGTCGCGGCGGTCGGCATCTTCGTGGCCGTAGGCCTGGACGATGCGGATCTCGTGAATGGTCTCGTCGATGCGGTTGCCCAACTCGGCGACACGATCCTGGCTTTCGCGGGCCAGGCGGCGCACCCGCCGGCCGTACAGGATGATCGGCACCACCACCAGCGGCACCCCGCCCACGGTGAGCAAACTGAGCTTGAGGCTGGTGGTGAACAGCATCACCAGCCCGCCCGCCAGCAGCAGCGCGTTGCGCAGGGCGATGGAGAGGCTGGAGCCGATGACGTTTTCGAGTTGGGTGGTGTCGGCGGTGAGGCGGGAGATCACCTCGCCGGTGCGCCCGGCCTCGAACCACGCTGGCGGGAGGGTGAGCAGGTGGTCGAAAACGCGCCGGCGGATGTCGGCCGTAACCCGCTCGCCCAGCCACGACACGTTGTAGAAGCGCAGATAGGTGGCGCCGGCCAGCAGCACGATCAAGCCGCCCATGCTGGCGAGGGTGCGATCCAGCCAGGCCGGATCGCCGGCCGAAAAGCCCTTGTCGATCACTGCCCGCAGGCCCTGACCGACGGCCAGCATGGTGCCGGCGGCGATCACCAGGGCGATGGCGGCGATGAAGACACGGCGGCGATAAGGGGACAGCAGCTGGACGAGGATTCGGAACATGAAGAGGCGCGGAAACGAACGGTAATGCGCAGTATGACGGAGGGACGGTAAGCTATGGCGCTCGTCTTCCGGAATCCTCAACCCATGCTGTCTTCCTCTCCGCTCACCGCCGGGGTCACGCTGTTGATCGCCTTGCTGATGTTTGGCACCTGCTTTGCCGTCGGCAAGGGGCGCCACCGCTACGGTGTGGCTGCGCCTGCCGTCACTGGTCATCCAGTCTTCGAGCGGCTTTACCGGGTGCAGATGAACACCCTCGAATGGGCGGCGATGACCTTGCCCTGTCTGTGGATCTGCGCCGCCTACGTGAGCGATGTCGTGGCGGCAGCGTTGGGCGGCGTGTGGCTGGTAGGACGGATCTGGTATGCCGTGGGTTACGCGAAGGCGCCCGGGCTGCGTGCGAAGGGCTTTACGGTGGCGGCGCTGGCCTTTGGAGGGCTGGGGCTGCTGGCTGCCGGTGGGGTGATCGCGCAACTGGCAGGGGTGAAATGATGAAGCGGATTTTCATGATGCTGGCGGCCGGACTGGCGGCGACTTGTGCTGTGGCGACGCCGCCGTTGCCAGCGCTGCAGGCAGATGGCTCGGCGGTGACGGTTTCTGGCATCTCTTCCGGCGGCTACATGGCCGGTCAGTTTCAGGTGGCGTATTCAAAGCTCGTGCGTGGGGCTGGCATTCTTGCCGCCGGGCCGTACGACTGTGCCGACGGCAGCGTCGTCCGGGCCATGACCGCGTGCATGGCGCCCAACCCCTGGACGCCGCCGCCCAAACCCGCCGACATCAAGCCACGGATCGAATCCCGCGCCAGGCTCGATCTCATCGACCCGCCCTCGGCGCTCGCCGACGACAAGGTGTGGGTACTCACCGGCAGCGCCGACCACACCGTCGAGCGCCCGGTGGTCGATGCGCTGATGGCTTTTTACAAGCAGTGGGTGCCGGCAGCATCCACCCGGCTGGTGACGCTGCCCGGCGCCGGCCACGCAATGATCTCGGTGGCCGACGGCAAGGCCAACGCCTGCGATACCTCCGAGCCGCCCTTCATCAACCGCTGCGGTGATTTTGACGCGCCGGGCGAACTGCTCGGCCATCTCCTCGGTGCGCTCAATCCGAAGGTGGTGCCGGAGCCTCGCAACCTCGTCAGCTTCGACCAGCGTCCCTTCATTGGCGGCGCGCCCATTGACGTCAGCATGGCGAACGAAGGCTTCGCTTACGTGCCGGCGGCCTGCCGTCGTGGCGGCTGCCGGGTGCATGTGGCTTTTCACGGGTGTCGGCAGGGCGTGGATGCGCTGGGTCGGCGTTTTGCCGAAGGGGCGGGCTATAACGCCTGGGCCGAATCCAACCGGTTGGTGATCCTCTATCCGCAGGTGGTCGCGCGGAGCGGTTGGGCGCCGGGGTCGCTGCGCTGGGTGTACAACCCCAAGGGCTGCTGGGACTGGTGGGGTTACAGCGCGGTGGACTACGCCACCCGCAACGGGCCGCAGATGGTGGCGGTGCGCAAGATGATTTCCCGTCTGGCCGAGGCGCCGGGGCGGTGAACAAAAAATCCGGCCGAGGCCGGATTTTTTGTGGGCAGAACGCAGACTTACTTTTCGACGAAGGCCCGTTCGATGACGTAATCGGCCGGGGCGCCGATGTGCGGCGAGATCTTGAAGCCACGGGCGTCGAGCATCTTGCAGCAGTCGTCAAGCATGGCCGGGCTGCCGCAGATCATCGCGCGGTCGAGGGCCGGGTCGAGGGGGGGCAGGCCGGTGTCTTCGAACAGCTTGCCGGTTTCGATGACTTCGGTGACGCGGCCCTGGTTGCGGAACTCCTCGCGGGTGACGGTGGGGTAGTAGATTAGCTTCTGGCGCACTTCCTCGCCGAAGAATTCGTTCTGGGGCAGCGCCTGCTCGATGAACTCGCTGTAGGCGAGTTCCGATACGTAGCGCACGCCGTGCAGCAGCACCACCTTCTCGAAGCGCTCGTAGGTTTCCGGGTCCTGGATCACGCTCATGAAGGGGGCGAGGCCGGTGCCGGTGGAGAACAGGTACAGGTTGCGGCCGGGCAGGAGGTCGTGGAGCACCAGCGTGCCGGTGGGCTTCTTGCTCACGACGATGGGGTCGCCTGGCTGAAGGTGCTGCAGGCGCGAGGTGAGCGGGCCGTTGGGGACCTTGATGCTGAAGAACTCCAGGTGCTCCTCGTAGTTGGGGCTGGCGATGCTGTAGGCTCGGGTCAGCGGGCGGCCGTCCACTTCCAGACCGATCATCACGAACTGGCCGTTTTCAAAGCGCAGGCCGGTGTCGC
The DNA here is from genome assembly GCA_041917255.1 of Zoogloea sp. Lineage (GTDB taxonomy): Bacteria > Pseudomonadota > Gammaproteobacteria > Burkholderiales > Rhodocyclaceae > Zoogloea. The sequence continues at coordinate 8,553 of JAYRYA010000037.1, forward strand.
GGGTGACCTTGAAGCTGAACAGGGATTCATTCCAGTGACGGACTTCGAGGACGGTTTGGGTGCTGAGCTTGCTCATGATTGCGCCTGAAACGGATGTTGTGATGCAGCAATTCTAGTCGGCCGCGTAAATCTGTAAAATGGTTTATGTTGATATATTTATTCGATTTTATGGATATATGAAATACACGCTACGCCAATTGGAGATCTTCCTGGCCGTGGCACGGCACCAGAGCGTATCCCGTGCGGCAGACGAGCTCGCCCTGTCGCAGTCTGCCACCAGCACTGCGCTCGGCGAACTCGAACGCCAGTTCGACACCCAGCTTTTCGACCGCATCGGCAAGGCCCTGCGCCTCAATGAATTGGGTAAATCGCTCCTGCCCCATGCGGCTCAGCTCATTGGCCACGCCACGGAAATCGAGACGCTGCTGTCCCGCAAGACCGATCTGGGGCCGATCCAGATCGGAGCCACGCTCACCATCGGCAACTACCTCGCCACGCTCATCGCGGCGGATTTCCTGCGCCGGCATCCGAGTGCGCGGGTGAAGCTGTCGGTGCAGAACTCCGCGACGATCATCCATCAGGTGGCGCACTACGAACTGGACCTGGGGCTGATCGAAGGCAACTGCCGGCATCCCGATCTGATCGTCGAACCGTGGGTGGATGACGAACTGGTGGTGTTCTGCGCGCCGGGCCATCCCCTGGCGAAGGCCGGCACCGTGGGCGTGGACCAGCTGCTGACCCAGGATCTGATTCTGCGCGAGGTGGGCTCGGGCACCCGCGAGACGTTCGACCAGGCGCTGCGTCATGTGGGTGGCCCGCTCAAGGTGCGGCTGGAACTGGAACACACCGAAGCCATCAAGCGGGCGGTGGAAAGTGGCCTGGGCATTGGCTGTATCTCGCGCTTGGCGCTGCGGGAGGCGTTTCGGCGTGGCAGCCTGGTGCCGCTCGATACGCCGGAGCTGGATCTGCGGCGCCAGTTTCAGTTCGTGATCCATCAACGAAAGTACGTGACGGCGGGGATGAGCGAGTTCATCGCCCTGTGCCGGCAGATGACCGCGGGCGTCACCCGAAGCGATCTGATCGAGCTTCCCTTCATCCCTTGAATAACCCACATCCGGCGTGGGCAAGGCTGTGGACAAACTGTGGGGGCCGCTGTCATCTGGCGGACACGAAAGGGTTTTTTGCGCTTGCTTAAAAATAGGTCAGTTCTGTCTGAACTGGCTTTTGGATAGTTTCAATCTATGCACAAAAATCCGGGGACAAGCTGTGGACAAGCTGTGTGGCAGTGCAGCAAGTTGATGATCAAAAAGGATAAAGAGTCGCTGCCTCAATTTGGTGCAGGGTGTTTCAGACCCGATTCGGTGGGTAGTTTTCCCCACCAGACGTGGGCAAGGGTGTGGACAAACTGTGGGGCCAGGGGCCAACACCTTCTGCCGGAAGGGAAATGTGCCGTTGCCTAAATTTTAGGCAGCCTTCGTCGAATCGTTGGCGGTTGGGGTTTTTGTCGTGCTGCCTCAACTCGCACGGTGTTGATCCCCTGGTGGCGTGACGGTCGGCGCCCGTTGTCCGGATGCACGTGATCGTCATGATGCGTTGGTGTACGATGTCCTTAAGTGCTTCCTGTACTTTCTCATACAGATTCCATGGCAAAAGCGAGCATCAAGAACATCGCGGGCAGACGGGTCTTCGTCTCCTACTGTCACGCCGACTACAGGGCTGCCCGGCGGCTCAACATGGCGCTCCAGGCGATTCCGGGCGAGACGGTGATCTTCCTGGACGCCGGTGGAGATGAACGCTTGATGGCGGGAGACACTTGGAGGGAGAAGATCCAGCAAGCGCTGGAGTCGGCCAATGTCTTCATCGTGTTGTTAAGCATGGACTTCCAGGCTTCGGAGTTCTGCCGCGAAGTCGAGTTGCGGCGCATGCTGGAGCGCCGGTCGAGCGAACCGGATGTCGTGAAGGTGATCGGGATACCCCTGCACAACGTCCGGCTGAAAGATTTCTCGGTGGACGTGTCGGGGCGAATACTTTCGCTCGAAGACTACCAATGTGTTCCGCAGGAAGTCTCGGCCGGGCCGACGGGCAGGCGCCTCGGCTTGAAACCGATCAACAAGTGGCGCGATGAACGCGATGCTTGGGTGAAGGCCGTCGAGCAGATCGAGGAAGCCCTGGGCAGTTGTCAGGCCCCGATGTTCGCCGCGCCTGACCGTCGGTCACCCGAGGTGCAGCAATCGCCGACTCCGACGTTTCCATCGATTAGCGCAGTTCACCTGCCTTACCTCTGTGATCGTGACGATCAGTACTACGAGTTGCTGAGTGCGCTGGAGTCGTGGCGCACGCAAGGCTTCAGCCGTCCGTTGGTGCTGGTCACCGAAGGACGTGGTGACGACTGCCTGGGTAAATGGGTCGACCGGCTGCGCCAGCACGACATTTCCAAGTCTCTCGGTTTTGAACGGATGGGCTTGTCGTTTGGGCACTTCAAACCTTTCAACTGGCCTGCCGCAAGCACCGCTCTGGTTGCGCCTGCCGATGCCCGGCAGCGCTTCGTCCGTTCGCTGGCCGCGGCATTGTCGCCCGACCCGCTGGCTTCTGAACCAAAGGTGTTCGAGGCACACCTGACCCGTGCAAGGCCCACGCTGTTGTGGGTCGACTGCGCCGATACCTTCACGGTCGAGCACGCCCGGCGCGGGCTTGAAGGATTGCTCGCCGTCCTCGCCGCGTGTCCCGCACTGAGCCAGCGCACGATGCTCGTGGTGGCGATCAATCTCGTGCGGGAGCCCACCGCAACGCCGAACGAGCGAGCGCGGCTCGCCGGGGAATTTAAGCCCTTGCTCGACCGGGCGACCGAATCGGGTGAAGTGCACGCGGCGATGCTCGGCTCGCTGCCGGAAGTCGACGAGAGCGCGATCAACACGTGGTCTGCGCACGATCTGGTCAGCGGCAAGCTGATCGACGAGATCGAGATGCTCTGTACCAAGCTGCCCCCCGGCCGCAATAGCTGGACGATGCGCAGCTTTGCCGAAACTGCACGCCAGTGGTTCCGCAGCGCCTGAACCTAATCCGAGGAGAATTCACCATGACGTCCAACTGGTTTCAGGGCCGCCCCGACATCGCTGTACCGTCCAAACCGCTTGAAATCGAGTCGATCAACCGCGACACGTTCTTCGGTGCCGACAACTACGAGGCAGAGGACGGCCTGCGCGACGCCGTCAATACCGCCCTGCTACTCGACCAGCCGTTGCTGCTCACCGGCGAGCCCGGCACCGGCAAGACCCAGCTGGCCGAAAAGCTCGCGCTCGAACTGGGGCTAAAGCTGTTCAAGTTCGAAACCAAATCCGCCAGCGTCGCTCAGGATCTCTTCTATTCCTTCGACCACGTGGCCCGCTTCCAGGCAGCCTCGGTGAGCAAGGACGAAGCGGCCCTGCATGCCTTGCGCTTCATCGACTTCGGCGCGCTCGGCAAGGCCGTCGTGCAAAGCCTGTCGCCCGAAGACGCACGCAAGCTCTTCCCCGAAGGTCAGTTGCCGGACTGGTATCGTGGCCCGTCCCGCGCGGTGGTGCTGATCGACGAGATCGACAAGGCGTCGAGCGACTTTCCGAACGATGCGCTCAACGAGATCGAACGCCATTACTTCCGCGTCCGCGAGGTGTCCGGCGGCCTCGAAGTCAAGGCCGCCGCCAGGCAGCGGCCGGTAGTCGTCATCACCAGCAATTCGGAGAAGCAGTTGCCCGATGCCTTTCTGCGCCGCTGCATCTTCTATCACCTGCAGCCGGTCAGCCCCGAGCGGCTGCGCAGGATCACCCTACGCCGGCTCGCCGCCCTCAAGGTTCAGTCCGGCCCGTTGCTGGAAGACGCCCTGCAGCTGTTTTTCGATCTACGCGAGTCCAAATACGACTTGCGCAAGCGTCCCTCCACCGCGGAATTTCTCGCTTTCGTCGCGGCCCTGGCGCGCGAACCCGGCGCCGTGCCGGATCAGGCTTTGCAGCCCGCCCACGCGCGCCGGGTGCTGGCAACGCTGGTCAAGACCCCCGAGGACCAGGCCGCCGCTGCGCGTCATCCCAAGCTCGGCGACGCCGCCTGAACCGCGATGCACGGTGTAGCGCCGGACTGGCTCGATCCCCTGCGCGACCAACTGCTGCCGGCCTTGCAGCAGGCCGGGCTCGACGTCGACACCCGAACGCGGCTCAACATCGAAGCCTGGCTGCACGCTGCCCAGGAGCGCGCGCTGTTGAGCCCTGACCCAATTTGTGCCCGCGGGGCGCTACGCGCCATTGTCAGCAAGAGCGACCGCGAGCAGCAGCTCTTCGACCAAGTCTTCGATGCCTGGCGCAAGCGCTGGGACCATGCCGCCGAAGTGCTGGGCGATCCGAAAACGCGTGGCAAGCCCGAGGCCGCGACCGATCGGGCACCGGCGGCTCCGGCTGCAAGCCGAACTATTGGACCCGTCCGGGCCCTCGTCGCGGGGCTTGCGGTGGTTGGCGTCGTTGTCGTTGTCGTTGTCGGGCCGATGGTGCGGCCCCCCGAGCCTGTTGCCACCCCTCATGCCTCCCCGCCCACGCAGTCGGAATCTTCGGGTCAGGCCCCCTCGGCCCTCGACCTGTCCGGAGTCGCGTACGTCGGCAAGCTCGAAATCCAAGGCGTGGTCGGCCCCCCGTCGCTCTTCGGCGTCCCGCCCTGGGCGTATGCCCTGCTGGTATTCGGCCTCGGTTGTGTCGGCGGCTACGTCCGCCACACCCGTGAGGCCCAGCTTGCACGCATCACCACCCGCGAAAACCTGCGCGAGCAGCAGGTCTTCGCCCGTCAGTTGCTACCGGTTTCCGGCGAACGGCGTGCCGCGCTGCGTGCGGGCGCACGCAGCCTGCGCAAGCCGCGTCCGACCGAACTGCGCGTCCTGGACATCGACGCCAGCACGCGGGCCACCGCCTGCCGCGCCGGTGTCTTTGTGCCGGTGCATCGCTTGCGCACGGCCACCCCCGAGTACCTGTTCCTCGTCGACCGCGCCGCCAGCGGCGACCAGCAGGCGCACTGGGCAGCCGAGATCGCGCGCGACCTGGTCGCCGAGGGCGTCACCGTGGCCCTCTACGAGTTCGACCGCGACCCGCGCTGGGTGGCCCCGCTGCACACCCACCGCAGCGCCGGCCCGGGTGTTGTCCAGCGCTACCTGCCTCTTGCCGTGTTGGCGTCGCGCCATGCGGGTAATGGTCTCGTCGTCGTCGGCGATGGTCACGCCTTCATCGACCCGGCCACCGGTGCCCTGCATCGCTGGCTCAACCAGGTTCTGGCACCCTGGCCGCGCCGCGTGCTGATGACACCCCGCCCACCCGCCAGCTGGTGCGCCGCAGAGGACATCCTTGCCGGCGAGGGCCAGCCGGCCCACGCAGACGCCTTCCTGCTGCTGCCGGCGCGCATCGACATGCTCGCCGCGGCCTCGCGCTGGTTCGACGTTGGCGAGATCCCGGATGTTACGCCGCTGCCCGGTGCGCCATCGCGCCTGCCACCTGTGCTCGACGATGACGATGGCCGCTGGCTCGGCCGCGAAGCGCCGGCCGACGCGCAACTGGTGGACCTGCTCGAACAAATCCGCGGCTTCCTCGGACCTACCGCCTACACCTGGCTTGCGGCCAGCGCCGCTTACCCGCACCTGTCGGCTGACCTCACCGCCTACCTTGCTCATCAACTCGACGGCACAAAATCCGACGCCCGCCTGCTCGAAGCCCGCCTGCTGGGTATCGCCCAGCTCCCCTGGTGCCGCTTTGGACTGATGCCCGACTGGTTGCGCCGCGCGCTTTTTCTCAGTCTCGCCCCCGCAACCCGGGAGCGCGTGCGCGCGGCACTCGCCCAACTCTTCCACGCCGCTGGCCGGGACGATACCGGCTACGGCGTCACCCTCGGCGTTGTGGCAAGTGGAGTCGCCGGCGGTGCCAAGCGCGGGCGCCAGACCTTTCTGCGCGATCTGCGACGCCGCATCGGCCTTTCCGGCGTCGTGGAAGACGAGCCGCCCGACAGCCCCTTGCGCGACGTCATCTACCTGGGCGTGCTGCGCGGCGATTTCGACCCCGCCCTGTCGCTGGATGCCACTGAGGAATTCGCCCGCGCCGTGCGCGCCGAATTCGGCACCCGGCTCACCCGCAACCCCCTGCGCTGGATCGCCGCCCTGGTGTTGAGCGTGGCCCACCCCTTTACCTGGCTCGTCTGGTGGGGTCGCGGCCCGCTCCTGGGGCAGGCCATGGGCGTTAGCCGGGGGCTGCGCCAGACGTGGCGCGAAGCCTATGCCGGCGCTGAAGGGGGGTACACAGCCGTCGGCGGGTGGTTGCAGCGGATCGGCCTGCGTCTGCTAGGCGCCCGGAATCTCGACGCCAGCAGGGATCAGTCCGGGCCTCTGGTATACCTGAGTTATAGCCGCAGCGAAGCTGGAGATGTCGCCGGAAGGCTGCACGAGAGCCTTGTCCGCCGCCTGGGTCAAGCTGCGGTGTGGCGCGATGTGACACTGAGTGCGGGCACCTCCTTGAAGAATGAAATCCGCGGCGCGGTCGACAACTGCAAAGTGTTGGTCGTGATTTTGGCCCGCGATTTTTTCCAGCGAGACGAAACCTTTCAGCTCCTGGAAATCCAAGAGGCCCTGGATGCAGGCAAACCCATCATTCCAGTTCTGCTCGACGACGCGACCATGCCCGCTGCGGACGATCTGCCTCCCGCGCTGCGCCCGTTCAGCCGCTATCTGGCTTTTGCCCTTCGTTCCGGACGATTGGAAGCCGACCTCAAGATGCTGACTGATGAAATTGTACGAGTAGTGGGCAGACGGGGAGCCGCCAGATGAAAACACCTGATTCGGACGCCGCCGCCGGGCCGTCGCCCCGCCACGAGATCGGGGCAACCCACCCCATGCCCGCCCCCCGCCTGGGCGATCGCCTGCGTCCGCTGCTCTACCCCTTGCCGGGTGGGGAGTCGGGTTCGGCAAGGAGTTGGTGGCGGGGCCTCTTCTGGCTCGCGGTGGTGCTGCTCGCGCTGGCGGGTGTTGCGGCGCCTTACTTCCTGCCGGATGCGGTACGCTGGCTGAGTCAGCCCACCGCCAAGCCTCGCTCGGAAGGCGCATCGCTCCCGCCCGGCACGGTGTTCCGCGACTGCCCGGACGAGTCTTGCCCCTGGCTGGTGGTTCTTCCACCGGGGAAGTTCACCATGGGCTCGCCCAAGGACGAGCCTGGGCGTGGCAATGACGAAGACCCGCAGCACGAAGTCGTCATCGATCAGCCGCCGGCATTGATGCAATCTGAGGTCACGAGAGCCCAGTACGCCGCTTTCTTGGCGGAAACGCACTACCGACCTGAAGACGGCTGCAGCATCTGGAGCGGGACGGGGCTCCAGCACGATCCCAAAGGGGCCTGGAACAATGTCGGCTTCGCACAGACAGACAGTCATCCGGTGGTCTGTGTGAACTGGCACGATGCCAATGCCTACGCCCAGTGGCTGAGCAAGCGCACCGGCCGTACTTACCGCCTGCCGAGCGAGGCTGAATGGGAATATGCAGCCCGCGCCGGCAGCACGACGCGCTACGCCTTTGGCGATAACCCGGACGATCTGTGCGCCCATGCCAACGTGGCGGACCGTAGCGCGAAGGCGGCCCTGGGTGATGCTGCCTGGATCATCGCCGAATGCTCGGACGGATATACCTACACGGCGCCGGTCAAATCCTTCAAGCCGAATGCCTTCGGCCTCTACGACATGCACGGTAACGCTTGGGAATGGACCGAGGACTGCTACCATGATAGTTATCGGAATGCGCCAGGAGACGGCAGTGCGTGGATCGATAAAGAATGTCCATTGCGAATCCCGCGCGGCGGGGCTTGGTACTTCATCCCGCTCAACGCGCGCTCGGCCAACCGCCACAGGATCAACCCCGGCGATCGCGGCAGCTTCCTGGGCTTCCGTCTGGCCAGGACGCTCCCATAGCGTAGCGCAGGGAGCTTGCCCCTTGCGCCTTAGACCCTTTACCCCTTGGCTGCCGGCTCGGCCGGCAGCGCCTTGGCGAGCGCGCAAAGCGCGCTCGCGCGTCGACTTTCGCTCTCCGGTCGCGTGCCGGAGGGTGGAAGCCTGGCTCGCCCAATCCCGCGCGGCGGGGCTTGGAACAACAACCCGCACAACGCGCGCTCGGCCAACCGCAACAGGAACAACCCCGGCAATCGCAACAACAACCTGGGCTTCCGTCTGGCCAGCACGCCGCAACGTCGGAGCCGGCCGCCTTACGGGGCGGCCGGGCGTACACGCGGTGTCCAACGGTGAGCCATGTCCAGCGCAGCACCCCGCCCGCGTCTTGCCGGCAGCGTCCGGGACGCGGGCGGGCCTCCCCTTGCCGCCGTGAACCGACCCCCGGGACGCGGTGTCACGGCGCTGGAGAAGCACTACGCTTTTCTGCGCTGGCTGATTCCAACCGTGGAGCAGTTTCCCCGTGGCCAGAAGTTCCTCCTTGGCGACCGCTTGCAGAATGCGGCCCTGAGTGTGCTGGAAAGCCTGATCGAAGCGACCTACAGCCGCCGGCCGGAATTACCGTTGGCAAGGGCGAATCTCGAGCTTGAGAAGCTACGTGTGCTGTTTCGCCTCGCCTATGACTTGCGCCATCTTGACGGGCGCCGTTACGAATTCGCCGCCCGCAGCCTCGACGATGTGGGCCGCCTTGTCGGAGGCTGGCGCCGCGCCATGACGGCGCGCGCCGGAGACAGCGATGGTGCGGCGTGAGTCGGGGCTGTTCCCTGCCATCGCCAACTTCGCCGCGCTGCGCGAGGCGGCACTGCGAGCCGCGCGGGGGAAGCGACACAAACCGAGAGTGGCGCAGTTCCTCGCCAGTCTGGAGACAGAGGTGCTCCGGCTGCAGCGTGAACTGCAGTCGGGCGAATGGCGACCGGGTGGCTATACGGAATTCATCGTTCGAGAACGTAAGCCGAGGTTGATCTCTGCAGCGCCGTTCCGCGACAGGGTGGTACACCACGCCTTGTGCGCAGTCATCGGCCCCATCATGGAGCGTGGTTTCATCGCCCGCTCTTACGCCAGCCTGAAGGGTCGAGGCACGCACCGGGCCATCGGGGCTTACGAGGCCTTGCGGGATCGTCATCGCCACGTGTTGCGTGCCGATGTATTCCGCTATTTTCCGGCCATCGACCACGCGGTGCTGAAACAGGACTTGTGCCGCCGCATCGCCTGCGAGCAAACGCTTTGGCTGTGCAACACCATCATCGATAGCTCCAATCCCCAGGAGCCCGTCGATCTCTACTTTTCAGGGGACGATCTGTTTGCGCCGCTGAATCGCCGCCGCGGATTGCCAATCGGCAATCTCACCAGCCAGTTGTTCGGCAACCTGTATCTTGATCCACTTGATCATTACGTGACCGATGTGTTGCGGGCACCTTATCTGCGCTATCTGGACGACTTCGCGCTGTTTGACGACGACCCAGATCGACTTCGGGGCTGGCAAGCGTCGATCTCCCGCTTTCTGGATAGGCGTCGCTTGCGGCTTCATCCGGATAAGACCGATATCCTCGACACCCGCACACCTGCGCTCTTTCTTGGTTATGTGCTGGGCCCGGGTTCAAGGCGCCGGTTGCCGGCCGACAATGTCGAGCGCCTGCGGCGCCGGCTTCGCAGTCTGCGGGATCGTTGGCGAGCCGGAGTTGTATCGGGGCAGGAGGTTCAACAGCGGCTTGGCGCATGGATTGCTCATGCCCGCCACGCCGACAGCGTGGGCCTGAGACATGCGTTGTTCCGAGGTGGCTGGTTCGATCCAAAATGGAACGATGGGCTGAGGGTTACGACCAGCGAGCGATGACGCTCATACGTTCTTCGGGGTGAAGGTCGGCCCCGTGGCCGTCAGTGGCGAGTCGAACGATAAGGTCGATCTTCTGTTTGGGGCGTTGCCGACCGGCGGGGCCGACGACGGGTAAAATCGGTGCCTTCCACCCCTCCGTACGAATCGCCCCGATGAATTCCGCCGTCCGCTACACGATCCAGGCTGTCCACCCGGCTGCCCATTTGTTCGAAGTCACGCTTCACCTCGACACGCCCGATCCGGCCGGGCAGGTATTCAGCCTGCCGGCGTGGATTCCCGGCAGCTACATGATCCGGGAGTTTGCGAAGAACGTCGTCAGCCTGAGCGCCCAGCAAGGCGATGCGCCGCTTGTGGTGACGCGGCCCGACAAGCACACCTGGCGTCTGCCTGCTGGCGTAGGCGGCCCGGTGACGTTGCGCTATACGGTTTATGCGTGGGACCTGTCGGTGCGCACCGCGTATCTGGACCAGACCCACGGCTTCTTCAATGGCACCAGTGTCTTTCTGTGCGCGCACGGCTTTGAGGATGCGGCCCATCAGGTGGACATCCTGCCGCCGGTCGGGCTGGAAGCCGCCGGCTGGCGCGTGGCCACCAGCCTGCCGGAGGCCGGTGCCGAACGCTACGGTTTCGGGCGCTACCAGGCCGAGAACTACGACGCGCTGATCGACCATCCGGTGGAGATGGGCACCTTCTCGCTCGCCGAATTCGAAGCCTGCGGCGTGCCCCACGCGGTGGCGATCACCGGCCGCCACGACTGCGACATGGCCCGGCTGGTGGACGACCTTAAACCCGTGTGCGAAGCGCAGATCCGCCTGTTTGGCGAGCCGGCGCCGATGGATCGCTACGTCTTTCTGGTGATGGCGGTAGGGGACGGCTATGGCGGCCTGGAGCATCGTGCGTCCACCGCGCTGCTGTGCAGCCGGGCCGATCTGCCCCACGTAGGCATGGATACGGCAACCGATGGATATCGCCAGTTTCTCGGCCTGTGCAGCCACGAGTATTTTCATACGTGGAACGTCAAGCGCATCAAGCCGGCGGCCTTCGTGCCCTACGACCTCTCCCGCGAAAACTACACCCGGCTGCTGTGGGCCTTCGAGGGCTTTACGTCTTACTACGACGACCTGATGCTCGTGCGCACCGGGCGCATTACCCGCACCGACTACCTTGCCTTGCTGGGCAAGACCATCAGCCAGGTGCACAAGGGCAGCGGCCGGCGCAAGCAGAGCGTGGCCGAGTCGTCCTTCGAGGCGTGGACCAAGTACTACCGTCAGGATGAGAACAGCCCCAACGCCATCGTCAGCTACTACACCAAGGGCGCGCTGGTGGGGCTGTTGCTGGACCTCAACCTGCGGGCCGACAGCCAGGGTGGCAAGTCGCTGGATGACCTGATGCAGGCCCTGTGGCAGCGCCACGGGCAGACGGGTGTGGGCGTGGCCGAGGACGGGCTGTTCGCGTTGGTTGCCGAGCTGGGTGGGGCGGCGTTGAGCGACTGGCTGCGGGAGATCGTCGATGGGACTGGCGAGTTGCCGCTGGAGGCTTGGCTCAAGCGGGTGGGTGTCGATATGACCTGGGAGGCGCCGAGTGCGGCGCCGGGCATCGGTGTGCGCACCGCCGCCGACGGTGACGCCCTGAAGATCGCCAATGTGTTCGACGGCGGCTCGGCCCAGGCTGCGGGGCTGTCGGCCGGTGACGTGCTGGTGGCGCTGGATGGGCTGAAGGTGACGTCCGGCAACTTCGACAAGCGGTTGGCCCGGCGCATGGCCGGCGAGCGGGTGGAGATCCACGTCTTCCGCCGGGACGAGCTGATGCGCTTTGATGTGGAACTGCGTGCGGCGCCGGCCGATGTGGCCAAGCTGAGCCTCGCCGACGACGCATCGGCTTCGGTGATGGCGCTGCGGGAAGGCTGGCTGGCCGGCTAATCCTGCGCTGCGCTGCGCGACGCATAGTGCAGGTAGAAACCGAACAGCACCGATGCGGCAACGGTGCTGAGCACGGCAGCCTGCCAGAAGCCCGCTACGCCCTGGGGTGGCAGCAGGCTGCCCAGCCCGTGGAAGCTCAGCCAGTTGCCACCGGCGAGGCCGATGCCCCAGAAACACAGGGTGTGGATCAGCATCGGCCCGAAGGTGATCTTGTAGCCACGCAGGGCGTGGGCGGCGACGGTCTGGATGGCGTCGAAGAACTGGTAGAGGCAGATGTAGATCACCAGCGAGGCAGCCAGCTCACGCACGGCCGGGTCGGTGGTGTAAGCGGCCATGATGGGTTCGCGGATAAGCCACACGCCGATGCTCACCAGCGTCGATAGCCCGGTGGCGAACACGATGCCGGCCCGGGCGGCGCGCCGTGCGCCGGTGCCTTCGCGTGCCCCCAGCGCCTGGCCGACCAGCACCAGGGTGGCGATGGCGATGGCGAGTGGAAGCATGTAGATCAGCGCCGACAGGTTGCCGACGATCCGGTGGCCGGCCACCACCGTGGCGCCCAGCCGGGCCACCAGCAGGGCGATGAGGGTGAACGAGGTGATCTCGACAAAGCTCGAGAAGCCCATCGGCAGGCCCAGCCGCAGGAGCTCGCCCAGCTGGGCGGCGCGGGGCGGCTGCCAGCGGGAAAACAGGTGGTAGGGCTGGTAGGCAGGTGTGCGCTGCACGTGAATCAGCGCGGCGCCCACCGCCAGCCAGCAGATGCAGGCGCTCGACACCGCGCAGCCTGCGCCGCCCATGGCTGGCAGGCCCAGGTGGCCATTGATGAGCGCCCACGAGAGCGGAATGTGCACCGCCGTGGTGGTGAGGCTGATGAACATCAGCACGCGGGTTCGACCTAGGGCGTTGGTGAAGGCGTAGAAGGTGCGGTACAGGAACACCGCCGGCAGACCCCAGGCGATGGTGGCAAGGTAATCCCGGGCGCGGGTGTCAACCTCAGGGCTCACGTCGGCGAGCTGCATCAGCCAGTCCGGGTGGCGCAGGAAGAGCACCGCCGGTAGCGACAGCGCGAGGGCCAGCCAGAAGCCCTGCTGCACGGCGGGCCCGATTTCGTCGTTGCGGCCGGCGCCTACGTGGTGGGCCACGGTGGGCGCTACCGCCTGCAAGATGCCCACCATCAGCATCACCACCGAGATGTAGATGCCGCTGCCCACAGCCACGGCGGCGAGGTCGGTGGTGCCGTAGCGGCCGGTGAGCACGGTGTCGCTGACCATCTGGGTCATCGACGAGAGCTGGGCGATCAGCACCGGCCAGGCGAGGGCTGTGATGCGTTGGAAGAGGGTGATGGGGGATTTCATGGGCGGCGTAGTTTAGCGTGGTAGGGCAGGGCGTTTCAGGCGAAGTAGCCGTGCAGGAACCACCCGTGGGGCGGCCGCCGATCCCGGAAAACCCACACCAGGCTGCGGTCGCGGCGGCGGGCCACATAGTAGTCGCGGGCGATCTCGGCGTTGTCGCCGTCCCACCAGCCGGATTCGATGCGTTCGGGGCCGGCGAGGAGGTTCTCGTCCGCAGGCTGGGTGATGGGGCGCGGCTCGGCCAATAGCCACAGGGGGCGTGGTGCAGCGGGCAGGGCGCCGGGGGCGGCGTTTGTGCGAGGCCGGGCAAGGGGGTCGATGCGTCGCCAGGCGAGCTCCGGTCGGTGATCAGGATGGGTGGCGAGGCAGCGTACGGCGTCGTTGCCGAGGCGTGCGCGTAAGGTGGCGACGAGGAGGTCGGGGTCGCCGTCTTCGCCGGCTTTGGCGTCGAACAGATCGCTGCGGGGTGGGGCGATGGTGCGCGGCGCGTCGGCTTCGATGCGCAGGGTGTCCACCGGTGCGGGCAGGGCTTGGCGGCTCAGGTGCTCCCTGGCCAGCAGCTGGCAGCGGGCCATGTCGCGGGTCAGGGTGCCGAGCACGATGTCGAGGCGGGCTTCCCGCGCGATGCCCCGATGGGCGCTGGTGAGGGTTTCGAATTCCAGCACCAGGGAGAAATGTTCCAGCCCGGCCTGGCGCCCGTCCAACCATCCGCCCAGCCCGCCGAGCAGGCGACGCACCGCGAAGAGCAGGGTATCCACCTGATCGCTTGGGGTCGGCAGGGGCAGGCTTGCGGTGTAGCACTCGGGTGCCACGTACCAGCGGCGCGGGTCGGGCGTGGCGCCGTAGGCGCGATCCAGCAGATCGGTGATCGCCTGGGCCTGACGCCGGGCAAGGCCGTTGCGGGGCAGGCGGCGGACATCACCCAGACAGCAGGCGCCGATGCCGGCGAGGAGTTCGAGGGTGTCGGCACCGAGGTTAGGTTCATCGGCCAGGATGCCGAGGGGGAGGGCGTCGAGGGCTTCCGGCAACGCTTCAGGGGCGGTGATCCGGCTGCCCGGGGCGCAACGGGCCAGCCATCGGGCGGCCAGTGGAGTCGGGGCTATGGCAAGCCGGGCGGTGAAGCCGAGTTCGGTCAGGCCGTCGGTGATGGCTGCGCAGGCAGGGTCGAGCCCGCCGAAGAGACGCAGGCTGGCACGGAGCTCGAGTTGCAGGGTGGCCGGCGGATCAAGGCTGACCGATGAGGTGAAGCGCCCGGCCCAGCCGGCGATTTCGGCAAGGGCGGCGGCTTCCCGGGGGGTGTCCCGATCGATCAGTGTCAGGCTGGGCAGGAGCGCCAGGGCGCTGGCTCGTTTGAGTCCGGCTTCGATGCCGCAGGCTTGGGCGGCGGGCGTTGCCGCCAGCACACGCTGGCGCGGACGGGGGCTGAGGATCGCCAGTGGGCTAGCTTCAGCCTGCCCCCGTGCGAAGACCTGCAGGGGCAGATCGGGCAGATAGAGGGCGCACCAGAGCATGGATGACGGCATGACCGGATGGCGAGGATGGTTGGGATGGGCGGGAGGAGGGGGGTGGCGTGGCAGGTAGCTGTGGCAGGTCGATGGCGATTGGGCCGGCCAGTTGTGGGCCACGGCGTTTGAGCACGCGCACGTCCGCCCCACCATCCCGGGCCGACAGGGCAAGGCGCAGCGCGGCCGGTGATGGCTGGCCCGACACCGCGGCAGGCCGTATCAGGATGAGTATCGTGCCGCTTTCTTCGGCGGCCAACTGAAGGCGGCGTAGCGCGCCGCTGTCAGCTTCGGCCAGCCACATCACGACGGCTTCGCAGCTGTGAGAGTTCAGCGCCTGGCGAGCAGCCCAGCGGGCATGGGCGGGGCTTTCGGCATCAACGAGGAGGAGCCGTTCGAGGGGAATGCCTGCGCCAGAGAGGGCTGGCGCGTAAAGTTGGCCGGGGGGCGCGATGCAGACGGCCCATCGCCTTTCGGGCACCCGCTGGAGCAGAGGCAGGAGCAATCCGAGTTCGCCGACACCGGTATGGGGGACGAGGATCTCGGTGACCGCGCCGACTGGCCAGCCTTTGCCGGGAAGTACGGCATCCAGGGCGGGATGACCGGTGGCGATGCCGGGTGCGGCCAACGCGATCTGATCGCCGCGCCACACAAGATGTTGCAGCGAGCCTGGGTAACTAAGGGCAGAAACAGCCGGCGGCGCCATGGCGATCAATGAATCAGGCTGTGGTTGAACGCTTCGAGTCTTGAGTGCCTGTCGCGCAGCGTGGTTGCCTTCCGCTTTCAGGGCAAGGCAACCGACGGTGCTGAAGGCGATCAGAGGCTGTCGTTGCGGACCAGGCCTACAGCGAGCCCTTCGATTTCGAGCGGTTCGTTCCGGGTATCGATGATGATGGGTTCAAAGTCGGGGTTGGCCGGAAGGAGTTCGACAATGTGCCCCTTGCGGGACAGGCGCTTCACGGTGACGTCGTCTTCCATGCGGGCCACGATGATCTGGCCGTCCCGGGCTTCGGTGGTGCGATGGACTGCGAGCAGGTCGCCATCAAGGATGCCGGCGTCGCGCATGCTCTGGCCTCGAACCTGGAGGAGGTAATCGGCCCGGGGCGAGAACATGTTTGGGTCCACATGGAAGCGGCGCTGGATGTGCTCGGCTGCCAGGATGGGGCTACCCGCAGCCACCCGCCCGATGAGGGGCAGTCCGAGAGATTCGACAAGGCGAATGCCGCGGGCTCGGCCTTCTTCAAGCGAGATGACGCCCTTGCTGGCGAGGGCGCGCAGGTGGGTTTCGGCGGCGTTAGGGGATTTGAAACCAAATGCGATGCAGATCTCGGCCCGTGTGGGCGGACGACCTTCGTGCTCGACGGTGTCGCGGATGAGTTGGAGAATTTCTTGCTGACGGGCGGTGAGTTGTTCGGACACGGCATACTCCTGAAGTCTTATGTAATTATATACAGCCTTCGGCGCATGACAAGCTATAGATTGACTTTCCGGGTGGCGCTGCCCGTGATAAACGTCAAATTGCGATGACAAACCGCTTGAGACAAGCCCGTTGTTGGACTATTCATTCAAGAGTGCATGACGCGCGCCAAGAGCGACGTGAGGCAACAGAAACAAAGAGAAGAAGAACAGAGAACTGCACGCGTCCGGATCGCCCAATCAGCAGGGTTCCGCTTGCCGGGCCCTCAGCCCCCAGAGGAGATTTTCATGCTTGTCAGCCCACAACACGCTTCGGGTAGAGTTATCAAGGCGGCTCGGTTAGAATCCCCCGCCGAAGCGGCAGCCTTGACCGAAGGCCAGCCCGCACCGCTCTTTTCCCTGCCCGATGCCGACATGGAAATGTTCGATCTGGCGTCGGTGCTGGGTTCCCATCATGTGGTGCTGTATTTCTACCCCCGTGACAACACGCCAGGCTGCACTCGCCAGGCTATCGATTTCAGCGATCACGATGCCGATTTCGCGAAGGAAAAATGTATCGTGATCGGCGTGAGCCCCGATGATTGCCTCACCCATGCGGATTTTCGTGATCAGCACGGACTGTCGGTCGAGCTACTGTCCGATGAGGATGGCGAGGCCTGCAGGCTCTATGGCGTGTGGCAGTCGGCGGTGGTGGATGGGGTCATGAAGCGCAGCGTGCGTCGTTCAACCTTCATCATTTCCAGCGATGGCGTGCTCCGTCATGTGTTTCACGATGTGAATCCCCGCGGCCATGCGGCCGAAGTCTTTCAGCTGGTAAAGCAACTCAACTCAAGGAATGTAAATGGAAATCGCCAAGAACACGGTCGTCACGCTTGATTACTCGGTCAAGGACCCGGATGGCAACATGATCGACGACGGTCACCACCCGCTGGTGTACCTCCATGGCGGTTACGATGGCATCTTCGCCGTGATCGAAGAGGCGCTCCACGGCAAGCAGGTGGGCGAGAAGCTGACGATCAAGCTGGCCCCGGAAGATGCCTTTGGCGAGTTTGACGAAGAGCTGGTGCTGGTGGAAGACGCTTCCCTGTTCCCGGATAACATCGAGGTTGGCATGTCCTTCGAACGCGTTGGTGACAACGACGACGAGGAAATGGTCTATCGCATCACCGACATCGCCGACGGCAAGGTGGTTGTCGATGGCAACCATCCCCTTGCTGGCACCGCCCTGATCTTCGATATCACCGTCAAGAGCGTGCGTGCGGCCAGTGCAGAGGAAATCGGCCACGGCCATGTGCATGGTGAAGGTGGTCATCACCACTGATCGCATGTTGGCTGAGGGGCACGAAGGTGCCCGGGTTGTCAGCCGGTTCATGGATTCGAGCGGACCGCCCTGGCGGTCCGTTTTCTTTGGGACTCACAGATTTCAAATGGAAGCTCAGAGCTTGCTGAAGGTCGAGCAGTTGCGGGTTGAACTCGGGCCGAGGGATAAGCCCCTGCGTCCGGTGGATGGCATCAGCTTCGAGGTGCCGGCGGGACGTACGCTGGCGCTGGTGGGCGAGTCGGGCTGCGGCAAGTCGATGACGGCGCTCGCCTGCATGGGCCTGTTACCCTCTGGCGGACGCATCTCCGCCGGATCGATCATGCTGGGCGACGAGGCCTTGCACACCATGCCCGAGACGCAGTTGCGCGATGTGCGCGGCAACCGGCTGGCGATGATCTTTCAGGAGCCGGCGACCAGTCTCAATCCGGTCATGACCGTCGGCGACCAGATCGGCGAGGTGTTGGTCCGCCATCGCGCCTTGCATGGCCGGCCGGCCTGGGACGAAGCCGAGCGGCTGCTCACGGCCGTCGGTATCCCTGATCCTGCGCATCGTCTCGGTGAGTACCCGTTCCAGCTCTCCGGCGGCATGAAGCAGCGGGTCATGATCGCCATTGCGCTGGCCGGTGATCCTGGGGTGTTGATCGCTGACGAACCCACTACCGCGCTGGATGTGACGATCCAGGCCCAGGTGCTGGATCTGCTGACCGAACTGCAGGCAAGCCGGGGCATGGGCATGCTTCTGATCACTCACGACCTTGGCGTGGTTTCGCGGATGGCCCATCGGGTTTGTGTAATGTACGCCGGAGAACTCGTCGAGACCGGGCCGCGGGAGGTTTTCTTCAGCGAACCGCTTCATCCCTATTCGCGCAAGTTGTTCGCCGCGCTCCCCACGTCGGAGCAGCGGGACAGGGCGCTGGAAACCCTGGTCGGACAGGTCCCCAGGCTGGGGGAGCGTCATCTGGGTTGCCGCTTTGCCGAGCGCTGCCCTCAGGTCCACGAGCGCTGCCGCCGCGTTGCGCCCGCCTTGCATGGCGTGGGCGAGCAGACGGTGCGTTGTCATTTATATGATCCAGTTGAAAGGATGGGTTGGGTCGAATCACCCCGTCAGCCCGATGCGGCGCATACCCGTCGGGCGAACGAGGGCAAGGCGCTCGAGGTGGCTTCGCTCCAGGTCCACTTCCCGGTGCGGAAGGGGTTGTTCCGGCGCGTGGTGGGATACGTCAAGGCAGTGGATGGCGTGTCGCTTGATGTGCCCGCCGGCGAGACTCTGGCGCTGGTCGGCGAATCAGGCTGCGGCAAGACCACGGCCGGCAAAGCCCTGCTCAAGCTGGTGCCATCGAGCGGCGGCAGCGCCCATTATGGCGAGCACGACCTGCTGGCCTTGTCGCCGCGGCAGTGGCAGCCGTTACGACGCGATCTGCAGATGATCTTTCAGGATCCCTTTGCATCCCTCAATCCGCGCATGCGCGTGGGTGAGATTCTCGAAGAAGGGATGCTGGCGCTAGATGTTGAATCGGATGTGGCCTCCAGATCGGCGCGTATCGACGGGATGCTACGTCGGGTCGGGCTTGATCCGGCAATGCGTCATCGTTTTCCTCACGAGTTCTCCGGTGGTCAGCGACAGCGTATTGCCATCGCCCGCGCGCTGGCGGTGTCGCCAAAGCTGATCGTCTGTGACGAACCCACGAGCGCCCTGGATGTGTCGGTACAGGCCCAGATCCTCAATCTGCTGCGTGAACTGCAGGCCGAGTACGGGCTGTCGTATCTGTTCATCACCCATAATCTGGCTGTTGTGGATTATCTCGCGCACCATGTGGCGGTGATGTATCTGGGCAGGATTGTCGAACGCGGGCGTGTGGACGAGGTACTGCGCGATCCGCGCCACCCGTATACAAGGATGCTGCTTGAGGCGGTTCCCCGCATCGAGACAGCCGGGTTGTCGAAGCGAACCGCCTCGCAGGGGGACATGCCATCACCACTCAATCCACCCAACGGCTGTCACTTTCATCCCCGGTGCACGGTTGCCAGCGATGAATGTCGTAGGCGCTACCCGGAAGAGGTATCGGTTTCTGCAACGCGTGTCGTGCGCTGCCACCTCGTATCTAGCAAGGATTGATATGGGGGATCCGGCAAGCGCAAGTTTGCGCGTGTGTCGTTGGTTTGAATTAATTTCCCCAAACCTGTTGACGTGTTCTGATAGTTCTTTATAATTCGGCCCTCTTTCGCAGCGCAATGAAGATGGCGCGGTGGGGAGGTGAAGGGCTCGGAGGTTTTGGGTTCTTCGG
>JAYRYA010000038.1:0-28083 GCA_041917255.1 Zoogloea sp.
CGTGTCATTGGCGACTGGATCCAGTTCTACAACCACCAGCGGCCCCATCAGGCCCTGGAGATGAAGACCCCCGCTGAGGCATTCGCTTTAGCGGCGTGACCTGTGCAGGATTTGGTGGGTCAATACAATCAGGCATAGCAGCGCGACGATGAGTGCGAGCGAAGTCGTCACAAAGGCAATCAGCACAACCTGCTGCTTGATCGGCAGGTTGTGGAGGCGGCGCAGGAGACGGCGGAACGGCGGCGGAGAGACAGTCGGCAAGATGCGGGGCGACGATCTGGATCGCGCTGGCGGGAACACATTACAAAATGGGCCAATCCCAGTCTGCAGGCGGGATTGTACGAGCGAATCTATAACTAAAGAAATAGATTTTTCGATTGTCGCGATACGGATCCGGCGCGGCATTATTTAACCTTGTATCCCACTGATGCCGTATGTGCGGTGAGAATCCTGGAGAGCAACCGTAAGATACGCGCGGACCACCACGCACCGGCACGTGGCGACACGATTCCCCAAACCGGTGCAATGGCACCGAAGTGGTGCAACCCAAGCGCAGATCGGCGATAAATTTTCGTTTTATCTCGACTTTTCTCATGGCACGCTTCTAGCTACATAGAAAGTGGTATTTCCGCCTCACAACATGACAGGGCACAGAGATGGCCATCACAAAATTCTTCAATGAAATGTCTGCGGACGATGGGAGCGTTCGTGAGCATTACGCGGCTTACGCCAAGTGGCTCAGCGACACCCCTGCCGACAGAATCGCTCGCAAGCGCGCCGAGGCAGACTCCCTGTTCCATCGCTACGGCATCACCTTCGCGGTGTATGGTGAAGAATCCGGAACCGAGCGACTGATCCCCTTTGACATCATCCCGCGCATCATTCCTGCCTCGGAATGGAAGGGCCTCGAAGCGGGGATGCGCCAACGCGTCAAGGCGCTCAACACCTTCATTCACGATATCTATCACGATCAGGAAATCCTGAAGGCCGGCCATATCCCGAAGGAGCAGGTGCTCAACAACGCGCAGTACCGCCCCGAGATGCAGGGTGTCGACGTGCCGTGCAACGTCTACGCGCACATCGCCGGGGTGGATGTGGTGCGCGCTGGCGCCGGTGAGTTCTATGTGCTGGAAGACAACCTGCGGGTGCCCTCAGGCGTGTCTTACATGCTCGAAGACCGCCGGATGATGATGCGGCTGTTTCCCGAACTCTTCGCACGCCATCGCATCGCGCCGGTTGAGCATTACCCGGACATGCTGCTGCACACGCTGCGCAGCGTCGCGCCCCAGGGCGTGGATGACCCGACGGTGGTGGTGATGACGCCGGGCGCATACAACAGCGCCTACTTCGAGCACGCCTTCCTCGCCCAGCAGATGGGTGTCGAGCTGGTTGAGGGGCAGGATCTGTTCGTTCGCGACGACCAGGTGTTCATGCGCACCACCCAGGGCCCGCGCCGGGTGGATGTGATCTACCGCCGTGTCGACGACGACTTCCTCGATCCCACCGCCTTCCGCAAAGACTCGATGATCGGCGTGCCGGGCTTGTTGAACGCCTACCGCGCCGGACGGGTGACGCTCTCCAACGCCATCGGTACCGGCGTGGCGGACGACAAGTCGATCTACCCGTACGTGCCCGAGATGATTCGCTTCTATCTGGGCGAGGAGCCGATCCTCAACAACGTGCCCACCTACATGTGCCGCAAGCCGGATGACCTGGCCTACACCCTGGCGCATCTCCCCGAGCTGGTGGTCAAGGAAGTCCACGGTGCCGGTGGCTACGGCATGCTGGTCGGTCCGGCCTCCACCAAGGAGCAGATTGAGACCTTCCGCAAGTACCTCGTGGCCAACCCTGAAAAGTACATCGCCCAGCCTACGCTGGCCCTTTCGAATTGTCCGACCTTCGTCGATAGCGGCGTCGCGCCCCGACACCTGGATCTGCGTCCCTTCGTGCTATCGGGCAGCGAGATGCGTCTGGTGCCGGGCGGGCTGACCCGCGTTGCGCTGCGCGAAGGATCGCTGGTGGTGAATTCCTCGCAGGGCGGGGGCACCAAAGACACCTGGGTACTGGAGGCCTGACATGCTGAGCCGCACCGCCGACAATCTTTTCTGGATGGCACGCTATATGGAGCGCGCCGAGAACACCGCGCGCATCCTCGACGTGACTTACCGCCTGAGCCTCCTGCCCCAGAATGGGCAGGAAGTGGAAGCCATGTGGGCCGGAATGCTGAAGATCATGGAACTGCAGGACACCTTCCATGCCAAGCATCCCGCCTTCACCACCGAGGCCGTGCTCGAGTTCATGATCTTCGATCGGGATAACCCCGGCAGCATCTACCGCTGCCTGAGGGCCACCCGTGAGAACGCTCACGCCGTGCGCGGCACGCTCACCTCCGAGTTGTGGGAGACCTCCAACGCCACCTGGCTGAAGATGCGCGACTTCTCCATGGCCAAGATGATGGAGACCGGCCCCGGCGCCTTCTTCGAGTGGGTGAAGTACCGTTCCCACCTCTCGCGCGGCGTCACCATCGGCACCATGCTGCAGGACGAAGCGCTGCGCTTCATCCGGCTGGGGACATTCCTGGAGCGTGCCGACAACACTGCGCGCATCCTGGAGGTGAAATACCTCAACCTGCTGCCTGGCTCCGAGAGCGACGTGGAGAGCACCGACTACTACCAGTGGAGCGCGCTGCTTCGTTCGGTGTCGGCCTTCGAGGTGTATCGCAAGGTCTATCGCGATCACATCACCCCGGTGCGGGTGGCCGAGCTGTTGATCCTGCGGGCCGACATGCCGCGGTCGCTGGCGCGCTGCATGAAAGAGGTCTACTCCAACCTGGGCCGCGTTGCCAACTCCCGTTCGGCCGAAACCGAACGCATGGCCGGTGAGCTTGAGGCGCACCTGCGCTTTGGTCGGATCGAGCGAATCTTCGAACTGGGACTGCGCAACTATCTCGAGGAGTTCCGGGACAGCATCTTCGATCTGGGCTGCCGGATCTCCGATGACTTCCTGATTCCGGCAAGCGCCTGACGCTCGTCTGACGGCACCCGGAAAGCAGAACGCCCGATGGATTCATCGGGCGTTCTGCTTGAAGCCTTGTGCAGCGGGAGTCAGCGATGTTTCTTTACTGGTGCTGCCGGTGCAGGCGTCTTGACGACGGGCTTGCCGGCAGCGGCCTTGGTCGGCGCCGGTCGGGCCGGCGGAGGCGCAGCCTTCTCGGACTTGCCGCCTTTTTGCCTGGCGGCTGGAGCGGGTTCGGCCGAAACCGCGATCTTGCGTTCGATCACGATGGGCTTGCCGTTCTTGCCGCGCACGGTGGTCCGCTGCACCAGCGCCCGGGGCGGCGGCGGGGGAGGGGGCTCGACCGCGCCGGCCTGGGGCCTGTTGGGCATCAGGCTGGCCAGGCTGATCCGGTCGCCCTCGCTCTCCGACGGCACCATGAGCGTGTAGCCGGTGCCAATCCGCGCTCGCGGCGACAGGCCATTGACCTGGCGCAGGCGGCTGGCCGAGATGCCCAGCCGGTCTGCCACAACTTCGAGTCCTTCGCCTTCCTGCAGCTCGTAAGTCTTCCAGCTCGCGTTGGCCGGGTCATGCCGCTGCAGGTTGACCAGGAAGGCTTCAAGCTTTTCCGCCGGCACCACCAGCGACTGCGGGCCGGCCGTGGGCAGGATCGGCCGCTTGTAGCCAGGATTGAGCGCAAGGATCTCCTCGACTGGCGTTTCGGCCAGCCGGGCCGCAGTGGCGAGATCAAGCGGAACACGACTCTCGACCGTGACGAAGTACGGCCGGTTGGGGATTGCCGGAAGAGTGATGCCGAAGAGTTCCGGCTGGGCCACGATGTTCTTGAGCGCCTGCAGCTTGGGCACGTAGTAGCGGGTTTCGCCTGGCATGTTGAGATGCTGGTATTCCGCAGGCAAACCGGCCGCCTTGTTCTTGGCCACCGCACGCCCGACTGCACCTTCGCCCCAGTTGTACGAAGCCAATGCCAGCTGCCAGTCGCCGTGCATCTCGTAGATGGTCTGAAGGTAATCCAGCGCGGCGTTGGTCGAGGCGATCACATCGCGCCGCTCGTCCACCCACCAGTTCTGCTCGAGACGGTAACTCTTGCCGGTGGACGGGATGAACTGCCACAGGCCCGAGGCCTGGGCCGACGACAGTGCCATCGGGTTGAACGCGCTCTCGACCATCGGCAACAGGGCAAGCTCGGTTGGCATGCCGCGACGTTCAAGCTCTTCGACGATGTAATAAAGATAGCGCTGACCGCGGGTGAAGATCTGGCGCAGCGCGCCTGGGCGGTTGATGTAGTAGATCTGGCGATCGGTGACGAGATCGGTGTTGAGATCCGGCATCGAGAAACCGCGGCGGATGCGTTCCCAGAGGTCGTCCGTCTCGATGGTGAGGTCGACGGTGGGCACCCGTATGTGCTGCTCCCGGATCTCGACCACCTTTGGAACTTGACCTGTGTCGTCCTCGAAAACAGGGAGAGAGCTGACAAAACGTGGCGCAAATCCATCCGCCTCCTGCGCCTGCAAGGGGGTGGCACCCAGGAGCGACAGGAATAGCGCGATAACTCTCGGAAACATCAGGCTTTGTCGCGCGGAACCAAAGCACGGATTTTAGCTGCCCGCGGCGGGCAGGGTCAAACCGGGAAAGCCGCGCGGACCGAACGCCCTTGACGCAAACAGGCTTCGAGCGACGCCGGGAATCCGTTAAAGTACGCGCTTGGCCGCCTGGTGGCCGATCGACGATCCAATTTCATCACCTTGCGACACAATTTCCCGGGAATCCAGTGAAAGCGCTGCTGATCGAGGACACGCTGACAAGTGCGACGCTGGTGTCTCATCAGTTGCGCAAGATGGGTATCGAGCCGATTCTCGCCCGGGATGGCGAGCGGGGCATCGAGCTCTTCAAGGCCGAACGGCCGGACCTCATCCTCCTCGACATCATCATGCCGGGAATGGATGGTTTCGAGGTTGCCCGGCGAATCCGTCAGCTCGAACAGGCCGGCGAGTGGACGCCGATCATCTTCCTCACCGCCCGCACCAGCGATGCCGACCTCGAAAAAGGCATCAGCGTGGGTGGCGACGACTACCTCATCAAGCCGGTTTCCGAAACCGTGCTGGCCGCCAAGGTGAAGGCCATGCAGCGGATCGCCCAGATGCGCTATTCGCTGCTGGTCCTGACCCGCAAGCTCGACGACGCCAACCAGGAACTCACCCGGCTGTCGTCCCTCGATGGACTCACCGGCATCTCGAACCGCCGCCAGTTCGACGAAATCCTGCTGCGCGAATGGCGTCGCTTGGGACGGCAGGCCAAGCCGCTGTCGATCCTGCTGTGCGACGTGGATCACTTCAAGCAATTCAACGACGGCTACGGCCATCAAGTAGGCGACGAGTGCCTGAAGGCTGTTGCACGGACACTGCAATCCGCCCTGCGCCGGCCGGCCGATCTCGTGGCCCGCTACAGTGGCGAGGAGTTCGCCGCAATCCTGCCCGACACCGATCTGCCAGGCGCACTGCGGGTGGCGGAGGCCATGCGCAGTGCCGTAGAAGGTCTGCGCATCACCCACCGTTTCACCCCCATTGGTGTGGTGACGATGAGTATCGGTGTGGCGTCGATGATCCCTCCCCGAGGCGAATCCGATTCGGCTGGTCTCCTCAAGCGCGCCGATGACGCGCTTTACGGAGCCAAGCAATCCGGGCGCAACCGCATCTCGGCGACGCCCATCGAATCGCCGTCCTGAATCTGCCTACGATCAGAAGCGGTTTTTCCACTCGCGGATCGCGGCAAAAACCTCGACTGGCGTCTTGAGTGCATGCCCGGCCTGCACCTGGGCCTGCTCGATGACCTCGGGTTCAAGACTGCGCAGGAAGGGGTTGGTGAGCCGCTCGCCGTCGAGCGAAAACGGCACCGTCGGCGTACCCGCCGCACGCAGTGTCTGGCTGCTGGCAATGCGATCGGTGATGGCTGCGTTGGAGGGCTCGACTGCCGCTGCAAAAGCCAGATTCGACAGGGTGTATTCGTGGGTGCAATAAACCTGCGTGTCACCGGGCAGGGCCGCCAGCTTGGCGAGGGAATCGAACATCTGGGCCGGTGTGCCTTCAAACAACCGGCCGCAACCGGCAGCGAACAGCGTATCGCCACAGAAGAGGACGCCATCGCCGTAGTAGCCCACATGACCGGCGGTGTGACCGGGCAGATCAAGCACGCGGAATTCGGCACCCAGCTCGGGCAGCAGCACCTCATCGTCCTGGCTCACCGGATGGGTCAGGCCCGGGATGTCTTCCATCGCCGGGCCGAAAACCGGCACGGAGTGCGCTTCAACGAGGGCCTCGATGCCGTCCACGTGGTCGAAGTGGTGATGGGTGACGAGGATCGCCACGAGGGTCAGACCTTCGTCTGCAAGGTAACGGCGCACCGGCGCAGCATCACCCGGGTCGACCACGGCGGCGTAGCGACCGCTGCGAAGCAGCCAGATATAGTTATCGTTGAACGCGGGAAGGGGGATAATCTTCATCCCTCGATTGTACCCGCTCCCGCTTTCCGTTCGACCTCCCG
Organism: Zoogloea sp.; assembly: GCA_041917255.1. Classification (GTDB taxonomy): domain Bacteria; phylum Pseudomonadota; class Gammaproteobacteria; order Burkholderiales; family Rhodocyclaceae; genus Zoogloea. Next base: position 6,553 of record JAYRYA010000038.1, read on the forward strand.
TTTCATCCGATGAGCCAGCCCGAATCCTTTCCCGGCCTCCATGCGTGGCTCGATACCCCGCTCGGGCGCTACGTGATGGCGTGGGAAGCGGCGCGCTTCGACACCCAGGTGGCGGACATCTTCGGCTACAACGCGGTGCAGCTCGGCGTACCCGAGTTCGACTTCCTGAGGGCCAACCGGATGCCGTTCCGCTTTCGCGCCGGCGCTGGCGATGTGGGTGTCGAGACGGATTACGCGGCGCTGCCGTTTGCCGCGGGCAGCCTCGATCTGGTGGTGCTGCCCCATGTGCTGGAGTTTGCCGCCAACCCTCACCAGGTGTTGCGGGAAGTCGAGCGGGTGCTGGTGCCGGAAGGGCATGTGGTGATCGCCGGCTTCAACCCGGTGAGCCTGTTCGGCATCAAGCGGATGGTCGCTGGCAAGACCGGCAGCTACCCGTGGCGCGGTCAGTATCTTTCGCTCCGACGGTTGAAGGACTGGCTGGCACTGCTCAGCTTTGAAACGGGCAGTCAGGCTTCGGGCTGTTTTGTTCCGGCCGTCGAGCAGCCCCAGTGGCTGGAGCGCCTGCGCGGCCTGGATTGGGCCGGCGATCGCTGGTGGCCCATTGGCGGCGGCGTGTATGTGATACACGCGGTCAAGCGGGTACAGGGAATTCGACTCATCATGCCCAAGTGGGATCGAAAGGCCCGCGCTCGGGCCCTCGCGCCCTTGGTCCAGAAAGCAGGCGGTCAGCCGAGGTCGCCCGGCATGCGTCTGGATGCCGGCGATGACACGCCGGGGCCCTGACGCGCCAACTCCAACAACACGCAACGAGAAGAATCAGTGGACGAAATCGACATTTACACCGACGGAGCCTGCTCGGGTAACCCGGGGCCCGGCGGCTGGGGCGCAATCCTGCGTGCGGGCCCCCACGAGAAGGAGCTGTGGGGCGGAGAGCCTGCCACCACCAACAACCGGATGGAGCTGCTCGCGGTGATCCGCGCCCTCACGGCGCTCAAGCGTCCGGTCACCGCCCGCGTTCACACGGATTCTCAGTACGTGCAGAAGGGCATTTCCGAATGGATTCACGGCTGGAAGGCTCGGGGATGGAAGACCGCCTCGAAGGAGCCGGTGAAGAACGCCGACCTGTGGCGTGCGCTGGATGAAGCGGCGGCGCTTCATCAGATCAAATGGCTGTGGGTCAAGGGTCACGCCGGTCACGCCGAGAACGAGCGCGCCGACGCGCTGGCCCGGCGGGGCGTGGAGGCCGTACGCAAGGCCGGCAGGAATGTGGATTCGGAGGACATCAAGGCATGAGACAGATCGTACTGGATACGGAAACGACCGGTCTCGACTGGAAGAGTGGCGACCGCGTGATTGAAATCGGCTGCGTCGAGCTGCTCGACCGCAAGCTCACCGGACAGCATTACCACGTGTATATCAACCCGCAGCGGAACATCGACGCGGGCGCCATGGCGGTGCACGGCATCACCAACGAGTTCCTCACCGACAAGCCGGTTTTCAAGGACATCGTGGCGGATTTCGAGGCCTTCGTGGATGGCGCCGAACTGGTGATCCACAACGCGACCTTCGACGTGGGCTTCCTCAACTACGAGCTGGGCCTCCTCGGGCGCCCGCTGCTCTCCGCCATCTGCCCGAGCGTGATCGACACGCTCAAGCTCGCCAAGGAGCAGAACCCCGGGAAGAAGGCATCGCTCAACGCCCTGTGTTCGCTCTATGAGATCGACAACACCCACCGCGCCCTGCACGGCGCGCTGCTGGATGCAGAGCTGCTGGCCGACGTTTATCTGGCGATGACCCGCGGGCAGGAGAGCCTCATCATGATGCTCGACGAGCCGGCTCCGCAGCAGGAGGATGGCGACGCAGGCGGCGTCCCGATGGAACGGGTTCCGCTCCGGGTGCTGCGGGCAAGCGACGAAGAACTCGCCAGTCACGACAAGGTGCTCGGCGAGATCGCCAAGGCCAACAAGGGCCATTGTCTGTGGATTCCGCCGGAGCCTGCGCCTGCAGCCTGACTTGTCGCGTAGAGTCAAACAACAAGGGCCACCCGGATCGGGCGGCCCTTGTTGCAGGGTTCGGAAGAACTTGATCGATTACTGGCCGATCGGCTCCGCGTTACCCAGCGCGGTGGTGTTGAAACCACCATCCACGTACATGATCTCGCCGGTCATGCCGCTGGCGAGGTCGGAACACAGGAAGGCGGCGGCGTTGCCGACTTCCTCGATGGTGACGTTGCGGCGCAGCGGCGCATTGTGCTCGTTGAACGAGAGCAGCTTGCCGAAGCTGCCGATGCCGGAGGCCGCAAGGGTCTTGATCGGGCCGGCCGAGATGGCATTGACACGGGTGCCTTCGGGGCCAAGGGTGACCGCCATGTAGCGGACCGAGGCTTCGAGGCTGGCCTTGGCCATGCCCATGATGTTGTAGTTCGGCATGGTGCGTACCGCGCCCAGGTAGGACAGGGTGAGCAGCGAGCCGTTGCGGCCCTTCATCATCGGCCGCGCAGCCTTGGCCAGCGCCGGGAAGCTGTAGGCGCTGACTTCCTGGGAGATACGGAAAGCCTCGCGGGACAGACCGTCGAGGAAATCACCCTCGAGGGCTTCGCTGGGCGCGAAGGCGATGGAATGCACCAGGCCGTCGAGGTAATCCCACTTCTGGCCGAGCTGTTCGAAGAGCTTGGCGATTTCCTCGTCGTTCTGGACGTCACACGCAAACACCATCGCGCTACCGAATTCGGCCGCCATTTTGGTGACGCGATCCTGGAAGCGTTCGTTCTGGTAGGTAAAGGCAAGTTCGGCGCCTTCGCGGTGCATCGCCTTGGCGATCCCGTAGGAGATCGAGCGATTGGACAGCAGCCCGGTGATGAGAATGCGCTTGCCGGCAAGAAAGCCCATGAAAGGTGTCTCCTGTGAATAACCGCACAATTATAACGGATGCTACCGGCGCGTGCGCTGCCGCTAATTTCGAGCGCGCCCACGGAGTGATCCGGTAGACTCGGCCCATGCGTGCGATCCAATGCCCCACTCTTTGCCGGCGCCTTGCCGCTGTCTTGATGGTCACACTGGCTGCCGGTTGTGGCGAGGTGTGGAACGACCCCTATCCTGCGGCGGAGCGGGGCAGGAACATCCTGTACTCAGCCTTCACCCAGCGGCCGAAACACCTCGACCCGGTACAGTCGTACAGCGAGGACGAAGCGACCTTTCTCTACCAGATTTACGAGCCGCCGCTCCAGTATCACTACCTCAAGCGGCCGTTCCAGCTGAACACCGCGGCAGCCGCGCAAATGCCGGTACTTCGCCAGTTCGACGCCGCTGGCAAGCTGCTGCCGGCGGACGCCGATCCGGCGCAGATCGACCGTAGCGAATACGAAATTACCATCCGACCAGGCATCCGCTTCCAGCCGCATCCGGCCTTTGCGGTCGACGCCAAAGGCCAGCCCCTTTATCTCGCGCTTACCGACAAGGATCTCGCCGGCAAGCGCGCGCTGGGCGATTTTCCCGTTACCGATACGCGCGAGCTTACTGCTGACGATTTTGTGTATCAGATCAAGCGACTCGCCCATCCGCGGCTGCATTCGCCGGTGCTGGAGCTGATGGGCGACTACATCGTCGGCCTGAAAGATCTGCACGCACAGCTCGTCGCCGACGAGAAAAAGCGTGCGGCCGACGGCAAGGGCGGCGCGTGGATCGACCTGCGCAACTACCCGATGGAAGGCGTGGAGGCGGTGGATCGCTACACCTACCGCATCCGCATCAAGGGCACCTATCCGCAGTTTCCGTACTGGCTGGCGATGCCGTTCTTCGCGCCGGTGCCCGTCGAGGCTGACCGCTTCTTTGCCCAGCCGGGCATGGCCGAGCGTAACCTCACGCTCGACTGGTGGCCCATCGGCACCGGCCCGTTCATGCTGCGCGAGAACAACCCAAACGCCCGCATGGTGCTGGCCCGCAACCCGAATTTCCGCGGCGAAACCTACCCGTGCGAGGGCGAGGAGGGTGACAGGTCCGCCGGCCTGCTGGCCGACTGCGGCAAGCCGATTCCGTTTGTCGATGAGGTGGTCTTCACCCGCGAGAAGGAAAGCATTCCGTACTGGAACAAGTTCCTGCAGGGTTACTACGACGCCTCCGGTGTGTCGTCCGACAATTTCGACCAGGCCGTGCAGATGGGCGGGCAGGGCGACGTGACGCTGTCCGACGAGATGGTGGAGAAGGGCATCAAGCTCAACACCTCGGTCGCGCCCACCGTGATGTACATGGGCTTCAACATGCTCGACCCGGTGGTGGGCGGCACCAGCGAGCGGGCCCGCAAGCTGCGCCTCGCGATCTCCATCGCCATCGACCAGGAAGAGTTCATTTCGGTGTTCCAGAACGGCCGCGGCGTGCCGGCGATGCACCCGATCCCGCCGGGAATCTTTGGCTACCGGGCCGACGAGTCGGGCGTGAACCGCGAGGTTTACGACTGGGTGGACGGCCAGCCGCGACGCAAGCCGGTGGAAGACGCCCGTCGCCTGCTGGCCGAAGCCGGTTACCCCGGCGGCCGCGATGCCAAGACTGGCGAGCCGCTGGTGGTCAATCTCGACACCACCGGCAGCGGCATGGGCGATAAATCCACCATCGACTGGCTGACCAAGCAACTACGCAAGCTGGACGTACAGCTCGTGGTGCGCGCCACCGACTACAACCGCTTCCAGGACAAGATCCGCAAGGGCAACGCCCAGCTGTTCTACTGGGGCTGGAACGCCGACTACCCCGATCCCGAGAACTTCCTGTTCCTGCTCTATGGCCCCCAGGGCAAGGTGAAGAGCCAGGGCGAGAACGCCGCCAACTACGAAAACCCCGAGTACGACCGGCTCTTCGAGCGCATGAAGGCAATGCCCGACAGCCCCGAGCGGGCCGAAATCATCCAGCGCATGCTCACGATCCTCCAGCACGACGCGCCGTGGGTGTGGGGGCTTTACGAGAAGGCCTACACGCTCCAGCACGGCTGGCTCTACAACCGCAAGCCGGGCAAGATCATCCGCAACACGCTGAAGTACCAGCGGGTCGATGTGGGCCAGCGGGAGCGCATGCGCGCCGAGTGGAACAAACCGATGCTGTGGCCGCTGGCGATGGTGGCGCTGCTCGGCGTGGCGATGGTGGCGCCTGCCGTGACCCACTACCGGCGGCGGGAGCGTAGCGCAGCCGCGCAGCGCTAAGCCATTTAGCGCAATTCAGTCGAACGACGGCATGGCAGGCTTTGCGACCGGCAAACCGGCGGCCACCCAGGCATCGAAACCTCCGGCGATGGACTTCACCTTGAGGTAACCCATGTCCTGCAGCGTTGCGGCGGCCAGGGCAGCGCGTCCGCTGGTCTTGCAGTAGAGCACGATCATGGTGTCGCGGGCGGCCAACTCGGGTGCGCCACTCAAGCGGAATTCCAGCATGCCACGCGACATGTGAACGGCACCGGGAATGTGGCCGGCGGCGTACTCGTCGGCCTCCCGCACATCGATCAGCACTTGGGCGTCCTGAATGGCCTGTTCCGCCTCGGCGGGGGACACTTCATGGATGCGGGCCTTCGCGGCAAGAACGAGATCGTGAGCGGACTTCATGCAGGTATTCTCCTCAATTGACGATGCGCTCTGGAGCGCGAGACGCGGAACGACCATTATATTAGAATTTACTAATTAATAAGGCGGTCAGCATCCAGTACTTGTGGCACACGCAGCCAACGTCTGAAAAAAATGCACCAGCAAGGAGAAAAACCATGAGCCAGGAAAGCATCTGGAGCACCCGCTACCGGGAGGCAGGCGAAGACTATCTTTTCGGCACCGAGCCAAATCGTTTTCTTGCCCGTCGCCAGGATTTGCTCGAAGCCGGACGGACCGCACTGTCGGTGGCCGACGGCGAAGGGCGGAATTCGGTGTGGCTGGCGGAGCAGGGGCTGGACGTCACTGCCATCGAGATCTCGGCCGTCGCCATCGAAAAGGCTCGACGCCTGGCTGCCGGGCGCAAGGTGAGCGTGGATTTCATCCAGGCAGACATGCTTGCGCCAGGCTGGCCTCCGGCCGCGATGCAGGCGCGATTTGACTGGGTGGTCGGGATTTTCATCCAGTTTGTCGGCCCCGAATGGCGAGAGTGGCAGTTTGACGTGATGAAGACACTGACGGCGCCCGGCGGATGCATCCTGCTGCAGGGTTATACGCCAGATCAGCTGGATTACCGCACTGGCGGACCATCTGCTGTCGAGAACCTCTACACCGAGGACATCCTGGTCAATGCCTTTGCCGACTGGACGATTGAGGAGCTCGTGAGCTACGAGGAAGACATCGCAGAGGGCGCGGGTCACAAGGGACGCTCAGCGTTGATCGGTATGGTGGCGCGAAAGCCGGGCTGACTCACGACCTAGACGAGGGCAGGTTATTGCGCGATCACGTAACTTCTGAAAACAGTAATTTTCAGAATACAAATTGGACGCAGGTTGTTATCGGAAACTTCGAGCCCAGCCTGCGCCAGGCGCGCGAAGATGCCACGGACTGACGGTCCTGAAGTGCCAGCCGAGGAACATCTTCTCAATGGTCACGGCCGGCGCAACGCTCAACTGGCCCGGGTCATCGCCAACATCGGGCAGGTCGACACCCCTCTCTGTTTGGGCAGTCAGAGTCTGGGCCGGGTGCTGTCGCTCCGCCGCGAAGCCGGCGAACCGGGACGGATCATGGCGCGGGCCATCGAACACGATCCGCACGGGCGTCAGGACGTCACTCTCAGCGAGGATGTCTGCACGGCGCGTAGTGACAACGCACCTCGGAACCTCTACATCCTGCTTCGGCTGGTCCTCCACAAGCTCAAGCAGGACACTGCCCACCCCAAGCGCAGTCCGGGCCTACTCCACTCAGTCGCAGGTTGGGATGACGGCGAGCGAATTTTGGGCTGAACAATGAGGACGCCGGCGCGTTAATGGTGTGATTCATCGTGCGCGGCACTCGAATTCTCTAATGAGTGCTTGGCAAAGCGATTATCGATGTCTATAATGCGCAGCTTGTCGGGGCGTAGCGCAGCCTGGTAGCGCACTTGCATGGGGTGCAAGGGGTCGCGAGTTCGAATCCCGCCGCCCCGACCAAAAGAATCAAACAGTTAGGCCAGTCTTCGGACTGGCCTTTTTGTTTTTCCGGGCAGTATAGGCAGGTTCCCGCTCGCAGGATCACGTGCTTCCAGTAGTCCGGTCTTCGTGGATTGCCTGCGCCCCCCCACCGCGTGCGGCTACCCACTGACTTGACAAGGGGTTTGCTCGCAGCCAGTCCGTCGACTTTCGAACTCGCAGTCTGAACCCTGGCGCGAAAAGCGTCGCCCAGTACTTGTCGTCGATTTGAATCGCGGTGCCTGTGGTATTTTTGCGGCCTTTGTCGCGCCAACCCGGCGCACGCAACCCGGCGGCCCAGCGCCGCCAGTACCGCACCATGAACGACACCCCGGATCTTTTCGACGCCCTGCCTGACGCCCCCGCCGGTGGCGGTGAGCCCCCCGCGCCGCCCGCCACCCCGCTGCTGGGCAGTGACGACGCCCTGCCCCTCGACCTCTACGCCGAGCGCGCTTACCTCGCCTACGCCATGAGCGTGGTCAAGTCCCGCGCCCTGCCCCAGGTCGAGGACGGACTCAAGCCGGTGCAGCGCCGCATCCTGTTCTCCATGAACGAGATGCGTCTTGCGCCGGGCTCCAAGCACGTCAAGTCAGCCCGGGTGGTTGGCGACGTGATCGGTAAATATCATCCCCATGGCGACTCCAGCGTCTATGACGCGATGGTCCGGGTTGCCCAGGATTTCTCGCTGCGCTACCCGCTGGTCGATGGCCAGGGCAACTTCGGCTCCCGGGACGGCGACTCGGCCGCGGCGATGCGTTACACGGAATGCCGCCTCACGCCCATTGCCGAGCTGCTGCTCTCCGAGATCGATCGGGGCACGGTGGATTTCCGCCCCAACTACGACGGCGCCTTTGAAGAGCCCCAGCTCCTGCCCGCCCGTCTGCCCTTCGTGCTTCTCAACGGCGCCTCCGGCATTGCGGTGGGCATGGCCACCGAGATTCCGTCCCACAACCTGCGCGAAGTAGCCGACGCCGCCATCCACGCCATCGAGCACCCCGAGGCGACGGTTGTCGATCTGATGTCCCGCATCAAGGGGCCGGATTTCCCGGGCGGCGGCCAGATCATCTCGCCGGCCGCCGACATCCGTGCTGCTTACGAAACCGGCCGCGGTAGCCTCAAGGTGCGCGCCCGCTGGGTGATCGAGGATCTGGCCCGGGGCCAATGGCAGCTGGTGGTGAACGAACTGCCGCCGGGCGTCTCGGCCCAGAAGGTGCTGTTCGAGATCGAGACCCTGACCAACCCGCAGCCCAAAACGGGCAAGAAATCCATCGACCCGGATCAGGCCCAACTCAAGGCGCTGATGCTCGGCGCGCTGGACCGGGTGCGCGACGAATCGGGCAAGGACGCGCCCGTTCGGCTGGTGTTCGAGCCCAAGAGCCGCAACCAGGACGTGGCCGAGTTTGCCAACCTGCTGCTGTCCCACACCAGCCTCGAGACCTCGTCGTCAATCAATCTGGTGATGATCGGTCTGGATGGCCGGCCGGCTCAGAAGAGCCTGGCCGACATCCTCCACGAATGGGGCCGCTTCCGTATCGGCACCGTGCGCCGGCGCACTGCCCACCGCCTTGGCCAGGTTAACGACCGCATCCACATTCTGGAAGGCCGTCACATCGTCTTCCTGAACATCGACGAGGTGATCCGCATCATCCGCGAGTCGGACGACCCGAAGGTGGCGCTGATTGCCCGATTCGACCTGAGTGACCGGCAGGCCGAGGACATCCTGGAAATCCGCCTGCGCCAGCTGGCGCGCCTCGAAGGCATCAAGATCGAGCGCGAGCTGGCAGAGCTGCGCGGCGAGAAGACTGAACTCGAAGCCTTGCTGGGCGACGAGGGCAAGCTGCGTCGGCTGGTGGTGAAGGAGATCAAGGCCGACGCCGCAAAGTTCGGCGACGCGCGCCGCACCCTGGTCGAGGAAGCCGCCCGCGCTGGCGTCACCCAGACCGTGGTGGACGAGCCTGTCACGGTGATCGTCTCCGAGAAAGGCTGGGTGCGCTGCCGCAGCGGCCATGGCGTCGATCTCGCCAACGTGGCCTTCAAGGATGGCGACCGCCTGGGTTGTGCCTTCGAGTGCCGCAGTGTGGATTCGCTGATCGCGATTACCGACGGCGGCCGCGCGCTCACCGTCGCGGTGTCGACGCTACCCGACGGGCGTGGCAACGGAGCGCCGCTGGCGTCCTTCGTCGAACTTCCGAGCGGCGCCAGGATCGCCCACGTGCTCGCCGGCCCTGACGACAAGCGGGTCCTGCTGGCAAGCGTGGATGGCTACGGCTTCCTGTGCAAACTTGGCGATATGACCGCCACCAAACGCGCCGGCAAGCAGTTTGTATCGGTGGATGCGGGCGGCAAGCTGCTCGCCCCGGTGCTCTTCGACGGCGCTGACAACCAGCACCTGGCGGCGCTGTCGTCCGGCGGCAAGCTGTTGGTGTTCCCGCTGGATCAGATGAAGGAGCTTTCGGGCGGCGGGCGCGGCGTGATCATCATGGCCCTGGATGAGGGTGAGAGCCTCTCGGCCGTCTGTGTTGCCACCAACGGACTCACCCTCCTCGCAGCCACCCGCGGTGGCAAGGCGGTGGAGTTTGTCGTCTCCCCGAAGGATTGGGAGCCGTGGCTCGGCAAGCGTGCCCGAAAGGGCAAGCCGGCACCCGGTCGTTCGCAATCAAACGGGCTGCGCGGCGATTAATGGCCGTTCGGTAGTTCGTCTGCCTGACGCGGGTTCAGGTGCTCAGCGGCAGGCGGACGATGAACTCACTTCCCTTGTCGAGTTCGGAGCGCACGCTTACCGAACCGCCCATCAGCTCCACGAGTTCCTTCACCAGCGCCAGGCCCAGCCCGGTGCCCTGGTGACGTCGGGTGAGGAAATTGTCGGCCTGACTGAAGCGTTCGAATACGTGAGCGAGCATCTCCGGCGCAATGCCACACCCGCTGTCGACGACCACGAACTCCAGCTGATCGCTCACCCGCGAGACACGCACCTCGACCTGCCCCTGATCGGTGAACTTGATGGCGTTGCTGAGCAGGTTGTTGAGCACCTGCACCACCCGGGTTGCGTCGCAGACGAAGTCGTCAGGCAGGCCGTCGGAAAACGTGACCGCCAAGGCCAGCCCCTTCTTGGCTGCGGGCGGCTGGTAGTTGCGGACAATCTTGTCGATCAGCGCGCGCAGGGGCTCGGGGCGCAGCACCAGCTCCATCTTGCCGGATTCGATCTTGGCCAGATCAAGGATGGAGTTCACCAGATCGAGCAGGTGCTCGCTGCTCTCCAGTATCACCCCGGCGAACTCCTGATTCTCGCCGCTGGTGGTATCCCGCAGCAGTTCGGCGTAACCCATGATGCCGTTGAGCGGCGTGCGCAGTTCGTGGGACATGGAAGCCAGGAAGTCGGATTTCATCCGGTTGGCCGATTCGGCCTTGATCTGGCTTTGACGCAGTTGAGCGGTGATACGGTATTGCCGATCCAGCAGACGCATCGCGTAGCCGCCAAACAACAGCACGATCAGCGTGGTGGCAAACGCAAAACCGTAGTAGCCGGTCCGCCGCCTGCGAAACTCTCCGAGGGCGGTCTCCTCCGTCACCCCGACCGCAACGATCAGCGGATACTCGATAAGTTTCCGATAGCTGTAAAAGCGGTGCACGCCGTCCGCCACGCTGGTCGTGCGCAGGCTGCCGCTTGCTTTCTCACTGACGCTGCGCATCAGCGCGCCATGAGCGATGTTCTGGCCGACGGTCATGTCGTTGCCGGCGCGCCGGGCGCGGGTAATGCCATCAAGCCCGATGAGCGACACGACGCCGCCCGAACCCAGATCCACGCCCTGGTAGAAGTTGGAGAAATAAAACGGGTCGACCGAAATCACCACCACGCCGCCAAAACTGCCATCCGGCTTGTTGATGCGTCGGGTCATCTGGATTGACCACTTGCCCGACGCGCGGCCCAGGATCGGCTTACTGATGTAGAGCTGGTTGGTGTCCTTCTCCTTGTGCACCCGAAAGTGCTCCCTGTCCGACAGATCCATCTTTCTGTGGTTGGGCAGGTTGCTCATGATGTACATGCCGTTCTCGTCGATCACCCCGAGCTGGTTGAAGATGCTGGTGATGATCATCCCCTCCCGTACGTATTCGGCGATGTTCACCCTGTCGCCGTAGTGCTCGTACTGAAACTTCAGGAACAGCACCGCCTGATCGACGCTCTTGATTGTCCGGATCGTGTGCTCCTCGAAGGCCCGGGCGAGGTTGAGGTTCTCGGTATATGCAGCCTTGACGACCATGTCCTCTTCTGACTTCGTCTTGTAAAGCACTGCGCCCCACGCTAGGACGATGGGAAAGACCATCAGCGCGATGATTGGCTGGAAAAGACGGCTGCGCTCGATGCGATTGGCGAGAGGCATGGGGGCTTTCAGAAAGATCGGGGGCAGACCTCTCGCTCGTCAGGGTCACTCCCTGGACGCCCGAAGCAGGTTGCAGAACAGCCGCCCCTGTTCAAGCGCATCGTCCAGCGCCACATGGGTATGCGACGCCGGGTCGATCCACGCTTGAGGCATCGCCGACTTGCCACTGGCGCGATATGGCCGACCCAGGAGGGCCATTGCGAAAGTCTTGATGTCTATAACGGCGTAACCGAACGGATTCTCACCGATAAATTCATTCAGGTAATACAGCACGAAAGGGAAGTCGAAAGCAGCCGGATAGGCGACGAACACCGGACGCCCGGCGAGCGAGTGCACCCAGCCGACAAACCCGCCCATTGCCACCTCTGGCGCTTGCTGCGCCGTATGGCAGGCAGCCCAGGCTTCTGGCTGGGTTGCCCACCATTTCATCGTCCGGGGGTCTGGGGTAAAGCCAGGTAACGCCTCCAGGTTGACCGAAAAGCGGCCGACCTCGGCACCGTTCGCGCTGAAAGCTGCCGCGCCGAGACTCAGCATCGAGTGTCGGCCCGGTATCGGCCCGTCGGTTTCGATGTCGACGCTCACGTAGATTTCGGACATTTCCATCCTTTCTGGTGACACCGCCCTCGCCTCGGATTTCCGTCAGCGGATGCCGGATGACGAATATTCCACATCCTCTCACTTTAGGCCCGACCGCTCCGGCCGTTAAGAGAGGCTGCGAGATCGGGCTCATCTTGCCCATTATCGACAAAAAATAATTGATTCCCCGCGACCCAGAGTGTTCATGAAAATCCGCGTCACCGACCAAAATCTGCCCCGTCTGCACCTTGCGGGCACGCTGATCGTCGTGGTCGTGATGGCGCTTGCGCTGGGTGTGAGCTTCCTGCTTATCGGGATGACGGAGCACCGGCGCTTCTTCGACCGCCTCGAAGGCAGCTTTTTGGTAAAAAAGCAGGAGCGCCTGGCCAGCGAGATGTCGGCGGCCATCGGCTACCTCGATTTTGCCCAGTCCCTGACTGAAAGCACGCTCAAGGCGGCCCTTAAAGAGCGCGTCTCGATGGCCATGCAGACCGCCCAGGCCATCTACGACCGCGAGCACGACCACAGGCCCGAAGCGGAGGTCAAACGGCTCATCATCGAAGCCCTGCGCCCTCAGCGCTTCTTCGAAGGCGGCGGATATTTCTTCATCGACGACATGGAGGGACGTTGCCTCCTTCTGCCCATCGTCCCTGAACGGGAGGGAACATCGCTTTGGGACAACCGTGACGATACCGGCCACTACATCATGCGCGGCCTCGTCGACGCAGTGAAGACCGGCAATGGCACGGGCTTTTCTTCCTACCGCTGGTACTCGCCTGATGCGCCCAAGGTGATGTCGGAAAAGCTCGCCTACGTGGCGCGCTTTGCGCCCTACGACTGGATCATCGGCACCGGCGACTATCTCAAGCGCTGGCACGAGATGCGCCTGCGGGAAGGACTTGAACGCCTGCGAGCCTGGAAATTTGGCGACACCGGCCACTTTGCGGTCTTTGGCCTGGACGGCAAGATCCTGCTCCAGACTCAGTGGCCCGAGCACGAAGGCAAGCATTACACCAGTGTCGGCACCGCCGACATGCAGCGCGTGCGCGGTGAGATCATCAAGCTGGGCGCAAATGGCGGCGGCACCATGGAATACCCCTGGCATCGCAGGATCGTCGGAACTGACGGAGATCGGGTCGAGATCGGCAACCGCACCTCCCTTGTCCAGGTGTACCGCCCCTGGAACATCGTGGTGGTGGCGTCCCTGTTCGAGCAGGAGATGGAGCCGGCGATCGCTGCCGAGCGGCAGGCGCTCATCGAATCGGTGTCCAGCCGCCTGCCCTTTGTCGTGCTCGCGGCAGGCGTGGCGCTGCTGCTGGCGATCATCGCGTCCTACTTCTTCTCCCGCTGGATCAGCCAGCAGCTGCGCGCCTACACGCAGACCCTCGAACGCCAGGCCGAGGCACTGCATCTATCCGCCCGGGTTTTCGAAACCAGCCGGGAAGGCATCATCATCACCGACCCCGAGACCCGCATCCTCGCGGTCAACCCCTCCTTCACCGAAATCACCGGATTCGCTGCCGAAGACGTCATCGGCCAGCGCCCCAGCGTGCTCGCCTCCAGCCGCCACGACAAAATCTTCTATCAGGAGATGTGGGAGACGATCCGTGCCACCGGCACCTGGAGCAGCGAAATCTGGAACCGCAAACGCGACGGCACGGTATTTCCGGAACAGCTCACGATCTCTACGGTGCGCAACAGCAAGGGCGAAGTGCTGCACTACATCGGCACCTTCCTCGACATGTCCGAGCGCAAGGAGGCGGAGGACCGGATCCGCCAGCTGGCGGAGTTCGATCTCCTCACCCGCCTGCCCAACCGCGCCCTGCTGCACGACCGCCTGACCCAGGCCATCGCCATCGCCGAGCGGGAGAAAAAACGCGTCGCGGTGCTGGTGATCGACATGGACCGCTTCAAGACGGTGAATGACTCCCTTGGCCACGCCACCGGCGACGAGATCCTGCAGGAGGTGGCCGCCCGCCTGCGCCGGCTGGTGCGCCAGAGCGACACCGTCAGTCGCATGGGCGGCGACGAGTTTGCCGTGGTGCTCACCGCACTCGACCAACCCGCCAATGCCTTACCGGTGATCCGCAAGATCCGTGAGGCGCTGGGCGAGCCCTATCTCATCCGCAACCAGGATTTCCACATCACGCCCAGCATCGGCGTCTCCCTCTTTCCTGACAACGGCAGCGACGCGGAGACGCTCATCAAGAACGCCGACGCCGCGATGTACCACGCCAAGGATGAGGGCCGGAACAACTTCCAGTTCTTCACCGCCGACTTCAACCAGTGGGCCACCAACCGCCTGCATATCGAGAATGGGCTGCGCCATGCCCTGGCCCGCAACGAACTGGTGCTCCACTATCAACCCCAGGTCGATCTGGCGACCCTGCGGATTGTCGGCTGCGAGGTGCTGCTCCGCTGGCAACCCCAGGGCCAGGCACCGATTCCGCCCGACCGCTTCATCCCCATCGCCGAGGATACCGGTCTTATCGTGCCAATCGGCGCGTGGGTGCTCGACGAAGCCTGCCGCCAGCTGGCCGAATGGGACGCCCAGGGCGCTGCACCGATGCGCCTGGCGGTGAATGTGGCCGTGCCCCAGTTACGCCAGCCGGATTTCGTCGGTTACGTGCGGGACACCCTCGCCCGTCACGGACTGAGCAGCGAGCGGCTCGAGATCGAAGTGACAGAAAGCGTACTGCTGGATCAGGACGAGCGTATCCGGTACACCCTGGAAGGCCTGGTCGAGCTGGGCATCATGCTGTCTCTGGACGACTTCGGCACCGGCTACGCGAGTCTGTCCTACCTGCGCAACTTCCGCTTCGACGTGCTGAAGATCGACCGCTCGTTTGTATCCGAGCTGCACCGCAACCCGGACGACATCACGCTGATCCGCGCCATCATCAGCATCGCCCGGGACATGTCGCTGCTGACCATCGCCGAAGGCATCGAGTCCACCGAGCAACGTGCCATCCTCAACGACCTGGGGTGCCGCGTCGGCCAGGGCTACCACTTCTCGCGCCCGGTGCCAGCCACAGCGATGGGTGAGCTGATCGCCCGTGATTACATCGAACTCCCTGCGTGAACGAAAAAATGGCGCCGGGTTGCGGCGCCATCTCTTGCAGCTCACCGGATCGCCGGCCCGCGCAATTTACTTCTTCAGCAGCACGTCGAGGGCCTCGATCATCTGATCGATCTCGCCTTCGCTCACGTTCAGCGCGGGCATGAAACGCAGCAGGTTCGGACGCGGGGCGTTGAGCAGCAGGCCCTGCGGGTTCATCTCCAGCGCCGCCTTGACGATGGCCGGGCCACGCTCGTCGTCCAGGATGAGTGCGCGCAGCAGACCGCAGCCCCGCTCGCCCTTCAGACCGTGCTTCTCGGAGAGCTCGAGCAGGCGCTTCTTGAGGTATTCGCCGCGGGCCTGCACCGACTCCATGAAACCGGCTGACAGCAGCTTGCGCAGCACCGCCACGCCCACCGCCGCCATCAGCGGGTTGCCGTTGTAGGTGCCGCCCTGCTCGCCCGGCTCAAAGCAGGCGACGGATTCGGTGGCCAGCAGCGCCGCCAGCGGCACGCCACCGCCGATGCCCTTGCCGAGGGTCATGATATCCGGCTCGATGCCCGATTGCTCGTAGGCGAACAGCGTGCCGGTACGGCCCATGCCGGCCTGCACTTCGTCGACGATCAGCAGGATGCCGCGCTCGCGGGTGAGCTTGCGCAGCGCCTGCATGAACTCGGGCGACGCGGGAATCACGCCGCCTTCGCCCTGCACCGGCTCCAGCATCACGGCGACGGTCTTGTCGGTGATGAGTGCCTCGACCGAGGCGATGTCGTTCAGATCGGCCTTCGGGAAGCCCGGCACCTGCGGCGCATACATCACATCCCAGCCGGCCTTGCCGGACGCCGACATGGTGGCGAGCGTGCGGCCGTGGAAGGAGTGGTCGAAGGTGATGATCTCGTAGGCGCCATTGCGATGCAGCTTGCCCCACTTGCGGGCCAGCTTGATCGCGCCTTCGTTGGCCTCGGCGCCGGTGTTGGCGAAGAACACCCGGTCGAACACCGAGTTGGCGGTGAGCAGGCCGGCGAGTTCCACCATCGGGCCGTTGTAGAAGGCCGGGCTGGGATTGAGCAGGGTCTTGGCCTGTTTCACCAGCGCGTCGGTGATCTCGGCCGGACAGTGGCCGAGACAGTTAACCGCCCAGCCCTGGATGAAATCGAGATAGCGCTTGCCGTTGTGGTCGTACAGCCACGCCCCTTCGCCGCGCTCGAACACGAGATCGGGGCGGTTGGTGATGTACATGAGGGAAGCGGTGTCAAACTCTCCGTAGCGCATGGGTGGCTCCAAAATTCATGAACCTGCAAGTATACCGGCCGAAAGTGAAGAACATGTGTTCGGATCAAGCCGCCGGGCTCTCCGACACGAGGTGGACGAGCCGCCGGCTGCGGCTGAGCAGGAAGATCACGAAGCCCGCCAGCGCCACACCCTCCCACAGCAGCGTGTGGCCGGCGCCGATTGCCCCGGCGACAAAACCGGCGAGCAGGCCGCCCAGGGCATCGAAACCGAAGCGCGCCGAGGTGAAGAACGACACCACCCTGCCCCGCAGTTTTTCCGGCGCCATGCCCTGCATCAGCATGTTGATGCCCACGTTGCACACCGAAATCCCGAAACCCAGCCCCGCCATCGCCACCAATGCAACGGGCAACGAACCGGCAAGTGCAAAGCCGATCAGTGACGCCGCGCTGACGATCACCCCCACCACCACAGCCCGCATCACCGCGTGAAGCTGCCGGTGATTGGCGAGCACGATGGTCGACGCAAACGCTCCACAGCCCGCCGCCCCCCACAGCCAGCCGAGGGTCGTTGCATCGCCTGCGAACACATCCCGGGCAAACACCGGCAGCAGCACCGCGTAGGCTGACGCAGTGAGGTTGAGGGCGATCAGGGTGACGATCAGCATTCGCATCTGCCAGGTGCGCCACGCGTAGGCCACTCCTTCGCGGAACACCTGCCCCATCGAACCCGTGGCTCGCGGCGGCTCGATGCCCTCAATCAACCGGAGCCCCACGATCAGTGCCAGAAACGAGAAACCGTTGATCGCAAAACAAGCAGCCTCGGACGTAAGCCCCAGCAACAGCCCGGCCAGCGGCGGCCCCACGAAACGCCCGGCGTTGAACAGCATCGCGTTGAGCGCCAGCGCATTGGGCAGGTCTTCCCGCTGACCGACGAAACTGCCGATCAGCGACTGGCGCAGGGGCGTGTCAAAGCTGTTGAGCAGCCCCAACAGGAGCGACATCAGGATGATGAGCACCGGGCCGATCATGTCGAGTGCGGTGAGCGCGGCCAACACAAAGGCCTGTGCGGCCAGCAGCGACTGGACACCGATCAGCCAGCGTCGCTTGTCCTGTTTGTCGATCCACGCCCCGGCCAGCGGGCCGACCAGCAACTGCGGAATCAACGCGCAGAACGCCGTGACGCCCAACAGTGCGGCCGAACCGGTAATCCGATACACCAGCCACGATAGCGACACCTGCTGAATCCACGAACCGAGAATCGAGATTGCCTGCCCGAGAAAGTAGAGCCGGAAGTTGCGATGGGCCAGCGAGCGCATGGATGCGGGCCATCTACGTCCGGCCGGGGCCTGGGGCGTCGGGGTGGAAGTCATGAGGTTTACGATTAAGGTTTCTGGCCAGCGTGGTCCCGGGCACGCGACAGGGTAGCGGAAACGCGATCGGAACGGCTGGCCAGAAAGCCGACGGCGACGAGACGGGTCTGACCCCGCTCGCCGCCGCCTTGCCTTGCATGCGATCGACCGGGACGATCAGATATTGTTCCCCGATCCACGGGCCCGAAGCACACACGTGACCTGCTCACAGCCCGCCCAGGGCGAGGTACTTGGTTTCCATGTACTCATCGAGGCCGTGGCTGGAACCTTCGCGGCCAATGCCCGAGAGCTTCACGCCTCCAAAAGGCGCCACCTCGGTGGAGATGAGCCCGGTGTTGATGCCGACCATGCCGTACTCCAGCTGGCGCGACACGCGCCACACCCGGGCGTGGTCCTTCGAGTAGAAATAGGCCGCCAGCCCGAACTCGGTGTCGTTGGCCATGTGGATCGCCTCATCCTCGGTCTTGAAGCGGAACAGCGGCGCCACCGGGCCGAAGATCTCCTCCTTGGCCACCGCCATCGCGGGGGTCACGTCGGCGAGAACGGTGGGCTCGTACCAGGTGCGGCCGAGGGCATGACGACGCCCGCCGGACACCGCCCGGGCGCCCTTGCCCAGCGCGTCGGCGACGAGCTCCTCGACCTTGACGATGGCCGCGTCGTCGATCAGCGGGCCCTGGGTGACGCCCTCCTCCAGCCCGTTGCCGACCTTGAGGCCGGCGACGGCCGCGGCCAGCTTGGCGGCGAAAGCGTCGTAGATGCCGTCCTGCACCAGAAAACGGTTGGAGCACACACAGGTCTGGCCGGCATTGCGGTACTTGGAAGCGATGGCGCCGGCCACGGCGGCGTCCACGTCGGCGTCGTCGAAGACGATGAAGGGCGCGTTGCCACCCAGCTCCAGCGACAGCTTCTTGATGGTGCCCGCGCACTGGGCCATCAGCAGCTTGCCCACTGGCGTGGAGCCGGTGAAGGTGAGCTTGCGCACGATGGGGCTGGCAGTCATCGCAGCACCGATGGCGCTGGCCTTGCCGGTGACCACGCTGAAGACACCCTTCGGCACACCGGCGCGCTCGGCCAGCTCGGCCAGGGCCAGAGCCGAGAGGGGCGTCTGTTCGGCCGGTTTGAGGACGATGGTGCAGCCCGCAGCCAGGGCCGGCGCCACCTTGCGGGTAATCATCGCCGACGGGAAGTTCCACGGGGTGATGGCCGCGCACACGCCCACGGGCTCCTTGGTCACGACGATCTGGCGATCCTTGAATGGCGACGGGATGACCTCGCCGTAGGCGCGCCGGGCTTCCTCGGCAAACCATTCCACGTAGGCCGCGGCGTAGGCGATCTCGCCCCTGGCTTCTGCCAGCGGCTTGCCCTGTTCGGCGGTCATCAGCCGGCCCAGGTCGTCCTGATTGCTCATCAGCAGGTCGAACCAGCGGCGCAGGATGCGGCTGCGTTCGGCGGCGGTGGTGTTGCGCCAGGTCTTGAGGGCCTCGTCGGCGGCGGCGATGGCGCGCTCGGTTTCGACGGCGCCGCAGCGCGACACGCTGGCGATGGTTTCGCCCGTGGCCGGGTTCGTCACGGCGATGGTCTCGCCGCTGTCGGCCGCCACCCAGGCACCGTTGATGTAGCAGGCCTGGCGCAGCAGGGTCGGGTCTTGAAGGTTCAGCATGGAACGGGTCTCCTCATGGTCTCGGCGCGGGGGGGGCGGGCGCTCTCGGGGCATGATTCTGCGCGGGTCTGTGGCTGGCCGCCAGCCCGCTTTCGTCATCAGCTTGCGCCGGTGTGCTGCAGGTGCGCGCCTGCACCGTCTGAGCGCCGAGCTGGCTCAAGGGCGGAACGACAGTAATCAAACAACAAAAATAGCCAGTCGGTTTGCACCGACTGGCTCTCAATTTTTCGCACTGCACACCCGGAAGCGCAGCGCCCTGCCCTTCCGGGATTCCTTCAGGCTGTGATCACAGGGGGGTGATCAGCTTGAACCACAGCTTGTCGCCCTGAAAGCGGTTCTCGACCATGGTTTCATGCTGCCACTGGCCGATGAACATCGTGCCGGTCTTGGTCGTGTACTTCACGCTGGGGCCGAAGGCAAAGACCTGGCCCTTGCGGCCGGTGGAGATCAGGTCGGTCACGCCAGCGACAGTCACGCCGTTAACCTTGTCGTTGGTTAGCTGCTTCAGGTAATAACCGCTGATGCCGAAAGCCCAATCGCCCACATGCTTGCCGACGAGGTAATCCATGTGAAACTCGTCGCCGGACTTGTACTTGGTGTCGTCGTTCCGAGTCTTCGTGTTGTACATGAACTTGCCCGACATTTCCCAGCCGCCCTTCGGCAGCCAGGTCACCGCGTAAATCGGCTCGAAACTGTAGTAGTTGGCGCCGATGCTGGTGCGCGGGTCGTTCTTGTCGTAGGCGCCGGTGGGCAGGTTGATGTCCAGGCCGAAGGCGGTGTGCAGCTCGGGGCTGTGGTGCCAGGTGATCACGAACGGGTCGATGGTGATGTCGCCGATCCCGAACTTGCTGGCCGAGCCGACGGTGCCCGGCAGGTTGCCGATACTCTGGTTCACGATCGGCAGGATCGCGTGCATCGCCCAGTTGCCGCCCAGCACCTGGGTGTTGGTGACGTGCACCACACGCAGGGCGTCGAACACCGCATTGACTCGGGCTTCCTTGTTGTTGGTGGCCACATGCTTGACGGTATCGCCACCACCGTCCTTCAGGGTGCCGCCGTAGTAGCCGAAGTAGTTGATGAAATAGGTGCCCGGCGGCGGGAGTGCGCCGGCGTACCAGTTTTCGGCACCGTTCGGGTACTGGTCGCCGCCCTCCTTGGCCTGGGCGACGCCCCCGGCCATGAGCAGTCCGCCGACGAGCGCTGCGATGAGTGACTTCTTCATGTTTCTCCTCCTTGTGGTTATCTGATCGAGTTGTTCTGCTGCGGTACTGCTCCGCTCCCGGCAAGGGGGGAGCGGTTTGATGCGAAAACACGCTTATCGGCCAAGATCCTTGGCGGTCTTGCCGGCAATGCCCCAGTTGGTCTTGGGCACTTCCTGAATCCACACGCGGATCACCTGACGTGCTGCACCGACGGCTTCCTCGAGCGCCTGGGTGACGTTTTCGATGACCGCACGTTTCTGCTCTTCAGTACGCCCCTCGATGAGGAAGAGCTGGGCGAAAGGCAGCGCGGTGTCTTCAAGGACATCGACGGTCTCACCGCCAATACCGAAGTCACACTTGGGCAGTTCTTGGATCCAGACGCGGATGTTGGGCCGGGGCGCGCCGACGGCGTCCTGAAGGGACTGGGTCACCTTGGCGATGACCGCACGCTTCTGTTCTGCGGAATGACCTTCGACGAGATGGACTTGTGCAAACGGCATGGCTTTCTCCGTAGCTTTTGCGATGGTGCGGGGCGCGGCTGCACCCCGCCAGTGCTGGAACAGACCTTAGACGGACAGACCGCGAGCCTTGGCCATGGTGATGGCCGTGTCTTCGATCATGTCTTCCTGGCCACCCACCATGCCGCGGCGGCCAAGCTCGACGAGGATGTCGCGAGCCGGGATGCCGTACTTGGCGCTGGCGCGCTTGGCGAACAGCAGGAAGGAGCCATACACCCCGGCGTAGCCAAGGGTCAGCGCGTCGCGGTCGATGCGGATCGGGAAGTCCATGATCGGGATGACCAGGTCTTCGGCCACGTCGGTGATCTTGGCCACATTCACGCCGGTGTCGATGCCCATCAGGTCGCACACCGCGACGAGCACTTCCATCGGGGTGTTGCCGGCGCCGGCGCCCAGACCCGCGGCCGCCGCGTCGATGCGCGTGGCGCC
>JAYRYA010000039.1:0-26970 GCA_041917255.1 Zoogloea sp.
GGTCAATCGGGCATTCTTATGGGTGTTCATCCGGGGCAGGCTCTCGTGGTGACTGGGGGTTTGGCGATTTCCAGTCTCTCAGAATCTCCCCGGGTGAACACCCGAAACAACCTATTGAAACTTCACATCTAGCCGCTACGGGCTGCGCTGGACGAAACGCAACCCGGACTGCCTTGAATCTGACGTTCCGGAGGCCGGGCGTAAATATTTCAGTGCCCAAGGTCGCCGGCAATATCAGAGGAAGCGGTCGAGCATTTTCTTGCTGTGGGCGTCCAGTGCGTATCGATCTCGGATCAGGAAGTGAATGCCTCGGCTGTCGGCGATGAGCAGGGCTGGACGGACCAGCCGGCGGATGTCTTCCTCACCCTTCAGCACCAGGCTGGTGGGGCCGCGGTCGGTATCCACTTCCCAGGTGCTCGGCGTGGCGAAGCTGGACACCGAGCGGATACGCTCAATCACGGGCATGAATTCGCGGGTGGCGAGGTCGGCCTCGAGTACCTCGCGGCTGGCCGGCGAGAGGTCGGCGATGCGCGTGATCCAGGCGACTTCCTCACCATCGGTATTGACGAGGCCGATGCCTTCGGTGGGCGCCGCAATGGGGAAGGAGCGGACCGGGTTGACCTGCTGGCGGACGCCGTCGGCAGACACATGGACCAGCTGGCCGAAGCTGTTGCGTTCGAGTTGAATGGTGTGGGTCATGGCAGGCCTCAGGCGTTGGCGTGTTCGCGGTGGGGCGGAGCGACGGGCTTGTCGGCGCCGATGGCGACATCGTCGAGCTTGCGGGTCTGGGCTTCGTAGAGGCGGAAGTAGGCGCCCTGCTTTTCCATCAGCGCGTCGTGGTTGCCGATCTCGACGATCTGGCCCCGGTCAAGCACCACCAGGCGATCCGCCTTGCGCAGTGTCGACAGGCGGTGGGCGATTGCGATGGTGGTGCGACCGCGGATCAGGTTTTCGAGCGCTGCCTGGATTTCCATCTCGGTCTCGGTGTCGACCGCCGAAGTGGCTTCGTCGAGGATCAGGATGCGTGGGTCGATCAGCAGGGCGCGGGCGATGGAGATCCGCTGGCGCTCGCCGCCAGACAAAGCCTGGCCGCGTTCGCCCACCAGCGAGTCGTAGCCGTGGGGCAGGCGCATGATGAAGTCGTGGGCGTGGGCCGCGCGGGCCGCGGCGACGATCTCTTCGCGGCTCGCGTCGGGCTTGCCGTAGGCGATGTTCTCGGCAATGGTGCCGAAGAACAGGAAGGGTTCCTGAAGCACGAGGCCGATGTTGCTGCGGTATTCCGACACCGGCACCGAGCGTACGTCGATGCCTTCGATACGGATCGAACCGTCTGTCACATCGTAGAAGCGGCAGATCAGGTTGACCAGCGTGCTTTTGCCCGAGCCGGAATGGCCGACCAGTCCGATCATCTCGCCGGGCTGGATCGACAGGTCGACGCCGCGCAGGATGGTGCGATTGCCGTGGCGGAAGCCGACCCTGCGGCACTCGATGGCGCCGGTGACTGCGGGTAGGTGCTGGGGCTTGGTGGGCTCTGGCACGCTGGATACGTGGTCGAGGATGTCGAAGATGCGCTTGGCGCCGGCGGCGGCTTTCTGGGTGAAGGAAACGATGCGGCTCATGGAGTCGAGCCGGGTGTAGAAGCGCGAGATGTAGGTGAGGAAGGCAGTGAGCACGCCGACGGTGATCGACTTGCCGGCCACCAGCCAGATGCCGAAGCCCCAGACGATGAGCAGGCCGACTTCGGTGGCGAGCGTAACGGTGGGCGAGAACACCGACCAGATGCGATTAACCCGGTCGTTCACCTGGAGGTTGCGCATGTTGGCATCCTTGAAGCGATTGACCTCGCGCTTTTCCTGGGCAAAGGCCTTGACCACCCGGATGCCCGGGATGGTATCGGCGAGCACGCTGGTGACTTCGCCCCACACCCGGTCCACCTGCTCAAAGCCGTAGCGCAGGCGATCCCGCACCGAATGGATCAGCCATGCGATGAAAGGCAGCGGCACCAGGGTGACGAGCGCCAGCCACGGGTTGATCGAGATGAGGATCGCCGCGGTCATGGTGATCATCAGCACGTCAGTGGCGAAATCCAGCAGCTGCAGCGACAGGAAGAGGGTGATCCGGTCGGTCTCGGCGCCGATCCGCGACATCAGGTCGCCGGTACGCTTTCCGCCGAAGTATTCGAGCGACAGGCCCTGGAGGTGCTCATAGGTGGTGATGCGCAGGTCTGCGCCGATGCGTTCGCTGGCCAGCGCCAGGATGTAGGTCTTGGCCCAGCCGAGGCTCCAGGCCACCAGCGCGGCCGCGAGCAGGCCGCCGAGCAGCATCATGACCTTGTGGGTGTCGATGGGTACGCCGTTCTGGAAGGGGATCAGCACCTCGTCCATCAGCGGCATGGTGAGGTAGGGCGGAACCAGCGTGGCGCCGGTAGACAGCAGCGTGAGGACGAAGCCGACCAGCAGCTGGCCCTTGTACGGCCGGGCAAAGCGCCACAGGCGCAGCAGCGTCCAGGTGGACGGCGGGGTGTGGATCTCGCGGGCGCAGGTGGGGCATTCGTCGGTGCCCGGGGGCAGCGGCGCATCGCAGGTGGGGCAGGTGAGGGGCTCGGGCGGGGGGGGCTGGCGGCCGGCGAGCACGCATTCAAGCTGGGCCTTGAAGCGGTCGGCCAGGTTGTGGGCGGCCGGGTCGAGGGCCAGGGTGAAGCGCCAGCCGTCGAGCTTGGCAGTGGTGTCGATCAGGTCGAGACTGGCGACGCCGGCCTGATCCCGGTGGCGTAGCTGCATGCCATCGCGAAATGGCCACGATTGCCAATCCTGTGTGTCGTGGTTCCAGCCGAGAAGCCGCTTTGATGTCAGCGCAACGAGCCCGTCGCGGAACTGCAATCGGGTGTCGAGATCGACCGCGAGACTGGCGAGCACCTTTTCGTCCGGTGCCAGCGCGGCGTCAAGGCGGGGGCGCCACAACTCGGGCACGGTGGGCCCAAGATAGTCTGAATACGCCGAAGCGTCGGGCATGCGGGGAGAAGACTCGGGATTCATCGTGGGGGACGCGATAAGGCCACAGCAAATGGCCAGCGTAGGGCAAAATTGCGAGCGAAGTTTACTGACTCGTCACAAGCGCGTATACCCGCATCGAAACGTGGGCGCTTCGCCTTGCGAATATTTTTTCGGTCGGTAATCCGGCAGGCGACTGCTGCGTTAAGCCCGGATCAGGCCCGAATTTGAAAGCTCAGCCTGCACGTTCGTTATCTCCTCACCTTGCCCATGACCAACAAAACGATCGACTTCCTCAATATCCTCCACCTGCGCGGGCCGAACATCTGGACCTACCGCTCGGTTCTTGAAGCATGGGTCGATATCCACGACCTGGAAGATTGCCCGTCCAACGTCATCCCCGGCCTGCCCGACCGCCTCACCACGATGCTGCCCACGCTGATCGAGCACCGCTGTAGCATCGGCGAGCGGGGTGGTTTCGTGAAGCGTCTGCATGACGGTACCTGGCCCGGCCACATCCTGGAGCACGTCACCCTCGAGCTGCAGAACCTCGCGGGAATTCCCGGCGGTTTCGGCAAGGCCCGCGAGACGACGGAGCGTGGTGTCTACAAGGTCGTGATCCGCGCCTGGCAGAAGGATGTCTCGTTGGCTGCGCTCCACATGGGTCGCGATCTGCTGATGGCGGCCATCGAGGATCGCCCCTACGACGTCGATGCGGCGGTCGCCAAGTTGCGCGACCTGATCGACGACTACATGCTTGGCCCCAGCACCCGCTGCATCGTCGAGGCCGCGGCTGACAAGAACCGGCGCATTCCGTACATCCGTCTGCTGGCCGAGGCCAACCTCGTCCAGTTGGGCTACGGTGCCCGCCAGCGCCGCATCTGGACGGCCGAGACCGACCGCACTCCGGCCATCGCCGAGAGCATCGCCAGCGAGAAGGATCTCACCAAGAGCCTGCTGTCCTCCTGCGGCGTGCCGGTGCCCGAAGGCGAGGTGGTTGCCAGCGTGGAAGAGGCCATCTCGGCGGCCGAGGACATCGGTTATCCGGTGGTGGTCAAGCCCACCGACGGCAATCACGCCCGCGGCGTGTTCACCAACATCATGACGCCCGAAGAAGTCGCTGCGGCCTTCCCGCTGGCCGCCGCCGAGGGTTCCGAGGTGATGGTCGAGCGCTTCATCAGGGGTACCGAGCACCGCATCCTGGTGGTGGGCGGCAAGATGGTCGCCGCCAACATGGGCGAGGCCGTGTCGGTGATCGGCGACGGCACGTCCACGATCGATGCGCTCATCGAAACCCAGATCAACAGCGACCCGCGCCGCGGCGTCGAGCACGAGTTCCCGCTGTATGTCATCAGCCTGGATCGTTTCCCGGCCGCCAGGATGGAAGTCGAGCGCCAGGGCTTCACCGGCAGCTCGGTGCCGCCGGAAGGCCACGAGGTGATGATCGTCCGCACCAGCAACATGGCCTTCGACGTGACCGACGAGGTGCATCCCGACACCGCCGAGCTAGCCTGTCTGGCCGCGCGCATCGTCGGCCTCGACATAGCGGGCATCGATCTGGTGTGCGAGGACATCTCCAAGCCGCTGGACCAGCAGCGCGGCGCAATCGTCGAAGTGAACGCCGGCCCGGGCCTGCTGATGCACATCAAACCGGCCGTCGGTCAGCCGCGCCCGGTGGGCGAGGCCATCGTCGCGCACCTGTTCGAGAAGGATGAAGATTCCCGGATTCCGGTGGTCGGCGTCACCGGCAGCCGCGGCAAGACTCCGGTTGCCCGCCTCATCGCGCATCTGCTACGACTGTCGGGCCAGTACACGGGCCTCGCGTGCAGCGAGGGCGTGTTCCTCGACGGCCGTCAGGTCGAGACGCCGGAAGGTGCCAACTGGGACGCCGCCGAGCGCGTGCTGATGAACCGCTCCGTCGAGGCCGCGGTGTTCGAGAACAGCTGCCGCAGCATCCTCGCCGACGGCACGGTGTACGACCGCTGCCTGGTGGGTGTGGTCACCAACGTCGACCCCGAGATGCACTTCGGCGAGTTCTACATCGACTCGGCCGAGAAGGTCTGGAACGTGTTCCGTACCCAGATCGATCTGGTGCTGTCGTACGGCGTCGCGGTGCTCAACGCCGACGACCCCTCCGTCGTCGAAATGGCGCCGCTGTCCGACGGCGAGGTGATCTTCTATGGGGTGGATGGCAATAACGAAGCCATCGTCGCTGCCCGCGCCGAAGGCAAGCGCGCGGTGTTCGTGAAGGACGGTGCGATCGTCCTCGCCACGGGCGCCGACGAAGCGCCGGTGGCCCGGCTTGCCAAGATCGCCATGCTGGCGAACGGCGGAGGCGAACAGCCGGGCGTGCTGTCCAACCTGCTGGGCGCGGTGGCGGGCGCGTGGGCGCTGGGCGTGGCGCCGGAGATCATCCGCGCCGGCGTCAAACCCTACGACCCGGCCGCTCCGCTGCGCGCCGACTGAACCCGGCCCAGCCTGTGAGATACGCGGCCGCCGCTCTGGCGGCCGCCAGAACAAAAGAGACAAGGACAGTCATCCATGGAAGTTTCCCGCATCCGTGCGCTGCGCGGCCCCAACCTGTGGAGCCGCCACACCGCGATCGAGGCCATCGTGTCGTGCACCGAAACAGAATGCGACATCGATTCCATCCCAGGCTACGAGCCGCGCCTGCGTAACCTGTTTCCTGAAATGGGTTTTCTCGAGACCGACGGCCACCAGGGCGCGATCTCCATGGCCCAGGCGCTGGAGCTCGCCGCGCTTGGCCTGCAGGCCTGCGCCGGTTGCCCGGTCACCTTCAGTCGCACTGCTGCAACGCTGGAGAAGGGTGTCTATCAGGTCGTGGTGGAATACACCGAAGAAAAGGTCGGTCGGCTTGCTTTTGAACTGGCGATGGAGCTCATCAACGCGGCCACCACCGAAGACGGCGTGTTCGATCTGGCCAGTGCGCTGAGCCGCCTGCAGGAACTCGATGAAGACGTGCGACTCGGCCCATCCACCGGCTCCATCGTCCAGGCCGCGGTGGCCCGGGGTATCCCCTACCGTCGCCTGACCGAAGGCAGCCTCGTGCAGTTTGGCTGGGGCAGCAAGCAGCGTCGTATCCAGGCCGCCGAAACCGACCTGACCAGCGCGGTGGCCGAAGCCATCGCCCAGGACAAGGAACTCACCAAAACCCTGCTGCGCGCGGCCGGCGTGCCGGTGCCGCTGGGCCGCTCTGTCAATGATGCCGACGATGCCTGGCTCGCCGCCCGTGAGATTGGCGGGCTGGTGGTCGTCAAACCGCGCGACGGCAACCAGGGCAAGGGTGTGGCCGTCAAGCTGCGCACCAAGGAAGAAGTCCAGGCGGCCTTCAAGGTAGCCTATGAGATCAGCGACGACGTGATGGTCGAACGCTATCTGCCGGGCCACGATTACCGCTTCCTGGTGATCGGCGACAAGCTGATCGCCGCGGCCCGCCGCGAGCCGCCGCTGGTGATCGGTGACGGCAAGCTCACCATCCGCCAGCTGGTCGACAAGGTGAACGCCGACCCGCGCCGCGGCACCGGTCATGCCACCAGCCTCACCAAGATCCGCTTCGACGAGATCGCCGTCGCCACCCTCGAGAAGCAAGGCTTCAGCGCCGAATCGGTGCCGCCCAAGGGCAAGCGCGTGATCCTGCGCAACAACGCCAACCTCTCTACTGGTGGCACGGCGACCGATGTGACCGACGACGTCCACCCCGAAGTGGCCGAACGGGCCATCGCCGCGGCGAAGAACATCGGCCTCGACATCTGCGGCGTGGATGTGGTGTGCGAGAACGTGCTCGAATCCCTCGAATCCCAGAGCGGCGGCATCGTCGAATGCAATGCCGCGCCGGGCCTGCGGATGCACCTGCAGCCATCCTTCGGAAAGGGCCGGCCAGTGGGCGAGGCAATCATCGCCAACATGTTCAAACCGGGCGAGAACGGCCGGATTCCGGTCGTCGCTGTGGCCGGCACCAACGGCAAGACGACCACCGTGCGGCTCACCGCCCACTTGCTTGGCGTGGCCGGCAACACCGTGGGCATGACCAACTCCGACGGCGTGTACGTGGGCAAGCGGCGCATCGACACCGGTGACTGCTCCGGCCCGCGCAGCGCCCGCAACATCCTGCTGCACCCCGACGTGGACGCCGCGGTGTTCGAGACGGCCCGCGGCGGCGTGCTCCGCGAGGGCCTCGCCTTCGACCGCTGCGACGTGGCGGTGGTGACCAACATCGGAATGGGCGATCACCTGGGCCTGTCGTACATCAGCACGGTGGAAGACCTGGCCGTGGTGAAGCGCGTGATCGTCGAGAACGTGGCACCCCACGGCACTGCAGTGCTCAACGCGGCCGACCCGATGGTCGTCAAGATGGCCGGCGCCTGTCCGGGCTCGGTGATGTTCTTTGCGGCCGATCCGGCGAACCACGTGCTTGCCACTCACCGTGCCCAGGGCCGCAAGGTGGTGTTCGTCGATGGCGGCGACATCGTCGCCTTTGAAGGTAACGAGAAGTTCCGGGTATCCCTGGCCGGCATTCCGATCACGCGCAACGGCACCATCAGCTTCCAGATCGAGAACGCGATGGCCTCGCTGGCGGCGGGCTGGGCGCTGGGTCTGGATGTGGAAACCATTCGCAGGGGCATGGCGACCTTCGTGAACGACGCCGCCACCGCCCCGGGCCGTTTCAATGTGTTCGATTACAAGGGCGCCACCCTGATCGCCGACTACGGCCACAACCCGGATGCGATCCTGGCGCTGGTGCAGGCGGTCGAGAGCATGCCGGCCAAGCGTCGCTCGGTGGTCATCAGCGGTGCGGGCGACCGCCGCGACGAGGACATCCGCGAGCAGACCCGCATCCTCGGCAAGGTTTTCGACGACGTGGTGCTTTACCAGGACGAGTGCCAGCGCGGCCGTGCCGACGGCGAAGTGCTGGCGCTGCTGCGGCAAGGGCTCGAAGGCGCGCCGCGCACCCGCGACGTGTGTGAGATCCGTGGCGAGTTCCTGGCCATCGACACTGCGCTGGGCAAGCTCGGCGACGGCGACCTGTGCCTGATCCTGATCGATCAGGTGGAGGGAGCGCTGGAGCACATCGCCAAGCGGATTGCCGAGCTGGGCTGATCGCCCGGGATTGTTGCTGATCTGGCAACAATCCCGCGCCGATTGTTGCAGTCAGCGGCCGAGTTTCACGCCATCGCCGGTTTCACGCAAAAGCCTTCTGCCAACTGGTGGAAGGCTTTTGTGCGTTCACGGCGCTGATCGGTCGTCCAGCCCAGTTCGTCGGCCAGGATGGCGGCGACCGCGTCGGCGGCCTCGCTGGCTGCCCGGGCATCGACGAACAGGGCGCGATGTCGGCGGGCGAGGATGTCCTCCACATCCCGCGCCAGCTCGAAGCGGACGGCGTGGCGGACCTCGGCCTCGGTGAGCGAAAGGTGAGGGTGGAGCGCCACGCCGGCGCCAGGCAAGGTGTCGGCCAACGGCCGGTCGGTGCCGAGCACGTCGTCGGACGGCCCGGCCGTGGCGCCGTGGAGATGCAGCCTGGCAGTGGGGCTGGCGCGGCGGGCGAGCCGAGCGACGGATTCGGCCTGATCGACAATCTGCCGGGCCATGTGCCGGTACGTGGTCCATTTTCCCCCCGCCACCGACACCAGCCCGCTGGGCGATGTCCGGATCACGTGCTCCCGCGACAGTCCGGCGGTGCTGTGTCCCTGTCCTGCACCGATCAGCGGTCGCAGCCCTGCAAAGCAGCTGCGCACGTCGGCCCGGGTGGGCGTGTGGCTCAGGTAGCGGCTGGCAGTGCTGAGGATGAAGTCGATCTCTGCATTGAGGGCGCGTGGTTCGAGGGGGGTGTCGCCGCACGGGGTGTCGGTGGTGCCAAGCAGCACCTTGCCTTGCCAGGGAATCGCGAACAGCACGCGGCCGTCGGCAGTTTTGGGGATCAGCAGCGCGGTGTCGGCGGGGAGGAAGTCCCGGTCGATCACCAGATGCGCGCCCTGGCTCGGAGCGAGCTGGGCGGATGATTCGGGTTCGTCGAGACGACGCACGTCGTCGGCCCACACGCCGGCGGCGTTGATGACGGCTTTGGCGTCGATGGCGAAGACTTCGCCCGTCTCGACATCCCGTGCGTCGACGCCGCGTACCCGGCCGGCGGCGTGGCGCAGGCCGGTGACGGGCAGGTAGTTGAGCGCCAGCCCGCCCAGGTCGAACACCGTGCGCATGAGGGTGATGGCGAGGCGCGCGTCGTCGAAGCGGGCGTCGTGGTAGGCGATGCCGCCGACAAGGCCCTCACGGCGCACGCCGGGCAGCGCGGCGAGGGTGTCGGCCGGTGACAGCAAGCGGCTTGGGCCCAGGCTGTGACGTCCGGCCAGCCAGTCGTAGGCGGTGAGCCCGATGCCGAGTATCAGCCTGTCCCACTGGCGATACACCGGCACCACGAAGCGTTGGGGGTGGACGAGGTGAGGCGCGTTGGCGAGGAGGATCGAGCGCTCGGCCAGGGCTTCACGGACGAGGCCGATCCGCCCTTGGGCGAGGTAGCGCACGCCGCCGTGAATCAGCTTGGTGGAGCGGGAGCTGGTGCCCTTGGCAAAGTCATGGGCTTCGAGGAGCAGGGTGAGATGGCCGCGGGCGGCGGCGTCCACCGCGCAGCCCAGCCCCGTGGCGCCGCCGCCGATCACCAGCACGTCCCAGTAGGGCGTGCTGCGCAGGTGGGCGAGCAGATCGGTGCGGCGCATGATGGATCAGGTGGTGGCCCAATTGCGGCTGCGGTCCACGGCCCGGTGCCACTCGGCCAGCCGCGTGTGACGCCAGTCGTCGCTGCGGGTGGGCTCGAAGATGCGCTCGGCCCGCCAGTGAGCGGCGAGCGTGGCAGGGCTTTGCCAGATGCCTACCGCCAGCCCGGCAAAATACGCCGCGCCCAGCGCCGTGGTTTCGATCTGGCGCGGACGGATCACCGGCACGCCCAGCAGATCGGCCTGGGTCTGCATCAGCAGGTTATTGCGGGCGGCGCCGCCGTCGGCGCGCAGTTCGGCCAGCGGGCCGGCGCCGTCGCGATTCATGGCATCCACCAGATCGACCGTCTGCAGCGCGATGGCATCCAGCGCTGCGCGGGCGAGGTGGGCGCGGGTCACGCCGCCGGTGAGGCCCACCAGCGCGCCGCGGGCGGTTCCGTCCCAGTAGGGGGCGCCGAGGCCGGCGAAGGCGGGCACCAGCACTGCGCCGTTCGCGTCGGGCACGCTGGCGGCGAGGGCTTCCACGTCGTCGGTGCGCGCGATGGTCCCCAGCCCATCGCGCAGCCATCGCACCACGGCGCCGCCGATGAAGACGCTGCCTTCCAGCATGTAAGTGGCCGGGGTGTCGCCAAGCTGCCAGCCCAGGGTGGTGAGCAAGCGGTTGCTGGAGGCGACGGGCGCTGTGCCGGTGTTGAGCATCAGGAAGCAGCCGGTGCCATAGGTGTTCTTGGCGCTGCCCGGCGTGTGGCAGGCCTGGCCGAAGGTGGCGGCCTGTTGGTCGCCGGCGAGCCCGCCGATGGGGATCGCGGCGCCAAACAACGCAGGGTCGGTGTCGCCGATCGCGCCGCTGGTGGGCACGACTTCGGGCAGCAGCGCGCGGGGGATATCGAACAGGGCGAGGAGATCGTCGTCCCAGCGCTGGCGGTGGATGTCGAAGAGCATCGTGCGTGAGGCGTTGCTCGGGTCGGTGACGTGGCGCCTTCCGCCGGTGAGCTGCCACACCAGCCAGCTGTCGATGGTGCCGAAGGCGAGCTCGCCAGCTTCGGCCCGGCGGCGGGCATCGGGGATGTGATCGAGCAGCCAGGCGAGCTTGGTGGCGGAGAAGTAGGCGTCAAGCTCCAGCCCGCTGCGTGCGCGGATCAGCCCGGCGTGGCCGGCGGCGCGCAGGGTTTCGCAGGCGGGCACGGTGCGCCGGTCCTGCCAGACGATGGCCGGGGCGAGGGGCTGGCCGCTGCGGCGGTCCCACAGCACGGTGGTTTCACGCTGGTTGGCGATGCCGATGGCGGCCACGTCGTGGGCGCTGAGGCCGGCGCTGGCCAGGGCGCGGCGGGCGCAGTCGAGCTGGGTACGCCAGATCTCGCTGGCGTCGTGCTCGACCCAGCCGGGCTGGGGGTAATACTGCTGGAATTCCTGCTGGGCCAGGCCGAGGGCGGTGCCTGATTCGTCGAAGACGATGGCGCGGCTGCTGCTGGTGCCCTGGTCGAGGGCGAGAAGGACGGGCATGGCGTGCACTCCTCCAAACGGCGCCGGCTTGGGCGCGATCTTCAGGCTTGCAGCATACGCACTTCGGGGTGGCGGGCGCTAGCAGCCGCTGCCGGATTTTCGGGTGAAGCCGAAACCGCCGCCGCCCAGGCTGGGCGGCTGGATGCAGATCATCAGCGCGAGGGAGCGGGCCGACTTGGCGATGTCCGGTGGAAAGGCCGAGAAGGGCGCGGCCTGATTCACCACCGACTTCACGAAGGCGATCTCTTCCTGCTGGTCGCCGCTGCGCACGACGATGAAGCTTTTCAGGCTGCCGTCGGGGTTGAGCCGGACTTCGACCGAGGCCGGCTGGATGCCCCGGGCGCGGGGGTCGTTCTTCACGAAGCTGGCGCTGCGGTTGAGCTTCTTGACAAGGGAGTCCAGGTAGAACTCGAGGCTGAAGGGGTCGATGGGTGGGCTGTTGGGGATGCGTTCGATGAGGTCGAACGGGTCGTCCCGGTGGCGGCGGCTGTCCCGTGCGCCCTCGCGGGCCATCTCGCGGGCCATGCCGAGGGAGCGCTCCGCCAGGTCGGGCTTGGGCGGGGTGGGGAGGGGTTTGGCTTCGGTAGCGAGTTCGTTGAGGAAATTGTCCATTTCCTCTTTCTGGGCGACCGTCCATTGAGGCGTTGACTCAGCCGCGTGCTGCGTTGTGGTGGAGGGCTTGCGGGCGGTGAGGATGCGTGGCCTGTCGGGGGGCGGCGTCGGCTTGGCGGTAGCTTTTGCTTTCGGCTGGGGCGCCGGAGCAGGGGGGCGGACGTCGGCCTTGGGCGCCGCAGCGATGGGCGCGAGGCGTGCCTGCAGGGCGGGCTGCGGGGGTGTTTCGGGCTTTTCGACGTGAAGCAGCAGGACGAGCGCGTGCGCGATGACGGAAACCGCCAGCGCGAACAGCAGGCGGCGCGATGGAGCAGGACTGCGCAAATCGGACATCGGCCGGATTTTAGACCGGCCGATGTCCGAGCGCGATGCTTTTCGGCGTGGACGTCAGACCGGCGCGCGAACCCGCTGGCGGTCCGGTTCCAGGCCGTAGCGCTTGAGCTTGAGGTACAGCGTGCTCTTGGCAACCCCCAGCTGCCGCGCCGCGCCGGTGAGGTTGCCGCCGGTGGCGGCGATGGCGCGGCGGATCAGCTCCAGCTCGCCTTCGGCCATGCTGCACACCGTGGGCGCTGCCTTGGGCCGCGGACCGGTTGTGTTGTCGGCGGATACTTCACCGATGCCGCCCGCGAGTTCGGGCGGCAGCGCATCGATGCCGATGACTGGGCCGTCGCTCATCAGCACCATGCTTTCGATGGCGTTGCGCAGTTCGCGCACGTTGCCCGGCCAGGCGTAGGCCTGCAGCCTTTCGAGCACACCGGGGCCGAGGGCGCGCGGGCCGGTGTGGTGGGCGGTGGTGAAGCGCTCGAGGAACAGGTCGGCGAGGGGGGCGATGTCTTCGCTGCGTTCCCGCAGCGGCGGCAGGTGCAGGGTGGTGACCGCGACGCGGTAGTACAGGTCCATCCGGAAACGGCCGGCGGCGACCTCCTCGCGGAGGTTGCGGTGGGTGGCGGCGACGAGGCGGAAATTGACCTTGCGCGGGGTGTTCTCGCCGAGGCGGTAGAGTTCGCCTTCTTCAAGCACGCGCAGCAGGTGGGGCTGCAGATCAAGGGGCATCTCGCCGATCTCGTCGAGGAACAGGGTGCCGCCGTCGGCCGCCTCGATCTTGCCCATCAGCCCGCCCTTGCGGGCGCCGGTGAAGGCGCCCTCGGCGTAACCGAAGAGCTCGCTGGCGAGCAGGTCGCGGGACAGCCCGCCGCAGTTGAGCGCCACGTAGGTGCCGCCGGCGCTGGGGCTGGCTTCGTGGATGCCGCGGGCGAACTCCTCCTTGCCGACGCCGGTCTCGCCCAGCAGCAGCACCG
The DNA here is from genome assembly GCA_041917255.1 of Zoogloea sp. Taxonomy (GTDB): domain Bacteria; phylum Pseudomonadota; class Gammaproteobacteria; order Burkholderiales; family Rhodocyclaceae; genus Zoogloea. The sequence goes on from JAYRYA010000039.1 coordinate 13,129, forward strand.
GCACCCGCGAGCGTGCCAGCTGACGGGCCTTGTCCACTGCGGCGAGGAGCGGCGGGTGGTGGCTGACGATGGAGGCGAAGTTGCGTGGCCGCGGGGCTGCCGGCCTGGCGGCTGAGGCTTCGGGGCGGGGCGCGGGCCGCCCGCTGCGGGGCACGGGCATGACCAGCAGGGTGCCGATGTGCTGCCCCTTGCTCATCACCGGCACCAGCCAGTCGTCGCTCATCCAGGCGGGCAGCGGGCCGATGGGCGCGCTGGGGTTGCCGTGGGTGAGGGCCATCGCCGGCAGCCGGGTGGGCGCCGCGACATTGAGGTCGCCGCCCCGGGCGGCAATGGCGGTGGCCGCGTATTCGTTGATCTTGACCGGCCAGCCGCGTCGGTCGAAGAGCACCAGCCCGTCGCCGGCGCAGGCGCTCCAGCGGCCCATCGTGCCTTCGAGGAGGCGGTAGCGCAGCTCCATCTCACGGGCGGCGAGGCGGTTCTCGATGCGGCTGGCGGTGGTGACGGCGAGGGCCAGGCTCTGTCGGCTGTAGGTTTGGGAGAGGCCGGAGACGTCGATCACGCCGAGGATCTCGCCGTCCTGGGGGTGGCGGATCACGGCGGCGGAACAGGTCCAGCGCTTGATGCCGGCGCAGTAGTGCTCGGAAGAGTGGATCTGCACCGGCTGCCCGGCCGCAAGCGCAGTGCCGATGGCGTTGGTGCCGCACAGGCGCTCGGCCCAGTTCACGCCGGGGACGAGCTGGATGGAGCTGGCGGTGTCCATCGTCGCCGGATCGCCTTCCATCGTGAGGATGGTGCACTGGGTGTCGGCCAGCAGCATCATGGTGCCGGTTTCGGAGAGGAAGTCCCGGGCGCAGGCCATCACCGGCGCGCTGGCTTCGAGCAGATCGCCATTGGTCTGGATGAGGTCGTGCAGGGCCTGGTCGGCGATGGGCGGCGGCGCGTGCTGGCGGTCCGGGTCGACCCGGGCCTGCTGGCATCGGCGCCAGGAGCGGTCCACCAGGCTGCGCAGGGTGTTGCAGCGGCCGTCATCGCCCTTGAGGAAGGATTCCCAGGCGGTCATCACCGCGCGGTCGTTACAGGGATCGGAGAACAAGGCAGCCTCCGACACGCGATTGGTTCATGTCATCCTCCTTTGGTGGCGCCGGGCGGGGGGCTGCGTCCGATGGAGGCAGCGGCATAGTTATGTTGTGTCTTGCTCGACCGACCCGGGCATGACCGGTCTGTGCCGGTCAGCTTAGAGCTTAGCAAATGGGATGCCATTTTTCTGCAATGCCCGAAGGCCGCGGTACTGGCGGATCAGCCTCGCGTAGGGTGGGCGTCCGGCCCGTCCGACCGTCCGAAAATCGGACGGCTGGACGGTGGCTGCGTCCGATTTTCGGACGGTCGGGCGGCCTGCTAGGCGCCGCCGGGACGGCAGTGGCGGATGTGGTCCAGGGCGTCGGGCGATTCCAGCGAGGTGGTGTCGCCAGGCGGCTGGCCCAGGTAGGCGCTGCGCACCAGTCGGCGCAGGATCTTGCCGTTGCGGGTCTTGGGCAGGCTGCGGGTGAGGTGCACCCGGGCCGGGCGCAGCGGCTTGCCGAGCTGGGTGCCCACGTGGTCGGCGAGCTCGTGTTCCCACTCGGGCCAGGGCCGGCCGGCGAGCCGGCGGGCGTCGGCCACGGTGACGAAGCACACCGCGGTCTCACCCTTGACGGGGTCGGGCACGCCCACGGCGACGGCCTCGGTGACCAGCGGATGGCCCACCAGCGCCGATTCGTACTCCGCCGGGCCGACGCGCTTGCCGGCGATCTTGAGGGTGTCGTCGCTGCGGCCGTGGATGAACCAGTGGCCGTCGGCGTCCACCTGCGCCCAGTCGCCGTGCACCCACACGCCGGGCAGGCGCGACCAGTAGCTGTCGATGTAGCGGGCGTCGTCCTGCCAGAAGCCGGCCGCCATGCCGGGCCACGGGGCGCGGATCACCAGCTCGCCCACCTCGCCGTTGGCGGCCTGGCCGTCGGCGGTGGTGACGTCCGCCGCGATGCCGGGGATCGGGCCGGCGAAGGCGCAGGGCTTCTGGGGCAGGCCGGGGAAGCAGGCGAGGATGCCACCGCCGATCTCGGTGCCGCCGGAGTAGTTGATGATCGGGCGGCGGCCCTGGCCGACGGTGTCGTAAAGCCAGCGCCACGGGCCTTCGTTCCAGGGCTCGCCGGTGGAGCCGAAGACGCGCAGGCTGTCGGGGAGCTGCCCCGGCAGCGCGGCGGGGCCGGCGGCCATCAGCAGGCGGACGAGGGTGGGCGACAGGCCCAGGTGGGTGACGCCGTGTCGGCGCACCAGATCCCACAGGCGGTCCGGGCCCGGGTGGTCCGGCGTGCCCTCGAAGAGCACCAGCGTGGCACCCCGCAGCAGTCCGCCGAAGACGAGCCACGGCCCCATCATCCAGCCCATGTCGGTGACCCACATGAGGGTGTCGCGGGGTTTGAGGTCGAAGGCCATCAGTTGATCTTGCGCGGCCTTGATGGGGAAGCCGGTGTGGGTGTGGAGCACGCCCTTGGGCTTGCCGGTGGTGCCGGAGGTGTAGATCAGCATCAGCGGCGTGTCGGCGGCGTGGATCGCCGGGCCCTGGGTGACGGGTACGTGGGCGATGAGCTGGTGGTAATCCACGGTGTGCCAGTGGCTGCCGTCCGGCGGGGTGGCAGCGAGGGATTCGCCCCGGGTGACGACCAGCAGGTTGCGCACCGTCGGGCAGCGGGCGACGGCGGCGCGGGCGTCGTCGAGCATAGGTACAGATTTGCCGCGACGTTGAAATGAATCGGCACAGATGAGCAGGCTTGCGCCTGCGTCCTGCAATCGGCTGGCCACCGAATCCGGTCCGTAGCCCGAGAACAGCGGCACGACGATGGCGCCGAGGCGGGTGGTGGCGAGCATGGCGACGACCGCTTCGGGGCACATGGGCAGGTAGAGGGCAACCCGATCGCCGGCCTGGATGCCGAGCCCGGCGAGGCCGGCGGCGAGGCGGCGGGCTTCCCGGTCGAGCTCGGCGTAGGTGTGGGTCCGGGTGCGACCGTCGTCGGCCTCCCAGCGCAGGGCGGGGCGATCCGGATTTTCCCGGGCGACGCGGCCGACGAGGTTGTCGTAGAGGTCGATGCGGGCGCCGACGAACCAGCGCGGCCACATGGGGCCGTCGGTGAGGTCGAGGATTTCGGTCCACGGCCTGGCCCACTGGATGCCCAGGGCGGTGACGACTTCGTGCCAGAAGCGTCGGGGGTCGGCGGTGGCCGTCTGACGCAATTCGTCGAGGCTCGTGTAGCGGTTGGTGGACAGGAACTGGGCCAGGGCAGTGTCGGCGAAACGGACGCCGGTGGCGGTAAGAGGGGCGTTCACTGGGGGGCTCCGTCGGGAAAAAAGACGGGGCGCGGCGTGGGCCGTACCCCGTTGAGGAAGAGAGAACCTGTCAGGCGGTGCCCGTTGGGGCACCGTCAGCCGGGTCAGGCGCGCTCGGGCACCGGGAGGCCCAGCCAGTCCTTGTAGAAGGCTTCGATGTCGGGCTCGAAGTCGTGGATCACCGGGTACCACGGGGTCGGGGCTTCCACGTCGTGCATGGTTCCGCAGGTGGGGCAGTAGTACTCGCGGTAGACCTGCCACTGGGTGTCGGGCGCCATCAGCTTCGGGTAGACCTCGGTCATCGCCTCCTCGGTGTCACGCACGTAGATGGCGGCGTTCAGTTTCCAGTTTTCGCGGTAATCGCCGAAAACGTGGCCGCAGTCGCACTGGGTGACCCAATCCTTGGTCTTGGCCGATTGCACGATGTAAAGGTGCGGGCCGAGGGGCAGGACGATGCGATCCGGAAAGCTGACCTTGGCCTGCAGGGCGCTGATGTACTGCCCGAAGCGGCCCTGATCCTTGGGCATGGAAAGCATGCGGAGGGTGGTTTCCCAGTCGAGCGTGCCCTCGACGAGGTGGGCGACCTGTTCGTTGGTGTAGGTAGTCATTTGTCTGGCTCCTTGGATTCGGTGATTACTCTTCGACCTGGACGACGGTGGTGACGTCCGGCAGCAGCGACAGGTCCATGCGGTGCTTGGCGCCGTAGGAGGGAACGCCCAGCTCTTCTTCCAGCAGCTGCCAGTCTGCCGGCAGGTTCCAGAACGCCTTGAACTGGTTGGTGAACTTCTCGGACAGCGCGAAGCTGGTGGCGAACATGTGCTGCACCTGGGTGGCGGCGTGCTTGTTGATGATCCGCTCGCGTTCTTCCTTCATCCATTCGCGGGTCGGCAGGGCGCGGGCCAGGCGTTCGCGACGGATCTCGGCGCGGCGGGCCTGGGTGGCAGCCGCATCGACGGTGAACACGCCCTTGGCGTCCTGGCTGAACACCGCCCCATACACCTTGCGGGCGTACTCGGGCAGCAGGAACTGCTGGTTGAGGTCGGCCTCGATGGCCTTCGGCTCGCGGTCGAGGGGATCGCCGAAGCCGGGGCCGCCGCGCAGGTAGTTGAGGTAGAGGTCGTGGTTGGCGTAGCAGTCTTCGGTGGTGATGCACTGCTTGTCGCGCTTGACGGTGGCGGTGGCGTCCAGGTGGCGCTCGTAGTCCGGGTTGGACGGATCGAGGTCGCCGCCCAGGGGCAGGGAGTCGCCGATGGCGATGCGGTTCTCCAGCCCGGTCTTGTGGGCTTCGAAGCGGTAGCCGGTGGCCGACGGGTAGCCGCCCATCAGGCCCCAGTCGCTGTTCATGAAGCCGTTGCCCATGAAGAACATCGTCCAGTCCTGGGCGTTCCAGACCATGCGCAGGGTCTCGAAGCCGCAGCCGCCGCGGTACTTGCCATAGCCGCCGGAGTTGGCCTTGACGTTGCGGCCGAGGTAGAGCAGCGGCTCGGCCATCTCCCAGATCTCGATGTCGCCCATGTCGCCTTCGGGGTTCCAGATGGCGGCGGCGTGGTTGAGGCCGTCCTTCACCGCGCAGGCGCCGGTGCCGCAGCTCGATGCCTCGAAGCTGTTCACCGCGTGGATCTCGCCGTCCTGGTTGATGCCGCCGCCCTGCAGCCAGTTGGAGGTGTTGGCGTTGCCGGCGTTGACCTCCTCCAGATAGCCGCGGCTGAAGTAGGACTGGGACAGGCCGCGCCACAGGGCCGCCCAGCCCGAAACCAGGAAATGCCAGGCGTAGGCGTGGCCGGTGCGGCGGTCGTCCGGGTTGCACCAGGTGCCCTTGGGCAGGCGGAACTCGGTGGCGAAGTAGGCGCCGTCGTTGATGCGCTGGGTCGGCACGAGGGTCTGGCACATCATCACCCAGATGCCCGAGGTAAAGGCCACCTGGTGAGCGTTGAAGGTGTGCCAGCCCCAGCGGCTCGCGCCTTCGAAGTCGAGCCGCCACTTGCCGTCGGGCTTGATGGTCATCTCGCAGGGCGAGTGCATGATCGAGTCGAGCTTGGCGAAGGCGTTGGAGACCTGCACATCCTCGTGCTTGTAGGGCACATCCACGAAGGACACCTTGCGGTACTTGCCCGGGAGGGTCATGGCCTTGATGCGGCTCATCAGGCCGCGGCGGCCTTCCTCGATGACCTCGTAGGCGAACTTCTCGTAGGCCTCGATGCCGTCGGCGCGGATCACTTCCTCCACCAGATCGCGGATCATGTGGCAGCCGGCGATGCGGGTCTTCTCGTCGAGGATCCAGTATTTGGGCGTGCGCACCGAGCGCTGGGATTCGTGCAGCCAGTCGCGCAGCGGCTCGTCGTTGATGCCGGTCTTGCGGCAGGTGATCATGTAGCCGTCGCCGAAGCGTTGGGTCTGGCCGGTGGACATGGAGCCCGGCGTCACCGAGCCGGTGTCGATCACGTGGGTCACGCCGCCCACCCAGCCGATCAGCCGGCCTTCCCAGAAGATCGGCACGATGGTGGCGATGTCGCAGGGATGGACGTTGCCGATCGAGCAGTCGTTGTTGGTGAACATGTCGCCGGGGTTGATGCCGGGGTTGGCTTCCCAGTTGTTTTCGATCATGTACTTGATCGCCGCGCCCATCGTGCCCACGTGGATGATGATGCCGGTGGAGGTGAGCACGCAGTCGCCGACCGCGTTGTAGAGCGTGAAGCACAGCTCGCCTTCCTGCTCGACGATGGGGCTGGCGGCGATCTTCTTGGCTGTCTCACGGGCATGTACCAGGCCGCCGCGCAGCTTGGAGAAGAGCTTCTCGTAGCCGATCGGGTCGCTGTCGCGGAAGGCGAGCTTCTCGAGCCCGTTGTAGTGGCCGCTGGCCTGGGTGCGCTCGATGATGCCGTCGCGGAATTGCTTCAGTGTCTGGCCGTTTTTCAGCAGGTCGGCAAAGCCGAGTTCCTTGTTGTTCATCATGTTCATGGTGATCTCTCCTTGTGCGGGGTCGGCTTAGCGGACTTCTTTCAGGTGGAACAGGCGGTGCTTGTCCACCGTGGTCTCGAAGCCGTCCGGGACGACGAAGGTGGTGGCGTCGGATTCGATGATCGCGGGGCCGACGATGTGGTTGCCGGCCTTCAGGCTTTCCATCTTCCAGAGCGCTGCATCGACCCACTGCTTGTGGCGGTAGAAGGGGCGGGTGCCCAGGTAGGCTTCCTTCGGCGGGGTGGGGCCGGCGTCCGGGTCTTCGGGCAGCACCGGCTTCTGGGTGACGACCATGCCGCGCAGGATCGCGCCGGTGATCGAGAAGCCCAGCTCGGGCGAGCGGGCAGAGCTGGCGTAGACCCGGCCGTAGGTGGTCTCGAAGGCATCGACGATCTGGTTCCAGTCGGCGGCGGTGGCGGCGGTGCCCACCGGCGAGACGATCTCCAGGTCGTTGAGCTGGCCCATGTACTGCATCTTGTAGCCGGGGATCAGGATCACGTCCTCCGGCTTGTAGCCGTTGAGCACGAACTCGTCGATCACCTTCACCGCCAGCTCCGACCACGCCTCCTGCAGCGTCACGCATGCAGCGGCCTTGGCTTCGTCCGGCGCGTGCTGGGCGACGCCCAGGTCCACCGACTTGTCGTAGCGGTACTCGAAATCCGCGCAGGCGCAGCCGAAGGCCGAGAAGCCCGCCGCCCAGGCCGGCACCACCACGTCCTTGAAGCCGACGCCCTCGGTGTAGCCGTAGGTATGCACCGGGCCGGCGCCGCCATAGGAGAAACAGGTGAACTCCGCCGGGTTGTAGCCTTTGGCGCTGATGTTGGCGCGCAGGTATTCGGAGAGGGTCAGGTCGAGCAGTTCGATCACGCCGGCGGCGGCATCTTCCACCGACAGACGCAGCGGGTCGGCGATCTGGGCCTTGATGTGCTGGCGGGCGCGCTCCACGTCGAGCTTGATGGCGCCGCCCAGGAAGTTGTCCGGGTTGAGGTAGCCGAGCACCACGTGGCAGTCGGACACCGTGACCGTATCCAGCCCGCTCTCCGGCCAGCAGGTGCCCACGCGGTAACCGGCCGAGTCGGGGCCGAGCTTGATCGACTTGCTGTACGGGTCGAGGCGCACAAAGCTGCCGGCGCCGGCGCCCACCGAGTCCATCGCCACCAGCGGCAGCGACAGCACCAGGCGCGCCATGTCCGGGTCGGACTTGATCGCGAAGTTGCCCTTGGTGATGAGCGCCACGTCGAAGCTGGTGCCGCCGATGTCGGAGCAGGCGATGTTCTCGTCGCCCAGGGCCTCGCCAAGCAGCTTGGAGCCGATCACGCCACCGATGGGCCCGGAGACGATGGTGCGGGCGAGTTCTTTGGCCTTCCAACTGATGGTGCCGCCGTGGGTGGCCATCACCCGCAGATCGAACTTGGCACCGTGCTTCTTGAAGCGGTCGCTGACCTTCTTCAGGGTCTCGCGGGAAGGCTCGGCGCCGTAGGCCTCGAGGATGGTGGTGTTCATCCGGTGGCTTTCCTTGCGCGAGGGGTAGTAATCCACTGACGCGAAGATCGGGAGTTCAACCGCGAGGCGGTCCAGTTCGTCGCGCACCACATCGCGGGCGCGCTGCTCGCTGGCCTCGTTCTTGTGGGACTGCAGCAGGCAGATCACGATGGCCTGGGAGCCGGCCTCCACCAGCTCGCGGGTGGCCTGGCGCACCTCGTCTTCGCGCAGGGGGATGACCACCTTGCCTTGTACGTCGGTGCGTTCGGTGACGCCGCGGGTGCGCGACACCGGCACCAGCGGCTCGTCGTAGCGGTGGGTGTTGAGGTGGATGCGGTCCTCCAGGGCGTAGCCCAGGTAGCTCTGCAGCGCGCGGCCCATGGAATGGATCTGCTCGAAGCCCTTGTTGCAGATCAGGCCGACCTTGAGGCCCTTGCGCATCAGGATGCGGTTGAGCATCGCGGTGCCGGAATACACGCAGGTCGCCAGCTCGGGGTAGACGTCGTCCACCGTGCGGTTCCAGTGGGCGAGGGCGTCTTCGGACGAATTGAAGATGGCCAGCGATTCGTCGGCCGGGTTGCTCTGGGCCTTGCCGACGACGAAACGACCGTCGGCACGCACGAAGAAGGTATCGGTCATCGTGCCGCCGGCGTCGATGCCCATCACCTGAACTTGCGATTGTTGGACTTCCATTCTTGTCTCCATGTCTCCTTGGTTTGGATCGGCACCGCTTTCGCGACGCCCCGGGGAACGCGGGATTCCCTGCCTGACATATCGCAACGGCCGTGCCAGTGCCCGCTGTGTCAAGGCAAGGTGCTGAATGGAAAGAGGTTTGTGTGCTCGGATGGCGATTGTTGCGGAGCAGCGACGGCGGGCGCGACAGGCTGGAAACCGGACGGTCGTGCGGGAGTCGGACGTCCGATCCGACGGCGGGCGTCACGCCCGGTGCCGGGCCGGGCTAGTCGGGCGGGAGGCGGCAGCGGCTACAATACGGCCCGTCTTCATTCCCGGGCCGCGGGTCGGAGCGACTTCGGGCGGCCTTTTCAATGGATTTATTGCTGATTGTCCTGCTGATTCTTCTCAATGGCGTGTTCGCCATGTCCGAAATGGCCGTCGTCTCGTCCCGCAAGGCGCGGCTGCAGAACCTGTCCGATGACGGGAGCCTGGGGGCCGAGGCGGCGCTCAAGCTGAATCAGGAACCGTCCAGTTTTCTCTCCACGATCCAGGTCGGCATCACGCTGGTCGGGATTTTGAGCGGTGCGATTGGCGAGGCCGCGCTGGCCGATCCGCTGTCCGCGTGGCTGGGCAGTATTTCCTTCATGCAGCCCTACGCCCGCGGTGTGGCGCTGACCATCACAGTGGTCACGCTCACGTATTTCTCGGTGGTGGTGGGCGAGCTGGTGCCCAAGCGCCTGGCGCTGCTCGCGCCGGAGGGCATTGCGTCGCTGATGTCGCGGCCGATGATGATCCTCGCCCGCATCACCCATCCGCTGGTGGTGGTGCTGTCCGGTTCGTGTTCGGTGATCCTGCGCCTGCTGGGCGCCCGGCGCCGCGAGGAGCCGCCGGTGACCGACGACGAGATCAAGGTACTGATGGAGCAGGGCGCCGAGGCCGGCGTGTTCCACGAGAGCGAGCAGGAGATCGTCTCCAACGTGCTGCGCCTTGACGAGCAGCGCATCTCGGCGATCATGACCCCGCGCCGCGACATGGTAGTGGTCGATCTGGAAGAGGACGAGGCCAGCTGCTGGAAGGTCATCGTCGATACGCCGTTCTCGCGGTTGGTGGTGTGCCGCGACGGCCTGGAGCACGTGATCGGCGTGCTCCAGAAGAGCGACCTGCTGAAGGCTGCGCTGCCGGGGGGCGGGGTGACGATTTCGGATCTGGAAGAACTCCTGCGCCCGCCGCTCTATGTGCCCGAATCGGTGACGACCCAGCAGCTGCTGGAGAGCTTCCGCCGGGCAAGCCTGCAATTTGCGCTGATCGTCGATGAATACGGCGAGGTGCAGGGCTTGGTGACGCTCACCGACGTGCTGGCGGCGATTGTCGGCGAGCTGTCAGTGCCCGAGGCGCCGGAAGACCGGGACATGCTTCAGCGCGAGGATGGTTCGTGGCTGGTGGATGGTGACGTGGGGATCGAGCGGCTCAAGTCGGTGCTCGACATCGGCGATGACCTGCCGGGCGAGGAGGAGCGTTCCTTCAACACCGTCGGCGGTTTCATCATGCATGTGCTGGGTCGCATTCCGGTGGCGACCGATCACTTCGTGGCGGCAGGCTGGCGCTTCGAGGTGATGGACATGGACCGCAACCGGGTGGACAAGGTGCTCCTCGCCCAGGCAGCGGAATGATCTAGCGGCTGCACCAGTCGCGGCGGTTGCCGCGGCCCCAGGGCATTGCGATGCGCTCGGGGCTGCTGAAGGTGCTGCGTACCTTGCCGCTGGTGCCGTCGAAGAGCACGTCAAAGCGGGCGGGCTCGCGGAACACATCGCAGTAACGCCATTCCCACACCAGCTCGTCGCGGGCCTTGTAGTACACCGTCCAGCCCGGATAGGACGGGCCCAGGGTGCGCAGCACCTCGTCCTGGCTCATGCCCGCCTGGATGCGGGCGAAGTGGGCTTCATCCAGCACGTTCTCGATGCTCACCAGGCGGCCGTTCGGGCTCACTACCGCCATCCACGTTTGAAATCCCGCCGGGCCAAAGGGGTAGGCGAGGCGCTCGCTGCCGTCGGCCTCGGCCCAGCGCATTGCGGGCGCACCCATCGCCGCATCGAGATCGTCCCGGGTGCTCGCGCCCGGCTGCAGGCCGGGGCCTAGCAGGTTGGCGCAGCCCGACAGCGCCACCGCGGCGATTACGCCGACGAGGTGTGGAAGGTGGGCGGTGAGGCCTTTCATCGTGGGGCTCCGGAGGGGCTGAAGGCTGTAAAGCTTATTCGTCCGCGTCTGATATGCATCGCTGAAATCCTTCGTTCCGCGGCGTGAGCCGCCGCGTGAGACTGGCCCCGTTGTGGCTTTGAGCCACGGAATGAACGGAGGTTTCAGGATGCAGGCCCTGATCGTGGGCGCCGATCGTGTCGATACGATCCGCGCGGAAATCTACCGGGTGGCCGATCGCCTGGGAATCCGGAACGTGGACCATTGGCCTGGCCGTAAGGCGGGCGAGGGCAAGCGGGTGCTGCCGCGGCACACCCGGCTGGTGGTGTTTGTGTGTGATCGATCCAACCACATGCTGATGCGCCATGTACGTCGTCAGGCGGAAGACCTGGGTGTGCCGATGGTGTTCTGCCGGCACTCGGCGACCGAGTTGCGCGAGCGCCTCCAGGGGCTGAACTGAGTGCTGACCTGTCCGTCTATTTTACTTTCAGGAATAAACAAAGCCTTTTTTATTCGTTGGGCGGTGGATAGACGGTTTTTATACTTGGGCCAATAACCCATCCCAAGGAGAGCCCGAATGTCCATCCACCGCTTTTCGATTCGCCCGGTCATCGGCCTGCTGGCTGGCCTTGCCATTGTCTCTGCTGGCCCGGCCCGTGCCGATACCACGCTGCTGAACGTGTCCTACGACGTGTCGCGGGAGCTGTACAAGGAGATCAACCCGGCCTTCGTCGCCCACTGGCAGAAGACGACTGGCGAAAAGCTCGCCATCAACCAGTCCCACGGTGGGTCGAGCAAGCAGATCCAGTCGGTGATCGCCGGCCTCGACGCCGATGTGGTGACGATGAACCAGGCTGCCGATCTGGACGTGCTGGCCAAGTCCGGTGCTGCTTCGGCCGACTGGCGCAAGGCCTTCCCCAACGCTGCTGCGCCCTATACCTCGGCAACGATCTTCCTTGTGCGCAAGGGCAACCCCAAGGGCATCAAGGACTGGAACGATCTCGCCCGCGCCGGCGTGAGCGTGGTGATCCCCAACCCCAAGACCTCGGGCAACGGCCGTTACACCTACCTCGCCGCGTGGGGTTACGCCTTGGGCAAGGGCGGCACTGACGCCGCCGCCAAGGATTTTGTCGGCAAGCTGTTCGCCAACGTGCCGGTGTTCGACGGCGGCGGCCGAGGTGCCACCACCACCTTCACCCAGCGGGGCATCGGCGACGTGCTCGTCACCTTCGAAAACGAAGCCGTGCTGATCGACAACGAAGTCGGCGGCGACAAGTTCGACGTGGTGTATCCGTCGGTTTCCATCGACGCCTCGGCGCCGGTGGCCATCGTGAACAAAGTGGTGGACAAGAAGGGCACCCGCAAGCAGGCCACGGCTTATCTCAACTTCCTGTACTCGCCGGAAGGGCAGGAGATCATCGCCAAGCACTACTTCCGTCCGCGAGACCCGGCGGTGGCCAAGAAGTACGCCGCGCGTTTCCCGACCATCAAGACCTTCACCGTCGAGGAGAAGTTCGGTAGCTGGGAGGCCGTGCAGAAGACCCACTTTGCCGACGGCGGCATCTATGACCAGATCGCGGTGAAACGATGACCACTGCTTCCCATCGCGTGCTGCCCGGGTTCGGCCTGAGCCTGGGCTACACGCTGGCTTATCTCTCCCTGATCGTCCTGATCCCGTTGACGGCGGTGTTCTTCAAAGCCGGATCGCTCGGCTTCGAGCACTTCTGGGAGGCGGCGACGTCTCCGCGGGTGTTGGCATCCTACAAGCTGTCGTTCGGCGCCTCGCTGATCGCCGCGGCAGTGAACGCCGTGTTCGGGCTGCTGCTGGCCTGGGCACTGGTGCGCTACTCTTTCCCCGGCAAGCGGCTGGTGGATGCGCTGGTGGATCTGCCCTTCGCGCTGCCCACCGCGGTGGCCGGCATCGCGCTCACCGCGCTGTACGCCAAGAACGGTTGGGTCGGCGAACTGCTCGACCCCCTGGGCGTCCAGGTGGCCTTCACGCCCCTGGGCATTCTGGTGGCGCTGATCTTCATCGGCCTGCCCTTCGTGGTGCGCACCGTGCAGCCCATCCTCGAAGACCTGGACACCGAATACGAAGAAGCCGCGGTGAGCCTCGGTGCAAACCGCTGGCAGGCCTTCATCCACGTGGTGCTGCCCACGCTGTTCCCCGCGCTCCTCACCGGCTTTGCGCTGGCCTTTGCCCGCGCGGTGGGTGAGTACGGCTCGGTGATCTTCATCGCCGGCAACATTCCGATGGTGTCCGAGATCACCCCGCTGATGATCATCACCAAGCTGGAGCAATACGACTACGCCGGCGCCACCTCGGTGGCGGTGGTGATGCTGATCTTCTCGTTCATCCTGCTGCTCGTCATCAACGGCCTGCAGGCGTGGACGGCCAAACGTACCGGGAGGGCCCGCTGATGGCTGGCGCCGCTGCTGTATTGCATGGGACGGCGGATCACGCCTCGCGCTTCGAATCCAAGGCCGCCACCCGTGAGCCGACCCTCGTCAAGTGGGCCATCATCGGGGTGTCGCTGACCTTCTTCGCGGTGTTCCTGCTGCTGCCGCTCATCGCCGTCTTTTTTGAAGCGCTGCGCAAGGGCTGGGACACCTACTGGGGGGCACTGCTCGACCCCGACGCCCGGTCGGCGATCAAGCTGACCCTCATCGCCGCGGCGATCTCGGTGCCGCTCAACCTCGTCTTCGGCGTGGCTGCGGCGTGGTCGATCACCAAGTTCGAGTTTCGGGGCAAGCACTTCCTGATCACCCTGATCGACTTGCCGTTCTCGGTGTCGCCGGTGGTGTCGGGCCTGATCTACGTGCTGGTGTTTGGCGCCCAGGGCTGGTTCGGCCCGTGGCTGTCGGATCACGACGTAAAGGTGATATTCGCGGTGCCGGGCATCGTGCTGGCCACCGTCTTCGTGACCTTTCCGTTCGTGGCGCGGGAGCTGATCCCGCTGATGGAAGCCCAGGGCAAGGAAGAGGAAGAGGCCGCCGTGGTGCTGGGCGCGCGGGGCTGGCAGACCTTCTGGCACGTGACCCTGCCCAACGTGAATCTATGGACTCCCCCGATTTTGCAAGACGAAAGTGCTGTTGGTTTGATGGACAAGCCTGCAGGAATCTATCCGGCCTACTTTGGCGCCCGTCGGCTCCGGCCCTGATGACATACGCACC
>JAYRYA010000040.1:0-26873 GCA_041917255.1 Zoogloea sp.
CCAGGCCGGGCTGCACGCCCTGGGCGCCCAGCTGCGCCACACGCGTCTTGAAGCCTTCCCGAAGGGTTTTCGACAGCGCCTTGCCGTCGATGATGCGGGCCGTCATGGCATCCGTCTCCTTGAAAGAAATCGGGGCGATCCGGTGTCGGAGCGCCCCGGCAAATGGTTAAGTCGGTTTCGTAATTTCGTAGGTCGGGTTAGCCCACTGGGCGTAACCCGACGGATGCGGCTCAGCGGAACACCACCGTCTTGTTGCCATGCACCAGCACCCGGTCTTCCAGGTGGTAGCGCAGGCCACGGGCGAGTACGGCTTTCTCGATGTCCTTGCCGTAGCGCACGAGGTCATCCGGGGCGTCGGAGTGATCCACGCGGATCACGTCCTGCTCGATGATCGGGCCCTGATCCAGCTCGCTGGTCACGTAGTGGCAGGTGGCGCCGATCAGCTTCACGCCCCGGGTGTAGGCCTGGTGGTAGGGCTTGGCACCCACGAAGCTGGGCAGGAAGCTGTGGTGGATGTTGATGATCTGGCCGGGGTAGTTGGCGCACAGCTCCGGCGACAGGATCTGCATGTAGCGGGCCAGCACCATCACGTCGCCCTCGGCTTCCTTGAAGAGCTCTTCGACCTTGGCGTAGGCGGCGGGCTTGTTGTCGGGCGTCACCGGCACGTGGTGGAAGGGGATGCCGTGCCACTCCACAAAGCCGCGGAAGGTCTCGTGGTTGGAGATCACGCAGGGGATGTCGATGTCCAGGTCGCCCGACTGCCAGCGGGCGAACAGGTCGTACAGGCAGTGCTCCTGCTTGGAGACCAGGATCACCACCCGCTTCTTGCGCGCGCTGTCGCTGATCGACCAGTCCATGTCGAACTCGCGGGCGATGGGGAAGAACTTGTCGCGGAAGGCCGCGATGCCGAAGGGCAGCGAATCGGCGAGGATCTCCTGGCGCATGAAGAAGCGCATCGCCTCGGGGTCAGCGTGGTGGCTGGCCTCGGTGATCCAGCCCTTGTGCTGGGCCAGGAAGCTGCTCACCGCGGCGACGATGCCCACGCGATCCGGGCACGATAGCGACAGGGTGTAACGTCTGGGGTTGGGGGTACTCATGGGGCTGTTCCTTTTACTGGGCCTCTGACGGGCCGTTCGGGGTGGCGCGGGATATCGCGCAAGGGGCGGGCGAAAGGGGCGGGCGACGGCCTCAGCCCTTGGCGGTGCGCTTGGTCTTGTCCGGATCGTCGAAGGGCAGGGTGTGGGTGGTGGCCGCACAGGTGAGGCTGGCGCCGCGCAATTCGAGCTTGATGCCCGTCTCGGCGTAGGCCGGGTCGAGGCGCGCGATGGCCATCGAACGCTCGGTGAGGCGCGAGTACATCCCGCAGGTGACGAAGCCGACCTTGGTGTCGCCGTCGTAGAGCGCGTCGCCGGCTTGGGCGGCCTCGCGGCTGGCCAGCTCGACGCCGAAGATCCTGAAGCGCTCCTTGCCCTGCAGCCGGTAGTGCTCGGCCGCGCCGCGGAACTCCTTCTTGCCCGGCGACACGGTGAAATCCAGCCCCAGCTCCCACAGGCTGTCGCCGATGGGCTCGCCCTCCATCGGGTACATGTCGGAGTTGTCGTAGGGGTAGAACAGCAGGTAGCTCTCGACCCGCAGCCAGTCCAGCGCGGTGAACGAGCACGGCATGATGCCCATCTCCTTGCCCTCGGCCACGATGGTGTCCCAGATCAGCGGGGCGTCGGCCGCCTTGCAGAAGATCTCGTAGCCGCGCTCGCCGGTGTAGCCGGTGCGCGAGAGCATCACCGGGCGGCCGAAGAGGGTCGTCTGCATGTGATGGAAGTAGGGCAGATCGCGGATGCCCGGCACGTGCTTGGCCAGGTAATCCACCGCCACCGGGCCCTGCAGCGAGAGATCGTGCAGGTCGTCGTCGAACAGCACCGTCACGTTGCGGCCCACCGCGCCGCGGGTCAGGATCTCATGCCCCGCACCCGAGCCATGCACCACCATGAAGGCGTTGGGCCCGTTACGGTAGATCACGCAGTCGTCGATGAACTTGCCGGCCTCGTTGAGCATGCAGGCATACACCGACTTGCCCGGGTAGAGCTTGCTCACGTTGCGGGTGGTGGCAAAGTTGATCAGCGCCTCGGCGTGGGGGCCGACGATATGCATCTTCTTCAGGCCCGACACATCCATCAGCCCGGCACGGGTGCGGATCGCCGCATGCTCATCGGCGAGCGAGGTGTCGTAGGTCCACGCGGTGCCCATGCCGTTCCAGTCTTCCAGCTTGGACCCGAGGGCGCGGTGGCGGTCTGCCAGAACCGACAGTCTCCATGAACTCATCATTGACTCCTTCTCGAAGGGTTGGGGATTGAGTCCATTAGGCCAGCCGGGTGGGCGGCGGGAAATACTACTCTGGTACTACTTCGGGGAGGGGGCAGGGCTGCCGCAGTGACCTGCATGCCATCAACCACTGTACCGAAGTGCTGTTGGCGCATCGCTACAAGACATCGAGTCACGGGTGACGGTGGCCGCAAGATGGTCAAAGCGCGATGTTGTTCGCGTAGCTGCGGGAGCCGGTCCCTCCCACCCACCATTCACGAGACGTCCGTTCGACGCCTTTCGAAAACCTTGACCATGTCCATCACCTTGCGCGCTTCCAGCGTTCACCCAAAAAATGCAGGAAGCGACACAGAAGCGAGGGCGGTGAACATTGGGCCGGCCAGTGGCTGACCGTGAACGTCATTTGTGCTCAGGCAATGCCCTCGGGGTGGCTGCGGCAGCCCTGAAGCCAGAGCGCGCCAGAAAAATGGCCAAACCTTCCAGGTCTGGGTGAAGCCGTGCCAGCGTGTCGCCGGCCCCTCCCAGCCCGAATGCTGGCCGGGCTGGCTTGATTCGGCGCCGCCGCAGCGATTTCCCGAAAGGCTCGAGCTTAAATCTTCCGCATATTGAATCAATGGCTCGAAGCAATTGAAAAATTGCTGCGCCGGGCCGCTGCTTGCCGCGAGATGTATCCCTGCAGGCCAAGTGAGCCAATAGTCGCCGAACGAGTTTCGGCGTTGCTGTCGAAGCACAAGGCAAACGGATGAGGGCCAAAGTGAAGGGTCATCAATGGATTTGCTGAGGGCTTTCCCGCCAGGCCGCCTTTCCTTCTTTCCCTTCAGTCCTTCTTCAACAACCCCGCCAGCCCCGCAAACGGTGAATGGGTTGCGGCCTTGCCGGGCTGTTTGGCCGTGACGTTGCCCTGGGTGGCTTCGAGTTGGCGCTGGTGTTCGTTGTCGTGGCAATACACGCACAAGAGCTCCCAGTTGCTGCCGTCGGGCGGGTTGTTGTCGTGGTTGTGGTCGCGGTGGTGGACGGTGAGTTCGCGCAGGTTGGTGTGGGTGAAGCTGCGGGCGCAGCGGCCGCAGACCCACGGGTAGATCTTGAGGGCTTTTTCGCGGTAGCCCTCGGCGCGCTTGTCGGCGGCGCGACGGGCTTCGAGGACGAGTCGGTCGAGTTTTTCGCTCATGGCTTTGTATCAGGCGGTGCGGCGGGCAAGGTCGCCGAGGGCGTCGCCGACGACTTCGGCGGCCTTCAACAGTGTGGGTTCGTCAACGATCAGCGGCGGGGCAAAGCGCAGTACGCTGTCGTGGGTGTCCTTGGTCATCAAGCCGCGGGCGAGCAGCCATTCGGCGGCGGTGCGGGCGGTGACGCGGGTGATGTCCAGCTCCATGCCGATGAGGAGGCCACGGCCCCGCACCTGGCGGATCAGCGGGTTGTCGATGGCCTGCAGACGGGCGAGGAAGATCTCGCCCAGGCGGGCGGCGCGCTCGGCGAGCTTCTCGTCGGCCAAGAGGGCCAGGGCTTCGCTGGCCACCGCGGCGGCGAGCGGGTTGCCGCCGAAGGTGGAACCGTGGTCGCCGGGGTGGAAGACCTGCATCAGGCGTTCGTCGGCGAGGAAGGCGGCGACCGGCAGCAGGCCGCCGCCGAGGGCCTTGCCGAGGATGACGCCATCCGGGCGCACCCCTTCGTGATCGACGGCCAGCAGCTTGCCGGTGCGGCCGAGGCCGGTCTGCACCTCGTCGGCAATCAGCAGCACGTTGCGGGTGCGGCAGATCTCCGCGCAACGGGTGAGCCAGCCGGCGGGCGGGATGTTGATGCCGCCTTCGCCCTGGATCGGCTCGAACAGGAAGGCCGCGGTGTGGGGGCCGATAGCGGTTTCGAGGGCGTCGGCGTCGCCGAAGGGGATGGTTGTGAAGCCCGGCGCGAAGGGGCCGAAGCCGGCCCGGTACTGGGCTTCGGACGAGAAGCCGACGACGGTGGTGGTGCGGCCGTGGAAGTTACCGGCGCACACGATGATCTCGGCTTGGCCTTCGGGCACGCCCTTGATGGTGTGGGCCCATTTACGGGCGGCCTTGATGGCGGTCTCGACGGCTTCGACGCCGGTGTTGACCGGCAGGGCCCGGTCGTAGCCCAAGAGCGCCGACAGGCGTTCGAGCATTAGCGGCAGGCGGTCGTTGGAGTAAGCGCGGGAGGTGAGGGCGAGGCGGCCGGCCTGTTCGGTGAGGGCGCGCACCAGCCGCGGGTGGCTGTGGCCGAAGCTCACCGCCGAGTAAGCGCTCATCATGTCCAGGTAGCGGCGGCCTTCCACGTCCCAGAGCCATGGGCCCTCGCCGCGGCTGAAGACCACCGGCAGCGGCGCGTAGTTGCGGGCGCCGAAGGTGTCTTCCCCGTGGCGCAGCTGGGCGGTGGTGGGTCCGAGGGCGGCGGCGGCGAGTTCGACCACCCAGTGGGCGCCACTGTCGCCGTGGTCGCGTTCGGGCACGTATTCGACGATCTCCAGCCCGACGAAATCGGCGCAGCTGCGCAGGCCGTGGAGGGTGTCCACCAGCTCCTGCGGGTCGAGGCCGTCGGGTTCGCGGCAGGTGGTGGCGGGCAGCTTGGCGCAGTCCATCGAATCCAGGTCGACCGACACGCCGAAGCCGGCGGTGCCGTCGCGGACGATGGCCATGGCGTCGCACATCACCGCGGCGAGGCCCCGGGCGCGAACTTCGGGCATGTAGAAGATCTTCACGCCGAGCTTTTCGAGCAGCTTCGGCTCCTCGGGCTCCCACGAGCGGGCGCCGACGATCACCACATGGGCCGGGTCGAGGTGCGGGCCGGGCAGGCCGGTGAGGGCCTCGTCGCCGATGCCCAGCAGGGCCGCCAGCGGCATGCCGTGGATGTTGCCGGAGTGGGTGGTCTGGGGGGTGTGGGCGTCCATGTGGGCGTCCACCCAGATGAGGCCGAGCTTGCCGCGGGGCGCCAGATGGCGGGCCACGCCGCGCCACGTGCCGGCACCGATGACGTGGTCGCCGCCGAGCACCAGCGGAATGGCATCTTCGGCGCAGATGGCGGCGGTGATGTCGGCCAGATCATGGAGCAAGTGGCTCACGGTGCCGAGACGTTCGTGCATCGGCGGGTGGGGCGGCTTGGGGGCGGAGGGTTCGAGCAGGGTCTGCCAGCGGGCGAGGATGCCGCGCTGGTTGAGGCGCGGTTCGATGCCGTAGTCGCGCAGGGCGCGGGGGCCAGCGGCGGGGCCGAAGATCGGTGCGCCGAGGCAGGAGCCGACACCGACGATACGGACCGGGCGGGGAGGCACGAACGGGGCTGGCATGATGTTCCTTCGAGTGCGGCGGACGATGCTTGTTGGAGCACGCCAGCGGGCGTTTGTTCAGCGCGGGCGGGCGGGGCTGGATGCGTCGTGGACAGGCTGCCTGCGGTGCAGCTCAGGCGGCAAATGGTAGCCGTCCGATTGTTGCGATGGCTGGCGGGGCGGGCGGCGAGACAGAAGTTGTCAGGCCAGCCAGCGCCAGGCTTCAAACGCAGTGAGGGCGGCGATGACCACGCCCGCACCGATGAGCCAGCGGCGCTGGCGGGTGTTGGCGGCGGTGAGGCGGGCGATCTCGGCGCGGACCGCGTCGTCGCGCTTCTCGGAGGCCAGCGCCTGATGTACGAGGCGCGGTAGCTGGGGCAGGGTGGCGGCCCAGGCGGGGGCTTCGTCCTTCATGTGGCGGACGAGGGCGCGCCAGCCGATCTGGTCATTCATCCAGCGCTCGAGGAAGGGCTTGGCGGTCTTCCACAGATCGAGATCCGGGTCGAGCTGGCGGCCAAGGCCTTCGATGTTGAGCAGCGTCTTCTGCAGCAGCACCAGTTGGGGCTGGACTTCCATCTCGAAGCGACGGGCGGTCTGGAACAGGCGCAGCAATGTCTTGCCGAAGGAGATGTCCTTCAGGGGGCGGTCGAAGATGGGTTCGCACACCGCGCGGATGGCGCCTTCGAACTCGTCGGCGCGGGTGTGGGCAGGCACCCAGCCGGCCTCGATGTGGGCCAGCGCCACGCGTCGGTAATCCCGCTGGAAGAAGGCCAGGAAGTTGGTGGCGAGGTATTTTTTGTCGGAATCGTTGAGGGTGCCGATGATCCCGAAATCCAGCGCGATGTAGCGCCCGCGGGCGGCGCCGTCGGTGGCGACGAAGATGTTGCCCGGGTGCATGTCGGCGTGGAAGAAGCCGTCGCGGAACACCTGCGTGAAGAAAATCTCCACCCCAGCGCGGGACAGTGCCTTGAGGTCGATGCCGGCCTTGCGCAGGGCGTCAAGCTGGGAGATGGGGATGCCCTTCATCCGCTCCATCACCATCACGTTGGTGGCGCACCAGTCCCAGTGGACTTCGGGCACCACCAGCAGCTCGGAATCCTTGAAGTTGCGCCGTAGCTGCGAGCAGTTGGCGGCCTCGCGCATCAGGTCGAGTTCGTCGCGCAGATACTTCGAGAACTCGGCGACGACCTCCCGCGGCTTGAGGCGGCGGCCTTCGGGCCAGACTTTTTCGAGGATGGTCGCGGCGGCGTCGAGCAGGGCCAGATCGTGGGCGATCACCGGGGCGATGCCGGGACGCAGGATCTTGACCGCGACCTCGGTACCGTCGGGCAGCTCCGCAAAATGCACCTGGGCGATCGATGCCGAGGCGATGGGGTCGCGCTCGAAGCGGGCGAAGACCTCGTCGGCGTGCTTGCCGTAGGCGGCTTCGAGCTGGGCCAGGGCTTCGTCGCTGGAAAAGGGTGGAACGCGGTCCTGGAGGCGGGCGAGTTCTTCGGCGATGGCAGGCGGCAGCAGGTCGCGCCGGGTGGACAGCATCTGGCCGAACTTGACGAAGATCGGGCCGAGGGATTCGAGGGCCTGACGTAGTCGGGCCCCGGAGGGCTCGTCGAAGCGGCGGCCGAAGTGCAGCGCGCGCGCCAGCCAGGCCAGCCGGCCGGTCGGCTCGCTGGAGAGGATCATCTGGTCGAGGCCGTATTTCAGGCTGACGGAGACGATCTTGACGAGTCGGAAGAGGCGCACGGCGAAAGGCTTGAAGGAAAACGCGGATTGTGCCCCGAAAGCCGGGCTGGCGGAAGGCGGGCGGGCGCTTCAGCGCCTGGTGCGGGCGCGCGCCGGTGCCGGGCCCGGAGCGGGCTGCGCGGCAACCGGGTGGACCTGTTCGGTGAGCCAGCGGACCGTCTGGTTGATCTCGCGTTTCTGGGCAGCGTCGTTGGCGCCGAAATCCACCGCGCCGGCGGCATCCACGGTAAAGGGCGGCAGCCGCCATTCGCGCTCGACCACGAACAGGAATTCGCCGTCACGGATCGCCTTTTGGGCCACCACATAGCCGTAGGGGCGGTCACCGAAGCGGCTGCAGTAGGCGGTACGGGTGGCATGGGCCAGCCCGTCGCGGGCGCCGCTGACGAGGCCGCTGGTGGTGAAGGCCGGGCAATGTTTGGCGAGGCCCGCGGCGATGTGGCCGAGGTAGACCTCCGGGCTCATGTCCTGGGCGTCGGCCCGTTGGACCAGCAGGCGGTCGCGGTAGTCCTCGATGCCCTGGCCGCGGGGCACGTATTCCTCGTGGCGGATGCCGTTGCCCTCGCGCAGCTCGATGATCCGCCAGCCTTGGCCCGCAGGCAGCGGCAGGCGCCAGTCGAGGGTGGGCGCGTCGGCGCAGGCACCCGACGCCACCAGCAGGCTGGCAGCGAATGCTGCGACGCGGACCGGAAATCGGAAGTCAAAAGTGCTCACAAGGCAAGTTTGCCACGTCGAAAGCGCTTTGTCGGCAGGCTTAATTCGCACGAAAGTTTGCATGGCAGGCGGGACGCGCGGCGCTTGGATATAATCCTGTGCTTTTAGTCGCAGTATTTGCCATGAGCGCCGATCCGAAAACCCAGCTTGCCGACCTCCTGCGTGCCGCCCTCATCAGTGTCGCGCCCGACCAGGCCGAAACCCCGATCAACCTTGAGCGGCCCAAGCAGGCCGGTCACGGGGATTTTGCGAGCAACCTGGCGCTGCAACTGGCCAAGCCGTTGAAGCGCAATCCCCGCGAACTCGCTGCGCTGCTGCTGGCCGAGCTGCCCAAGTCGCCGCTGGTCGCCAAAGCGGAAGTGGCTGGCGCCGGTTTCATCAACTTCACCCTCGTCTCCGATGCCAAGACGGCGGTGGTCGGCGCGGTGCTGGGTGCCGGCGAAGCCTATGGGCGCGGCGTGAAGGCCGGGGTGAAGGTGCAGGTCGAGTTCGTCTCGGCCAACCCCACCGGCCCGCTCCACGTAGGCCACGGCCGCGGTGCCGCGTATGGCGCGTCGCTGGCCGACGTGCTGGATTTCGCCGGCTTCGACGTGACCCGCGAGTACTACATCAATGACGCCGGCCGGCAGATGGACATCCTCGCGCTGTCCACCTGGTTGCGTTACCTCGACCTCTTCGGCGTCGCCATCCCCTTCCCGCCCAACGCCTACCAGGGCGACTACGTGAAGGACATGGCCGCCCAGATCAGGACCGGCCATGCCGACCGCTTCGCTCGGGTTTCCGCCGCCGACGTGTTGGCCGACGCCCCGTCGGTCGAGGCCGACAAGGAAGGCCACCTGGACGCCCTGATCGCCAACGCCAAGCGCCTGCTCGGGCCCGATTACGCCTGGGTGCATGGCTTCGCGCTCAACGAGCAGCTCGGCGACGGCCGTGAGGATCTCAAGGAGTTCGGCGTCACCTTCGACATGTGGTTCTCGGAGCGCTCGCTGTTCGATACCGGTCTCGTGGAGAAGGCTGTGGCCGAGCTGGAAGCCCGCGGCCACCTCTACGAACAGGACGGTGCCAAGTGGTTCCGCTCCACCGCCTTCGGCGACGAGAAGGACCGCGTCGTCCAGCGTGAGAACGGCCTCTACACCTATTTCGCGTCCGACATCGCCTACCACGCCAACAAGTACGAGCGTGGCTTCGACCGCATCATCGATATCTGGGGCGCCGACCACCACGGCTACATTCCCCGCGTCAAGGGCGCGCTCACGGCGCTGGGCCTGCCGCCCGAGAAGCTCGACGTGGCACTGGTGCAGTTTGCGGTGCTCTATCGTGACGGCCAGAAAGCGGCCATGTCCACCCGCTCCGGCGAGTTCGTCACTCTGCGCGAGCTGCGCAACGAAGTCGGCAACGACGCCTGCCGTTTCTTCTACGTGCTGCGCAAGGCCGACCAGCACCTGGATTTCGACCTCGACCTCGCCAAGAGCCAGAGCAACGAGAACCCGGTGTACTACATCCAGTACGCCCACGCCCGCCTGTGCTCGGTGCTGGGCCAGTGGAACGGCGTCCTCGCCGATCTGGCCGACGCCGATCTGGGCCGCCTCGATAACGAGCGCGAACTCGCTCTGTGCGCCCGCCTTACTGCCTTCCCGGAGGTCGTCCAGAGCGCCGCGTCAGACTACGCGCCGCACCAGATCGCCTTCTACCTGAAGGATCTGGCCGGCGAGTTCCACAGCTACTACAACGCCGAGCGCATGCTGGTGGACGACGAAGGGCTCAAGCTGGCCCGTCTGGCCCTGGCTGCCGCGGTGCGTCAGGTGATCCGCAATGGACTCGCGCTGCTTGGCGTTTCTGCTCCCGATTCGATGTAATTCCGGACTTCTCCATCCATGAGTCGCGATCTCAAGCCACGTCCCCAAACCAAGAAACCCAAATCGGGCAGCCGCGGCGGCACCCTCGTGGGTATCTTCGTCGGCCTGATCCTGGGGGCCCTGGTGGCTGCCGGGATCGCGCTGTACTTCACTGCGTCGTCGCCTTTCAGCAAGCCCAAGGGCGGCGAGGAGCGGGCCATCAATCCGCCGCCGAAGCCCCAGGGCGGTGAGCCCATCGCGCTGCCCGGCAAGGCCGGCGACAAGCCCGTGGAGAAACCCCGCTTCGACTTCTACAACGTGCTACCCAAGGGGGCGGATGCGCTGCCGGCGCCCACCAAGCCTGAGGAGACCACCGAGGTCGTGAAGACCGACAAGCCCGCCAAGGACAAGACCGACAAGGCGGCCGAGACCGCGAAGGCCGACAAGCCCAAGCCTACCGAAGGCATGGACAGCGCCGAGCGCGCCAGGGCCGAGGCGGCGCTGCTCGACAAGCCGGCGCCCCCGCCCGAGAAGTTCTACCTCCAGGCGGGTGCCTTCGAAGATCCCTCTGAGGCGGACAACCTGAAGGCGCGTCTTGCGTTGATGGGGGTGGAGGCCAGCGTCCAGAAGATCGAAGTGCCCGACAGGGGCACGATGCACCGGGTACGCACCGGTCCCTATCTTGGCCAGGAGACGATGACCAAGGCGCGGGACAATCTCAGCGCCAATGGCATCAACACCGCCATCGTGAAGATCAAACCCAAGGAACCAAAGCCGGCTCCGGCCGCTCAATGAGTCCTTTGGAACGAAGGAGAAACCCTGATGCAGCGTCGTGACGTCCTCAAACAGCTCTCTGCCCTTGCGGCCCTCGGTGGCGTTGGTCTGCCTGTCTGGTCGCAGGGGAGTGGCAAGGGCTTCGAACTCGTTTCGCCACCCCAGCCCACCGAGGCCAAGGGGAAGGTCGAAGTGCTGGAGTTCTTCCACTACGGCTGCCCGCACTGCCGCGCCTTCGATCCGCTGCTCGACATCTGGGTCAAGAAGCTGCCGTCCGACGTGGTGTTCACCCGTGTCCCGGTGATGTGGGGTCAGCAGATGCTGGTGGGCCTTGCCCGACTTTACGCCACCCTCGACGCCACCGGCGATCTGCATCGCCTGCACGGCCAGATCTTCGATGCCGTGCAGTCCGAGAAGCTGCCGCTCAACACCGAGGCCGTTGCCCAGGAATGGGCCGTCAAGAAGGGCGTGGATGCGAAGAAGTTCTCCGACGCTTACAAGGGCTTCAGTACCAATGTGCGGGTCAAGCGCTTCGAGGAGATCGCCCGCGCCTACAAGATCGACGGTGTGCCCACGTTGGTGATTGACGGCAAGTACTTCACCTCCGGCTCCCTCGCCGGCACCCACGAGGCGGCGCTCAAGGTGGCCGATCAGCTGATCGCCCGCGCCCGCAGCGAACAGGGCCGCAAGTAGGCCCGCCCCGCCGCCTGACTTCTTCCCCGTCGGGCGGCGTTCTTTCCCTCTTCGTCCCGTGACTGAACGCGTCTTCATCACCGGTGCCTCCAGCGGCATCGGCGCCGCGCTGGCACGCCATTACGCCGCGCGGGGCGCGGTGCTGGGCCTCGTCGCCCGGCGCCCCGACGCCCTCACTGCGCTGGTGGCGAGCCTGCCCGGCGAGCACGCCATCTACATCGGCGATGTGGCCGACGGCGCGGCCATGCAAGCCGCGGCAGCGGATTTTGTGGCGCGCTTCGGCCTGCCGGATGTGGTGATCGCCAACGCCGGCGTGTCGGTGGGCACGCTGACGGAAGAAGCCGACGACCTGCCCGCCTTCGAGCGGGTGATGCGCACCAACCTGCTGGGCATGGTGGCTACCTTCCAACCGTTTGCGGCGCCCATGCGGGCCCGCGGCAGCGGGCGGCTGGTGGGCATCGCGTCGGTGGCGGGCATCCGCGGCCTGCCCGGCGCTGGCGCCTACAGCGCCTCCAAGGCGGCGGTGATTACCTATCTCGAAAGCCTGCGGGTTGAACTTCACGGCAGCGGCGTGCGGGTGGTGACCATCGCCCCCGGCTACATCGAGACGCCAATGACCGCGGTCAATCGCTATCCAATGCCCTTCATGCTGCCTGTGGATGAAGCCGCGCGGCGTTTTGTGCGGGCTATCGACGCGGGCGCCACCTACACGGTGATCCCCTGGCAGATGGGGATTGTTGCCAAGCTGTTGCGCGCGCTGCCCAACCGGCTGTTCGATGCCGTCTTTGCCCGTGCAGGTCGCAAGCCACGGGGCCTCGATCTGTAGCCTGCTGGTTCAGCCCAGCTGGGTGATGGCCGGCAGGTACTTCCTGGCGAGTGCCTCGGCCACGGACGGGTGAGTGACATGGCCGTTGCACACGTTGAGCCCGGCGCGCAGCCCGGCGTCGTCTTTCAGTGCATCCTTCCAGCCCTTGTCGGCCAGCGCCAGCACGTAAGGCAGGGTTGCGGCGTTGAGGGCGTAGGTGGCGGTGCGCGCCACCGCGCCGGGCATGTTGGCGACGCAGTAATGGACCACGCCATCGACGACGAAGGTCGGGTCGGCATGGGTGGTGGGGTGGGATGTCTCGAAGCAGCCACCCTGGTCGATGGCCACGTCGACGATTACCGCGCCGGGCTTCATGATGGCCAGCATCTGACGGGTGACCAGTTTCGGCGCGGTGGCGCCGGGGATCAGCACTGCGCCGATCACCAGATCGGCATGGGGGAGCACGCTCTCTATGGCGTCTCGGGTGGCGTAAAGGGTCTTGACCCGTCCGCCATACACTTCGTCCAGGTGGCGCAGCACGGCCAGGGATTTATCGACGATGGTGACGTCGGCGCCGATGCCCACTGCAGTGTGGGCTGCGTTGTTGCCGACCGTGCCGCCGCCCAGCACCACGACCCGGCCGGGCTCCACGCCAGGGACGCCGCCCAGCAGCACGCCGCGCCCGCCGTGGGATTTTTCGAGCGCGGCTGCGCCGGCCTGGATGCTCATCCGCCCGGCGACTTCGGACATCGGCGCCAGCAGTGGCAGGCCGCCACCGGGGGCAGTGACGGTTTCGTAGGCAATGGCGGTGGCGCCGCTGGCAAGCAGCGCTTCGGCCAGGTCGGGCGCGGGGGCCAGGTGCAGGTAGGTGAACAGAATGTGGTGGGGTTTGAGGTGGGCCTGCTCGTCGGGGAGCGGCTCTTTCACCTTGACGATCATCTCCGCGGTGTCGAAGACCTCGGCCCCGCCCGCGCTGATGGTGGCTCCGGCCCGCTCGTAATCGGCATCGGAGGCGCCAATGCCGAGCCCGGCACCGGTCTCGACGAAAACCTGATGGCCGTGGGCGGCGACCTCCCGGACCGCGCCCGGGGTCAGGCCGACACGATGTTCATGGTTCTTGGTTTCCTTGGGGACGCCGATTTTCATGATCTTCTCCGTGGCTGGAAGGCATGGCTTGCTTCAGGTGAGAGTGCGGACGCGGGGGCTTGTTCCACGTTCTATCCAATAACGGTGCAGTGCTTGAGATACTTGCGGAATGATGAGGAAGAACAATGACGAAGATTTCCTGGTGGACGCAAGCGGCCATCGCCATCAGCCCCATTCCGGCCTGGTGCGGATCGTCTCGCTGGTGCCCTCGCTCACCGAGCTGGTGTGCGATCTGGGGCTGGCCGGGCAGCTGGTCGGGCGGACGGGCTTTTGCATCCATCCGCGGGCAAGCCTGAAGACCATCCCCAAGGTGGGCGGCACCAAGGACGTGAACCTCGCGCGTCTGCGCGAGCTGGCCCCGACTCATGTGATCGTCAATGTGGATGAGAACCGGCGGGAATGCGTCGAGGAGATTGCGGCTTTTGTGCCCCAGGTGATCGTCACCCATCCCTGTACGCCGGACGACAACCTGCCGGTGTATCGCTTGCTGGGGGCCATTTTTGGCCGTGAGGCCGAGGCTGAGCGGCTTTGCGCCGAGCTTGCCGCTGCGCTGGACGAGGCGAAGGCCGTGGGCGCCAGCCTGCCACCTGAGAAGGTGCTGTACCTCATCTGGCGCGAACCGTGGATGACCGTGGCGCGCAGCACCTACATCTCGGCGATGCTGGCGACGGTGGGCTGGCAGACCTTGCCCGAAGCCGACGCACCGCGCTACCCGGCCTTCGAATGGGGGGCACCGTGGCTGGAAGCGGTGGCGCGCGTCTTCCTGTCGTCGGAGCCTTATCGTTTTCGCGATCAGCATCTGGCCGAGGTGGCCGCGGCGTCAGGGCGGCCGGCCGCGCTGATCGACGGCGAGATGGCCTCCTGGTACGGCAGCCGGGCGGTTGCCGGACTGCGTTATCTCACCCAGTTGCGCCGCGTGCTGGCCGGCACGCCATGAAAAACGCCCACCGAAGTGGGCGTTCGCTCTGACGCCGGGCGGCGATCAGCTCGGCTGACGCAGCACCTGATGGGGTGCCGGGATCGGCCAGTTGTTGGCGCCACCCACTTCGGCCAGGGCCTTGTTGGTGTCGAAGTACACCTGCCAGTAGTGGTCGTTGTGGCAATAGGGGCGCACCACCAGCTTGGTGCCGGCGGCGTTGAACTCGAGGATTTCCACGTCCGGCGCCGGGTCGGTCAGCACGTTGGGGATCTGCTTGATGCGGGCGCGGATGAGTTCCATGGCCTGCTTGGGATCGACGCTGTGGGCGAGCTGGGCGGTGAGGTCCACCCGGCGGGACGGGTTCAGCGTGTAGTTGACGATGTTGTCGGAGAACAGCTTGTTGTTGCCGATGGTCGTCCGCACGTTGTCGGGCTGGTCGATGGTGGTGGCAAACAGGCCGATCTCCTTGACGGTGCCGGTGACGCCTGCGCCGCTGATGAAATCACCCACCTTGAACGGTCGCAGGATGATCAGGAAGGCGCCAGCCGCGAAGTTGGAGAGCAGGCCGCTCCACGCAACGCCGATGGCCACGCCAGCCGCGGCGATGAGGGCGGCAAAGCTGGTTGTCTCGATACCGAACACCGACAGGATCACGATGACCAGCACGATGCGCATGACTACCCGCAGGGTGGCTTCAACGTAGCGGACCAGGGTGGGCTCGACCTTTTGTCGGGTCATGCCACGGTTGGACAGATTGCCGATGATGTTGATGAGCCAGCCGCCAATGATCCACAGGGCGATGGCGCCGGCGAGTTTCCAGCCGAGGGGAATCAGGTAGGTTGTAATCAGGTTGCTGATGTCGAAGTTGATTTCACTGGCCATTACATGCTCCGGCTTGAGGTTGGGCGATCAGTCTAACTAGACTGGATATGTTGCAATGCAATGGTAAGTGAATTTGTGTGTCGGCGTGACATCTTGCCGACATGTTTCGGCGTCAGTCGAGTAAGGCCTGAAGGCGTTCCGGCGTGAGGATCGCGAAGCGACTGGCGATGACCGGGCGGCGCCCGAGCTTGAGCACGAGCTTGTCGCGGGTCAGGAGCGCTCGGGCGCAGCTGTCGCGCGTGAGTTCGAGGAATTTCTGATCGTCGCGATCAAGGCAGTTGGGCAATTCGCAGCAGGGCGGGTCGACAGGTTCGACCAGCGTGACCCGGGCCCGGTAAGCGGCGATGATCGTCGCCTGTCGTTCGGGCGGCTGACCGAACTGGGAATAGGCGAGCACGCGCGCAAGTTCTTCGAGGCAATCCTCTCGGCTGAACGGCCTGAGTGCGCCTGCTTCGACCGCCGCGCGCAGGCGTACCAGGGCAGGATCCTCGAACATCCACAGGGAAAGCACGACATTGGTGTCCAGGACGACGGGCATGCCGTGGGGGAGTGGGGCTTCGAGCAGATGGGTGGCCACGGTTGACGGGTGGGAATGGCTGGAGCTTGAAGGAAAAAACAAGGGGGCCGAAGCCCCCTCGTTTGCTGGCGCTGCCGAATGATCAGGCGGCCTTCTTCTTGGCGTCGAGACGCGACTTGACGAAGGAGCCCGGTGCATCTTCGAGGACCTTGAGCTTGCCGTTGACCGGGTCGCGAGCCGGGACCTTGCTGCTGTCCTGATCCATCAGCCACGCCTGCCAGTCGGTCCACCACGAGCCCGGGTGCTGCTCGGCGCCAGCGAAGAACTCGTCGGCGGTGGCGGGCAGCTTGGCGGCCGGGTTGGTCCAGTAGCCGTACTTGTTGGCCGCCGGCGGGTTGACGATGCCGGCGATGTGGCCGGAGCCGCCCAGCACGAAGCGCACGTTGCCGCCGAAGTTGCGGGCACCCGAGTAGGTGCTCTTCCACGGGGCGATGTGGTCTTCGATGGTGGAGATGAAGTAGGTCGGGGCCTTGATCTTGGACAGATCGATGGGCACGCCTGCGATCTCGATGCCACCCGGCTCCTTGAGGAGGTTCTGCAGGTACATGTTGCGCAGGTAGAAGCTGTGCATCTTCGCCGGCATGCGGGTGGAGTCGGAGTTCCAGTACAGCAGGTCGAAGGGGAACGGATCCTTGCCCATCAGGTAGTTGTTCACCACGAAGGACCAGATCAGGTCGTTGGCACGCAGCATGTTGAAGGTGCCGGCCATTTCGGAGCCTTCGAGGTAGCCGCGCTCGAACATCTTCTTCTCGAGGCTGGAGATCTGGCCTTCGTCGAGGAAGACGGACAGTTCGCCCGGATCGGCGAAGTCGGTCATGGTGGTGAAGAAGGTGCCGGAAGCCAGGCGCTTGTCCTTCTTGGCAGCCAGGTAGGCCAGGGTGGTGGCGAGCAGGGTGCCGCCCAGACAGTAGCCGGCAGCGTTGATTTCCTTGGCGCCGGTCTGCTCGACGATGGCGTCGATGGCGGCCAGGGTGCCTTCGAGCAGGTAGGCGTCGAAGCTCTTCTCGGCCAGGCGCTCATCCGGGTTGACCCAGGAGATCACGAACACGGTGTGGCCCTGATCGACGCACCACTTGATGTAGGAGTTCTTCTCGCGCAGGTCGAGGATGTAGAACTTGTTGATCCAGGGCGGGACGATCAGCAGCGGGCGCTTGGAGACGTCCGGGGTGCTCGGGGTGTACTGCAGCAGCTGCATCATCTCGGTCTGGAAGACGACCTTGCCCGGCGTGGTGGCCACGTTGCGGCCCAGCTCGAAGGCGGTGGTGTCGGTCATCTTGACACGCAGGTTGCCGTCGCCTTCTTCCACGTCGCGCAGCAGGTTGTTGAGGCCCTTGATGAGGTTCTGGCCGTGGCTCTTGACGGTCTCGCGGAAGACTTCCGGGTTGGTCAGGGCGAAGTTGGACGGCGACAGGGCGTCGATGTACTGGCGGGTGTAGAAGTTGACCTTTTTCTGGGTCTGGTCGTCCAGGCCGTCCACACCGGAGACGGTGTCGTGGATGTGGCGGGCGGTGATGAGGTAGGACTGCTTGATGAAGTCGAACAGGAAGTGCTCCTGCCATTCTTCGTCCTTGAAGCGCTTGTCGTCCTTGGCGGGGGCGGCGACCGGGGCGCTGGCGCCCATGCCGGTGAAGCGCATCATGGAGTGCTGCCACAGGGAGAAGTAATCCCACACGAGATTCATCTGGGCCTGGGCCAGACGGTAGGGGTTGGCCAGCAGCTTGCCCATCATGTCCATGAAGGCCTGGGCAATGCCCAGTTCGTCGGTGGGGGCGGAGATGCCTTTCTGGACCTGCTTCTGGATGTGATCGGCCAGCAGCTTGGAAGCGCGCTGGGCGACTTCAGCGTAGGTCTTGGCGACTTCCTTCGGGTCCGGCAGTTCGGACTTGGCGACTTCTTTTTCTGGCGCAGCCATTGTTGGGCACTCCTTGTTAGATGCTCTTGACGAAACGAATCACCCCATCGTCTCCGATCCTGCAACCCAGCTCGCCCTTGTGTTCGAGGTGGTTCAGGTGGGCGATGGCCTCCCCCATTGCGAACATGACCTGATGCGTATCCAGCTCGCGCGGGAAGAGGGTCGCAAGAATCTCTTCCGCACTGCGGGGCAAGGTGCATGCAGCAAGCAGTTCCGCGCAGCGGTCGTCGTGGTGCTGGACGAGCTGATCAACCCTGAGGGCGATGCCGCGGAACGGCTTTCCATGGGATGGTAGCACGAGCGCGGTGTCAGGCAACCGCTTGAAAGCGCTGATCGAATCAAGGAAGCGGCCAAGCGGGTCGTCATGTGGCGTCGCAGCAAAAACACTCACATTGGTGGAGATCCGGGGAAGCAGCATGTCGCCGGAAATCAGCACGCTTGTGGCGTCGCAGTAGAGGGAGACGTGCTCCGGTGCGTGGCCGTAACCAACGATGACCTGCCACTTCCTGCCGCCGATCGAAAGCGTGTCGCCGTCGATGAGACGCTGGTAGGTGGTGGGCAGCGACGGCACACCGCGGGCATAGGCGTTGCCACGGCCTTCAAGCGCCGCGGCGCGGTCGTCGTCGAGGCCGTGGCGGCGAAAGTGGGCCACCATCGAGGTGACGTCATAGCCGTCGAGCTGATGCCAGAGGGCGCAGCCACCCAGGTATTCGCCCTGGGACATCACCACGCCCGCGCCGGTCTTGTCGGCGAGCCAGCGGGCAAGGCCCAGGTGATCCGGGTGGCAGTGGGTGACGATGATCCGCGTCACCGGCCGGTCGAGGCGGGCGAGGATGGTTTCCCAGGCGTCGCGGGTGGCGTCGAGGGCGTAACCGGTGTCGACAATCGCCACGCCTTCACCGTCTTCGATGAGCCACAGGTTGATGTGGTCGAGGGCGAAGGGCAGCGGCATGCGGATCCAGGACACGCCGGGGGCGACTTCGCGGGTTTCGCCGACGTCGGGCACGTTGTCGAAGGGATATTCGAGGGTCGGGGTACTCATTGCTGCGGGTTCTCCTGGAAATCCGTCAGCCGCGTTGTCCGCCTTCCGGAAATCTGATTTACTGATTCGATGATCGAGGAAACAACCTACACCATCGGTGATCTGGCCCGCGAGTTCGGGATAACCCCGCGTGCCATCCGCTTCTACGAGGACGAAGGCCTGCTCGCCCCCGTCCGCGCTGGCCGCAACCGGATTTACAACAAGCGCCATCGCACCCGCCTGGGCCTGATCCTGCGCGGCAAACGGCTGGGCCTGTCGCTTGCCGAGATCGGCGAGCTGCTTGGCATGTACGACGGCCTGCGCGATTCGGCGCCGCAGCTGAGGCGCCTGCTTGTGGTGCTCGCCGATCGACGACGGGCGCTGGAGCAGCAGCGAGAGGACATCGCCGCGGTGCTTGGCGAGATCGACATCCTGGAGAAGCAATGCTCCGAGCAGCTGGCCGTAAACCCGGAAGGCGCCTGATCTTTTTTACCACCAAAATTACGTTTACGTAAACGTAATTAACGGTGCCCGCAGAAAGCAACGGAAACAAGAGGAGCTAAGCCATGACCCGCCCGACCCTGGAACCCTTCCGCCCCCGCGATTCGAATTACGCAGCCCGTGTCCGGGCGAGCTTCGACTTGCAGCATGCAATGGCGCTGGTCGGCGCGAAGATGGCAGTGGTGGAACCCGGCTATACCGAGATTCACCTGCCTTTCCAGGAGACCGTGACCCAGCAGCACGGATTCATTCATGGTGGGGTCGTGGGCATGATCGCCGACTCGGCGGCCGGCTATGCAGCGAACACGCTGACCCCTGCCGACGCCAGCGTGCTGACGATCGAGTACAAGATCAACCTGATCGCTCCGGCCGATGGCGAGCGGCTGGTGGCGCGGGGCGAGGTGATCCGCCCGGGGCGCACGCTGATCATCACCAAGGCCGAGGTCTTTGCGGTGAAGTCTGAAGAGTGGACACTCTGTGCGGTGATGCAGCAGACGATCATGGTCATGCACGGCCGCCAGGAGAAGCCTGCCTGAAAGGGCTTCGTGCTCGAAAAATGGCAAGGCCTTGCTGAGCGCGGGGGTGAAACGACCGCGCTGAGCGAGTATCCTGCCAGGTTGTTTCGACTTGTGATGGGATTGATCGATGCCAGTAACACTTCGTATTCTCAGTGCCGATGACCACGCCGAGATCGAGCATGTCCGCCAGTTTTTCCGCAACTACGCTGCGTGGCTGGGCGTAGATCTCGGCTACCAGAATTTCGGCGAGGAAATGGCTTCCCTGCCGGGTGCCTACTCGGCGCCCTCCGGCCGACTGTTCTTTGCCGAACTCGATGGAAAGCCTGCCGGCTGCGTAGGCATCCGCCCAGCTACCGATGGCGTCTGCGAGATGAAACGGCTTTACGTGGAGCCGGAGTTGCGTGGCACCGGCGTTGGTCGCGAACTCGCGCTGGCCGCCATCAAGGCTGCCAAGACGCTGGGCTACCGCAAGGTCATGCTCGACACCCTGCCGGCCATGCGCATCGCGGTGAAGCTCTACCGCGAGCTGGGTTTCAAGGAGGCGCCGGCTTACTACCCGACACCCGTCGAAGGTGCGATGTTCCTCGCACTTGATCTTGAAAACTGGAACGAGTCCGAAGTCCAGAACGAGAACCTCTTCCACCTCTTCGACTACAACCTGGCCTGGGCGCGGCGCATGCGCCAGGTCGATCCCGGCTACTTCGAGAAGCTGTCGACCCTTCAGGCGCCCGAATTCCTGTGGATCGGCTGTTCCGATTCCCGCGTGCCGGCCAACGAGATCATCGGCCTGATGCCGGGCGAGGTCTTCGTCCATCGCAACGTGGCCAACGTGGTGGTGCACACCGACCTCAACTGCCTCTCGGTGATCCAGTTTGCGGTCGATGTCCTTAAGGTCAAGCACATCATGGTCGTCGGTCACTACGGTTGCGGCGGCGTGCGTGCGGCGCTGCAGCGGGATCGCGTCGGACTGGTTGATCTGTGGCTGCGACACGTGCAGGACGTCCATGTGAAACACGTCAGCCGCGTCGATCTGCTGCCGCCCGATATGCGTCATGACCGCCTGTGCGAGCTCAACACCGTCGAGCAGGTGGTGAATGTGTGCCAGACCATCGTCGTCCAGGATGCCTGGAAGCGTGGTCAGCGCCTCACGGTGCATGGTTGGGTCTATGGCCTGAAGGACGGCCTGATCCGTGATCTGGGCATCAACGTGAGCCGGCGTGAGGATCTCATGCCCCGTTACCTGGGCGCCCTCGAGGCCCTGGAAAGCTGATTCTGGAGACCCGCGATGGCTGAAACCCGGCTTGCCGACGGCATCGACATCGAATTCCTCAACGCCCGAGGCGCAGGTCATCTGCCGGGCTGGTTCGGCTTCGAGGCCGTGACCCTCGAACCGGGTCGGATGGGCTCGCGCATGCTGATCCGCCCCGAGATGCTGGCGCCCAACGGCTATCTCCATGCCGCGACGATCATCGCGATGGCCGATAGCGCAGCGGGCTACGCCACCCGCGCCCACCTGCCCGAAGGTGCCAGCAGTTTCACCACCATCGAACTGAAGACCAACTTCTTCGGCACCCAGACCGATGGCGTGCTCCTGTGCAACACCACCGCGGTGCATATCGGGCGCAACACCCAGGTGTGGGATTCCGAAGTCACCAGTGGCGGCAGCGGCCGGCGTCTGGCGCTGTTCCGTTGCACCCAGATGATTCTGTGGCCCAAAACCCCCTGAGACGGAGACCGACCCATGACAGAGCCCCGGCGCAGTGCAGCTCCCATCGACTTCTACTTCGATTTCTCCTCGCCTTACGGTTACTTCGCGGCCGAGAAGATCGACGCGCTGGCCGAGCGCTACGGGCGCACGGTGCTGTGGCATCCCTTCCTGCTGGGCGTCACCTTCAAGGTCACAGGGCTGGCACCGCTGCCGTCGATTCCCCTCAAGGGCGCCTACTCGATGCACGACATCGAACGCTCGGCCCGCTACTTCGGTCTGCCCTTCAAGCAGCCCAGCACCTTTCCGGTTGCCACCCAGCACGCCGCGCGGGCTTTTCTGTGGATCAACGACCGCAGCCCGCAGAAGGCACGGGCCTTTGGCCTAACCGCCTACCGGGCTTATTTCGTGGATGACGTGAATATCTCGGATCTCGGTGCGGTGCTCGACATCGCCGCTGGCCAGGGCATCGACCGGGATGAACTCTCAGGCGTGCTTTCCGGCACCGAGATCAAGGCGCGCCTCGCCGCCGAGGTGGATCTGGGCCTGTCGCGCGGGGTGTTCGGCTCGCCCTTCATCATCGTCGACGGTGAAGCCTTCTGGGGCGCCGACCGGCTGCCCCAGGTGGAGCGCTGGCTGGCCGAAGGCGGGTTCTAGGCGACACGCAATGTGATGTCCTTCGGCCGCCCGGCATGGATAATGCCGGCTGGCCGACGCAACCGGCGTCACAGAAAATTCGCCTCCCCGGAGACCCGCATGTCAGCACCCATCGATTTCTACTTCGACTTTTCCTCGCCCTACGGCTACCTGGCCTCCGAGCGGATCGACGAACTTGCCGCCCGCCACGGACGTGCCGTGATGTGGCACGCCATCGTGCTGGATGCTCAGTTTCAGCCCCAGGGTGGCATGAAGATCCCGGCGGGGCTGATGCGCACCGAGTATGTCCAGCGCGACACCGAGCGCTCCGCGGCCTTCTTCGGCATCCCCTTCAAGCAGCCCAACCCCTACCCGGTGCACACCGAGCAGGCCGCCAGGGCTTTCCAGTGGCTGTCCGACCGCGATCCCGACGAGGCCCGCGCCTTTGCCCACGCAGTGTTCCGAGCCTACTTCGTTGACGGACGCAACATCGCCGAGACCAGCGTGCTCCTCGACATCGCCGACGCCCTCAAGATCAACCGCGAGGAAGTGTCCGACGCCTTCTCCGACCCCGCCACCAAGGCCCGCCTGAAGGCCGAGATCGATCTGGCCGAAGCCCGCGGTGTGTTTGGCTCGCCTTACTTCATCGTCGAGGGTGAGGGTTTCTGGGGCAACGATCGCCTCCCGCAACTCGAGCGCTGGCTTGAAAAAGGCCCCTTCTGACGGAGCGCCAGCCATGCGGCGGATCTGTGTGTTCTGTGGCTCGCGCGCTGGCGTGCGCCCGGCCTACCGGGCGGCGGCCGAGGCGCTCGGCACCTTGCTCGCCGAGCGCGGCATCGAGTTGATCTACGGCGGCGGCAACGTCGGGCTGATGGGCGTCATCGCCGATGCCTGTCTGGCCGCTGGCGGCAAGGTGGTCGGCGTCATCCCGCGCGCACTGATGGACTGGGAGGTGGGCCACGAAGGCCTCACCCGGCTCGAGGTGGTCGATTCCATGCACACCCGAAAGGCGAGGATGGCCGAGCTCGCCGACGGCTTCATCGCCCTGCCGGGCGGGCTCGGCACGTTTGAGGAACTGTTCGAGATCCTCACCTGGGCGCAGCTTGGCTTCCACAACAAGCCGGTGGCCCTGTTCAACGTCGAAGGTTACTACCTGCCCCTCGTCCAGATGATGGAGCGGGGTGTCGAGGAAGGCTTCATGAAGCAGGAAAACCGCGGTTTGCTGCTCGTCGAGGACAACCTTTTCGCGCTCCTGCGGTCCATGTCCGCGTATCACCCGCCTGCCGTAGGCAAGCGCATCCGCGACGAAAAACATCTATAGCACCCACTCAACCCGACATTCCCCCGGAGAACACCCATGAAGACCCGTGCTGCCGTTGCCTGGAAGGCCGGCGCCCCGCTCACCGTCGAAACTGTTGACCTGGAAGGCCCGAAGGCCGGCGAAGTGCTGGTCGAGGTCAAGGCTACCGGCATCTGCCATACCGACTACTACACCCTCTCCGGCGCCGATCCGGAAGGCCTGTTTCCGGCCATCCTCGGACACGAAGGCGCCGGCGTGGTGGTCGATGTGGGCCCCGATGTGAAGTCGCTGAAGGCCGGCGACCACGTGATTCCGCTCTACACGCCGGAATGCCGCGAGTGCAAGTTCTGCCTGTCGCGCAAGACCAACCTGTGCCAGAAGATCCGCAGCACCCAGGGCCGCGGCCTGATGCCCGACGCCACCAGCCGCTTCAGCCTGGATGGCAAGCCGATCCTGCACTACATGGGCACCTCCACCTTCTCGAACTACATCGTGGTGCCCGAGATCGCTCTGGCGAAGATCCGTGAAGACGCGCCCTTCGACAAGGTCTGCTACATCGGTTGCGGCGTGACCACCGGCGTGGGCGCGGTGCTGTTCACCGCCAAGGTCGAGGCCGGTGCCAACGTGGTGGTGTTCGGTCTCGGTGGCATCGGCCTCAACGTGATCCAGGCCGCCAGGATGGTGGGCGCCGACAAGATCATCGGCGTGGACCTCAACCCCGCCCGCGAGGCGATGGCCCGCAAGTTCGGGATGACCCACTTCATCAACCCGAGCGACGTGGAGAACGTGGTCGATCACATCGTCCAGCTCACCGACGGCGGCGCCGACTACAGCTTCGAGTGCATCGGCAACACCAAGGTGATGCGTCAGGCGCTGGAGTGCACCCACAAGGGCTGGGGCCAGTCGGTGATCATCGGTGTGGCCGAGGCCGGCGCCGAAATCTCCACCCGTCCGTTCCAGCTCGTCACCGGCCGTGTCTGGAAGGGCTCGGCCTTCGGCGGCGCCCGCGGCCGTACCGATGTGCCGAAGATTGTCGACTGGTACATGGAAGGCAAGCTCAACATCGACGACCTCATCACCCACACCCTCACCCTGGACCAGATCAATGAAGGCTTCGACCTCATGAAGCGCGGCGAATCGATCCGTTCGGTGGTTGTTTACTGAGCCGCGCGATGGCCTTCGAAACCCTCTCCCAGCATCTCTGCTATGGCGGCCGGCAGGGGTTTTACCGTCACCCGTCGCGGGAGATCGGGCTGCCCATGCGCTTCTCGGTCTTCGTGCCGCCCCAGGCGGCCGACGGGCCGGTGCCGGTGCTGTTCTATCTCGCTGGCCTCACCTGCACCGAGGAGACCTTCCCCATCAAGGCCGGCGCCCAGCGCCTGGCGGCCGAGCTGGGGCTGATGCTCGTCGCGCCGGACACCAGCCCCCGCGACGCGCGCATCCCCGGCGAGGCCGATGCCTGGGATTTCGGCGTGGGGGCCGGCTTCTATCTCGACGCCACCCGCGAGCCGTGGGCCCGCCACTGGCGGATGGAGAGCTACATCACAGGCGAACTGCGTCAGCTCATCGGCCAGCACTTTCCGGCCGATCTCACGCGCTGCGGCATTTTCGGGCATTCGATGGGTGGGCACGGGGCACTCACCCTGGCCCTGCGGCATCCCGAGCTATACCGCTCGGTATCGGCTTTCGCGCCGATCGCCGCGCCCAGCCTGTGCCCGTGGGGCGAGAAAGCCTTCGGCGGCTACCTGGGCCCTGACAAGGAAACCTGGCGCGAGCACGACGCCAGCGCGCTGGTCGAGGATGGTCGGCGTTGCCCCCCGATTCTCGTCGATCAGGGCATGGCCGATCAGTTTCTGCCAACTCAGCTCAACCCAGACCGCTTCGAACAGGTCTGCGCCGACGGCCAGCCCCTCACCCTGCGCCGGCACGAAGGCTACGACCACGGCTACTACTTCATCTCCACCTTCATGGCGGACCACCTGGCCCACCACGCGCAGTTCCTGAAAGCCTAGCCAGACGGATGGACATCGCCGGCCTCGATCCCGCCACCCTCGCCGACAGCGTCAAGCCGCTCCTCGACTGGCGTGACGTGCCGGTGGACATGGCTTCGCTGGCTACGCTGGCGGCCGGACTCGGCTGGGCCAGCGGGCTGCGCCTCTACGCCCTGGTGTTCGTGCTCGGCGCGCTG
Organism: Zoogloea sp.; assembly: GCA_041917255.1. Classification (GTDB taxonomy): domain Bacteria; phylum Pseudomonadota; class Gammaproteobacteria; order Burkholderiales; family Rhodocyclaceae; genus Zoogloea. The sequence continues at coordinate 25,457 of JAYRYA010000040.1, forward strand.
GCGCGTTTCGGTGGCGTGCACCTGCCGGGTGGCCTGAGCATGCTGGCCCATCCGCTGGTGCTCGGGGTGTCGGGCCTGCTGCTGCTCGTCGAGTTCTTCGCCGACAAGCTGCCGTGGCTCGATTCCCTGTGGGACGCCGCTCACACCTTCATCCGCATCCCCGCCGGCGCCGCGCTTGCTGCCGCGGTGATGGGCGATCAGGACGGCGCGTTGCAGATCGTCACGGGTCTTCTTGGCGGCACCCTCGCGGCCGGCACCCATTTCGCCAAGGCCAGCGCCCGGGCGGCGATCAACACCTCGCCCGAGCCGGTGAGCAACGTGGTCACCTCGCTGGGCGAGGACGCGCTGTTCGCTGGCGGGATGTGGACGCTAATCCACCAACCGTTGATCTTCCTCGGCGCACTGGCGCTGTTCTGCGTGCTGGCGGTAGTGCTGATCGTGATGCTGTGGCGATTTGTCGCCCGCATCTTCCGGCGTCGGCCCGAGCCCGTTGGCTGACCGGGGCTGGCGGTGCGTCGCCGGCTCGATTTCCGACGCCAGCAGGTGTCTGCGGACGGGGTTCGCATGGCCGTTGTGCTCCATTGCCCGGCCTTGTGTTCCGGCACGGCCTGGTGCGCCAGAACGCCTGCTGGATGAGCGACCGGTCGCGCCGTACTCGCCCGGCAGATCAACGCGTGGTCACTGCCCCATTCCCGTGCTCGTAAAAAACCAGTGGATGTCGGTGCCGGTGTGGTTCTCCCCCTCGGAGTCAGGCTGCCGGGTGAACGAACGCGGCTCGAAGGCTGTCGCTGCGTTGGACGCAGTTCATGGGGATTTCCTGCGCGGGCGCCGGCCTCCTCTTGGTCGAGAAAGGACGGACGGATAAAAAAGACAGGTAATGTCACGCCTATGCAATTAAACTATGGCGATGCCTTCGAGCGTCGCCAAGGAAATCCGATGACTCTCCCCACCCACGTCCGCCTCGTCGAGATGGGCCCTCGCGACGGGCTCCAGAACGAAAAGCAGGTCGTCAGCACCGAAACCAAGGTCGAACTGATCGCCCGCCTGGGCGAAGCCGGCCTGCCGGCCATCGAAGCCACGTCCTTCGTGTCGCCCAAATGGGTGCCCCAGATGGGCGACAACAGCGAGGTGCTGCGCCGCATCCAGCGCCTGCCGGGCGTCGATTACCCGGTGCTCACCCCCAACCTGCAGGGCTTCGAGGCGGCGCTGGCTGCCGGGGTGACGGAGGTGGCGGTGTTTGGCGCCGCATCCGAATCCTTCAGCCGCAAGAACATCAACTGCAGCATCGCTGAATCCCTCCAGCGCTTCGAGCCGGTGATGGCCGCAGCCCAGGCCGCGGGGGTGAAGGTGCGCGGTTACGTATCGTGCGCGCTGGGCTGCCCCTACGAGGGCGAAGTCGATCCCCAGGCGGTCGCCG
>JAYRYA010000041.1:0-25706 GCA_041917255.1 Zoogloea sp.
CAGCGCCGTGCGGCCTTGCCGCTCTGGAATCACTTCTATAACTGGCATCGACCCCACCACGGCATCGGCTGCCAAACCCCCAGCTCTCGGCTACCAGGGAACGGAAACAACGTCTTGACTCTTCACATCTAGCCGACCGCCTGGCGCGGGCTCAACGGGATAGAGGCGCAGACGGAGCGAATGGGAATTTGGACTGAGCGGTTCGCTTCTACCCGCCGCGGCTCCGCAAAGACCCTCAGCGAAACCTCACCCCCACCACCGGACTCCCCGGCAGCCCTTCGTACTTCACCGTCACCCCCATCCCCGGCTTGGGCGGGAAGAGTTTGGTGAAGGAGCCCAGGGACAGCAGATCGCCACGCTTCAGCGGCGTGCCGGCGGCGGCGAGATCCCGGGCGAGCCAGCTGGCGGCGTTGAGGGGGTTGCCGAGGGTGGCGCTGCCCTTGCCGGTGTCGAGCACCGCGCCGGTGCTGTCGGCAAGGGTCACCGTCATGGTGGCGAAGGACTCGGCCAGCGCGGGCGTCGCCTTGATGGGGATGGCCTTGCCGACCACGCCGGCGCGGGCGCCCACGTTGATCATCGCCAGCATCGGGCCGCCGAGTTTTGACGGGTCGGCCACCATCAGATCGGGCAGCTCGATGAAGGGGGAGAAGCTCTTGAGCGCCTTGAGGGCCGCCAGGGGCGTGCCGGCCTTGGCGAGGGCGGCCGGGTCGGCCACCTCGACGAGCATGTCGGCCTCGAACACCGGGCGGGTGCCGTAGCTCACCGGCAGTTCGCTGCCATCGGCCACCAGCATCGATCTGAACAGCGTGCCGCGCAGGGGCGCGTCGTGGTTGAAGCGCTTCTGCACCGCCGGGTTGGTGAGGCCGGCCTTGTAACCCACCACGTCGCCGTAAGATTGAGCAAGGAAGCGCACCACCTTGTCGCGGCCACACAGGCCGTCGGTCATGCTCATCTCGCCGGCAGGAATGGGCACCGGCTGGCAGGCGACGATGGCGGCGGCCACGGCGGCGGCTTCGAGATCGGTGGGGCAGGCGGCGTGGGCAGCGAGGGGCGCGGCGGCAAGCACAAGCATCGCGAGCTTGGAAACGGGGAACGCGGGGATCATGGCGGGTACCTCCAGGATTATCGGATGGGGCCGGAGCCCGGCCTCTCCGACCGGGACCTTTCTGCGCTGACCTGGGCGCTTTTCGCTCCCGGCCGGATACTTTCTGCTCCCGGTCGGGAGCTGATTGGCTTCAGGTGGGAGCACATTGCTCCCGACCGGGAGCGTTGTGCTCCCGATTGGGGGCTTTTTGCTCCCAGCCGGGAGCGAAAAGCGCCGGGTTGGGAGCAACCTGCTCCCGGTTCGCAGCGTCATGCCCCAACCCGGGAGCCCAAAGGCCCCAACTCGTCAGCGCGCCGCCGGCAGCGGATAGAACAGCTGCTCGCTGCCGATCTTGTAGGCCGAGATCGCCCGGCGACCTTCGGCCGAGGTGATCCAGTTGATGAAGCGCTCGCCCGCGGCGCGCTTGACGTGGGGATGCCTGGCCGGATTGACCAGCATCACGCCGTAGGGGTTGTAAAGCTTGGGATCGCCCGCGTAGAGGATGGCCAGGTCCTGACGGTTCTTGAAGCTGGCCCAGGTGCCGCGATCCGCCAGGGTGTAGGCGCCCATGCCGGCGGCCATGTTGAGGGTCGGGCCCATGCCGGCGCCGGCCTCCTTGTACCAGCCCTGCCCCTTGGGCTCGACGCCGGCGCTCTGCCAGAAGCGCAGCTCGGCCGCGTGGGTGCCGCTGCGGTCGCCCCGGGACACCCAGCTGGCGCCCTTGCGGGCGATGCGCCCGAAGGCGTCCACGGCGTCCTTGGCGCCCTTCACGCCGGCCGCATCCGCCGCCGGGCCCACCAGCACGAAGTCGTTGTACATCACGTCGCGGCGGTCCACACCATAGCCTTCGGCCACAAACTTGTCCTCGGCGGCCCGGTCGTGGACCAGCAGCACGTCCGCATCGCCCCGCCGGCCCACGTCCAGGGCCTGGCCGGTGCCCAGGGCTACCACCTTGACGGCGATGCCCGAATCCTTCTCGAAGATCGGCAGGATGAAGTGGAACAGGCCGGATTGCTCGGTGGAGGTGGTCGAGGCCAGCACGATGGTCTCGCCGGCCTGGGCGGTGGACGCCAGCGCGGCAAGACCCAGCAGCGTGGATTTGAGGAACTTCAGAAAGCCATGCGCCATGGTAGTTCTCCCTGGATGTAAAGCCGCGCGGCCTGGGAGGCCGGGCGGGCGAAAAAGCGTTGCACCGGTGCATGCTCGCACACCCGGCCGGCATCCATGAACACCACGTCATCCGCCAGCCGGGTGGCCTGGCCGAGGTTGTGGGTGGTCATCAGGATACGGGTGCCTTCGGTGCGGATCTCGCGCACGATGCGTTCGATGGCCTCGACCGAGCTGGGGTCGAGGCTGGCGGTGGGTTCGTCCAGCAGCAGCAGGCGCGGCCGTTTCACCCACGCGCGGGCGAGGGCCAGGCGCTGACGTTCGCCACCCGAGAGCCCGCGGGCGCTGTCTGCAGCGCGGTGGGCCAGGCCGACCCGCTCCAGCACCGCCTGGGCACGGGTACGCCGCTCGGCGGCCGCCACGCCCAGCGGACGCAGGGCCAGCTCGACATTGCCGAGCAGCGAATCCCGCAGCATCTTGGGTTGCTGAAAGACCATCGCCACGCCAAAGTCTGGCCGTGGCCCGCCGCCAAAATCGATATCGCCGGATTCCGGCTCGATCAGCCCGCACAGGCTGCGCAGCAGCACGCTCTTGCCGGCGCCATTGGGGCCCAGCAGGATGGTGATGCCGTCGCCGCCCAGCTCGAGGCTGAGCCCATCCAGCACGGCTCTGCCCGCCACGCGCCAGCGCAGGTCGGTCACCTTGAGCGGAAACACGCCGCCCCCCTCATGCGTAGCGCCGCATCGCCCACTGACGCAGGGCAAAGGCCACGCCGTTGAGCAGCAGGATCACCGCCAGCAGCACCATGCCCAGCGCCACCGCCAGGGGCAGGTCGCCCTTGCTGGTCTCCAGGGCGATGGCGGTGGTCATGGTGCGGGTGGAACGGTCGATGTTGCCGCCGACGATCATCACCGCGCCCACCTCCGACATGGCCCGGCCAAGCCCCGCCAGCACCGCCACCATCAGCGAATGCCGGCAGTCGTGAAGCAGCACCCTCACCCGCCCGGCCCAGCGGAAACCCATCGCGGTGAGCTCTTCTTCGTAGTCGCGCCAGGCGTCCTCAACCACCTGCCGGGCGATGGCGGCCATCAGCGGCACCACCAGCACGGTCTGGGCGATCACCATCGCGGTGGGCGAGTACAACAAACCAAGCTGCCCCAACGGCCCGGAGCGCGACAACGCCAGATAGACCACCACCCCCACCACCACCGAGGGCAAGCCCATGCAGCCGTTGAGCACCACCACCAGCAGCTGCCGACCGGGGAAACACCCCACGCCCAGGCAGGCACCCAGGGGCAGGCCAATGAGCGTGCCCAGCAGCACGGCGAGGCCGCTCACCTCGATGGACAGGGCGACGATCTCCGCCACCTGGTGATCGAAGCCGGCGAGCAGTGCAAAGGCATCGGAAAACGCCGCACCGAGCCCGCTCATCCGCCCCCCCGCTGCATGGCACGGTCGATGTGGGCGAGCAGCGCAGCTCGGGCAGGCACGTCCCCGGCCACAAAGCGATAGCGGGCGTGGAGCACCGGCAGGCGGAAGAGGCCGAGCCGCCGCTCGGGCAGCTCGGTAAGGTCGATCTGCAGGATCACATCGTTACGCGCAACCTTCAGGCATCCCGGCGACGGCGTCCAGACGCCGTCCGGCACGGCCAGCCGCAGCCCGCGTTCAAACTCGGCCAGCGTCGCGCCGACCTCCCGGACGAAACCGTCCGGCGCGCTCACGTCTTCCGTCATGGGCCGGGTCAGCCTCCGGCGATGGGTGGCCAGATCGCTAGTTCATCGCCGTCGGCCAGCGCCCGCCCGGCACGGGCCGCCGGGGGGATGTAGTGGCCATTGACCAGCACCAGATGGGCGCTCTTCTCGGGCACCCGGTACTGGGTGATGAGGTCGCCCACCGTGGAACCGGGCGCCACGTCCAGCTCCACGATGTTGCCCCGCCTGTCGGCAGGCAGGTAATCCGCCAGGGAGGCAAAAAGCTTGAAGACGACTCGCATGCAGGCTTTCAGGCAAAGGCGGCCGCGGCCTGCCGGCGGGCCATGGAATCGGGCTGGGTGGCGGCCAGATACGCCTCGAAGAAACGCTGCGGGGCTTCGAGGAGGACTTCCTTCCAGGGGCCCAGCTTGAGCCGGCCCTGAATCAATCCGCGCAAGGCGCCCACGTGCTGGGTCATGCCGATGGAGGTGGCGCCGATCAGCACATCGTCCTTGAACTGGAGGCTAAGGTAGCGGAAAGCCGCCTCGTCCACCACCTCGACGCCCTGCCCGTCCGGGTCGCCCCACCATTGCCCGAAGGAGGTGGAGATGAGGCCCAGGGTATCGAGCACGTTGATCGCCAGCACGCCGGGCATCCGCGCGTTACCGCCGGCCATGTTGATGGCGGCCACCCGCGCCTGATCGGCCGCGTTGGGCTGGATGGCCGACACCAGATGGGCGCCGGTGAAGAGATCGGGCGCCTCGGCCACGTCGCCGGCGGCAAAGATGCCGGGCACCGAGGTTTCCATCCGCGCATCCACCAGCACGCCCTTGGCCACATGAACCGGGGTGGCGTCGAGGAAGGCCGCGTTGGGCGCGACGCCTGCCGCGACGATCACCAGATCGCAGGCCAGCTTGTCGCCGGTGGAAAGACTGACGGTGAGCGGCGCATCGCCCCCTTCGGCGCGGTCGATGCGCTCGACACCCGCCGAAGTGACCACCCGGATGCCCTGCTCCTCGACCCAGCGCTTGATCATGCCGCCGGCCTTGGGCGTCATCATCCGCGGCACCATCCGGTCGCCCATCTCCACCACGGTGAGCTGAACGCCACGCTTGGCAAGGGCTTCCATGATGATGCAGCCGATGAAGCCGGCGCCCAGCTGCAGCACCCGCGCGCCGGGCTTGGCCAGGGCGGCGATGGCGCGGGCATCGGGGAGCGTCCAGCAAGTCTGCACTTCGGGCAGGTCGACGCCGGGGATCGGCGGACGCACCGGGTGGGAGCCGGTCGCCACCAGCAGCCGGTCGTAGGTTTCAAAATGGCCGTCGGCAAACAGCACCGTCTGCTTGGCCACATCCAGCGCCACCGCGCGGCCCTCCAGCAGCCGCACGCCAAGGGCGTCGAAGTAGCCCGGCGTCTTGCGCAGGTAGGTGCCGGATTCGTCGATGTTGCCTTCCAGCAGGTAGGGAATCGCCATCCGCGAGTAGGACGGCAGGTTCTCGCTGCCAACCATCACGATTTCGTCGCGGGGCGCCGCGCGACGGAGGGCCTCGGCGGCGACGACGCCAGCCGGGCCGTTGCCCAGGATCAGATGCTTCATCGGGAAATCCTCATGTCGCAGGCACGACGACGCCGGCCGGAGCCGGCGTCGGATGCCCTTGGATCAACAGCTCGGGGACCGCAGCTAACGCTGCCCTCAGAGGCCGAGGCGGGCCAGCGTCTCGGGCGTGGGTACGCCTTCCTGGGTCCAGCCGCGCACCTCGTAGTACTCCGGCAACATCTTGTCGATGCCATTCACCAGGCCCTTGGCCGGGCCGGTCTTGGCGGGCTCGGTCTTGAGGCGCGGCGGCAGGTCGTCATCCTTGCGGGTGAGGCCGGCGGCGTTGTTGAACTGGCGCTCCATGTTCCAGATGCGCTCGCCCATCAGGTTGAGCTTGTCCATCGACCAGTCGCCCTCGCAGGCGGCTTCAATCTGGGGCTGCACGTCGGCCACCGTCCAGGCAAACGAGGTGAACACGCAGATGCCGGCCGAATCGAACACCGCGGTGGCATCCTGAAAGGCCTTGACCAGCTCGGGCTTGCCATCGGTGGTGAGCGGGTCGGTCTTGACCGGAATGCCCAGCACTTCGGAAGCCACGGTGTACGAACGCAGGTGGCAGGCACCGCGGTTGGACGTGGCGTAGGTGAGGCCCATGCCCTGGATGGCGCGGGAATCGTAGGCCGGGAACTCCTGCCCCTTCACAGTCATCGACAGCTCCGGGTGGCCATACTTGGTGCACAGCCGCTTCGAACCTTCGCCGATCTCCTTGCCGAAGCCTTCGCCCCGGGCGGTCATCTCCGACAGCCGGGCCAGCGCCTCGGCCGAGCCAAAGGGCGCCTCGATGCCGATCTGCTCCTTGGTGAGCACGCCCATCTCGTACAACTCCATCACCGCACCGATGGTGGCGCCGAAGGAGATCGGGTCCATGCCCTGCTCGTTGCACAGCAGGTTGGCGTACTGCAGGGCTTCCAGATCGCCCACGCCGTTGGCGGCGCCCAGCGCCCAGGCGGCTTCGTACTCCAGGCCGCCGGAAGCACCCCAGTACTCGGGTTTGTTCACCACGGTGAAGTGACCCTTGTCGATCTCGGAGATGCGCCCGCAGGCGATGGTGCAGCCAAAGCACGCGGCGTTGGTGACCAGGTGCGGCTTGTTGTCGGTGGGGCGCTTCTCGTGCATGGCCTCGGCGGAGATCTTGCCGGCGTCCTCGAACTGCACGTCGCGGTGATTACGGGTTGGCAGCCCGCCCATCTCGTTGATGACGTTCATCAGCACCTGTGTGCCGAACTTGGGCAGGCCCTGGCCGGTGACGGCGTTGTCGGCCAGCACCTTCTTCTTCTCGGCGGTGATCTTCATGAAGGCCTTCATGTCCTTCACGCTCGCCACGCCCTTGGTGCCACGCAGGGCGACGGCCTTGAGGTTCTTCGAGCCCATCACCGCACCCACGCCGGAACGCCCCGCCGCCCGGTGCAGATCATTGACGATGCAGCTGAACAGCACCTGGTTCTCGCCGGCGAGACCAATGGATGAGACACGGACGAGCGGGTCCTGCAGCTCGTGCTTGATGGTTTCCTCGGTGTGCCAGCAGCTGGTGCCCCACAGGTGGGAGGCGTCCTTCAGCTCGGCCTTGTCGTTTTCGAGGTAGAGGTAGACCGGCTTGGGCGAGCGGCCTTCGAAGATGATCATGTCCCAGCCGGCAAACTTCATCTCGGCGCCAAAAAAGCCGCCGGAGTTGGAACAGGCGATGGCGCCGGTGAGCGGGCCCTTGGTAACGACGGTATAGCGACCGCCGGTGGACGCCATCGTGCCGGTGAGCGGCCCGGTGGACATGATCATCTTGTTGTCGGGCGACAGCGGGTCGACCTTCGGATCAACTTCGGAGACGAAGTACTTGGTAGCGAGCCCGCGCGAGCCCAGGTAGTCCTGAGCCCATTCCATGTTGAGGGGTTCGGCGGTGCAGGCGCCGGTGGTGAGATTGACGCGCAGCACTTTTCGGTTCCAGGCCATGGTCGTCTCCTTATTCGGTCACAGCGGTGTTGGCCTTGGCTGCCCACGCGCGCATCTTGTCGATGCCCGTCCAGTCGGCATCCACATAGGTGATCGCGCCGGTCGGGCAAGCCGTGGCACAGGCCGGATCGCCGCCGCACAGGTCGCACTTCTGGACCTTGCCGCTATCCTGGTTGTAATTGATCGTGCCGAACGGACAGGCAATGGTGCACACCTTGCAGCCGACGCACACGTCGTCGAACACCTGCTTGGCGCCCGTGCTCGCATCGATGCGGATCGCGTCGACCGGGCAGGCGTTCAGACACCACGCTTCGGTACATTGGGTGCAGGTGTAGGGAACCTTGCGGCCCTCGGTCTCGAAGCTGAAAACCTTGATGCGTGACTTGGAAGGATTGATGGCCCCGGTGTGCTCGACCGAACACGCCATCTCACATTGCAGACAGCCGGTGCACTTCTTGGGGTCGATGTGAAGCGATTTCCACATGAATGTCTCCTCGTTTTTATTGGCCCGCAAGCTGCGAACCAGGGCTGCATCAGTCTCGTCCAGCGCACACCAGCCTGCCATGCGAGGACTTGCCGTCAGCGCAGCATACGCAGACGTGTGGCGGTGTCAATGCGCACCGCCGCAATGATTCCAGCGGTTCCGATTTATGTTACTAATCAGCCTTATCGACCGATAGCCAGGAGCCCCCGATGAGTCTCGACCCAGGATGCGCCGCCCCCCACCGGACGCTGACCGTCCCTGAAGCGCGCCGGACCATCCTCGACGCCGTGGCACCGGTGGGCGGCCACGAATACGTGGCCCTGCGGGCCAGCCTGGGCCGCCCGCTTGCACGGGATGTCATTGCCCCCTGCAACGTGCCGGCCCACGACAACTCGGCGATGGATGGCTACGCGGTGCGGGCCGAAGACCTGCAGACCGACGGCGAGGTTTCGCTGCAGGTGGTGGGCACGGCCTACGCCGGGCGGGGCTTTTCCGGCATCGTCGGGCGCGGTCAGGCAGTGCGGATCATGACGGGCGGCGTGATGCCGATGGGCGCCGACAGCGTGGTGGTGCAGGAGGTGGTGCGTGTCGACGGCGAACGCATCGCCGTACCCGGCGGCCTCCGGCAAGGGCAGAACGTGCGCCGCGCCGGTGAGGATCTGGCTGCAGGCGGCGTGGCAATCCCCTGCGGCAAGCGCATGGGCCCAGCCGAGCTGGGTATCGCCGCATCGCTCGGGCTGGCCGAAGTGGCGGTCACCCGGCGTCTGCGGGTGGCGTTCTTCTCCACCGGCGACGAGCTTGCCAGCGTCGGCCGCCCTCTGGCGCCCGGCGAGGTCTATGACTCCAACCGTTACACCCTCCACGGCGCCCTCGCCCGCCTGGGCTGCGAACTGATCGACATGGGCGTGGTGCCCGACCGTCCGGACGAACTCGAAACCGCGTTTCTCACCGCAGCCGGCAATGCAGACGTGGTGCTCACCACCGGCGGCGTGTCGGTGGGCGAAGCCGATTTCATAAGGGATCTGATGCAACGCCTCGGCGAGGTGGGCTTCTGGAAGATCGACATCAAGCCCGGCCGACCGATGGCCTTCGGGCGCATCGGCAAGGCCTGGATGTTTGGCCTGCCGGGCAACCCGGTGGCAGTGATGGTGACCTTCTACCAGTTCGTGCTCGACGCCCTGCTCAAACTGTCTGGCGTCGATCCGCTGCCCGAGCGGCCGCTGATGCCCGCCGTGTGCGTGGCGCCGGTGCGCAAGCTGGCGGGCCGCTGCGAGTTCCTGCGCGGCCGGCTGTTTGCCGAGGACGGCGTGTGGAAAGTGAAACCGGCGTCGGCCCAGGGCTCGGGAGTGCTGCGTTCGCTCTCCGAGGCGAATTGTTTCATCGTCATCGACGAGACCAGGGGCGACGTGAAGACCGGCGAGATCGTGCCAGTACAACTTTTCGAGGGCTTGATCTGACCCCGCTCAGGGGTTCCGGCACGCGCCGACGAAGCGATCACCCCGCCGGCCGCAGGGCGTGACGGCGCCCGATGCAGGCGACGGCGTGCCCTCGCCATCCATCCGCGCCTCGAAGGTTCGCCACGCGGCCACACCGCGCCGGTCGAGCTCCAGCCTCAGCAGCCAGCCCACCCGCCCTGCAGGCAATTCGTCGAAGCCGTCAAACACGAAGTTGCCCAGGCTATAGACGATGGGCTTTCCGCGATACACCTCTGCGCCCTGGGTAACGTGGGGGTGGCCGCCCACCACGGCCGCCGCCCCCGCGTCGATCATCCGCCGGGCCAGCGCGCGCTGGCGGGCCGAGGGCTCGGGCTCGCGCTCCCAGCCCCAGTGCATGAACGGGATCACCAGGTCGGCGCCCGCCTTGCGGGCTGCGCGAATGTCGGCGATCACGTGGCTGTCCTCGCTCCATGCGATGCCCGGGTGGCTGGCACCGGCCTCGAAGACCCGCGGCTTGAATTCGTTGTAGCCAAGCACCGCGATGCGCAGCCCCTTGCGCTCGATCCACAGGGGTGCGTGGGCCTCTACCAGATTGCGCCCTCCGCCAAAGCGGCGGATGCCGGCACCATCCAGGTGGGACATCGTTTCGGTGAACGCTGCCGGGCCAAAATCACCCGAATGGTTATTGGCCAGCGACACCGCATCAAACCGCCCCTGCAGTACCGACAGCACCCGCGGGTGGGCGCGGAAGCTGTAGATCTTGTTGTCGAGCGGCGTGCCGGTGGTGGCCACCGGGCATTCCAGGTTGGCGATGCGGTAGTCGGCGCCGGCCAGGATCGGCGCAACGCCCGCCAACGGGTCGCGCCCGTCGGCAATCACGCGGCCGGGCCCGTCGTCGAGCATCACGTCACCAGCGAAGATCAGGCTGACGGTATCTGCCCACGCGGCAGACGCCATCACCAGCAGTGCCACTGCCGCGAGCCGCTTTCGAACGCTCATCGCCGCCCTCCTCCCACACGCTCGCACCAGTATTCGAGTTCGCTGTCGCGCCGGGGTTCGTACACCCGCTGAAGGCCCGTGAAACCATAGGACGCACGGTTGGCCAGCGGCAAGGGATGGGTGGACTGGTGAATGGGCACCGGGCCGTGATCGAGGTCGGCGTAGGTGTAGATCTTGACCGCCGCGAGCTCGCGCGGCTGGCCCTCGAACACGACGCGGAACAGGAAGTGACTGCCGATGGGCACGCTCTCCACGCCATAGGGCGAGGTCACGGGGAGCGCCACATGGAGCTGGGTCTCGCCGCCGTAGGTGGTGTGACAATGGATGCGCTCCTTGGCGGCCGCCGGCGTTGCAGCAAGGCCGCATCCGAGGGCCAGGAGCGGAATCAGGTATCTGCGCATACGCGGCCAAATCCAGAAAAAAAAGCCGACCGGCGAGGCGGTCGGCTTTCGTGTTGCACGGAAACGGGATCAGGCAGTCAGCGCGGCCTTGATCTGCTCCAGGGTGCTCGGATCTTCGATGGTGGTCAGATCGCCCGGATCGCGGCCTTCGGCCAGCGCCTGGATCGACCGACGCAGCATCTTGCCGGAGCGGGTTTTCGGCAGACCGGAGATGAAGTGCACGCGGGCCGGGCGGGCGATGGCGCCGAGGCTGCCATCCACGATCTTCATCACGGCCTTTTCGAGGGCCACGACCTTCTCGGGGGTGTCGATGGTGGTCGGATCCTTGACGACGGCGAAGGCCATCGGCATCTGGCCCTTGAGCTGGTCGGCCACACCCACCACCGCCACTTCGGCGATTGCGGGGTGGGACTGCACCGCTTCCTCGATCTCGCGGGTGCCGAGACGGTGGCCGGCGACGTTGATCACGTCATCGGTACGGCCGAGGATCTTGTAGTAGCCGGCGTCGTCCTTGATGCCCCAGTCGAAGCTGGAATAGACCAGCGGTTCCTGGAACAGCGTGAAGTAGGTGGACACGAAGCGCTTGTCGTCGCCCCACACGGTGGACAGGCAGCCCGGCGGCAGCGGCGGCACGACGCCGACGATGCCCTTCTCGTTGGGGCCGCACTCGGAGCCGTCGTCGCGGAACAGGCGCACGTCGTAGCCATACACCGGGAAGCCCGGCGAACCCAGCTGCACTTCGTGCTTCTCGACGCCCGGCATCAGCGACAGCATTGCCCAGCCGGTTTCGGTCTGCCAGTAGTGGTCGATGACCTGGATGCCCAGCTCGTCCATCATCCACTGGTGGGAGGTTTCGTCCATCGGCTCGCCGGCGCAGTACAGGGCGCGCAGCTTGGAGAGGTCGTACTTCTTGAGGAAGGCCGGGTCCTGCTTCTTGAGCACACGGATGGCGGTCGGGGCGCTGAACATCACGGTGACTTCCTGCTCCTGGCAGATCTTCCACCAGATGCCGGCGTCGGGGCGCAACGGCGTGCCTTCGTACATGATCGTGGCCATGCCGGCGATCAGCGGGCCGTAGATGATGTAGCTGTGGCCCACCACCCAGCCGATGTCGGAGGTGGAGAAGAAGGTCTCGCCCGCGTTGCCGCAGTAGATGTGCTTCATCGAGGCCGCCAGCGCCACGGCGTAGCCGCCGGTGTCACGCTGCACGCCCTTGGGCTTGCCGGTAGTGCCGGAGGTGTAGAGGATGTAGCTGGGCTCAGACGACTCCATCCAGGTGACGGGCACGTTGGCGTCCATGTGGGCCGAGCGCAGGGTGGCGTAATCCACGTCGCGGCCTTCGACCACGGCCATTTCCTTGTCGAGGCCACGGTTGACCATCAGCACCTTGGCGGGCTTGTGCTCGGCCAGGCTGATGGCTTCGTCCAGCAGGTGCTTGTACGGCACCGGACGGCCGCCGCGCATGCCTGCGTCGGCCGAGACGATCACGGTGGGCTTGGCGTCGTCGATGCGGGTGGCCAGGGAGTGCGAGGCGAAACCGCCGAACACCACCGAGTGGATCGCGCCGATGCGGGCACAGGCCAGCATCGCGAAGCAGGCTTCGGCGATCATCGGCATGTAGATCAGGACGCGGTCGCCCTTCTTGACGCCGAGGCTCTGGTAGATCGCCGCCATGCGCATGACTTCAGTGCGCAGTTCGGAGAACGAGTAGGTTTTCTCTTCGTCGGTCTCGGTGGAGATGTACACCAGCGCCTTGCGATCCGGGTGCGATTCGGCGTGGCGGTCGACGGCGTTGTAGCAGAGGTTGGTTTCACCGCCCTTGAACCATTTGACGAAGGGCGGATTGGAGAAGTCGTAGATCTGCTCCGGTTGCTTGTTCCAGTGGATCAGCTGGGCTTGCTCGCCCCAGAAGCCGTTGCGGTCTTCGATGGAGCGCTTGTGAAATTCCTTGTATGAAGCCATGGGTTCCTCCCCCAAATAAAGTCCGAACATGGGCAGCGGCGGCGGTGCGTCATGGCGCCCGCTCAGTCGTTTTAGTTCGCTACCGTTTCCAGGCCAGCTTCTGCGACGCGTGCGAGGGTGGCAAGCGGCAGGCCGGACGGGTGCTCGGATTCTATCAATTCCAGCAGAGGAAGGAGGGTTCGGATGGCATCGGGGAGTTTATTGCGGAGCACAACGTCCGGCCCGGTGGTCGCCAGGTGCTGCAACAACTGGTCGATGCTCACCGGCGGACGTGTCGGTGCAGCCAGCATCTCGCGTGTTACTTCGCCGTTGTCGCCAATCACCCGATTGCCACCCGCCAGCTGCCCGGCGGTGAGGCGCTCGACCGCGACACCTATCAGGTGGCTCACTGTTTGCTGCAGTTCGGGATCGGCCGCCGCGATGCCCATGGTCAGGCGGATGCGGATGCGCTCCTCCCGGTAGGTCATCACGATGTGCTCGATGGCGCCGCGCAGACGCATCGCGAAGCCGCAAGCGCCGAGCATGTCGGTGCTGGGTGAGACCACCGCGAAGCGCGCCGGAGCAAGCTCCGCCACGGTGTCCTCCTTGCGTAGCTTGGTGGCCATGATCTTCGACAACTTGCGATTGACCAGCTGGGCCACATGGGCGCCGTAGCGGGCCACGAGGGTGTCGAACTGGTCGATTTCGATCACCATGACCGACAAGGCGCCGTGCTTGCGCTGGGCCAGCGACAGCTCCTGGGAGGCGTGGTAACGCAGGTAAGACTGGGTGGCAAGCCCGGATGCCGGATCGACCGGGCTGGCCGAGGCCAGCGCAGCGCGGCTTTCCTCGAGATCCCGCTGAGTGCGGGCCAGTTGGGTCAGCGCCTCAAGGCGCGCCAGCAGCTCGATGTTGCCAATGCTCTTGGAGATGAAGTCGGTGGCGCCGGCGCTCTTGGCCTTGACGCGCACGTCCGGCTCGTCGTCGCCCGAGATCACCACCACCGGCAAAGTGTTGATGCGCAGCAGGCGCGATGAGCGGATTCGTTCCAACAGACCGTAACCATCAAGATTGGGCATCCCGATGTCGGTAATCACCGCCTGGATGGTCGGGTCGACCAGCAGCGTGCGCCAGCCGGCCTCCCCATCCGCCTCCTCACGTACATCGAAGCGGTCCCTCACGTGCCGGATGATCGATGCTCTGACCATCCGGGAATCGTCAATGATCAGAACACGCGGCAGGGCCTGATCGGTTGAATCGTTCATGCTGGGGACTCACTGTTGGGGACTTCACCCCTTAACGGCAATCACCGTACGCCCCTTGACCTTGCCAGCGATGAAGTCGTTAAAAACGCCCGGCAATTCCGCAAACGGCACCGTGCGGGTCATGGACGCGAGGTGGCGCGGCTTGAGGTCGCCGGCCAGGCGCTGCCACACGCGGGTCCGGGTCGGCTCGCCCATGTAGCCGGAGTCGATGCCGAGCAGGCTGACGCCGCGCAGGATGAACGGGAACACCGTGGTGTCGAGCTTGATGCTCTGGGCGTTGCCGATGCTGGCCACCGTGCCGGCCTGTTTCATGGTCGACAGCACCCAGGCGAGGATGTCGCCACCCACGTTATCGACTGCCCCCGCCCACAGGCCCACATCCAGCGGACGGGTCTTGGCCGGATCGATGGTGTCGCGCAGCTTGATCTCAGCCGCGCCCAGCTCTTTGAGATAGCCCTCCTCGTGCGCCTTGCCGGTAAGCGCGACCACGTGATAGCCGAGGCCCGCCAGCATGTCGATGGCGAGGCCGCCCACACCGCCGCTCGCGCCGGTCACGATCACCGGCCCGTTGGCGGGCGTCAGGCCGTTGTCTTCCATCCGCACCACCCCCAACGCGGCGGTGAAGCCGGCAGTACCCAGCGCCATCGCGTCGAACAGCGACAGGCCGTCCGGCAGCGGCACGACCCAGCCGGCCGGCACGCGGGCGTACTGGGCATAACCGCCGTGATGCGCCACGCCGATGTCGTAGCTGGTGGCGATCACGGCGTCGCCCGGCTTGAAGCGCGGGTCGGCGCTCTCGACCACCGTTCCGCTCATGTCGATGCCACCCACGCATGGGAAGCGCCGGATGATCTTGCCAGCGCCGGTGGCGGCCAGCGCATCCTTGTAATTAACGCTGGAATACGCCACCTCGATCAGCACGTCACCTGCATCGAGCTGATCGACGGTGAGCGGCTCCATCGCGGCGAGTACCTTGCGGTTCTCATCCTGCCGTAGAACAAAGGCCTGGAAGGGGTTCGGGACGCTGGACATGGTTCTTGCTCTCCTCGTGAATGGACGCGCTACGGCATCCTTTTGTGTTGGTCGTCCGATTATAGCCCCCGCTGCCGGCCTGTTTGCCGCACCGTCCGCCCGAGCACTCAATCCCGCAGCCGCCCTGCCGTAAATGAGGTCATCACCCGCCGGAGCACGACAATGGCCCTGATTCCACAGCCTTTCGAAACCATCGACAGTTACATCGCCTTCTTCAGCCAGGAACCCTTGCCGGTGCTCAAGCACACGGTCAAGGAGCTGCAGGCGATGCTGGAACAGGAAGACAGCATCAACGGCCGGACGGTGGCCGCCCTGGTGCTGTCGGACCCGATGATGACCCTGAAGGTGCTGATCCATATCGAGGCCAACCGGCGCGCCCGGCAGAACCACGACATCACCACGATCGAGCGGGCGATCATGATGATGGGCATCTCACCGTTCTTGCGCGACTTCGCCAACCAGCCGACCATTGAAAGCCAGATCGCTCAGCATCCTAAGGCCCTTGTCGGCGTGCTGCGGGTGATCAGCCGCGCCCGCCGGGCCGCGCGCTATGCCCGTGACTGGGCGATCGTGCGCCATGATCTGGATGTGGATGAAGTGACGGTCGCGGCGCTGCTCTCGGAAGTCACCGAAATCCTGTGCTGGTGTTTCGCCCCGACCCTCACCCAGGAGGTGTATGAACGCCAGCGGGTCGACCGTAGTCTGCGCTCGGCCATCGCCCAGCGGTCGGTATTCAACTTCTCCGCCAAGGAACTCCAGCAGGCGCTGGTGCGCCACTGGCACCTGCCCGATCTGCTGGTGTCGATGATGGACGAACGCTACATCGACAACGCCCGGGTGCGCACCGTGCAGCTGGCCAACAGCCTTGCCCGGCACACAGCCCAGGGCTGGGACAACCCCGCGATCCCCGACGACCTGTCGGCCATCGAGAAGCTGATCCACATCAGCCGCGAGAACCTGCTGACGCGCCTGCAGGTGCCTCACGAATCCATCGAGCAGCTGCTCGCTGCAGGCGGCGACGCCGACGGCGCCCTGCCCTCGGCCTGAGTGGCCTTACTTGCCGCCCGAACGGGCCTCGAGTTCCTCCCAGCGCAGCATCGCTGTCTCGATCTCGCCCTCCAGCGCCTGCAACCTGGCGTTAAGCTGGGGCACCTCCTGCGGCGCGTCGCGGTAGATGGCCGGGTCGTTGAGCCGGGCCTGGATCGCGCCCTGCTCATCTTCCAGCACAGCGATGCGATCCGGCAGCGCTTCCAGTTCCCGCTGTTCCTTCCAGCTCAACTTGACCGGCTTGCTGCTCGCCGCGGGCGCAACTTCCTTCTTCGGCGCAGCGGGCTTGGGCGTCGCAGCCGGCGCGACGGCTTCGCTGGTCTTGCGCACCCGCAGCCAGTCATCAAAGCCGCCGGCGTATTCCTTCCAGCGACCGTCGCCCTCGGCGGCGATCACCTGAGTCACCACATTGTCCAGAAAGGCCCGGTCGTGGCTCACCAGGAACACCGTGCCGTCGTACTGGGCCAGCAGGTCTTCGAGCAGGTCGAGAGTCTCGATGTCCAGGTCGTTGGTCGGCTCGTCGAGCACCAGCACGTTGGCCGGCCGGGCAAAGAGCCGGGCCAGCAGCAGCCGGTTGCGTTCGCCTCCCGACAGCGACTTGACCGGTGAGCGGGCGCGCTGGGGCGAGAACAGGAAATCACCCAGGTAGCCGATGATGTGCGTACGGTGGCCGGCAATCTCCACGTAGTCGGAGCCCGGGCTGATGACCTCGGTGAGCGGCGCTTCCGGGTCGAGTTGCTCGCGGAGCTGGTCGAAGTACGCCACCGTCTGGCGCGTGCCGCGGCGGACGCGGCCGTCGTCCGGCTCCAGCCCGCCAAGGATGAGCTTGAGCAGTGTCGTCTTGCCTGCGCCGTTGGGGCCGATCAGGCCGATGCGGTCGCCCCGCAGGATGCGCGTCGAGAAGTCGCGCACAATGGTCCGGTCGCCGAAGCGCTTGGTGACATTCTCGAGCTCGGCCACCATCTGGCCGCTGCTCTCCCCCCGATCCAGCGCCAGCTTGACGGAACCCAGCCGGTCGCGCCGGGCACCCCGTTCACGGCGCAGGGCCTCCAGCCGACGAACCCGACCTTCATTGCGGGTCCGTCGCGCCTCCACGCCTTTGCGAATCCACACTTCTTCCTGGGCCAGCAGCTTGTCGAAGCGGGCGTTGGCCTTCTCTTCGGCGTCCAGCTGGTCGGCCTTGCGGGCGAGGTACTCCGAAAAACGCCCGGGATGGCTGGACAGGATGCCGCGATCCAGTTCGACGATGCGTGTCGCCACGTGGTCGAGGAAAACCCGGTCGTGGGTGATGACCACCACCGCACCGGCGAAGTCGCGGATCAATTCTTCAAGCCACAGGATGCCATCGATGTCCAGGTGGTTGGTCGGCTCATCCAGCAGCAGCATTTCGGGCTCGCCCACCAACGCCCGGGCCAGCGCAACGCGCTTGATGCCGCCACCCGACAGGCTACCCACCACCGCCTCGCCAGACAGCTTGAGCTGGCCAAGCACCTGCTCGACGCGTTGCTCGAGGCGCCAGGCCTGGGCGTCCTCGACCCGGTGCTGGAGGTCCTCAAGCCGTGCCAGCGTGGCCTCACTGGCATCCTCGGCCACCGCCAGCGTTGCCGCGTGGTAATCCACCAGCAGCTGCGCCACATCGCCGAGGCCGTCGGCCACGGTGGCGAACACGCTGCGCGCCAGCGGGAAATCCGCCTCCTGAGGCACGTAGGCGATCCGCGCACCCGGCTGCCGCCAGAGACGGCCGTCATCCAGCGTCGCCTGCCCGGCCAGCGCCTTCAAGAGGCTCGACTTGCCGCTGCCGTTGCGCCCGATGAGCGCCACCCGCTCACCAGGGTCGAGCTGAAAGGCCGCCTTGTCGAGCAGGGCTACGTGACCGAAGGCTAGGCAAGCATCGTCGAGGGTGATCAGAGGCATGGTGAATCCGGGCTGAAGCGGGAAAGCTGCGGATTCTACCCTGCCCGCCTACTGGCGGCCGCGCTGGCTGGCGTCACGCCGTCACTGCGACTGTCGCAACAAGGTCACACCATCCTCAAAAGCGTGTTGACGAACGACAGCGGAATCTGTTTAATACGAATTATTCTCATTTGCTTTAACGCCACCGTGACATCCCCTGAAGAAACAGCGAAGGCTGCGCATCACCCAGAGGCCGCACGGGTTCAAGCCGGTCACATCGATACGCCCATCCGGAGCAAGGATCTTTTCGAGAGCCGCAACTGCGTCTACATCGAACATGAAGGCATGATTTATGCTTTGCGTACAACACGTGCCGGCAAACTGATTCTCACAAAATGATGCTCACCACCTATCGCCGCCATCCCGCGCTTCCGGTCTCATCCGGCGCTTCCCGCCTCTCGGCCACAGGCATCGCGCTGTGGCTGGCTGTCGGGCTTGCCGGCGGGTATGCGGCGATCCAGCTGGTGCTGCAGCTTTATCCGATCCACTGAACGCCCTGCTGTCAAACGCGCTGGAGGAAACAGGACAATGTACGTTTGTGTTTGTCGTGCCATCACCGAAAAACAGATCGAATCCGCCGTCGTTAGCGGTGCTCGCCGACTCCGTGATCTTCGGGTAGAGTTGGGCGTCACCGAGGAGTGCGGGCGGTGTGCCCGGTGCGCCAAACAGTGTCTGCACCAAGCACTTGACCAGCACGCCCCCCTGCTCTCCCAGCACGGCAATCAAATATTTCCTTTGATCCAGGAGGCAGCATGAAAGGCGACAAGAAGGTCATCCAGCATCTGAACAAGCAACTCACCATCGAGTTGACCGCCATCAACCAGTACTTCCTGCATGCGCGCATGTACAAGAACTGGGGTCTTGGCAAACTGGGCAAGCACGAATACGAAGAATCTATCGAAGAAATGAAGCACGCCGACATGCTCATCGAGCGCGTGCTGTTCCTCGAAGGCCTCCCGAACCTCCAGAACCTCGACAAGCTCCTGATCGGCGAGAACGTTCCGGAGTGCCTGCAGGGCGATCTGAAGCTGGAGCAAGGCGGCCATGCCCATCTGAAGGAAGCGATTGCCTACTGTGAATCCGTCCGCGACTACGTGAGTCGCGATATCTTCCAGCACATCCTCGACGACACCGAAGAGCACATCGACTACCTCGAGACTCAGCTCGAACTGGTCGACAAGGTCGGCATCCAGAACTACCTGCAATCCCAGATGGACGTCAGCGCATCCTGAACCGGCGCAGCCCCGACACCGCGGAAAGCATGAAGACGTGGCATTTTCCGGCTCAGCCGGGATAGAATGCCGCCCTCCTCTCTCCGTAGTTCAATGGATAGAACGGGCGCCTCCTAAGCGCCAGATACAGGTTCGATTCCTGTCGGGGGGACCAGTCCCGGCAAGGCCCTCCTCGCGAGGGCCTTGTTTTTTGGGCCGCTCGACGTTACTCAAGTTCGGTTCCCCGACAGGGATGAAACCGATTCCCGAAAACTCAAAAAAAAAAGGCCGACATCACGGCCGGCCTCTTTCTGCAGCAGTACAACGCAGGTCAGTGCTTCACAACCTCGCCGTTTTCAGTCGGCTCTGCCGGCTTGGCAACGGCGACTTCGGCCGCTGCGGGGGCGTCCGGCAGCGCTTCGGGCATACGCTCCAGCGCGTGCTCCAGCACCTGGTCGATCCACTTTACCGGGATGATCTCCAGTTCGTTCTTCACGTTGTCGGGGATCTCGGTGAGATCCTTGACGTTCTCCTGGGGGATCAGCGCGCGGGTGATGCCACCACGCACCGCCGCCAGCAGCTTCTCCTTGAGGCCGCCGATCGGCAGGACTTCACCGCGCAGGGTGATCTCGCCCGTCATCGCCACGTCGCAGCGCACCGGGATACCGGTCAACACCGACACCAGACCGGTGCAGATGGCGATGCCAGCGGACGGACCGTCCTTCGGAATCGCACCTTCCGGCAGGTGGATGTGGATGTCGGACTTCTGATAGAAATCCTCCTGGATGCCCAGCGATTTGGAACGCCGACGCACCACCGACAAGGCCGCCTGGATGGACTCCTGCATGACCTCGCCGAGCTTGCCGGTGGTCATGATCTTGCCCTTGCCCGGCAGCGCCACGGCTTCGACGGTCAGCAGTTCGCCGCCCACTTCGGTCCAGGCAAGGCCAGTCACTTGGCCGACCTGGTTTTCCTTCTCGGCAACCCCGAAGGTGTACTTGCGCACGCCCAGGTATTTGTCGATGTTCTTGGCGTTCACCACCACCTTGGCCTTGCGCTTGCCCAGGACCAGCGCCTTGACAACCTTGCGGCAGACCTTCGACACCTCGCGCTCGAGGCCCCGGACACCCGCTTCACGAGTGTAGAAGCGCACGATGTCGCGGATGGCGTCTTCGGTCACCGACAGCTCTTCGCGCTTGATCCCGTTGTTCTTCATCTGCTTGGGCACAAGGTAGCGCTGGGCGATATTGACCTTCTCGTCCTCCGTATAGCCCGACAGGCGGATGAGCTCCATCCGGTCGAGGAGCGGTGCCGGGATGTTGAGGGTGTTGGCGGTCGCCACGAACATCACGTCCGACAGGTCGTACTCCACCTCGATGTAGTGGTCGACGAAGGTTGAGTTCTGTTCGGGGTCGAGCACCTCCAGCAGCGCCGACGACGGATCGCCGCGGAAGTCCTGGCCCATCTTGTCCACTTCATCCAGCAGGAACAGCGGATTGCGCACGGCAACCTTGGACATGTTCTGGAGGATCTTGCCAGGCATCGAACCGATGTAGGTGCGACGATGGCCGCGGATCTCGGCTTCGTCACGCACGCCACCGAGGCTCATGCGCACGAACTTGCGGTTGGTGGCTCGGGCCACCGACTGGCCAAGGGAGGTCTTACCGACGCCCGGGGGGCCGACGAGGCACAGGATCGGCGCCTTGAGCTTGTCGACGCGCTGCTGCACGGCAAGGTATTCAAGGATGCGTTCCTTGACCTTCTCAAGGCCGTAGTGCTCGGTGTCGAGCACCTTTTCGGCTTCGGCCAGATCCTTGCTGATGCGGGATTTCTTCTTCCAGGGCAGGCCGACCAGGGTCTCGATGTAGTTGCGGACCACGGTGGCTTCGGCCGACATGGGCGACATCAGGCGCAGCTTCTTCAATTCGGCCTGGGCCTTGGCCATGGCCTCCTTGGTCATGCCGGCGGCCTTGATCTTCTTGTCCATCTCCTCGAGATCGGCGCCGTCTTCGCCTTCGCCGAGCTCCTTCTGGATGGCCTTGACCTGTTCGTTCAGGTAGTACTCGCGCTGGCTCTTCTCCATCTGGCGCTTGACGCGGCCACGGATACGCTTTTCGACCTGCAGGATGTCGAGTTCGGTTTCGAGCTGGTTGAGCAGACGCTCCAGGCGCTCACCCGGATCGAACATCTCGAGGATTTCCTGCTTCTGCTCGAGCTTGAGCGGCAGGTGGGCGGCGATGGTGTCCGCCAGCCGGCCCGGTTCCTCGATGCCCGACAGGGAGCTGAGGATCTCCGGCGGGATCTTCTTGTTGAGCTTAACGTACTGATCGAACTGGCTGATGATCGCCCGACGCATGGCCTCGACTTCGTTGTCCGGCGTATCGGCGGCGGGCATCGGCTGCGCCTTGGCGACGAACAGGGTACGCAGGTCTTCGACCGACACCACACGGGCGCGCTGCACACCTTCGACCAGCACCTTCACGGTGCCGTCGGGCAGCTTGAGCATCTGCAGGATGTTGGCGATGCAGCCCAGATCGTATAGATCGTCAGCCGAGGGTTCGTCCTTGGCGGCAGACTTCTGGGCGACCAGCAGGATGCTCTTGCCGGCCTCCATGGCGTTTTCGAGCGCCTTGATGGACTTGGGGCGACCCACGAACAGCGGGATCACCATGTGCGGGAAGACGACTACATCGCGCAGCGGCAGCAGCGGAAGTTCGACTTGGTCTTCGGTGAGGTCAAGCGTGCTCGACATGATTATTCCTTTAAAGGCACTAAGGCCCCATATGGGGCCTCAGCGACATCAATTCAAGCAGTCGGATGAAACTTCTTCTGCCTGATTTCAGTTGGAGCCGGAGACCTTGGGTTGATCGGCGTAGATCAGGATCGGCTGGGCACTGCCGTCGATCATGCCTTCGTCGATCACAACTTTGGACACGTTTTCCATGGACGGCAAGTCGTACATGGTATCGAGCAGCGTCGCTTCAAGAATCGAACGCAGACCACGGGCACCGGTCTTGCGCTTGAGTGCCTTGCGGGCAATGGCCTGAAGCGCCGCCGGACGCACCTCGAGTTCGACGCCTTCCATCGAAAACAGTTTCTGGTACTGCTTGATCAGGGCATTTTTCGGTTCGATGAGGATCTGGATGAGGGCATCCTCGTCGAGTTCCTGCAGCGTGGCAACCACCGGCAAACGACCGATGAGTTCGGGGATCAGACCGAACTTGATGAGGTCCTCGGGTTCGACATTCCGCAGCGACTCGGAAACGTTCTTGACCTCGCGGCTCTTCACTTCAGCGCCAAAGCCGATACCGACCTGCTCGGTACGATTACGGATGACCTTGTCAAGACCATCGAAGGCGCCGCCACACACGAACAGGATGTTGGTGGTGTCCACCTGCACGAAATCCTGGTTCGGGTGCTTGCGGCCACCCTGGGGCGGCACCGAGGCGATGGTGCCCTCGATCAGCTTGAGCAACGCCTGCTGCACGCCCTCGCCCGACACGTCGCGGGTGATTGACGGGTTGTCGGACTTGCGGGAGATCTTGTCGATTTCGTCGATGTAGACGATGCCCTGCTGGGCCTTGTCCACTTCGTAATCGCACTTCTGCAGCAGCTTCTGGATGATGTTCTCGACGTCCTCACCCACGTAACCGGCTTCGGTCAGGGTGG
This sequence comes from Zoogloea sp., assembly GCA_041917255.1. GTDB lineage: Bacteria > Pseudomonadota > Gammaproteobacteria > Burkholderiales > Rhodocyclaceae > Zoogloea. The sequence goes on from JAYRYA010000041.1 coordinate 22,862, forward strand.
TGGCGTCGGCCATCACGAAGGGCACGTTGAGCAGGCGGGCCAAGGTTTGGGCGAGCAAGGTCTTGCCCGAACCGGTCGGGCCGACCAAGAGGATGTTGCTCTTCGAGAGTTCGACGTCGTCGTGGGTCTTGGAGAGGTGACGCAGCCGCTTGTAGTGGTTGTACACCGCCACGGAGAGGATGCGCTTGGCAGCGCCCTGACCGATCACGTACTGGTCGAGGATCTCGGAGATTTCGCGCGGGGACGGGAGTTCACCCTTGATGCCCTTGGCGCTGCCGGTGTCCGCAGTAATTTCGTCGCGAATGATGTCGTTACACAGCTCGATGCACTCGTCGCAGATGAACACGGACGGACCCGCGATCAGCTTGCGGACCTCGTGTTGGCTCTTGCCGCAGAACGAGCAATACAGAAGCTTTTCGCCGCTCGTTTTCTTGTCCGCCATTACTGCCTTCCTCTCTGTACTGGATGCTTGGAACCGATCAAACCGCGTCGGCGCGGCTGGTGAGAACCTTGTCGACGATGCCGTAGCGCATGGCCTCTTCCGCCGACATGAAGTTGTCGCGGTCCGTGTCCTTCTCGATGGCCTCGACAGGCTGGCCGGTGTGCTTGGCAAGCATGTCGTTGAGCTTGGCGCGGAGAGACAGGATCTCGCGGGCATGGATCTCGATGTCCGAGGCCTGCCCCTGGAAGCCACCCAGCGGCTGGTGAATCATGATGCGGGAGTTCGGCAGCGAGAAACGCTTGTCCTTGGCACCCGCCGCAAGCAGGAAGGCGCCCATGCTGGCCGCCTGCCCGATGCACAGGGTGCTCACGTCCGGCTTGATGAACTGCATGGTGTCGTAGATCGCCATGCCGGCCGTGACCGAGCCGCCCGGAGAGTTGATGTAGAAGAAGATGTCCTTGTCCGGATTTTCGGATTCAAGGAACAGCAACTGGGCCACGATCAGGTTGGCGGTCACGTCGTTCACGGGGCCGACCAGAAACACCACCCGCTCCTTGAGGAGGCGCGAGTAGATGTCGTACGAACGCTCGCCGCGACCGCTCTGCTCGACCACCATCGGGATCAGGCCGAGACCGACCGGATCCCAGTCACTACGAGAAAACGGGGGTGTCAATGGATTCATTTCCTGTCGCTTTCCGCGGAATTAAGCCGCATTGCCCATAAGTTCGTCAAAAGAGATGGCCTTGTCGGTCGCCTTGGCGTTGGTGACGACCCACTCCACCACATTGTCCTCGATCACCAGCGCTTCGGCCTGGGCCAGACGCTGGGGCTGGGAGTAGTACCAGCCAACCACTTCGCTCGGATCTTCGTAGCTGGCCGCGAAGTCTTCGATGGTGGCACGGATTTGCTCGGGCTTGGCAAACAGCTCCTTGCTCTTCACGAGTTCGGACATGATCAGGCCGAGCTTGACGCGGCGGGCCGCCTGTTCGCCAAACCAGCTGGCGTCGATCGGCAGGTCTTTGGTCTGCATGCCGCGGGCTTCGAAATCGCGCTTGGCGTTCTCGGCGAGCGTCTGGGATTCCTGGGCGACGAGCGCCTTCGGCACTTCGATCGGGTGGGTTTCGATCAGCACGTTCATCACGCGCTCCTTGATCTTGGCCTGGATGCGACGCTTCACTTCACGCTCCAGGTTCGCCTTGACCTCTTCGCGCATCTTGGCAACATCGCCGTCGGCAATGCCCAGGGACTTGGCGAACTCGGCATCGACTTCCGGCAGCTGTGGCGCTTCGACCTTCTTCACGGCCACGTCGAACTGGACGGTCTGGCCGGCCAGGTTGGCGGCGTGGTAGTCAGCCGGGAAGGTCATGTCGAAAGTCTTGGACTCACCGGCGGACAGACCCACAGTGGCGGTTTCGAAATCCTTGAGCATCTGGCCGCCACCGATCACGAAGGCGAAATCGGTTGCCTTGCCACCTTCAAACTCGACACCGTCCTTGCGGCCGGTGAAATCGACGACGACACGGTCACCGTCCTGGGCGGCACGCTCAGCCTGCACAAAAGTGGTGCGCTGCTTGCGCAGGACGTCGAGGGTCTTGTCCACTTCGGCGTCGGTCACTTCCAGCTGCGGGCGCTCGACTTCCTGGCTGCTCACGTCGGCGATCACCACTTCCGGGTAGACCTCGAAGACGGCGGTGAATTCCAGGGCTTCGGAGCCGGTGGCGTCCTTCGGCTCGATGTTCGGGTAACCGGCAACACGCAGGTTCTGGGCGCGAATCTGTTCACCGAGGACGCGCTCGACGGCGGCGCCGATGGCTTCCGAACGGGCCTGCGGGCCGTAGGTCTGCGCGACCATGCGGAACGGCACCTTGCCCGGGCGGAAGCCCGGCATCTTGACGGTGCGAGCCATCTTCTTCAGACGGGCATCCACGTCCTTGTCGATTTCAGCCAGCGGCACGGACATATCGATACGGCGCTCGAGTGCGCTCACCACGGTTTCCTGGTTGCTCATGAAAATTCCCTGATCGTTCTTGACAATAACGCCTCACGACACAGGCAGGGAACACAGAGCAAGACTCGTGCCTTCCCAAACCCGACCGCCATGAAGTCGTCGGAAAAACCTTTAGTCTAACACAGCACACGAAACGGCTTGCAGCACTGCCTGCAATGCCGCGCCGATGCGTCGTCTCGGGGCCACAGCCGTGACAAACTCCCGCCGGATCATTGGAACTCAATTTGATCTTCAGCTATCACACAGGTGTAATACCCTTACTCCGAAGCCTTGATGGGACCCCCACTAGCAGGTTGATGCAAAACCCAGTGAACGATCCGACGATCCACCTGTCCTAGCAGTACCCCTCAAACCCCAGGCACAGTACCGATGCGCGGCGAAGTCGATCCTCAGTC
>JAYRYA010000042.1:0-24991 GCA_041917255.1 Zoogloea sp.
TTTATGGCAGCCTTCAGATCGGCCAGCGAGTTGTCGGCCAGAGCACCCAGCCCGAACAGGTCAAGCACGGTCATCAGCATCGGGTCGAGCTGCCCGATCGGCTTGCCCCGTGGCACCCGCAGGCGGCTCTGCCGCAGGGCGTGACGGCCTGCGCCGGTGAGGCGGGGTGGCCTGAGCAAATACAGCGCGAGCCCGCCCGCAACCAGCGTGAGCAGCGCAATGAAGAGCACCGGCTTGCCCTGGATCATCCCGTGCCACCACCGCAGCCCGCCCACGGCGGCCACCCCGGCCAGGGTCGCTGCGCCGCCGAGGGCGGCCAGCAGGCCCGGCAGGCGGTTGGGGATCAGCCCTTCGGCCTTCAGATCCCGGTGCAGCGAGGCAATGTCGGCGGTCAGATCGGGGCTCAGGCGTCGGGCGTGAATGGTCTTGCCGGACATCACGTTGGCGTAGAGGCTCCGTTCGATGGCGTGGGCATCGGCAGGCGGTGGCTGGACGGCCGCCCAGCGCTGGTTGCCATCGGGGAAGGCGATGCAGCCCCGCTGGTGCAACCGGCCGGCGGCCGTCTCCAGCACCCGTCGTCGGCGGCCAGCCAGGTAGGCCAGGGCGTAGAGGTTGAGCCGGCGGAAGCGTGCATCGCCCGGCGTGGCGCTACCAGTGAGGACGCGTCGCAGCCCCGCGGCCAGCGCCACGCCGGCCACGATCATCAGCAGATACACGAACAGGAAGGTGCCCGGCCCCGGGCTGCCGGGCAGCGACGAATCCACGAAGCGCGCGCAGCCCGAGAGGCCCATCGCCGACGCCAGCGCCACCGCCGCACTCCGCGTCCGGGCCAGCAGTGGGCGCAGGCGGCCGGGCAGGTCGAGGTGGGGCAGCACGTGGTAGGTGCGCAGGTTGACCCGCAGGAAGCGCCCGCCGAAGCGCACCGCCGGTGCCGGCCACAGATCCTGGGGCGGCACCTCGCCGAAGACCCGCTCGTAGCTCGCCAGGGTGAGCCGGTAAAGCTGGCTGTAACGCGCCGCCTCCTCCGGGCCGCCGTCGCTGGGCTGGTGATGCAGCGGCCGGCCAAGCACCCGCGGGCAGAAGTCGTCCCAGTAATCGCGGCTGTACAGCAGGTGGGTGTGCCACACCTGATCCACCTCGTCCGACGGGGTGACGGTGTGCCCGGCCACCATCGCCAGATACGCGAAGCGCCGGTATTCGTCGATCGCACGCCGGGTGAAATCGGCCGTCCAGCCGTTTTCGAGCTGGAGGCGTTGCGAGAGGGGATGGGCGGCGCCGGGACGATCCGGCGACCACTGCTGAAGCCGCAGCCACAGATCGCGGGCGGCAGGAGAGTCATAAGCCATGTTGTTATTGTTGTTATCGCTCATGCCGGAAATCGTGGCTGGGCGATGTTACGGGCGTGTGACAGATGGAGGGATTCGGCGATCTGGGCTTCGGTGTGGCCGAGGGCTTGGAGGACGGAGATGTCGTTGCGGGTGACGAGTTGGCTGTTCGGGTGCTGGGGGCCGAGGAGGTTGAAGAGGATCGTCAGGGTGCATCGCATCAGGGGCGCAATGTCGTCGTTGAGGCCGTTTGTAGCGCCGTGCTTAGCCACTGCCGGCGTGGTCGGTGAGGGGGGGCTTCGGGTTCGGGCATTGCAAGGATGAGCCGCTTTCCGTGGTGGAGGGCCAGCCAGGCTTCCCATTGGGTTTAGGGCAGCGGTGGGCCGTCGGCTGCGAGGAAGGCTGCCACCGGCAGCTTGGCGGCGAAATCGGGGTGGCTGCTGCGGAACGCCGCGCTGACGGTGGATAGGAGGACGTTCACCTCGCTCCTCGTCCCGCTCATCGGCGCCCTCTTTGCGCTATTCATCCGGGGTGAGGATACACCGGCGGCGGGGCCTGCCGGCCGGCGGTTTGCGCGGAGGCGGCGCACCAAAAGAAAAACCCGAGGGCGGGGGTGCCACTCGGGTTAAATCCACACCAAAGGAGGAGGGTGGAGGAGACGATTCAAATATAGATGAGGAAATGCTGCGCCGCAACAATATTCGTGTGTCCCCGTGTAACCGTTTTCACAGGGCGGTCGGTTGCGTGGGTGGGTAGTCCTACGGGGATGTCGGCCCCGGCCGACAGGTGCTTGCGCCAGTGGCTGATCGAGATGCATCTCCCTACGCGGGAAGATGAAGTCGTGTTCACTACCCGATAAGGAGACAGCCATGAGCCAGACAATGATCGAAACCCAGCATCTGCCCCATCCGGTTGACGGCAAGGTCACGAAGCCGATGGCGCCAAGTGCCGACGACAAATCCACGGCAACCAAGATCGGCCTGGTCGGCGGGGCTGCCTCGGGCGTTGCCACCGGCGTGGCGGTTGGCGCGGCAACGGCGGGCCCGGTGGGTGCGGCGGTTGGCGGGGTGATCGGCGCCGTGGCCGGCGCTGCCGGCGGCAAGGCCCTGGTCGATACGATCGGGCCTGCCGCCGATGACGATGTGTATTGGGCCGACGCCCACGTTCGGGAACCTTACTATCGCCCGGGCACGCCCTATGAATACTACCGCCCTGCTTTCGAGCATGGCTGGCTGGGGGTGGAGCGCTACCCCGGCACCTATGTCGAGGCTGAATCGCGCCTCGCCGAGGACTGGCTGCGCTCGCCGGGCCGCAACATGGCGTGGGACGACGCGCGTCCGGCGGTGCAGGCCGCCTGGGAGCGGGCTGCGTCGCGCCGAACCGCGCGCGCCGTCGAAGGGGAGCCCGTCGACTCCGACGAGCTGATCGATACCCTCAACACCCTGCTGGTGATGAGCCGCGACGGAGAAGAAGGTTTCCGTCATGCGGCGACGCACGCGAAGACGCCGGTGATCTCGGCGGTGATGCAGCGCCGCGCTGCCGATTGCGCGTCGGCGGTCATTGAACTCGACAACGAGATCGAAAAGCTCGGGGGCAGGCCGGCGGAGCATGGTTCGGTGCAGGGCGCGCTCATTCGTGGCTGGATCAGCCTGAAGACGGTTTTCAGCTCCGAGGACGACAAGATCGTGCTGGACGCGTGCGTTGCGGCGGAGGACGAGGCGCTGCAGACCTACGCGGATGCGCTCGGCAAGCCGATGCCGGCTTCGATGCGCACCGTCGTGGAACGTCAGTTCGAAGGCGTGCGCCGCAACTTTGCGGAGATGGTGCGCCTGCGCGACGGGCTCGGTTGAGTCGGTTTCGGGGCTGGCGCGGTAACGTCAACGACTGCCCCGCCGGCTGCTGCCGATTGAGGCTTCCGGGCCCGCCACCGTTCTCGGTGGCGGGCCCGCATGTTGTCTGGCCCGGTGGCTGGACCTGGTGGAAGGCGTCGTGGCGCTCGGTGTGCAGCTTGCCCGCCGGTTGTTTGCGTGGGAGGCGAGGCGTCAAAAGAAAAACCCGAGGGCGGGGACGCCACTCGGGTTAAATCCACACCAAAGGAGGAGGGTGGAGGAGACAACTGCAGAATAGCGTCGCAAATGTTGCATTGCAACATCAATCTTGTATCCGCTTGTTATCCCGTGACGGAGGAGGACCCGGCCGCTGTTGAGCCGGTTGCGTTTCGGCGTCCTGGCGTTTCGGGGCGCGACTCAGTCGCCTCGCGACAGCGCGGGGCGGCGGCCGACTTCGACTTTGAGTTCGAGTTTTTCTTTGCCGCGGCGCAGCTCGAAACCGGCCTGACGGCCAGGGGGAAGGGCGGCAATGGCTTCGAGCATCGCCTGGGGATCGTTCACCTTGCGGCCATCGACGGCCAGGAGCACGTCGCCGGGTCGCACGCCGGCCCGGTCGGCGGGGCTGCTGCGCATCACGCCGGAAATCAGCGTGCCTTCGGGTGACTGCAGGCCGAAGGATTCAGCGAGCTCGGGCGTGATCGCCTGAACTTCAACGCCGATCCAGCCGCGCGTGACCGCACCGGTCTGGATGATCTGCTCCATCACGTTGCGGGCCAGCGACACCGGGATGGCAAAGCCGATGCCCAGGGAGCCGCCTGTGCGCGAGTAGATCGCCGAATTGATGCCCACCAGGTTGCCGGCAGTGTCCACCAGTGCGCCGCCGGAGTTGCCGGGGTTGATGGCGGCGTCGGTCTGGATGAAGTCCTCGAAGGTGTTGATGCCCAGGTGCGAGCGGCCGAGAGCCGAGACGATGCCCATCGTCACCGTCTGGCCGACGCCGAAGGGGTTGCCGATGGCGAGGACCACGTCGCCCACATGGAGCTGTTCCGGGTGGCCGAAGGTGATGGCGTTGAGTTTGCCGTCGGCCTTGATCTGGAGCACCGCAAGGTCGGATTCCGGGTCGCGGCCGACGATGCGGGCGGGCAGCTTGCGGCCGTCGTTGAGGGCCACCTCGATTTCGTCGGCGGCTTCGATCACGTGGTTGTTGGTGAGCACGTAGCCTTCAGGTGAGACGATCACGCCGGAGCCCAGGCCGGAAGCGCGCTGCTGGGGGCGGTTGTCGAGGCGATCGCCGAAGAAGTGGCGGAACAGGGGATCGTCGGCAAAGGGGTGGCGCTGGGCCTTGACGTCCTTGCTGGTAAAGATGTGTACCACCGCGGGCAGGGCCCGCTGGGCGGCATCGGCGTAAGAGGTGGCGCTTCGTCCGGCTGGGCTGGCCGCGGGGGCCATCGCTTCCTGGATGGTGATCGCGGGCAGCGCGGGGCGGTCGCTGACCCACTCCGGCTTGAGGGTGCTGACGACAAAAAGCAGCGCCACTGAGATAGTGACGGCTTGGGCGAAGATCATCCAAAGGCGATGCATCGTAGAATCGGCCACCGGCGCCCGCAGGCGCTGTCAAATTGCTGAATGCTTCAAGAAGGAATGACGGCCATGGAACGAGCCGAACTGCAGCGTTATCTCGACACCCTGCTGGATGTCGCGCGCTTCAAGGATTATTGCCCAAACGGCTTGCAGGTGGAAGGTCGGGCGCAGGTCTCGCGGATCGTCTGCGGGGTGACCGCAAGCCAGGCCCTGCTTGACGTGGCGGTGGCGCGGGGCGCCGATGGGGTGCTGGTCCACCACGGGTATTTCTGGCGTGGCGAGGACAGCTGCATCACCGGGTTGCGTCGGCGTCGGCTGGGGACGCTGATTGCCAACGACATCAACCTTTTTGCGTATCACCTGCCGCTGGATGCCCATCCGGAGTTTGGCAATAACGCCCAGCTAGCCCGTTTGATGGGTTGGCTGCCGGACGGGCGCTTTGGCGAGCAGGACATCGGCTGGACGGGACGGCTTGCCGAGGGCGAGTCCCTCGACGCGCTGGCCCGCGGTGCGGCCGCTCGGCTGGGGCGCGAGCCGCTGATGCTGGGCGACCCGGGTCGGCGGATCGAACGTATCGCCTGGTGCACCGGCGGTGCGCAGGGCTACTTCGAGCAGGCCATCGCCCAGGGGGTGGATTGCTTCGTGTCGGGCGAGGCTTCGGAGCCGACCACCCATCTGGCCAGGGAATCCGGTGTGGCTTATCTGGGCATCGGCCACCACGCCAGCGAGCGCTACGGCGTGAAGGCCCTGGGGGTGCATCTGGCCGCAGCGTTCGGGATCGAGGCGGAGTTTGTGGAGGTGGACAACCCGGTCTGACGGCCGGGCAGGATCAGGCGTCGAAGGCGGAGAGGGTCGGCGGCGGCGTGGGTTCCATCTCTTCGAGGGTCGGCTCGACCGGCGGTTTGTAGGGGCCGAGTTCGTCGTCGAGGATGGCGAGCAGCAGCAGGAGCTCTTCGACCACCGTGAGGGGGAAGCCCTGGCGGGTGCCGTTGCGGTTGTCACGCAGGATCTGGTGGATGTAGATCTGCGCTTCCTCCGTGCCCCACAGATCCTGCAGGCGCTGACAGATGTGGGCCATCTGCTCGACCGTGTCGGGGGTGGAGCGGATGTCCTTGAAGTCGTTCCAGCTCACCATCTTGACGTTGAAGGTCTTGTTGAGCTGGCGGGTGAGGACTTCGAACTCGGCCCGCATGCCGGCGACGTGATAAACCTCGAGGAGCTTCAGCCACGGCTTGACGGCCTGCCGCGGGTTGTTGCGGATGTAGTCGGCGAGGGTTTCGGCGGCGCCCTGGGTGCGCCCGAAGGACATCATGATCTCAGCGAGCTCCAGCGCAGAATCCTGCTCGTCCACCGTCTGGTCGAAGGGGATCGGATGGGCCGGGGCGAAGGTCGGTTCGGCCCACTCGCCTCCGTGATCGACCACCGGCGGGGGCTCGGAGTGCTCGGCGTGATGGAGTTGTGGCTCGTCCCGTTCGGGTGGCAGCGGGGCGTTCTTCTTGACGGCATGCTCGCTGCGGGTGGACGGCGGCGCACTGATGCGGAAGTCGGGCTGGGTGGTGGGTTCGCCCGTGTCCTCTTCGAAGGCTTCGGCGTTGCGGCGGCGGCGCATCCAGATGAGTGCTCCGCCACCCACCAGCACCGCGAGCAGACCGCCGACGGGCGGGCCCCATTGTTGAAGCTGTTCGGCGATACCGGGAGGGATGCTGCCCGAAGCCGGCTGGGCTGGCGTGGGGGCCTGAATCGGTGCGGGTGCCGCTGCAGGTAAAGCGGGACGGGGGGATGGTGGGGCGCCGTCCAGCTGGGCGACCTTCTCCTTCAGCATCGCCTGGTATTCTTCCAGGCGCTTGATCTTCTCATTGACCTCGAGCTGCGCGGCGATCCGGTCATCGATCTCGGTGAGGGTGCGCTGCTCCTGGCGCAACTGCTGACGGGCGCCGTCGGATTCGTCCTCGGAGGGCGGGTTGACCAGCGCGAGACTCATGCGCAGCGGAACAAGGCCGGTTTCAAGGCCACCGCCCAGAATCAGCCGATCATGGCGGGGCGGCTCGGCGCGCCGGGCTGCCACAGGCTCACGCTTTGTCACCTTGGCGGGGCGGGTGGCCACAGAAGGCGCGCTGGCCTCTGGCTGGCTGGGGCGGGCCGGGCTCGAACTTTCGGCCGCGGGCGCAGCGACCGGACGTGCTGGGCGGGGCGGTCTGCTCTGCTCGGGCGCTCTGGGGGTAGTCCTTTCCGCTGGGGCGGCTACCGGCAGGCTGGGCGACGCGCCCGAGCCAACGCGCAGCACCGGCGGCTGGAGCATGATCGGGTAGTCGCGGCGGATTTCACCGCCGCAATTGACCAGCAGACCGAGCATGGCGATCGGATGATTCATCGGATCGCGGGTGGTGATGATCAGGCGGTCGCCGGAGAGGCGAACGCGCGCGTCGTAGATCCAGGGGATGTCGTCGTTGCCCGTGTTATTGGCAACCCGCTTGAAGCAGCTGGCGTGGAGCTCCTCATCGGCCGTCCGCACCAGCCGGACCTCCGCACGCAACGGCTCACCCAGCGACGACCGGGTGACCAGTTCCCCAAGGCCGACCGCTCCTGCTGTTGGAGTTCCTAGGGGAATGAGGGTTGCTACGAGCAGGGATAGTGACTTGCGCGCGCTGTTCATCAAGACGTCGATCGTGGTCCGGCAAGCAGAAGCCTAATAGGGGGTTGAACGATGGTGTGCGCGGAGCGGGCACCTTCGCCAAAGCTACAGTATTCTAAAGAAGTTTATCGGCCGTAGCGGGCTGTTGTCGGCTCTTTGGGGGGCTCAATTGTGACGTGTGGTACCCCGAACGGCATTTTTTACGACTTTTTTAGCCTTTTCTGTGTTTTTAATTGCCATGCCCCTGCCTGACCCGAAATCGCCGCGTACCCGTGCCCACCATCGACGCATCGATGTCGAGGGATTTTTGCGCAACGACGGCTTGTTCGATCTGGACGCGCGCCTCACCGATCTCAAGGATATCGACTACCCACTCTCGTCAGGTCTCCGCAAAAGGGGCGATCCTGTTCACGACCTGTTCATCCGCGTGACCATCGACCCTCAGTTCAACATCGTCGATGTGGACGCCTGTTCCGACTGGGTGCCTTACCCCGGCGCGTGCGACACCATCGGCCCAGCCTACCGTCAGTTGATCGGCCTCAACCTGGTGCAAGGGTTCCGGCGCACGGTGGGCGAGATGTTCGCGGATGTGCGTGGCTGCTCGCACCTCACCGAGCTGCTGCTGTCGCTGCCGACCGCCGCCATCCAGACCTTTGCCACTTTCCGTCGCGACAATGACGAGGAGGACGTTGAAAAGCCCTTCCAGCTCGACCGCTGCCACGCCCTCGAAACCACCACCGAAACCGTGATGCGCTACTACCCCCGGTGGTATCGGGGTGGCGAAGCGGGCTAGGGGGCGGGAAAACCGCAGTTGCACTGCAGCGTGAAATCGGTCGCGCGGTCTGTTTCGTATATAATCAATTGATCCGTAATCCGAGGTGTCTGCGGCGAGCGCCGCCTGCACTCCGGGGGCTGGATCGTCTCTCGGGCGGCTGGGCCATCAGGCCTGACGTGCGAGGGGGCAAAGCGGTGTCTGCGTTGGACGAGGGAGAACGGCGCAGGTATCGCGGGGTGCGTCAGCGCTCCGAAGAGTCCCATCAACCAAGCGTAAGCGGCCTTTTCAGGCCAAGACTTCGATCGAAGGGCAACCATGAAAATTCATGAATATCAGGGCAAGCAAATCCTGAAGAAGTTCGGCGTCACGGTTCCGCGCGGTATCCACTGCACGTCCGTCGACGACGCGGTCAAGGCAGCGGAAACCCTGGGTGGCAAGGTTTGGGTCGTGAAGGCCCAGATCCACGCCGGCGGACGCGGCAAGGGCGGTGGCGTGAAGGTCGCCAAATCCCTTGACGAAGTGCGCCAGTACGCCAGCCAGATCCTCGGCATGCAGCTCATCACCCACCAGACCGGCCCCGAAGGCCAGAAGGTGCGTAACCTGCTGATCGAGGAAGGTGCCGACATCAAGCACGAGTACTACGTCGCCGCGCTGACCGACCGCGCCACCCAGTCCGTTGCCATGATGGCTTCGTACGAAGGCGGTATGGACATCGAGGAAGTTGCTCACAAGACCCCGGAAAAGATCGTCAAGGTCTTCATCAACCCGCAGGTTGGCCTGACCGACGAGCAGGCCCTGACCCTGGCCAAGGGCATGGGCATGAACGAAGCCTCCATCCCGCAGTGTGTCGACACGCTCAAGAAGCTGTACACCTGCTACATGGAAACCGATGCTTCCCTGGCGGAAATCAACCCGCTGATCCACGAAGGCGATGGCACCGTCAAGGCGCTCGACGCCAAGTTCAACTTCGACTCCAACGCCCTCTATCGCCAGCCGGAAATCGTCGCGATGCGCGACCTGGACGAAGAAGACGCGGACGAAATCGAAGCCTCCAAGTTTGATCTGGCCTACATCTCCCTGGACGGCAACATCGGCTGTCTGGTGAACGGTGCCGGTCTGGCGATGGCCACCATGGACACCATCAAGCTGTTCGGTGCCGAGCCGGCCAACTTCCTCGATGTGGGCGGCGGCGCCACCACCGAGAAGGTCACCGAAGCCTTCAAGATCATGCTCAAGAACCCCAAGGTCAAGGGCATTCTCGTCAACATCTTCGGCGGCATCATGCGCTGCGACACCATCGCCACCGGCGTGGTCACCGCTGCCCGTGAAGTGCACCTGTCGGTTCCGCTGGTTGTCCGCATGAAGGGCACCAACGAAGACATCGGCAAGCAGATCCTGCGTGATTCGGGCCTCCCGATCATCGCTGCCGACACCATGGCCGAAGCGGCCCAGAAGATCGTCGACGCGGTCAAGTAAGGAGATTCCGAATGTCCATTCTGATCAACAAAGACACCAAGGTCATCACCCAGGGCATCACCGGCAAGACCGGTCAGTTCCATACCGAGAAGTGCATCGAGTACGCGAACGGCAAGAACTGCTTCGTCGCGGGCGTGAACCCGAAGAAGGCTGGCGAGAAAATCCTCGACGTGCCCATCTACGGCTCCGTCAAGGAAGCTGCCGCTGAAACCGGTGCCACCGTCTCCGTGATCTACGTGCCGCCCGCGGGCGCCGCTGCCGCCATCTGGGAAGCCGTCGAAGCCGACCTCGACCTGGCCATCTGCATCACCGAAGGCATCCCCGTCCGGGACATGCTGGAAGTGCGCAACAAGATGAAGGCCAAGGAAGCCGCCGGTGGCAAGAAGACCCTGCTGCTGGGGCCGAACTGCCCGGGCCTCATCACTCCCGATGAAATCAAGATCGGCATCATGCCGGGCCACATTCACCGCAAGGGCCGCATCGGCGTGGTTTCCCGCTCCGGCACCCTGACCTACGAAGCTGTTGCCCAGCTGACCGAAATCGGTCTGGGCCAGTCTTCCGCCGTCGGTATCGGTGGTGACCCGATCAACGGTCTGAAGCACATCGACGTGATGAAGGCTTTCAACGACGATCCCGACACCGACGCCGTCATCATGATCGGCGAAATCGGCGGTCCGGACGAAGCTGAAGCCGCCATGTGGTGCAAGGCCAACATGAAGAAGCCGATCGTTGGCTTCATCGCCGGTGTGACCGCCCCCGCGGGCAAGCGCATGGGCCATGCTGGTGCACTGATCTCTGGCGGCGCCGATACCGCCGATGCCAAGCTCGCCATCATGGAAGAGTGCGGTTTCAAGGTGACGCGCAACCCGTCCGAGATGGGCAAGCTGCTCAAGGCCATGCTGTAATCTGGCCTGTGCCACACAAAAACCGCGCCCGTGGCTTTGCCGCCCGGGCGCGGTTTTTATTTTGTCCTGCGTTCGCGCGCGACACGCCTCAGGCGATAGAATCCAAGTACGCCCTTTATTCATATTACGTAATCGACGCGATGTGCCGGTTCCCTGAACACGTCTGCCCGTCCGGCACCGTACTGTCGGTGTCACTGCAATGAGCGAGTCGAGCCTCCTCTGGCGGATGGCTCAGGAGTCGCACGTCGGTCAGGTGCGTGCGCGCAACGAAGACTACGTCTTCAGTGACGAGCAGCGCGGCATTGTTGCGCTGGCCGATGGCATGGGCGGCCATGCAGGTGGAGGCGTTGCGGCGCAGCTCGCCGTGGACGCGTGGGTCGAGCGGATCGCGGCGTGTGACGGCGGGCTGGTCGTGGAGCGGGATCTGCTGGTGGCGGTGGCCGATGCCAATCGCGCCGTGTTCTCTGCTGCATCGGGCGATCCGGCCTTGCGTGGAATGGGAACGACGCTTGTTGCCGGCTGCTTCCGGCGCGACGGGATGCTGGTCGCCTGCAATGTGGGCGATTCGCGGCTTTACCGATTGCGTGGCGATGTGCTCACCTGCCTCACCCGTGATCACAGCGTGTTGCGGGAGCAGTGGGAGGCGGGCATGATTGAATCCGAGTCGGCTGCGCCGGCTGGCCTGAAGGGCTTGCTCACCCGGGCGGTGGGTATCGCAGCGAATGTGGTGCCCGATGTGACAATTTCCACGCTGATGCCGGGTGACGTCTATCTTCTGTGCTCGGATGGGCTTACAGAGATGCTTCCGGATGCCGATATTGCCCACGTGCTCGGCGCGCTTGGGGGAAACCCCCAGCTGGCTGCGGCGCATCTGGTTGATCTGGCAAACGATCGGGGCGGGATGGATAATATATCGGCTGTCATTGTGTCGTCGTGTGATTCAGGACGGCTTGGTACCGAGCTTGATTAAGCTGGATTGAGATAGGAAGAGTGATGCCCAGGTTGATATTGAGCATGGATGGTCTGGTGCTGAAGGAGATGGTGCTCGAGAAAGAGCGCACCACCATTGGTCGCAAGCCGCACAACGATATCCAGATCGACAATCTGGCGATCAGTGGCGACCACGCCGCGATCGTGACCATCCTGAACGATGCCTTCCTTGAGGACATGAACAGCACCAACGGCACCTATGTTAACGGGCAGCCGGTCAAGAAGCATGTTCTGAAGAGCAATGATGTGATCGAACTGGGCAAGTACCGCCTCAAGTATCTCGCCGATGGTGGTGGGTCGCCGTCCGAGCAGGACGAAGCGGTTTCTTTCGCGCAGGTGGCGGTCGAGAGCAATAGCGGTCTGCCAGAGGTCGAAGCCGCCGCGATGGCAACATCGACGGGTGCCTCGGCACCGCCGCCGGTGGCGGCACTCGGCATGATCCAGATCCTCAGTGGCGCCCATGCGGGCCGCACGCTAGAGCTTTCCAAGTCGCTTACCACGCTCGGCAAGCCCGGGCTGCAGGTGGCAGTGATCACCCGTCGGCCTCACGGTTATTTCATCACGCACGTCGAAGGAACGGTGTTCCCTGTCGTCAATGGGCGCTCCCTGGACGCCCAGGCTCACCGCCTGAACGACCACGACATCATCGAGATCGCGGGCGTGAAAATGGAGTTTTTCTCGCAGACCGCGTCCTAGCAGGAATCGCGGGGGCAAGCGTGACATTTCTGGCGGCCGATGTCCCGACGGAATCGTATTCTGATGTGCTGGCATTCAAGGCGCGTGGGTTGCCACGATCAGACCAACAGCCGCACTTGCGGAGTTCCACGAGAATAAGATGAAGGTGCGGGTTCTGGGTTGCAGTGGCGGCATCGGCGGGCGCGATCAGCGCACGACGGCCCTGCTTGTGGACGACGATGTCCTCATCGATGCTGGCACCGGGGTCGGAGATCTCGAGTTTGACCAGTTGCTGCGGATCGATCATGTATTCGTCACGCACGCCCACCTCGACCACATCGCGATGATCCCGCTCCTGGTCGATACCGTGGGCGAAGCCCGCTCGATGCCCATCGTCGTGCATGGCTCGCCGGAAACGCTCCGCATCCTGCGTTCGCATATTTTCAACTGGCTGATCTGGCCCGATTTCTCGTCGATACCGGATCGAGGCAACCCTTTCCTGCGTTTCCAGGAAATGCACACCGGCGAGAGTGCCAACATCGGCGGTGGTCGCAAGATGACAGCGTTGCCGGCACTCCACACGGTGCCGGCAGTGGCGTATCAGGCATCCTGCGATACCGGCAGCCTGGTGTTTTCCGGTGACACCACGTATTCCGAACCGCTGATCGCCGCCATCAACGAGATCCCGGACCTGCGCTATCTGCTGGTCGAGACCGCTTTTCCCGATTCACTGCATGACCTGGCCATCGCCTCCCGGCACCTGTGCCCGAGCCTGCTGGCGCTGTTTCTCGACAGGATCAAGGTTTCGCCTGAAGTGTGGATCACGCACCTCAAGCCGAGCCGGGCCCAGACGACCGTCGACGAGATTGGCAACTACCGGGGGCGCTTTCAGCCGAAGGCGCTCTACAACGGACTCGAGTTCACCGTCTAGCCATTCATTCAGGCTAAAGTTGTCACGCCTCTACGCCGTAGTACCGCCAAGCACATTTGGGCGGCAACCTCGATCGGTTCGTGTTTCCTGATATGACCAAATCCACTAGCAGCAATCCTGCTCCGCGCGGCATTGCGGGCGACGTCGCAAGCCGGCTGGCCTTCTTCAAGGGGCTGCAGGCGGTAACCAACCGCGTGCACGCCACCGAGAATATCGACGAGATCATCTTTGAGCTGTCGGCCGAGATCTGCGCGCTGTTTGCCGCCGACCGGCTGACCATCTACGTCGTGGATGAAAGCCGGACGACCATCTCGTCGCGGGTCAAGACCGGCCTGCACAGCATCCGCACCATTCGCCTGCCCATCGCAGAGAACAGCGTGGCGGGTTACGTGGCGCTCACCGGCCAGATGCTCAACATCCACGACGCCTACGATGAGCGGGAGCTGAAGAAGATTTCTGCGCGGATGGAGTTCCGCCGCGAGGTGGATGAGCGCACCGGCTACCGCTGCCACCAGATGCTCGTGGCGCCCATTGCCAACCCCGACGACGGTGAGGTGTTGGGGGTCATCCAGCTCATCAACAGTCGCAACAGTGAGGTGTTTTCGGCGATTGCCGAGGAGGGCATCCAGGGGCTCGGGCAGACGCTGGCGATCGCCTTTGCCCAGCGCCGTCATTCCCTGGTCCAGCCCAAGTCCAAGTACGAGGGCTTGGTTAACGACGCCAAGCTCACAGCGGCCGAACTCGAAACTGCCACCAGTGCCGCCCGGGAGCGTGGGGTGCTCCTTGAGGAGCTGCTGATTGCCGATTATCACCTCAAGCCCGCGGATATCGGCGGTGCAATCTCGCGCTTCTTCGGCGTTCCCTATGAGCCGTTTCGCCCGGAAAGGGTCAAGCCCCTTGACCTATTGCGCAACCTGAAGCGCGATTACATCCAGCAGGCCCAGTGGGTACCCCTCGAGGAAAACCCGGAGGGCATGCTGATTCTCGTCACCGATCCCGAGCAGGCCATCGCCTCGCGGATGGTGCAGAATGTTTTTCCGAAGGCCCACCCGGTCTATCTGGTCACCACCCACGTCGAGTTCCTTCAGACGGTCGAGCAGTTCTTTGGCGCATCCACCGACGATGCGTCCGTCACCGAGCTGCTGTCCGATCTCTACGACGACGACGGCGATGGCATCTCGACGGCCGAGGATGTATCGGCCGCAGCCGACAACGAACTCGTCAAGCTGGTCAATCGGATCATCATCGACGCCCACCGGCAAGGTGCCTCCGACATCCACATCGAACCGCGCCCCGGCAAGGAGAAGACCCAGATCCGCTTCCGGAAGGACGGTTCGCTGGTGCCCTACATTGAAGTGCCGTCCAGCTACCGAAGCCCGATCGTCACCCGCATCAAGATCATGTGCGATCTCGACATCTCCGAGCGACGCAAGCCCCAGGACGGCAAGATCAAGTTCCGCCGCTTCGGCCCGCTGGACATCGAGCTGCGGGTGGCCACCGTGCCTACCACTGGTGGCATGGAAGACGTGGTGATGCGTCTGCTCGCCAACAGCGAGCCGCTGCCCCTCGATCAACTCGGCCTGCTGGAGAACAATTACCAGCGCCTCAAGCAGACCATCGCCAAGCCCTACGGCATCTTCTTCGTGTGCGGCCCGACCGGCTCGGGCAAGACGACCACGCTGCACTCCATCCTGGGGTCGATCAACACCCCGGATACCAAGATCTGGACGGCCGAAGACCCCGTCGAAATCACCCAGAAGGGTTTGCGTCAGGTGCAGGTCAACCGCAAGGCGGGGCTGGATTTCCCCACCGTGATGCGTTCCTTCCTGCGGGCCGATCCGGACGTGATCATGGTTGGCGAAATGCGCGACAAGGAAACCGTCTCCATCGGCCTCGAGGCCTCGCTTACCGGCCACCTGGTGTTCAGTACCCTGCACACCAACAGTGCGCCCGAATCCATCGTGCGCCTTCTCGACATGGGAATGGACCCGTTCAATTTTGCCGATGCGCTGCTCGGTGTACTGGCCCAACGGCTGGCCAAGCGGCTGTGCAGCAAGTGCAAGAAGGCCTACCACCCGGACGAGAACGAACTCCAGCACCTCCTTGACGAGTATTGCGAAGATCTGCACAACACCCCGGACTTCAAGGAAGACCCGGAGAAGGCGCGCGATGGTGTACTGAAGGGCTGGCGCGAGCGCTACGGCGACAAGGGCGGTCGCTTCACGCTGTACGCGCCGGTGGGGTGTGACAGCTGCACTGGCGGTTACCGTGGCCGGCTGGGTCTCCACGAACTGATGATCGGTTCCGATCGGGTGAAGGCGCTTATCCAGGAGCGGGCGCGGGTCGCCACCTTGTTGTCGGTGGCGCTGGAGGAGGGCATGCGCACCCTGCGCCAGGATGGCATCGAAAAGGTGATGGCCGGGCTCACCGACCTCAAGCAGGTCCGCAAGGTCTGCATCCGCTGACCCTGCGGACGGCGCGGATTCAGTCGAGCCGCGCCAGTTTGGATTTCGCCATGGGTGGATTGCGCGCAAAGTAACGCCGCAGGCCGCGCACGATCGCCTCCGCCATACGATCCTGATACGCCTCGTCGTTGAGGCGAGCCTCCTCTTCCGGGTTGGAGATGAACGCGGTCTCCACCAGGATCGACGGAATGTCGGGCGCCTTCAGTACCGCAAAGCTGGCCTGCTCCACTTCGCCCTTGTGCAGACGGTTGATGTTGCCCAGCTCGCCCAGCACCGCCTTACCCACTTTCAGGCTATCGTTGATTGCCGCCGTCTGAGACAGGTCGAGGAGCGTGCGCGCCAGGTGGCTGTCCTTCACCCCGATGTTCACCCCGCCGATCAGGTCGGCCGCGTTTTCCTTCTGGGCCAGTAGGCGCGCGGCAGTGCTCGACGCGCCTTTCTCGGACAGCACGAACACCGAGCTGCCTCGCGCAGACGGGCTGATGAAGGCGTCGGCGTGGATCGATACGAAAAGATCGGCCTGCACCCGGCGGGCCTTGGCCACCCGCTGCTGAAGTGGCACAAAGTAATCGGCGTCGCGGGTGAGCATGGCCCGCATGTTGGGCTGGGCGTCGATGCGCGCCTTCAGGCGGCGGGCAACGGCCAGGGTGACGTGCTTCTCGAAGCTGCCGGCTGCACCCACGGCACCCGGGTCCTCGCCGCCGTGGCCGGGATCGATCGCAACGGTGATGAGGCGGCTGACGGTGTCCTCGTCGTCCGCGCGGCGAGGCTCCTCGGGCGCCGGCGTTTCGCGGCGCGGCGCGGGTTCGGGCTTGCTGCGTGGGGCTTCGGCGGTCTTGCGGGGCTTGTCGTTGCGTTGGGGCGGCGTGGCGCCACCAGCGGCGGCCTCCTCGGGAGAGATCTTCTCGAGCAGCGCGAGGAGTGGATCGACCGGCTCGGTGGGATAGAGATCGAGCACCAGCCGATGACCGTATTCGCCAACTGGACGCAGCGTGAACACCTGAGGGCTCACCTCGGCCTTGAGTTCGATGACCAGCCGGACCACGCCCGGGCGGTTGCGACCGGCACGGATCAGCTGGATGTATGGGTCCTGTCCGGTGATCTTGGTGGGCAGCGATTGAAGCACCTCGTTCAACTCGACGCCTTCCAGGTCCACCACCAGACGCTCCGGGTTGCGCACCGATTGGTGGGTGAATACCAGCGCATCGCGGCTTTCGAGGGTGATCCGGGTGTAATCCTTGGCAGGCCACACGCGCACCGCCAGCACTGACGCCTGGGCGGCGTGCCCGGTGCGGCTCACCAGCAGCAGAAGCGCTGCGCTGGTCGAACCGATGAAGCGTCGGCGGCTCAGCGGGCTGTCGGGTTCTGCGGCGGGCTTTCCGGTGTGGCGACGAATTTTTCGAGACATCTTCGACCCTCCGTGCTCAGCGCGTGCAGCGCGAGCTGGCGCCCGCCGCCTGCGGCAAGCTGCAGTTCGACTTCGAGATCCGCCGCGCAAAGATAAGGGTGGGCGCGGTCGGGCCACTCGACGAGACGGATGCCGTCACCCTCGAAGTATTCGTCCAGGCCGGCTTCAAGAAACTCATCTGCATGGGTGAAACGATAAAAATCAAAGTGATATACGGTTATTCTAGAATCTTTATAAGGTTCGACCAAGGTATAAGTTGGACTTTTGACTTTTCCGGCAAATCCCAACCCCCGCAGCAGGCCGCGGGTGAGGGTGGTCTTGCCGGCGCCCAGGTCGCCGCGCAGATAAATGGTCAGTCGTGAAGGCAGCGCGCCGGCCAGGCGTTCGCCAGCGGCAAGCGTCGCCGCTTCGCTCGGCAAGTGCAGGCCGGGCGAGGGATCGTTATCATGTTCGTGATGAGCGTGGAGCATGACATTCTTCCTGGTGGGCAAGGGGATCTGGCAGGCCTTGCAGCCCGCATCAAAGCGTGGGGGCGAGAACTCGGGTTCGACTCGGTGGGGATTGCCGACACCGACCTGGCCGAGGCGGAAAGCGGACTGGCCGCCTGGCTGGCGGCCGGCTTCCACGGCCAGATGGATTATATGGAGAAACACGGGACGAAGCGCTCCCGTCCCGCCGAACTGGTGCCCGGCACCTGCCGGGTAATCTCGGTGCGCATGTCCTACCTGCCCGATGCGGCGGCGGCCGACGCGGTGCTCGACCAGCCAGGTAAGGCCTACATTTCCCGTTACGCGCTCGGGCGCGATTATCACAAGGTGTTGCGCGCTCGCCTCCAGCGACTTGCCGACCGGATCGGCGCCGAAGCGCCCAACGCCCATCGGGTGTTCGTGGATTCGGCGCCGGTGATGGAGGTGGCGCTGGCCGGCAAGGCCGGGCTGGGCTGGCGGGGCAAGCACAGCCTGTTGCTGTCGCGGGAGGTGGGGTCGTTCTTCTTTCTGGGTGAGATCTACATCGACCTGCCGCTGCCGGTGGATGTGCCCGTTGAAGGTCATTGCGGCACCTGCTCGGCGTGCATCTCTGCCTGTCCGACCGGGGCGATCGTTGCGCCCTACCAGGTGGACGCGCGGCGCTGCATTTCCTATCTGACCATCGAACTGCACGGCAGCATCCCCGAAGAGCTGCGTAGCCTGATCGGCAACCGCATCTACGGTTGCGACGACTGTCAGCTGGCATGTCCGTGGAACCGTTTCGCCCGCCCAAGCGCCGAAGCGGATTTCACGCCACGCCACGGGCTCGATGCAGCGACCTTGGTTGAGCTCTTTGGCTGGGACGAAAGACAGTTTGCCGAACGCATGGCCGGCAGCCCGATCTACCGGATCGGTCATGAGCGCTGGTTGCGCAATATCGCGGTCGCGATGGGCAACAGCCCCACCACCGCGGAGCTAGTCGCCGCCCTGGTGACTCGGCAGCACGATTCTTCGGCAATCGTCAGGGAGCATGTCACATGGGCGTTACTAAGACACGGTGTTCCCGGTGCCCTAGGCACGGTATAGTACGCGGCGATGTTTCGAAAACCCTCTCCCCAACCTACTGAAGACGCACGAGCGCCACAGACTCTGGCGGAAGTCACCGCCATGGAGTCATGGAGATTCGATCCGCTGTGCATTGCGGAGGATGGACCGACCGTCAATGCTGCCTCCGAGCGGCAGGACAAGTTTCGCATAAAGATGCTGATGCGAGACGGCGAACGCCGCCGCGAGACCGACCTGCTCATCCAGAAACGGTATGCGTGGCGCGGCTATGGTCAGGTGGGTGTGGCGGACGAGCCGAACCAGCTCACCATGAACGCCGAGCTCTTCGGCCGCGTTTACGCCACGGTGACGGTGAACGTCGATTCACCTGCCGGCCTCGCCCTCGATGCCACCTACGGTGCAGAAGCCGCCCGCCTCCGATCCCAGGGCGCCAAGCTGTGCGAGTTCGGGCGCTTTGCCATCGACCCGTCGGCGCGTTCCAAGCGTCTCATCATCTCGCTGGTGCACCTGCTCTATATATACGCCCACCGCGTGAAGGGGTGCTCCGACATCCTCATCGAGATCAATCCGCGTCACCGGGCCTTTTACGAACGCCTGCTGGAGTTCGAACAGATCGGCGCCGAGCGTACCTGCGAACGCGTCAATGCGCCTGCCATCCTGATGCACATCTCCTGCGCCAGGATCGAACGACGCCTCAAGGAGATCGGCGGCAAATGGCGCGATCTGCCGGACGAAAAATCTGCCTACAAGTTCGCCCTCAGCGCCGAGGAAGAGGACGAACTGGTCGCCCGTCTCGGCTACTAGCCCCGCGCCGGTGCGCCGACTGGCGTAGAATCCGGCTTCCCCGTTTTTCCTTCCGATCATGTCTGATATTGGCAAGCTGCCGATCGGGGTCTTCGACTCCGGCGTGGGCGGTCTCACCGTCGTGCGCGCGCTGATGGAGCGCCTTCCCCTCGAGAACATCGTCTATTTCGGTGACACCGCCCGGGTACCCTATGGCGTCAAGTCGGTGGCGACCATCGAGCACTTCACCGGCCAGATCACCGACTACCTCCTCGACCAGGGTGTGAAGATGCTCATCATCGCCTGCAACACCATGGCGGCGGTGGCTGCGCAGGTGGTCAAGGAGAAGGCGGGGAGCATCCCGGTGCTGGACGTGATCGAGGCTGGCGCCCGGGCTGCGGTGGCCGAGTCCGCTTCCCGCGCCATCGGCGTGATCGGCACGCCCACCACCATCAACAGCAATGCCTATGCCCGCCGGATGCACGCGCTGGATCCGAACGTGCGGGTGTATTCCCAGGCCTGCCCGCTGTTCGTGCCGCTGGTGGAAGAAGGCTGGCTGGAGCACGAGGTGACCCGTCTCACCGCCCAGGAATACCTGCGCCCGGTGCTGGTGGAAAACGTCGATACCCTGGTGCTCGGCTGCACCCACTACCCGCTCATCAAGCCGCTCTTGCAGGACGTGGTGGGCCCCAACGTGCGGCTGGTGGATTCGGCGATCACCGTGGCCGAGCAGGCCGCGCAAAAGCTCGCCGAACTGGGCATCGCCAACGATGGCGAGCGTCTCCCCACCTACCGCTACACCGTCACCGACATCCCGCTGCGCTTCCAGACCATCGGCGAGCGCTTCCTCGGGCGGTCGCTGGGTACGGTGGAAAAGGTGGATTGGTAACAAAAAAGGCTGCAATGCAGCCTTTTTTGTATCGTTTTTGGTCGGCGCTCAGGCGTTCTTGCGCTTCTCCCACAGCACATCGCCGCGGCCACCGGCGCGGTTGAGCACGCGGCCGAGCACGAAAAGCAGATCCGACAGGCGGTTGAGGTACTGGCGCGGCGCGTCATTCACCGCTTCCTCCTGGCCCAGGGCGACGATCATCCGCTCGGCGCGCCGACAGATCGTGCGCGCCTGGTGGGACAGCGCCGCGGCGCGGGTGCCGCCGGGCAGGATGAAGTCCTTCAGCGGTTCCAGATCGTCGTTGAAACGATCCAGTTCGTCTTCCAGATACTGGACCTGCTTGGCGGTGATCATCTCCATGCCGGGGATGCACACCTCTCCGCCCAGGTCGAACAGATCGTGCTGGACGTTGGTGAGCAGGGTGCGCACGTCGTCGGGCAGCGCTTCGCACAGCAGCACGCCGATGGCGGCATTCGCCTCGTCCACCTCGCCCAGGGTGTGGATGCGCAGGCTGTTCTTGGAGACCCGGTTGCCGTTGCCCAGGCCCGTGGTGCCGGCGTCGCCGGTTCGGGTGTAGATCTTGGAAAGTCGATGGCCCATTGCTGTCCCCCTCGTTCAAAGGTGTTGGTCTGTTATTGAGCGGTGGATTATAGCCATCAGGGCGCGACGGGGTTGGATGCTACAATTTCAGGCTTTGAAACTTGCGTTCCCCCGAGCGTCGCCCGCGACGCCACCCGGAGACCCCACGCCGATGAAAAGCGCCGAAATCCGCCAGAAGTTCCTCGAATTCTTTGCCTCCAAGGGCCACCAGATCGTCGCCTCCAGCTCGCTGGTGCCCCACGAGGATCCGACCCTGCTGTTCACCAACGCAGGCATGAACCAGTTCAAGGACGTCTTCCTCGGCTTCGACAAGCGCCCCTACACCCGCGCCACCACGTCCCAGAAGTGCGTCCGCGCCGGCGGCAAGCACAACGACCTGGAAAACGTCGGCTACACCGCCCGTCACCACACCTTCTTCGAGATGCTGGGCAACTTCAGCTTCGGGGATTACTTCAAGCGCGACGCCATTCACTACGCGTGGGAGCTCCTCACCGTCGTCTTCAAGCTGCCGAAGGAAAAGCTCACCGTCACCGTGTATGCCGAGGACGACGAAGCCTTCGACATCTGGACCAAGGAAATCGGCGTCCCGGCCGACAAGGTCATCCGCATCGGTGACAACAAGGGCGCCCGCTACGCCTCCGACAACTTCTGGATGATGGGCGATACCGGCCCCTGCGGCCCGTGCACCGAGATCTTCTACGACCACGGTGAGCACATCTGGGGCGGCCCCCCGGGATCGCCCGAAGAAGACGGCGACCGTTTCATCGAGATCTGGAACAACGTGTTCATGCAGTTCAACCGCGACGAGGCCGGCGTGATGCATCCGCTGCCCAAGCCGTCGGTGGATACCGGCATGGGCCTCGAGCGCATCTCGGCGGTGCTCCAGGGCGTGCACGCCAACTACGAGATCGACCTGTTCCAGGCGCTCATCAAGGCCGCTGCGCGCGAAACCTCCGACGCCGACATGGACAGCCCGTCCCTCAAGGTGCTGGCCGACCACATCCGCGCCTGCTCCTTCCTGATCGCCGACGGCGTGATCCCCGGCAACGAAGGCCGCGGCTACGTGCTGCGCCGGATCATCCGCCGCGCGATCCGCCACGGTTACAAGCTGGGCGCCCGCGCCGCCTTCTTCCACAAGATGGTGCCGGATCTCGTCGCCGAGATGGGCGAGGCCTACCCAGAGCTCAAGGCCGGCCAGCAGCGCGTCACCGACATCCTCAAGCAGGAGGAAGACCGCTTCTTCGCTACCATCGAAAACGGCATGGCGATCCTCGAAGGCGAGCTGGCCGCGATGGCCGCCGCTGGCAGCACCGTGTTCAACGGCGAAACCGCCTTCAAGCTCCACGACACCTTCGGCTTCCCGCTGGATCTCACCGCCGACGTCTGCCGCGAGCGCAATGTGACCGTCGACGGTGCGGCCTTCGACGCCGCCATGGCCCGCCAGAAGGAGCAGGCCCGCGCCGCCGGCAAGTTCAAGATGGCCGCCAACCTCGAATACGACGGCCCGGCCACCACCTTCCACGGCTACGACACCCTCGAGCACAAGGGCAATATCCTGGCGCTCTACAAGGACGGCGTGCCCGTCAATGAACTCAACGAAGGCGAGATGGGCGTGGTGGTGCTGGATGACACCCCGTTCTACGCCGAATCCGGCGGCCAGGTGGGCGACCGGGGCGAGCTGCGCTCGGTGCACGGCATCTTCGCGGTGGAAGACACCCAGAAGATCCAGGCCAGCGTGTTCGGCCACCACGGCGTCGTCACCACCGGCAAGCTTACCGTGGGCAACGGCGTCGCCGCCAAGGTCGATCTGCAGGCCCGCGCCCGCACCGCCCGTCACCACTCCGCCACCCACCTGATGCACAAGGCCCTGCGCGAAGTGCTGGGCGATCACGTGCAGCAGAAGGGCTCGCAGGTCGATCCCGACAAGACCCGCTTCGACTTCGCCCACACCCAGCCGGTGACGGCCAACGAGATCGCCCGCATTGAGCGCATCGTGAACGACGAGATCATCGCCAACGCCGCCACCGACGCCAGCGTGATGGACATCGAGTCCGCCCAGAAAACCGGCGCAATGATGCTCTTTGGCGAAAAGTATGGCGACGAGGTGCGCGTGCTCACCATCGGTTCGTCGAAGGAGCTCTGCGGCGGCACCCACGTGGCCCGCACTGGCGACATCGGCCTGTTCAAGATCACCCTCGAAGGCGGCGTGGCGGCCGGCGTGCGGCGGATCGAAGCCGTCTGCGGCGACGTGGCCGTGGCCCTGGTGCAGGATCAGCAGAAGCTGCTGGATGGCGTCACCAGCGCCCTCAAGGCCCAGCCGCAGGAAGTGCTGGCCCGCGTGGCCCAGGTGATGGACAACGTGAAGGTGCTCGAGAAGGAACTCGCCCGCCTCAAGAGCAAGCTCGCCGCCAGCCAGGGCGACGACCTGGTCAATCAGGCCGCCGATGTGGCCGGCGCCAAGGTGCTTGCCGCGACGCTGGAAGGTGCCGACGTGGCCACCCTGCGCGAGACCCTCGACAAACTGAAGGACAAGCTGAAGAGCGCCGTGGTCGTGCTGGCCAGCGTCAATGACGAGGGGACGCAAAAGCGGGTGAGCCTGATCGCCGGTGTGACCGCCGACCTCACCGGCAAGGTCAAGGCCGGCGAACTGGTCAACTTTGTTGCCCAGCAGGTGGGCGGCAAGGGCGGCGGCCGTCCCGACATGGCCCAAGCCGGTGGCACCGATGCGGCGGCGCTGCCTGCGGCGCTGGATTCGGTGGTCGGCTGGGTGGCCGGCAAGCTGTAAGCCGCGTCTCAGTTCTAAAACAAACCCGGCCTTGAGCCGGGTTTGTTTTTTGGGGCAGGGGGCGGTTCAGAACATCAGCCGCGAGGCATTCACGTCGAACGCCGCGGCGGGGGTGATCTCGGGCACGCGCTCGCCCCGCTCGAGGCGCTCGATGCGCTCCTTCTGGGCTGCGCAGGTCTTTTCCAGCTCGGCCACCCGTTTATCCAGGTGCTTGATGCGCCACTGGCGGCGCAGGGTGCCGGGGGTGGAGACCAGCGCGACGATCAGCCCGCCGATGGCAAGCGCCACCAGGAGCAGCACGCCCAGGGGGCCGGTGAAGGATGAACCCAGCACCATGACCGTCGCTTCGGTGGTGTTGGCGGTGGCGAAGATGACGCACGCGATCGTGATCAGCATGCCGACCAGGGTGAGTAGTTGCATGGACTTCTCCTCGTTGTAGACAGACCAGGTCGATTCTAGTGCATTCCCCATGCGCCCCCCAGCCCAGAGCATGTATTGCTGGCCGTGCCGGTTTCTTGCCGGGCTGCGCAAGTACGCGGTCGGCGTCAATGAAGAACGCCCCGTGGCCATGGAGGCCGCGGGGCGTCTGTCTCGCTGCCGGTCCGACGCGTAGGGCCGCGCGTCAGGCAGTCATCCGCACGGCCTGGGCGTTACGGAATGCCTCGAGCCGCTCGGCCTGCAGCTTTCGTGCAGCGGCGAGGTTCTTCTCCTTCACATGTCCGAAGCCGCGGATCTCGTCGGGGACGCTGGCAAGCTGGACGGCGGCCGCGTGGTTGGCCGGCGAGAGCTTGGTGACGATCTCGTCAAGGGTCTGGATGTACGCATCGATCAGATCCCGCTCGGTACGACGCTCCTCCGTCTTGCCGAACAGGTCGAGCGTGCCACCACGCAGCTTCTTCAGCCCCGCCAGACGCTGGAAGGCCTTGAACATCCACTGCCCGTACTGCTTTTTCAGCAGATGGCCGGTCTTCGGATCCTTGTCCGCCAGGAGCGGCGGCGCCAGGTTGTACTTCACTTCATAACCGTGGGGGAACTGCGCATCGAGCGCCGCCAGGAAAGCCGGATCGGTGTGCAGGCGAGCCACTTCGTACTCATCCTTGTAGGCCATCAGCTTGTACAGGAAGCGGGCTGCCGCCTCGGCAAGCGCGCTGCCCGGCAGCACCTTGTGCTCGGCCGCCACCACGCGCTTGATCACATCCGCGTAGCGCTTGGCGTAAGCCTCGTCCTGGAAGGCGATCAGCTCGGCCACGCGCACCTCCACCAGGCGCTTCACCTCGCCCTGGGCGCCCACGGAATCCACAATCGCCCGGGCCGTGGCAGAAAGCGGCGGCTGCGGATTGAGGACAACCACCCCGGCCCCCTTCTGACGGGCGATCTCGGCCTCCACGAAGGCCCGATCCACCACCGCCA
>JAYRYA010000043.1:0-23909 GCA_041917255.1 Zoogloea sp.
GCGGCCTTGCCGCTCTGGAATCACTTCTATAACTGGCATCGACCCCACCACGGCATCGGCTGCCAAACCCCCAGCTCTCGGCTACCAGGGAACGGAAACAACGTCTTGACTCTTCACAGCTAGAAACGTGTCGTCCACACGCTCTTCAGCAGATAACGTTCCGGCGTGTCCTTGAAGCCCTGCCCCAGGCCGACATGGATCGCGCCGATCCGCGTTTCGAATTCGCTCACCAGATAAATCGTCCTGTCGCCATCCCCCGGCTGCAGGCGATTGACGCGTCCGCCGTCGGTGTAGGCCTCGACGCCCCAGGCGAGGTTTTCTGACACCTTGTACAGGGCTTTCAGATCGAGATTGAGATCGGGCGACCGCGGGATACCCTCTCGCCCCCACCCCCACATCAGATGCGGGTTGGCCGTGATGCGGACTCGCTCGCCGTCAAAGCCGACGATGCCTCGAAACTCGGCGCCACGTGGATCGCGGACGTATCGGCTTGCATTGATGTCGTATTCGGCGTTGAAGCCATAGAACCCGTTTTCGCTCGCGCGGCGGATGTGCTTGAGGCGGAACATGATCGCCGAAGCGCCCCACGCGCCGTTGTCGGACGATACGCCATCAACCCCGCCGCGCATCACCGGCAGATGCACGCCGGCCTCCCAACCTGGCGCCAGTCCGGTCGCAAACTCCGCCATGATGTAAGTCAGCCGGTGGGCTGGCCACGTGCCGTCGTCGGAAATACGACGCCCCTGCCAGGCGTGATTGGCGTGCAGCGAAGCGACCAACTCCCCGCGATCGGCGAGATCGGCCTCGTGCACCATGATCTCCGGGTCCGCCATGGCGCCGGATGTGCATGCACCCATCAACAATCCAAAGGCAATTTGTCGTCCCGAAAAGCGCATTCTGCCCATCTCGCAAAATTTTCTTAATGATAATTATTTTTATTTGAAGAAATCTGAGAAAGATCAACTTTCGAGCACCCGGAGCACAGATCGCCAGGAGCGATCCGTCAACGCAAAAAGGGACTGCATTTCTGCAGTCCCTTTTACGTATTGGCGCGCCCGGCAGGATTCGAACCCACGACCCCTTGGTTCGTAGCCAAGTACTCTATCCAACTGAGCTACGGGCGCTAAACTCACATTTTGCCGCCAGTGCGGCGGAGAGACCTGCTCTCCTTCAGTTGAAAAGAGCCGCATCAAAGCGACTCATTTTTCAACTTCTCAGACCAGTCAAAAACTGGCGCGCCCGGCAGGATTCGAACCCACGACCCCTTGGTTCGTAGCCAAGTACTCTATCCAACTGAGCTACGGGCGCACTTGAGAGATCGAGATTATACACAGCCCATTAGAATTTGGAAGCCCTTCGATGAAATTGGCTGCATTTCGTCGAAGTCTGTCCGTAGCTGCACTTCGGCGGGCTGGTTACGTAAGCAATAATGGATTTTTTTGAACCGCACAGAGAACCGATAACAATGAAAACCCTGCGTATTCACGACACGGATCTGGAGATCGTCCGCCTCGTCTCGTCCCACCCGCGCCCCGACGCGCCGGCGATCGTCTTCCTGCACGAGGGACTGGGCTCGATTTCCATGTGGCGGGATTTTCCCCAGCGGGTCGCAGATGCCACCGGTTGCGTGGCCATCGTGTATTCGCGCTACGGCTATGGTCGCTCGACGCCACGTCGGGGCGAGACCCGCACGCCCCGCTACATGCACGATGAGGCGCTGGTGGCCCTGCCCGCCCTGCTCGACGCACTGGATCTGGATCGCCCCTTTTTGTTCGGCCACAGCGACGGGGGCAGCATCTCGCTGATCAACGCCGGCGGCACTACCCGGCCGCTGTCCGGCATCATCCTGATGGCGCCCCACGTGCTGGTGGAAGACGTGACCATCGCCGGCATCCGTCAGGCGGGCGAAGCGTGGAAGACCACCGACCTTGCCGCCCGCCTCGGCAAGCATCACCTCGACGTGGAATCGGTATTCATGTCGTGGCTGAACATCTGGCTGAGCCCCGCGTTCCGCGACTGGAACATCGAGGAATACCTGGCCACCATCCGCTGTCCGATCATGGCCATCCAGGGCGAGGACGACGAGTACGGCACGATGGATCAGCTTGATCGCATCGCAGCGAGGGTCAAGGATGTGGATCTGGTCAAGCTGGCCGACTGCCGCCATTCACCCCACAAGGATCAACCCGAGGCAGTGATCGAGGCAGTCGCCAGCTTCGTGGCGAGGATCATCGACGCGCAGGAATCCGCCTAAAAGGCCATCCACCAATCGCCGTGGATGTCGGGCAGATCGCAGATGGCCTCGATCTCGTTGATCGAGTCGCGGGCCAGGATGACCTGATCGGCGATGTCCACGAAGGCATCGACGAGACGCGGATCGAACTGTTCGCCCCGCCGCTCGACGATCATCGCCAGCGCCTGCTCGTCCGACACCGCCTTGCGATAACAGCGGTCCATGGTCAACGAATCAAAGAAATCTGCCAGGCTGACAATCCGCCCGGCCAAGGGGATCGCCTCGCCGAAAAGGCCCAGGGGATAACCGGCGCCGCTGTAGTGTTCGTGGTGCGACATCGAGATCTCGGCCGCCAGATCCATCATCGGCGACTTGAACGCCGACAGGATGCCGGCGCCGATGCGCGAGTGTTCCCGGACCAGTTTCCACTCGTCGATGGTCAGGGCGCCAGGCTTGGAGAGGATGCTCTCGTGAATGCCGATCTTCCCGACATCGTGAAGCTGGGCTGCATTGCAGATCAGCTCACAGAAGTGCTCGGAGCAGCCGATCGCCTCGGCGATCATCCCGGAAATCACGCCGATCCGGCGCATGTGCAGCCCGGCTTCGCCATCCTTCTCCTCCGCGGCTTTCGCCAACTGGAACACTGCGTTCTGGTTGGCCATGGCGAGTGCCCTCAGCGCCTCGTCCCGTTGGGCGCGCAACTGCTGCACCTCACTGGACAGACGCGCCAGATGAATCTGCGCGTCGGCCTTCTCCCGCTGCTCCCGCGCCAGACGTCGGCTGAGTTCGTCATGTCCCAGGACCAGATCGGTGCCACAGCCGAGTTCGAACGGGCCGGCGTGATAGAGATCACTTTGATAGGTTGGCATGATGGCCTCCTTGGTCAGGAATGGACGGCAGCTGGGCTGCCGACGCAGATAAGGCGAAGCGGATGATGCGTGGTCGTTTTCATGCGATCAGGGATCTGAATGAGTTACGACACATTTTATTCAATTTGTTGTTTTTGCTATTTTAGACGTTTCCAATAATTGTGTAGGAAATTTTCTTATGTTGATGCACTGCGTGTGCTTCGTCACAAAAAGTCAGGCTGAGGGGCGACGCGGCTTTCGCCCAGGCAACCAAATGGGAGGGCTCGAGCCCTCCTGACAAATCTGAGAAAATCGCGGGATTACTCGTGGCGGAGCGCGTCGATGGGATCGAGTCGGGCGGCACGTCGGGCTGGGACATAGCCGAACACCACACCGATCACCGCCGAGAAAAAGAAGGCCAGCAGGTTGATTCCTGCGTTGAACAGAAAAGGCATGTGCAAGAGCGCCGCAAGGCCCAGGCAGGTCCCCAGCGCCAGTGCGATGCCCACCAGCCCGCCAAAGGCCGACAGCACCACCGCATCGATCAGGAACTGCAGCAGCACCTCGCCCTCCAGCGCACCGATGGCGAGGCGGATGCCGATCTCCCGGGTGCGCTCGGTGACCGACACCAGCATGATGTTCATGATCCCGATCCCCCCCACCAGCAGGCTCACCGCCGCCACCGCACCGAGCAGCCCGGTCATGGTGCGGATGGTGCCCGACAGCGTCTCGGCAATCTGGCGGGTGTCCATGATGTTGAAGTTGTCGACGTCGTTCTCGGCGAGCTTGCGCCGCTCGCGCAGCAGCCCGCGGATCTGGGCCATCACGGCCGGGGTGTCGGCGCCGTTCCTCAGGGCGATCAGGATCGTCGGAATGTCCAGATTGCCGGTGATGCGCCGCTGCACGGTGGTGATCGGCATCAGCACGATGTCGTCCTGATCCATCCCCATCGCCCCCTGCCCCTTTGGTGCCAGCAGGCCTACCACCTGGCAGGTGAAAGTCTTCACGCGGATCTCGTCACCCAGCGGGCTGCGGCCGCCAAAAAGCGCCCGCCGCACGGTTTCACCGATGATGCAGACCGCCTTGCCGGCCCGCTCTTCGTCGTCAAGAAAGGCGCGGCCGGCGGCCAGCTTCCAGTTGCCGGCCACCAGATAAGCGTTGGTGGTGCCATTGACCGTCGCCGACCAGTTGTTGTTGCCGGCCACCAGCGTCACCGAGCTGCCCACCGCCGGTGCCACATCCTGCAGGCTGCTCACCTGGCTGCGGATCGCCTCCACGTCGGCCTTGCGGAAGTTGGGCGAACCCGCGCTGTCTCGTCCCGGCCCCAGGCGCTGGCCCGGACGCACCATCAGCAGGTTGCTGCCGAGGCTGGATATCTGGTCCGACACCATCCGGGTAGCGCCGTTGCCGAGCGTGACCATGGTGATCACCGCCGCCACACCGATCACGATGCCCAGCACCGTGAGAAAGGAGCGCATCAGGTTGCGACGAATCTCCCGCAGGGCCAGCAGCAACGCACTCAGGAGCATCGCTGGGCCTCCCGCGCCGCGCGCACTTCGTCGCTGGCCACCCGTCCATCCACGAAACGCACCACCCGGCGGGCGTACTCGGCCATGTCCGGCTCGTGGGTGACCATGATGATGGTGATGCCCTGGTCGCGATTGAGGGAGGCCAGCAGTTCCATGATCTCGTGGCTGCGCTGGCTGTCCAGGTTACCGGTGGGCTCGTCGGCCAGCAGCACCAGTGGATTGGTGACGATCGCCCGGGCGATGGCGACCCGCTGCTGCTGGCCGCCGGAAAGCTCGGCCGGCGTGTGGCTCTCCCAGCCCGCCAGGCCGACCTTGGCCAGCGCCGCCCGGGCCGCCGCGTGGCGTGCCTCGGCCGGCTCGCCGCGGTAGAGCAGCGGCAGTTCGACGTTCTCCTGAGCCGAGGTGCGCGCCAGCAGGTTGAACCCCTGGAATACGAAGCCCAGACAATGCCGGCGCAGCAGCGCCCGCTGATTGCGCTCCAGCGCCTCCACGTGCACGCCGCGAAAGCGGTATTCGCCGGACGTGGGCGTATCGAGGCAGCCGAGGATGTTCATCGCGGTGGACTTGCCCGAACCGCTCGGCCCCATCACCGCGACGAACTCGCCGGATTCGATGACCAGATCCACCCCCTGCAGCGCCTGGAAGGCGGCCTGCCCGCTACCGTAGGTCTTGGTGATGCCGGCCAGCTCGATCAGCGGCGCATCGCCAGCGGCGCTCATTTCTTCGCTTCCTGGTATTCGGTGATCACCGCCATGCCGGGCTTGAGTTCGCCGCCGGTAATCTCGGTAAAGCGCCCATTGCTCACACCCGTCTTCACCGGTACCGCGCGGGGCTCGGCGCCTTCCAGCACCCACACCTGCGGAGCGCCGGGCGCGGCCGTGGCGATGGCACGTCTTTCCGCGGACGGCGGTCGCGGCAGCAGGCTGGCAACGATGCTGCGCTCGGCCTTCGGCGCGGCCTTGGCCGGCACAAAGCGCAACGCGGCGTTGGGCACCAGCAGCGCGTTGTCCCGCTGGGCGGTGACGATGGTGGCGGTAGCGGTCATCCCCGGCCGGAGGGCCAGGTCGTCGTTGTTCACCGTCAGCACGGTTTTATACGTGACAACGTTGTCGGTGATCGTCGAGCCCAGCCCGACCCGCTCGATGGTGGCTGGAAAGTTGCGCCCCGGCCACGCCGCCACCGTGAAGCTCGCCGGCTGGCCGAGCTTCACGGATCCCACGTCGGCCTCGTCCACCTTCACCTGCAACTCCATCCGGGCAAGATCCTCGGCCAGCGTAAACAGCACGGGGATCGTCATCGCCGCCACCACCGTCTGGCCGGGCTCCACCTTGCGGGTGAGCACCACGCCATCCACCGGCGAACGGATCGTACCCTTGGATAGATTGGTCTCATCGGTCTTCAGTACCGCCTCGGCCTGAACCACCGCAGCCCGGGCGCTCGCCTCGTTGGCGGTGGCCCGCGCCAGTGTCGCTTCGGCGGTCTCGAGCTCGGTGCGCGACGGCACCTTGCCGCCGGAAAGCTCCGCCACCTGGCGCATCCGCGACAGGGACGCCTTCGCTTCGGCTACCGTCGCCTTTGCCTGGGCGACCGACGCGTTCGCGGCCGCCAGCGCGGCGCGGCTCTTGGCGACCGCATCGCGCAGCTTGGCGGTGTCAAGCTGGGCAAGGAGCTGGCCCTTCTTCACCTGATCGTTCTCCTGGGCGAGCACGGTAGCCAGGGTGCCGGATTGCTCGCTGCCCACATCGACCGACTTGGTGGGTTGCAGCGTGCCGGTAGCCGAAACGGTCACCACCAGCTTGCCGGTCGTCGCAGCTTCGGTAACGTAGTGTCCGGCTGCATCCGGCGCTCCGCCGCTCAGCAGGGCCAGCACCAAGGCCACCGCCGCCACAGCGGCGCCGATCATCAGCCAGCGCCGCCCCCGGCCCTTGCCGCCACCCGCGGCGCCGCCGAGCATTGCCGCCAGGGCTTCATCTGCCTTGGCATGCGTCTTGTCTGTTGCCGGATTCATGGTGCCGCCCCACCTTGCGGCGCCCCGGTTTCGGCCTGCTGCCAGCCGCCGCCGAGGGCCTTGTAGAGTTTGATCAGATTGGTCCGCATCGCGGCTTCCGCGATGGCCAGGTTGTCTTCGGCGGAGAGCCGGGTGCGCTCGGTTTCGAGCACCTTCTGAAAATCCGCCAACCCGGCCTGATAAAGATTGCGCGACAGGGACGCAGCTTCCTGCGCCGCCTCCGCCGCCACCCGTCGTGCGTCGACGCGTTCGCGGCCGGACGCGTACGCGGCCAGGGCGTTCTCGACTTCCTCCAGCGCAACCAGCACGGCCGCCTCGTAAGCCGCCAGGGCTGCCTCCTGCACTGCGGTCTGGATATCCACCGCGCTCTTCAGCCGACCCGCGTCGAACAGCGTGCCGGCGAGCGAACCGCTCACCGACCGGGCAAGACTCCCCGCGCCGCCAAGCCCACCAAGGCTGTATGCCTGCCAGCCAAAAGACGCCCCCAGATTGAGGCTCGGAAAACGCTGGGCCAGGGTCTGGCCAACACGCGCGGTTTCGGCAGCCAGGCTGCGCTCGGCGGCGATCAGATCCGGCCGCTGGCGCAGTACGTCCGCCGGAATCCCGCTGGCCACGCTGGCGGGTAGCGAGGGCAGTTCGCCCTCCCCGAGCAGCGCATCGTTCAGGCTGCCGGGCGGCCGGCCCAGGAGCACCGCCAGGCGGTTGACCGCGGCGGCCAGGCTTACCTCCAGATCAGGGATCGTCGCGCGGGTCTGCGCCTGGCTGGTACGTGCCTGGGCCACGTCGGTAGTCGACGCCAGCCCGGCCTGATTGCGCCATTCGGTGATCTGAAGGGTCTCGCTCTGGGACGCCAGATTGCGCCGGGCGATCGCCAGCCGGCGCAGGTAAAGCCGTAGCTCCACGTAGTTCTGGGCAACCTCGGCCGCCAGCGAGACACGCACGTTGGCGAGGCTGGCCGCGCTGGCTTCGAGCTCAGCCGACGCGGCCTCCACGCCACGTCGGGTCGCTCCAAACAGATCGATCTCCCAGCCCGCGTCGAAGCCAGCATCCCAGGTGGTGCGCACCGGCAGCGCGCTGATGGCACGGGCGTAATGGCTGCGGCTCGCCCCCCCTGATGCGGTGAGGCTCGGAAATAGCCCGCTCACCGCCTGGGCCCTCGCGGCCCGGGCCTGACGCAGACGCGCCTCCGCCTGTCGCAGGTCGAGACTGTCGGCGAGTGCCGCGTCGATCAGTGCATCGAGTTGCGGGTCGGCCAGTTGCTGCCACCAGCGGGCCAGCGCGGCGTTACCCGCGGCGCCCGAAGGTTGGGTCCAGCCCGCAGGCACCACCAGTGCGGGAGGCGTGTAATCCGGCCCCACGGCCGGGAACCCCGCGCAACCAACCAGCAGGCTCGCCGCCAGAAGCGACCACGGGGTTCGACGAAACAGGCTTGGCATGGAATGCGATGGTGGCCAGGCCCGGCGGTCTGGCTTGAATTCCGGAAGAGACGAATCCGACTATACCCAAGCCGCGGGTTAAGTTCGGTTAAGCCCCCCAGAACCATCGCGAAAACCGTGCTTGCCGACGATGATCCTACGGGTAGACGAAAAAAAGGCGACCGGGCGGCCGCCTTTCGATGCATCAAACCCCGAGTGGGGACTGACGAATGTTCAGCTGTTCACTGCGTCTTTCAACTTGGAGCCGGCCGAGAACTTGGGCTGCTTGGAGGCAGCGATCTGGATCTCGGCGCCGGTCTGCGGATTGCGACCGACACGGGCGGCGCGCTCGCCCACGGAGAAGGTACCGAAACCGACCAGCGTCACGCTCTCACCTTTGCCCAGCGCTTCGGTGATGATGTCCATGACACCGTCCACGGCACGGCCAGCATCGGCCTTGGTCAGACCACTCTTGCCAGCCAGCGCTTCGATCAATTCAGTCTTGTTCATAGCTCTTAGTGTGTTGATGAAAGAAATGGGTGGATTTACAAAACGGCAGAAGCCCCAACAGGTGACGCCACGTGCCCGAATCGCACCACACCACCCGCAGGGCGCTAGCTTACATCGCTCTTTTCAAACTGTGGCACGAATATCTAGGTTTTCCGTGGTTTTCGGCGCTACGGGAGCGCAAAAAGCATAAATCACCCGGACGAGAGTTCCCTGACCCGCTCCAGTGCCTCCTCGATCCGGTCCACCGCAATCACCTGCATTCCTGGAATGTCGTGCTTGGGCGCGTTGGCCTTGGGCACCAGCGCAACGGTAAAGCCAAGCTTGGCGGATTCCTTCAGGCGCTCCTGGCCCCGCGGCGCGGGCCGGATCTCGCCCGCCAGGCCCACCTCGCCGAACACCACCAGTTGTCGCGGCAACGGCCGGTTGGTGAGCGACGAGACGATGGCGAGGAGTACCGCCAGATCGGCCGCCGGCTCGGCGATCTTCACTCCACCCACCGCATTGACGAACACGTCCTGGTCAAAACACACCACGCCGGCGTGCCGGTGAAGCACCGCCAGCAGCATGGCGAGCCGGTTCTGCTCCAGGCCCACCGACAGCCGGCGCGGGCTCGGGCTATGGGCCGAATCCACCAGCGCCTGGATCTCCACAAGCAGCGGTCGCGTGCCTTCCTGGGTGACCAGCACGCACGAGCCCGGCACCTGCTGCCCATGCTGCGACAGAAAGATCGCCGACGGGTTGCTGACACCCTTGAGCCCCTTCTCGGTCATCGCGAAGACACCCAGTTCATTGACTGCGCCAAAGCGGTTCTTGAAGGCCCGCACCAGACGAAAGCTGGAATGGGTGTCGCCCTCGAAGTACAGCACCGTATCGACAATGTGCTCCAGCACCCGCGGGCCGGCCAGCGCCCCGTCCTTGGTCACGTGGCCGACCATGATGAGCGTGGTGCCGCCCTGCTTGGCAAAGCGGGTGAGCTGAGCCGCGCATTCGCGCACCTGGGCCACCGAACCCGGCGCCGAGCCGAGGGTTTCGGAGTAGATCGTCTGGATCGAATCCACCACCGCCACGTCAGGCTTCACGTCACGCAGGCTGGCGAGGATGCGTTCGAGGTTGATCTCGGGGAGCAGTTGCAGCGTGCTCGCCTCCAGCTGCAGCCGCGCGGCGCGAAGTGCCACCTGCTCGGCGGATTCCTCGCCGCTCACGTAGAGCGCCTTGAGGTGGCCCGACAGCAGTGCCAGCGCCTGCAACAGCAGCGTGGACTTGCCGATGCCGGGATCGCCGCCGATCAGCACCACGCCGCCAGGCACCAGCCCGCCGCCCAGCACCCGGTCGAACTCTTCGATGCCGGTGGGTACGCGCGCGGACTCGCGCGGCTGCACGTCGGCGAGGGTCTGCAGCCGACCGGAATCACCCGCCAGCGCGGAGAAACGCTTGGCAACCGGCGCCTCTGGCTCGACCACCGATTCGACCAAAGTGTTCCAGGCCTTGCAGTGGGGGCACTGCCCCTGCCAGCGGGGCGACTTGCCGCCGCATTCGGTGCAGACGTATTCGGTCTTGAGCTTTGCCATCAGGCAGTCCGGGCGACATCGCCCCGCACGCTCACAGGCACGCGGGGCGCCAGGGCGCAGAAGAGCTCATAGCTGATGGTCCCGGCGGCGGTGGCCACCTCGTCGGCCGGCAGACCTTCGCCCCACAGCGTGACGGGCGAGCCGATACCGGCGTCTTCGAGATGCGACAGATCACAGGCCAGCATGTCCATCGAGACGCGACCCAGGGTGCGGGTGCGCCGGCCACCGACGAGGATCGGCGTGCCGGTGGGCGCGTGGCGCGGGTAGCCGTCGGCGTAGCCGCAGGCCACCACCCCGACGCGGGTCGGGCCGGTGGCTTCGAAGGTGCCACCGTAGCCTACGCGCTCGCCAGCCGCGATCTCCTGCACGCCGATGATCTCGCTGGTCACGGTCATCACCGGACGCAGCCCGAGTTCGTCGGCGCTGTGCAGGTCGGGCATCGGCGAGCCGCCGTAGAGCATGATGCCCGGCCGGGCGATCTGCCCGGTGGCCTCAGGGAAGCGCAGCAGCGCCGCAGAGTTGGCGAGGCTCACCGGCAGGTCGAGCCCGGCAGTGATGGCCTTGAAGGCGGCGAGCTGGGCCCCGATGCCCACCTCGTCGTCGGCGCGGGCAAAGTGGGTCATCAGGGTGATGCCGCGCACCCAGGGCATCGCCCTCAGGCGGGCCAGCGCTGCGCCGAAATGGTCGGCGGTGAAGCCCAGGCGATTCATGCCCGAGTTGATCTTGAGGAGCACGTCGATGGGGCCCTCCGGCC
Organism: Zoogloea sp.; assembly: GCA_041917255.1. Lineage (GTDB taxonomy): Bacteria > Pseudomonadota > Gammaproteobacteria > Burkholderiales > Rhodocyclaceae > Zoogloea. The sequence continues at coordinate 10,866 of JAYRYA010000043.1, forward strand.
GCGCGCGCTCGAGCATCGCCAGTTGGGCTTCGCCGTGGACCGCCGGCGTGAGGCGAAGGTCGAGGATGTCGGCCAGATCGGCCGGTTCGAAGAAGCCTTCGAGCAGCGCGATGGGCGCGGTGACACCGGCTTCACGCAGCTGGCGGGCTTCCGCCAGATCAAGCAGCGCGAAGCCGTCAGCAAGCGGCGCCAGGGCGCGGATCGCCCGTTCAAGGCCGTGGCCGTAGGCGTTGGCCTTGACCACGGCAAAGGCGCGGGCCGAACCCGCGCGCTGTTTTGAAACGAGATAGTTGTGACGCAGGGCCTCCAGGTCGATGGAGGCACGGATCGGACGGGGCATCAGTATCTTTCGGACGCGAGGCGGGGGATCTCGTCGGCGACGTAGTCGGCGAAGGTATTGACCAGTCGGGAGCGGAACTTGTCTTTGAGCAGGATGACTTCGAGCGGCGTGAACAGCGGCGGATCGAGAGGAATCGCGGCGAGCTGGCCAGCCTTGAGCTCACTGCCGATGGCGGCGCGGGAGGCCACCGCCACACCCAGCCCGGCGGACGCCATGTGCTTGACCGACGACAGGCTGCCGAGTTCCGCCGTGACGTTGAGGTCTTCGTAGGGAATGCCGGCATTGGTGAAGAACTGATCAACCAGATCGCGGATGCCGTTGCCCGGCTCGCGGTGGAGCAGCGGATGGGCGGCGAGCTGTTCGGCGCTCACGACCTTCTCGAAGGTGAGCGGGTGGCCGGGTGCAACGATCACGTTGAGTTCGTCCTGGCCCAGGTGACGGCGTTCGAGCGTCGGCTGGTCGGTGACGATCTCGATCAGGCCCACGTCCAGGCTGCGATCCATCACCCGCCCTTCGATGGTCTGGGAGTTGCCCACCGACACCCGCGGCACGACCCGCGGGTAACGCCGCTTGAAGCCTTCGAGCAGGCACGGCAGCCAATAGGCGGCGATGGTGGTACTGGTACCCAGATGAAGCACGCCGGACAGTTCGTCAGTGAGCTCACCCACACGGGCTTCGAGCTCTTCGGAAAGCCCGAGGATGCGCTCGGCGTACGCCAGCACCAGCTCGCCCGCGGCGGTGAGCGTGACGCGCCCGTGCCCGCGGTCGAACAGGCGGGTGTTGAACTGCTCTTCAAGCTGCTTGATCTGGAAAGTGACCGCCGGCTGAGTCATGAAGAGGGCTTCGGCGGCACGGGTGAACGATCCGTGCCGGGCAACGGCGTGGAATACCTGGAGTCGACGATCGGCCATGACTGATAAACCCGGTTTATGGTAAGTGCTATTGGAGCACAACATTGACGGCATCGCCATAAGTCATCATGGCCTTCGTGGTATAAAGCGCGGTCCGTCAAATTCACCGAGCTTTCGTCGCCTGCGATGCCCTTCGGTTTCTACATGATCATGGCGGCGCAGTTCTTCTCTGCGCTGGCCGACAACGCCTTACTCATCGCCTCCATCTACGTACTCCGCGAGATGGCGTCACCGCAAGAATACGAGCCGCTCCTCAAGCTCTTCTTCACCCTGTCCTACGTACTGCTGGCCGCCTTCGTGGGCGCCTTTGCCGACTCGATGCCCAAGTGGCGGGTGATGCTGATCAGCAATGGCATCAAGATCATCGGCTGTTCTCTGATGTTCGTCGGCGTCCATCCGCTGGCCGCCTACGCGGTGGTCGGGCTGGGGGCTGCGGCGTACTCGCCGGCCAAGTACGGCATCCTCACCGAATACCTGCCGCCACGGCTGCTGGTGGTCGCCAACGGCTGGATCGAAGGCCTGACGGTGGGCGCGATCATCCTCGGCACGCTGGTGGGCGGCATGCTCATCAAGCCCAATTTTTCCCAGGCGCTGCTGGGGCTGGATTTCCCGATGATCGAAACGGGCATCGACACGGTGCCCGAGATGGCCTTGTGCATCGTCGGCATCCTCTATCTCGTCGCCGCACTGTTCAACCTCAAGGTGCCCGACACCGGGGTGGATCACAAGGTCTTGAAGAAAAACCCCGCGTACCTGATCCACGACTTCAACCACTGCCTGCGCCTGCTGTGGCGCGACAAACTCGGTCAGATATCACTCGTCACCACCACGCTCTTCTGGGGTGCCGGCGCAACGCTGCAGTTCATCGTGATCAAGTGGGCCGAGCAGGCCCTGCACCTGGATCTGTCCAAGGCCTCGATGCTCCAGGGCGTGGTGGCGGTAGGCGTCGCCATCGGCGCGGCGATGGCCGCCAAGATGGTGACCATGCGCGCCTCGGTCAAGGTCATCCCCCTGGGCATCGCGATGGGCATCATCGTCAATGTGATGATCTTCGTCACCGACATGGGCGTGGCGATGGCGCTGATGGTGCTGATCGGCGGGCTGTCGGGGTTCTTCGTGGTGCCGATGAACGCCTTGCTCCAGCACCGCGGCCACATCCTGATGGGTGCCGGGCACTCCATCGCGGTACAGAACTTCAACGAGAACCTGTCGATCCTGGTGATGACCGGCCTTTACGCACTGCTGATCCGCCTCAACTTTTCGATCAACACGGTGGTGGTGGCCTTCGGGTTGTTTGTGGCGGGGATGATGTATCTCGTCAAGCGCCGCCACGAGGCCAACCAGCGCGAGTTCGACGCTGTCGCAACGCTCGACGAGAGCCTGCACTAGGCACCACGCCGGGCGGGTGCCCGGCCTGGGTCATTCGGTACCGTCGAGCAGCCCGTGGGTGTCGGCGTGACGGTACATCTCCAGCACGCTCGACAGCCCGGTCTTCTGGCGGATCATGGTCTGGTAGTTGGCCACCGTCTTGGCGCTCAGGAAGAGCCTCGCGGCGATCTGCTCGATCGTCCGCCCCGCCGCCAGCAGCCTGAAGATCTCGAATTCCCGCGGCGACAACCCGGTGTGCACCGCGGCGCCATCGGCACCAGCCCGGGCTGCCGCCACATCCGCCGACAACGGCCGCTCGCCCCGCGCCACCCGACGCACCGCGTCGATCAGCAGATCGGGTTCGCTGCTCTTGGTGAGATAACCGTCGGCCCCGGCCTTGAGGGCCTGGTCGACGATGGCCGGGTTGTCGTGCATCGAGAACACCAGCACCTTGGGCGAGGAGTCCCGGGCCTTGACCCGGGCCAGGGTTTCCAGCCCGCCGCGGCCGGGCATCGACAGGTCCAGCACCAGCACGTCGGCACTGTGGGTGGCAAACCACGCGCAGGCCGAATCGCTGTCGCCAAAATCCGCCACCACCTCCATGTCGTCTTCCAGCTCCAGCAGGCGCCGGTAGCCGGTCCGCACCACCGCGTGGTCGTCGGCCAGCACGACGCGCAGCTTGACGGCCATCACGCGCCGTCCCCGCCCAGGGGCAGACGCGCGGTGAGCTGCAAGCCCGCACCGTTGTCGGCCGACCAGCACAGATGGGGTAAATCCTGAAAATCGATAAGCACAGATACGCAGAGCGCCGGGCCGCCAGCGGACAACGCAAGCGCCTGGCAGCTCAGCTGGCAAAGGGTTTCGAGCATGATCGGGGACAGCCGCAAATCGGGCGGATCAACGTGGAGGACGGGCGGCGAGACGACGCCGGGCACATCCTGCCAGTTTTCCAGCGCGGCGTGGAGCATCGGTTGCACGGCCGGCGCAGCATCGGCCGAATCGGCCGGCAATTGATGTTGCAGCACGCGCAGGCGCCGGTCGATGGCGGCACCCTGGGTTTCCACGTCGCGGGCGGCAGCCTGGATATCCGCCTGCCCGCCGCTCTTGCGTAGCAGGAAGGCGGCGTTGGCCCGCAGCGCCGTGAGCGCCTGGCCGATCTCTTCATAGAGACCGGCGACACCGATGCTCATGGAACGAACCTCCGGTCGCGGCGAGCGAGTGGCCGGGCGGGAGCGCTCACAGGCTGTAGCGCAGGCCGACCCAGAAGGTCCGCGGGGCGCCCGGCGCGTAGAACGTGGAGCCGACCAGCGGGTACTCGCCGCCCACCGGCGCAAAAGGCCGGGCGAGCACACCTCCGCTGGCCGAGAAGGCAGTGGAACCGAGTTGGGCCCCGGTGGCGTACTCGCGGTCGAACAGGTTGTTGATCTGGCCGAAGACCTGCACGCCACGGCTCACGTCGTAGCGGGCGCCAAGGTTGGTCACCGCGTAACCGCCGGAGCGACCGGAGCCCATGTAGTAGGTGCCGTCCGCCTGATGCTGGTTGTTCTCGTTGCCGCGGGCGTAGCTGCCCGAGACAGCGATGAGATCGGCAGTGAGCGCGAAGGCCGGCAGCACCTTCCAGTCGGCCGAAGCCTTGACCAGATGACGCGGAATCAACGGGATGCGGTCGCCGGCACGGATGTCGATGGTCCCCTCGAGCCCCGCGCCTTCGCTGTTGGTGCTGTTTCCGGCGCCGCCGACCACCTCCGCGCTGCGATAGGTTGCATCCAGGAAAGTGTAATTCAGCGCCAGGCTCACGGGGCCGACGACGGTGCTGGCACCGGCCTCGACGCCCTGGCGACGGGTCTTGCCGAAATTCTTGAAGTAACCGTAACCCAGCGCGTCGTCAGCCACGAAGAGGATGTCGTCCTGGTTCTCGGCGCGGAACAGGCCGAGGTTCCAGCGGGTCTTCGAATCCACCGCGCCGCGCAGGCCGAACTCCCAGGTCTTGGTGACCACCTGCTTGAGCGGCGGATCGCCGGCCATCGCGTTGGGCAGCTTGCAGGGGTTGTCGGGGTTGGCACAGCCCAGTTCGATGGCGGTGGGCGTGCGGCTGCCTTCGCTGTAGCCGGCGTAGGCGCTCCACGCTTTCGACGGCGTGTAGGTGATGCCCGCAGCCGGGTTGAAGCGGCTGAAACTGTGGTTGCCATCGAGCGAATCGGCGCCGCCGCCCGGGTTGAGCAGATCGCGGTTCTTGACCTGAGTGCGGTTGTAACGACCAGAAAGGGTCGCGTGCCAGCGGTCGGTGATCGACAGGGTGTCGGTGGCGAAGAGGCTCCAGGTGCGGGCGCGACCGCTGAGATTGACCCGCGAATCCAGCGCCGTCTCGCCGACACCCGCGCTCTGGGAGCCGTCGGCCCAGGCGTCCACCGGGGTCACGCTGCGGTCGGGGTTGATGTAGCCGTACTGGCCACTCTGCTGGAAGCGCAGGTTGCTGTGGTCGTAGGCGGCGCCGGCGATGAAGAGGTTCTTGCGGCCATCCAGCATGCCGGCGTGGCTGAGCTGGCCGGACAGACCGAAGTTCTCCTGGTCGGTGCGGGTGCGGTTGATGAGGCCGGTGCACTTCTCGTTGGGCTCGTCGGCCAGCAGCGCGTTGGCGATGCAGCGCCAGTACGGAAACGGCGTGTTCGAGGCGTTGGCGCCGCTGGTGGGGAAACCGCTGTAGCCCGCCGCGGTAAGGGCAGCCCGCTCGCCGGCGCTGGGTTGATAGATCGACTGGTCGAGGGCGCCTTCGTTCACGTCGCCGTTGGTGGTGGCCGTGTTGATCTTGCGGTAATACACGTTGCCCGACAGCATCAGCGCGTCGGAAACACTGTGGCGACCGGTCAGGTTGAGGAACAGCGAACGGTTCCGGGTGGTGTCCGGCTGGGTGTAGATGCTGCTGTAGTCCTGATCCAGCAGGCGCTTTTCCTGCAGGCCGTTGCCGTTTAGCGTGTTGTCGGCATAGGCGATGGAGAGGTCGAGATCGGTGCGGGCATCCTGCCAGCCCAGCTTGCCGAAAAGCTGACGCACGTCGGAAGGCGAGTTGGTGCGCCAGCCGCTGTCCCGGTAGAGGTTGCCGGCGAAGAACCACTCCAGCCCGTTGTCGTCGTTGAAGCCACCGTGGGTGAGCTCCAGCGAGCGGCGGCTATTGCTACCGCCCGTCAGCTGCACCGTGGTGCCCGGATGGCTGCGGCCTTCCTTGGTCTGGATCGCCAGTGCACCGCCCAGCGTGTTGAGGCCGAACAGCGGGTTGGAGCCCGGCATCAGGTTCATCGAGGCGATGGCCGCCTTGGGGATCAGGTCCCAGCTCACCACGTCGCCGAAAGGCTGGTTGATGCGCACGCCGTCGAAGTAAACCGACATGCCCTGGGGCGTGCCCAGCAGCGGCGACGCAGTGTAACCCCGGTAGTTCACGTCCATCTGGAACGGATTGCCCTGGGTTTCGTTCACATGCACGCCGGAGAGGCGGCGGTTCATGTAGGCAGAGGCGTCGGTCGCACCACTGGCATCGATCTCCCGCGCGGTCACCGTCTGCACCGGCGCCGCGATCATCGCAAGCGGCAGCTCGAGCCCCGGCAGCGGCGTCTGGCCGATCACCGTGACTTCCGGCGTGACGATGGTCGCCGGCTCGTCGGCGGCGCCTGCGTAGAGCGGAAAGCCGGCGGCAATGGCCAGCGCCAGGGGCTTGAGAGCGGGAAAGCGGGATGGGGCGGGGCGAAGCATGGGCAAGAATCTCCGTTATAGGCGTTTTCCGCCAGACTACGCACCCACCTCACCCCACGCCATGGGAAAAATTCCCGACCTTTCCCGCCCCCCTTCCCGGTCGGTATCATCGGACCCTTCCCCATTCCAGCCGCACCTGCCATGACCGACACCCCGACCATCCTCGCCCGCCGCGAAAACGCCGATTCGCTCCTGTTGGAAGGCCGCCTCGACGAGGCACTGACCATCCTCTCCGACGAGATCCTTCCCCACTTCATCGACATCGGCGACGCACGCGAGACGGCCATCACCCAGGGCCGCATTGCCGACGTGTTGTTCGCCCAGGGCAAGCTCGAAGAGGCCATGGCCTTGCAAGCCGAGCGCCTTCCGGTCGTATCGGAACTGGGCGACGACGAAGGCATTGCCCACGTGCTGTTCTCGATGGCCAACATCCGCCTCGCCCGCGGTGAGCACGAGAGCGGAAACCTCCAGCAGATCTACGAAGAACTCGCCGAAGCCTTCCAACTTAGCTGCCGTCACGGTCAGCCGGACGCCATCGGCGGCATCGGCATGCTGCTGGTACAGGTGCTGGCGATGGGTGGCCTGCGCGACGACGCCATGGACACCCTCAACGTGGTCGAGGAGGCCTTCACCGTGCTCGGCGACGTGGACAGCCTGGCCCGCGTGCGCGAGCTGCGGGGCATGCTGGAAGGCTGACCGCTGTCGTGACAGCCCGGGCGTCGTCGCCCGCAACGGCGCCCTGCTCGGTCAGCGCACCCGCCATCGAGCGACGGCACCACGCCGAGCACCGCCTCGGCATCCAGCCTTTCAATCGGCGCGTTTCCACGGCGTCGCTCCCGTGTACGTGAGACCTGCGTAAAGCACGGTCTCGTGGCTTGACCTGACCGCATTGCAGCAATAAAATAGTAATCATTATCATTTGCATTCCACGGCACTTACCCGTGGATTGCATCACCCAGCCAGCCAGCGCAGCCCTCCCGGTCATGACGCAAGCCAGCCAGGAACCTATCCGACTGGAGATCGACATGACTGCCGCCCCTCTGGCGTCGCCGCCGGCCGAGCTGCCTGAGCATCCCGGCCTGCCTGCGCCCTTCCTGGCCCTGCCACGCCCGCTGCCGCCCTCCACGCTCGGCCGCAACAGCGTCGGCGTTGGGCTGGCCGTGCTGCTCCACGGCGGATTGCTGGCGGCGCTTACCATGGCCATCAGCCAGTTTCAGCCGCCGGTCACACCACCCCAGGCCAGCATCACCGTCAGCCTTGCGACACCCGAAGTGCCGGCGCCGCAACCTCAGGCCCTACCGCAACCCAAACCGCAACCGCGCCTCCAGGAACCGACTCCGCCCAAACCGGCTCAGAAGCCCGCACCCCAGGCACGCGCCACCGACAATCCGGTCATCACCTCGGCCCCGGTCGCCAGCAATCCGGCCGAGACCAGCGCCGCCGCTGCGCCTGCGGCACCCCCTGCGCCGCCGGCACCGGCTGCTGCCGCGGCGCCCGCACCGGTCGCCGTGGTGCCCCCCCGCTTCGACGCCGCCTACCTCTCCAACCCGCTACCGCCCTACCCCAGCGCCGCCAAGCGCATGGGCGAGGAAGGCCGCGTGCTGCTGCGCGTGCAGGTGGGCGCCGACGGCAAGCCCACCGACGTCACCGTCATCAAGAGCTGCGGTTTCCCGCGCCTTGACGAAAGCGCCCGCGACACCGTGCTGCGCAGCTGGCGCTTCGTGCCCGCCCGACAGGGCGACCAGCCCGTGGCCGGCGCGGTCAAGGTGCCCATCGATTTCACTTTAACTTCCGCCTCCTGAAAGGAACCTCCATGAACGAATCCACCTTCAGCCTGGCCCGCATCTGGGCCCAGGGCGACGGCGTTTCCCACGCCGTGGCCGTGATGCTGGTCATCATGTCGCTGGCGTCCTGGTCGGTGATCATCGTCAAGGCCTGGCAGCTGTTTGCCCTGCGCCGCATGAGCGGCGGTGCCAAAGCCTTCTGGCACGCCACCAGCTTCGAAGCCGGCATGGCCGCGCTCACGCCCCGCGCCGCCGACAACCCGTTCCATGATCTGGCTCACCGCGGCACCGAGGCGGTGACCCACCACACCAGCCACCGGGACGAGCTGCACGGCGTGCTGGGCCTCAACGACTGGCTCACCAGCACCCTGCGCCAGTCCATCGACGACACCACCGGCCGGCTCCAGTCGGGCCTGTCGATCCTCGCTTCCGTGGGCAGCACGGCTCCGTTCATCGGGCTGTTCGGCACGGTGTGGGGCATCTACCACGCGCTGGTGGGCATCGGCGCCGCCGGCCAGGCAACGCTGGATCAGGTGGCCGGCCCGGTGGGCGAATCCCTGGTGATGACCGCCGGCGGTCTGGCCGTGGCGATCCCGGCGGTGCTGGGCTACAACGCCCTGGTGCGCGGCAACAAGGAGATCCTTGCCCGCCTCAAGCACTTCGCCCACGATCTGCACGCCTACCTCGTCACCGGTGGACGGGTGCGCAAGACCAACGCCAACCTGCACCCGCTTCCCGCCCGCAAGGAGGCATGATGAGCTTCGGAGCCAGCGATTTCGACGAAGACAGTGAGGTGATGTCGGAGATCAACATGACGCCCCTGGTGGACGTGATGCTGGTGCTCCTGATCATCTTCATCATCACCGTGCCCGTCATCAACCACGCGGTGAAGCTCGACCTGCCCAAGGCCAGCAGCCAGCCGGAACAGATCAAGCCCGAGAAGGTGCAGGTGTCGATCAAGGCCGACGGCAGCCTCAGCTGGAACGGCGAAACCGTTGCCGCCGAGGCGCTCGAACCCCGCCTTGCCGCGGCCGCGAGCCGCGAACCGCAGCCGGAAATCCACCTGCAGGTGGATCGCCAGGCCCAATACGACCACGTGGCCCAGCTGCTGTCCGCCGCGAGCCGTCACGGGCTTGGCAAGGTCGCTTTCGTGACGGAGCCAGGTACGAAGTAATAGGCGCCAGATAAAACAATCAAGGCCGGATTGTTGCTGAAATCGCAACAATCCGGCCTTGTGCGTATCAGGGCGAGCGGCGTGCAGCCGTCAGTGGTGCGCCTCCTCCGGCACTTGGGCGTCGGCGCCCACTGAACGCTCGCCGGCCCACAGCGACACCCGGTTGCGGCCGCTCTGCTTCGACTGGTACAGGGCGTTGTCGGCCTGGTCGATGAGTTCGGCCGGGTCTTTCGCACCGCTGCGAATCGACGCCACGCCAAAGCTCGACGTAATGCGGATGCCCGGGATGTCGCGCACCGCTGCCCCTGCATTGGTCTCGATGGCCAGCCGCAGTCGCTCGGCCACCTCGACGGCCTGCTCGGGGGTTGCGCCGGGCAGCATGATGCAGAACTCCTCGCCGCCGTAACGGCACAGCATGTCCACCTCCCGCAGATCGGTGCCCAGGCACTTGGCCACCGACTTGATGACCTGATCGCCCACCGCATGGCCATAGCGGTCGTTGAAGGACTTGAAGTGGTCGATATCGCTCATGATGCAGCACACCTCCTCGCCCTCGGCCTTCAACTGCTCGTAGAGCGGGTCGGCCGACCCGAAGAAAGCCCGGCGGTTGAGGCAGCCGGTCATCGGGTCACGGGTGGCGAGGCGCTGAAGCTCCTCGTTCTGACGGCGGATCTCCTCCTTCGAAGCTTCCAGATCCACCAGCGTACCCAGCAGCTGGTCGTTGATCCGGTGGAGCATGGTCACATCCGAGAAGTTGACCAGGCAACCCCGCAGCCGTCCGTGTCCATCGAGGATGGGCGAGCAACCGACAATGGCGCGCAGCGGCTCCTCCTCACCCGGCCGGCACATCTCCAGGGTGTGGTCGCCGGAGTTGCTTCTGCGCTCCATCGCCGTCACCCAAGGGTAGGGGTTGTCGGGTGTGGCGTGGAAGCCTTCGACAAGCCAGCCCAGCTCGGTCACTGCGCGGCCGGTCATGTCCTCGTGGGCATCCGGGTGGAAGTGTCGGAAGGCCTTGTTGGCCAGCACCACGCGCCCTTGCTTGTCGAGCACGAGCACACCTTCGGCCAGCGTGTCGAAGGCGGTACGCACCCGGTCGGGAATTGCCTTGGCGGGGTCGAGGTACTCGAGCACCCGGCGCAGATAAAGGTAAAACGCCAGAAAGCCGCCGAGGGAGATGGCGAACACCGCCACCACAGTGGGATAAGTGATCCATTCGCCCAAGGTTTCCGGGAGCACCGGTTTGAAGACCAGCTCCACCTCGCCCCAGGGTTTGTTGTCCGCCAGCACCGGCACCCTCACCTGAGTGAGGGTGGACGAACCGTCCTCGGGCGGATGCCACCAGACGCCATGCTCACCGGCTTCGGCGACGACGGCGCCACCCTGCTGGCGGATCGCCACCGATCGCAACTCGGTATTGCGATCGATCACGCTGTCGAGGGTGCTCTGGAGCGTCCGGGTATCACCGGACTGGAGCAGCGTGGCGGCCTGAACCGCCAGGCTTTCGCTGATCCGCTGACGCACCTCACGGGCGAGCGCAGTGCGGTCGGGGATCAACCCGAACGCCAGGTCGGCCGCCATCAGCAACGACACCAGCAGCGCCACGAGGCCCAACGCGATGCGGGCAACCGGGTTGAGGGCTGGCAGACGGAACTTCACCCGCGGCCTCCCGCGATGCCGTCATCGAACACGTCGGCTGCGCCTTCTTCGTCTCGTGCCATTTCGTCGTCCATCAGTTCCCCCCAGTCCCCTTCCTCTTCGTCCTGCGGACCGAGCACCGGCAGCGGATCGAGGCTGCGCCACGCCGGCGCGGCCATCAACAGGCTGGCGATCAGCCCACCGGCCCGGCTGGCCCACCACACGGCACCTACCGAGAGGGCAATCCCGGAGAGCTCCACGGCATTGAGCACGAGACGCACGTCGGTGTAGGCATCATCCCCCAGCGGCGGCACGCCGGCCTTCTCGGCAGTGGCCTGACGGGCCGCCGCCGAACCGGTGCTGCCCTGCGCAGCCGTGTTGGCGCCAAGCAGGAACTCCATCAGCGGCCCTTCGGTGCCCGCGCCGAGGGTCAGGGTGACTTGGGCCCCGCCAAACTTCACAAGGCTGTTTTCGGCAGAAAAACGCCGCACATGAGGTTCGCTGCCTTCGCCGCCTGCTGCGGTCCGGACGACGACCACGCCCGCCTCGCCGCCCTGCTCGGCCGCGGCGTCTGCCCGGCTGACCACAGGTGCGGCAGGCGCCGCCGGCTTGGTGGCATCGGGGGTCTTGGGGGTGGTAGCCGCGGGCGTGGTGGTAGTGGGCACCGTCACGGCCGGCGGCACGACCACCGCGGGGGGTTCCGTACCGCCCGATCCGCCCGGCGGCACCAGCACGCTGGTGCTGGAATAGCCCACGCTGGCCGCCATCGGCGCGCCGTCGGCCAGGCCATCGGTGGGATGCAGGGTGACGACCGGCAGGTCGACGATGCTTTCATGGACGAACACCACGTTGCCGGCCACCAGCGCGGTGTAGCTGAACTGGCCGATCGCCAAGCCGCGCGCCGACACCAGTTCGAAGTGGCCGTGGCGCGCCGAATCCACGATGAAGACCACGTCGCCCGCGGCCGAATCCACATCCGCTGCCGACACGGCATCGGCCTTGAGCACGGTGCTGCCACCCTGGATGAGCTGCAGATCGGCGCGGACCATCGTCGGCGCGTCATTCACCGGCCGCACCACCAGGCTCACGGCAACCGGCGCGCTCTCCGCGCGGCCATCGACGGCGCGGTAGACGAAGCCATCGGCGCCAGACCAGTCGGCGTCCGGCGTGTAGATGAAGCTGCCGTCGGCGCCCAGCGTCAGGCTGCCGTGGGCCGGGCCACTGACCAGCCGGGCCAACAGCGGATCGCCGTCGATGTCCGAATCATTGGCCAGCACACCGGCGCCGGAGACCGCTAGCGGCGTGTCCTCGTCGAGGGTGTAGCCCTCGCCCACGGCCAGCGGCGCGTCATTCACCGGGCTGACGTCGATAGCAAGGGCGTGACTGCCCAATTCGGTATCGACACCTGCGTCGAATCGCCCACCGTCGTCCCGAACACGGAACTCAAGGGCGGCGTAGTCCGCGCCGTACGCGTCGGCAGCCGCCGCAAAACGCAGCCGGCCGGCGGCGATGTCGGCAGCAGTGATCCACTGACCGTCGGCCACCGCGGCGCCATCGAGGGTGAGGCTTCCGCGCGCCGGGCCGGTGACGATCTGCACCGCCACCAGCGCATTGGCCGGCGCATCCAACGGATCGGCAAACCCGAAATCAGCCAGCGCAAAGACATGCGTCGCATCCTCGGCAAGGCTGATCCGGCCATCGCTGCCCGTGGGTATCTCGTTGCGGTTGGTCACGCTGACCGCCAGCGCCATCGTCACACTGCGCGTGCCGTCGGATGCCTGGACAGTGATGTCGTAGGTATTGTCGGCACCGGCGTCGGTCGGGGCTTCGAAGTCCGGGGCGGTGACGAAGCTCAGGGCACCGGTGCTGGCGTTGATGGAGAACTTCGCGGCGTCGGCGCCGCCGACGATGCTGTAGCTCAGCGTCTGGACCGGCAGGTCGGCATCGGTGGCCGTCACGGTCATTACGGCCGTGGTGTTCTCGGCGACGCTGGCCGTGGCGCTGCTGGTGATCGCCGGGGTGTTGTCGTTCTCCGGCGTCACCGTGACGGCGATGGCCTGGGTACTCGTCAGCGTGCCGTCGGAAACC
>JAYRYA010000044.1:0-23333 GCA_041917255.1 Zoogloea sp.
CAACCCGGGCGACAAGGAACGCACCGTCACCAAGATCATGAAGGTCGTCTCCGGCGACACCCCGGAAACCCTCAAGATCGTCGCCGACACCTACGCCTCCGTGATCACCGCCGGCGTCTACCCGGCCAGCTCCATCAAGGTCGCCGAAGCCGCCAAGGTCATCGAGAACACCCAGCGCGACCTCAACATCGCCCTGATGAACGAACTCTCCGTGATCTTCCACAAGATCGGCATCGACACCCTCGAAGTGCTCAAGGCCGCCGGCACCAAGTGGAACTTCCTGCCCTTCCGTCCGGGCCTGGTCGGTGGCCACTGCATCGGCGTCGATCCCTACTACCTCACCCACAAGGCCGACATGCTGGGCTACCACCCGCAAGTCATCCTGGCCGGCCGTCGCATCAACGACAGCATGGGCAAGTACGTGGCCGAAGAAACCGTCAAGACCATGATCCAGAACGGTCTCAACATCAAGGGCGCCGACGTGATCGTGCTGGGCCTCACCTTCAAGGAAAACTGCCCGGACCTGCGCAACAGCAAGGTCATCGACGTGATCCGCGAACTGCAGAGCTACGGCGTCAAGGTGCACGTGCACGACCCGGTGGCCGAATCCGCCGAGGCCGAGCACGAGTACGGCGTGAGCCTCACCGCCTGGGACAAGCTCCCGAAGGCCGGTGCCATCGTCGCCGCCGTGGCCCACAAGGAATACGCCGAGATGGGCGTGGCCAAGCTGTGCGACAAGCTGGTGCCGAACGGTGTGTTCACCGACGTGAAGAGCTTCTACGACCCGGCCGAGATCGAGGCGGCTGGCGCCAGGGTTTGGCGATTGTAATGTCTTGAATAGTGGCTCGACACGGATGTCGGGTCACTTGTCAGCCATTCATCAGTGATCTGATGCGGAACGAGTCCTGAGCGTGCCGATTTGTTTTTGATATATATGTCCAATCTGGTTCCCACGCCCTGGCAGGCCCTGCTGGATCATTGCGCCACGCTAAAGGGCGTTCATCTGCGGGATCTGTTCTTGAGCGATGCCGACCGCTTCTCCCGTTTCTCTGTGCGCGTTGGCGATTTGCTGGTGGATTATTCCAAACAGCGTGTCGATGCGAAGGCCCTGCGCCTTCTGGTGGCGTTGGCAGAGCAAGCGGATTTGCGCGGCTGGCGGGCGCGTCTGTTTGCCGGTGAAAAGATCAACGCGAGCGAGGGGCGTGCGGTGCTGCACCCGGCGCTACGTTATCTCAAGCTTGATGCCTTCCCGTCACCACAACTGGATGTGATGCCCGAGGTGCGTGCAGTACGCGCGCACATGCGGGAATTCTCCGAAAAGGTTCGCGCTGGCTTATGGCGGGGCTTTTCCGGCGAGGCTATCCGCGATGTGGTGAACATCGGTATCGGCGGCTCTGATCTTGGTCCCAAGATGGTGGTGCGGGCGTTGGCTGCATTTCAGCGCCCGGGATTGCGCATGCACTTTGTGTCCAATCTGGACAGCGCCCATCTTGCACCGCTGCTGGATAGTCTTGATCCTCGCTCCACGCTGTTCATTGTGGCGAGCAAGACATTCTCCACCCAGGAAACCATGCTTAACGCGGAAACGGCGCGTGAGTGGCTGTGCGCCGCCGCGGGCAAGGATGCGGAGCGCGCGCTGGAGCGGCACTTCGTTGCCGTTACGGCGGATGAGCAGCGGGCTGCTGCCTTCGGGATTCCTGGTCGGAATGTCTTTCGCATGTGGGACTGGGTCGGTGGGCGCTATTCGCTGTGGTCTGCCGTTGGCTTGCCCATTGCGCTTTCCATCGGCATGAACGGCTTTGAGCGCCTTCTGGCTGGGGCCGCAGCGATGGATTCGCACTTTCGTGACGCTCCGCTCGAGCGGAACCTGCCTGTGCTCATGGCATTGATCGGCATCTGGAACACGAATTTTCTGGGTGCCAGCACCAGTGCGGTGCTGCCATATCACGAGGCGCTGCGTTTTCTGCCGTCCTTCCTGCAGCAACTTGAGATGGAGTCGAACGGGAAGACCGTGGGGCGTGACGGTAAGCCGCTTGCCCATCCGGCGAATCCTATTGTCTGGGGTGAGATTGGATCAAACGGCCAGCATGCCTTCTTTCAGCTGCTGCATCAGGGCGGCTGGCTCGTGCCCAGCGACTTCATCGCCAGTGCGCAGAGCGATTTTCCGCTACCGGGTCACCAGGCCCCGCTAATGGCCAACTTCCTCGCCCAGAGTGCGGCGTTGGCCTTTGGGAAGACGGAGGCCGAGGCGCGTGCGGAGCTCACTGCTGCAGGCGTGCCGGAAACGCAGATCGCCACACTTTTGCCGCATAAGGTTTTCGCAGGCAACCAGCCTTCCACCACCATCATCCTGCCGCGGCTGGACGCCTTTCACCTGGGTATGCTGCTCGCGCTGTATGAGCACAAGGTGTTTGTGCAGGGGGTCGTGTGGGGAATCAATTCGTTTGACCAGTGGGGGGTCGAACTGGGCAAACAATTGGCTGGGCGGCTGCTGCCGGCGCTCAAGGGGGAGACTGATCTTGCCGGGCTGGATCAATCGACTGGATCACTTATTGCGTGGTGCAGGGAGCACGGCGATTTCTAGTTCATCTGTGCGGTGAAGCGGTATTGCAAAGCGGCGGCCGATTGGTCGCCGCTTTGCATGGTGTGAAGTATTGATCCGGAAAGACCGTCGGACTGAAATCCGACCCGCAAGGTTACGCCTCGAAGGTCGGGCTTCAGTCCGACATTCGTTCTACCTTGGCCGTCGGATCAGCCGCCTGCGGTGATGCTCACCACGTCGCTCCATTCGCCAACCCGGTTGTCTTTCACCCGGTAGATGGCCTTGTATTGCCACGTGACCGGTGTGGCGGGAAGGGGGGCGTTGTCGGGTACGCGGGTGGAGTTGGCGATGGTGAGGAGGCCAAAGCCCTTGTCGTCGCTGCGATCCACCCAGATCTCGATGGCGTCGGCGTCGCCCTTGGGCCACTGGATGCTGGGCTGGCCGGCTTTCTTGGAGATGTCCAGGATGGGTTTGGCGGCGTCGGTATCGACGATCTGCGCAGCGCCGATGATGTTGAGCTCCCTGCCGATGTCGTCGGAGTAGTTCCTGGCGGCCTTGATGCGGGCCACCAGGCTGGTGAGGCGCGGGATGATGCCGTGGGGCACGGCCGGGGCCGCGGCGGGCAGATGCGCCACGTGGGGGTATGCGGCGGTGCCGTCACCGCCGTCCCGCTGCAGGTTCTTGTAGGCTGTCCAGCGCTTGGCGGTGGCCTGGACGGATTCCAGCGACGCGAGGGTGTAGCGGAAGGCAGCAGCGTCGGCCTCAAGCTGCTTGATGTGGGCCTCGCCGAGTTCGAGGGTTTCGGCCAGGGCCGGCAAGTGGGCGGCGAGGTGTTCGAGCAGCGCGGCGCGGCCGGCGTCGTCGTTGGGCAGGTAGTAGTTCTTGGGCATGGTGTTTCTCCTCCGGTTGGTAGTGGGTGGGTCGGTGCTGGCTACGCGGCCGCAAGGCCGCAAACCGCTGGAAACCCGCGCCAGCAAAGGCGTTGCGGGAATTGATGGATTTTTTGGGAGGTGTCCGGCAGTGTTTGCAGGACGCCCTGGAATGATTGCAGGACGTCCTGCGGCTTTCGCCGGATGTCCTTGGGCTGCTGCCGGACGTCCATGAGTGATGGCCGGATGTCCGGCTGCTGCTGCCGGATGTGCTGCGAGGACTGCCGGACGTCCGTGAGCGATTGCCGGATGTCCGGCTGCGCTGGCGGGATGTCCGTGGAGAGCTGCCGGACGTCCGTGGGTTGCTGCAGGACGTCCTGCGAAGACTGCACGACGTCCTGCAAAGGTTGCAGGATGTCCTGCAACGATTGCCGGGCGTGCTGCGGGCGCGGCGGCACGTGCCGCGGCGTCGGCAGGTCGGGGTGGGAACACTGCGGGTTGTCGTGGAAGGCATGAGCCATCGTCTGCGTGCTTCGGCTGGCGTTGGCCGCAACCCTCGGTCGCTGGGCCGTTGTGTGATCGACGCGATTGATTCGCCATGAAACGGCGGCGATGATAGATGGAAGCGGCAATGATGTATACGTAAACAGGATAACTGGTGTAGATTTTCGATCTGTTCTTCACGTTGCTCATACAGGGGTATGGAATTGCCGGCCACCAATGCGAAAATCATTCATCACGGCGCCTTTCATGGGGTGACCGGCTCGTGCCATCAGCTCTTCATCGACGACACCCACAGCCTGCTGATCGACTGCGGGTTGTTTCAGGGGGCCGAGACATCGCCCGATGGCGGGTCGGGGGGCGACAGGCTGGAGATTCCGTTCCCGGTCGAGGCGGTGCGGGCGCTGGTGGTCACCCATGTGCACATCGATCACGTGGGGCGGATTCCGTGGCTGCTGGCGGCGGGGTTCAAGGGGCCGATCTATTGCAGCGAGCCGTCGGCGCGGCTGTTGCCGGTGGTGCTGGCCGATGCCTTTGCGGTGGGGGTGACGCGGGACGCGCGGCTGGTGGAGCGTTACCTGCAGATGGTGGAGGCGCGCATCCGGCCGGTGGCCTGGAACACCTGGCAGACGGTGTTCGAGGGGGCGGATGGCAGCTGCGGGATCCGCCTGCAGAAGGCGGGGCACATCCTGGGGTCGGCGTACGTGGAATGCGATCTGGTGCGGCCGGGCAGCCGGCGTACCCGGGTGGTGTTCTCGGGGGATCTGGGGGCGCCCCATGCGCCCATGCTGCCGGCGCCCCGGTCGCCGCTCACGGCCGATGTGGTGGTGCTTGAAAGCACCTATGGCGACCGCCTCCACGAAGACCGCAGGGCTCGCCGGGCGCGGCTCCAGCAGGTGGTCGAGAAGGCCCTGGACAACGGTGGCACGGTGATCGTGCCGGCTTTCAGCATCGGCCGCACCCAGGAGCTGCTGTACGAATTCGAGGACATCCTTTATGAGGAGCAGCGCAGCCCCGGGCCCCACGCCGGCCGCTGGGCGCGCCTGCCGATCTATCTGGATTCGCCCCTGGCCGGGCGCTTTACCCGCATCTATCGGGAGCTGCAGCCCTACTGGGACGAGGAAGCCCTGGCCCGGGTGAGGGCAGGGCGCAAGCCGCTGGCCTTCGACCAGCTGGTGGCCATCGACGAACATGCCGACCATGAAGCCAACGTGCGCAAGCTGGCCCGCAGCGGCGAGCCGGCCATCGTGATCGCCGCCAGCGGCATGTGCGCCGGCGGGCGGGTGATGGCCTACCTCAAGGCGATGCTCCACGATGCGCGCCACGACGTGCTGTTTGTGGGCTACCAGGCCCGCGGCACCCCGGGCCACGCGATCCAGACCTGGGGGCCGAAGGGCGGTTATGTGGAGATCGACGGCGAGCGCATCGACATTCGTGCCGGCATCCATGCCGTCTCGGGCTATTCGGCCCACGCCGATCAGGCCGGGCTGGTGCGCTTCGTCACCGGCATGCGCCACTGGCCCAAGGAAGTCCGCCTGATCCACGGCGACGACGAGGCCCGCGCGACCCTGCGCAGCGCCATCGAAGCCGCCACCGCCGGGCGGGTGAAGGTGTCCAACGGCGGAGACGCGCCTTAGGCACGCTGCCTGGATTTGCGCCTCCACCGCCGGCCGGAACACAGCATCCACGGGCCGGCCCACTGCATTTCAGCATTTGCCCGCCAGCGCCCGGCTGGCGGCGCCTCGAAACCCGCCCCCTCTGCAATCCCGCGTCGGTCTGCTGCGCCCGTGGCTGTGCGCTTTTGCGCGCAGGTGCTGCCTCAAGCCGGTGAAGTCTCTGCCGTAAAAGTCTACGCGCGAAATCGTGCTGCCCTGGATCGTCACCGTGTGGGCAGAAGATGCTGCAAGAAATGTCCGGGACGGTCAGCCATTCAAGGGCTCCGCATCAAGCGGAGGCCAGACGCTGTCGACGAGTCCGGACCGGGAGTCCAACCAAATTTTCCGGGTCTTGAATGAACGACGTTATCGGGCAGGGCAATCGTCGCGGTCTTCCGGCGCTCAAAAAACTGGCGGTGGTGCTGGCTGTGGCCGGCGTGGCCTTTCCGGCCCTGGCCGGCGACATGCGTGGCGTGGCGGTCCGGCAGGACGGCAATGTCCTGCGGCTGCAGGTGGAGAGCGAGCCGGGCACGCTGGCGGATTCCGGCGTCACCGCCGACGGGCGCCAGCTGGTGATCGTGCTGAAGGGCGTGACCGCCGACGTGGCGCGCAAGCGTGTTGCCGGGGAGATCAAGGCCCGCAGCGGTGGCGTGCGCGATGTGCGCGTGGTGCCGGAGGGCAAGGCCGATTCGCGGCTGATCATCGACCTGCTCGAACCCTACGAGGTGCTCGACGAGACCATCGCGGCCATCGGCAGCGGGGTCAGCCAGTGGGAGGTGGTGCTCGGCCGGCAGGCGGTGCATGACGAACTCACCAGCGTCGACCTCAACACCGCCGACGGCCAGCGCACGCTGCTGCTGCGCGGTGGCAAGGATCTGCGCGCCGACACCCAGCTGCTACGCAATCCCCAGCGCCTGGTCATCGACTTTCCCCGCCTCGGCAAGGCCCATGTGAGCCGGATGTTCGGCAGTGTGACCTTCGACCCCAGCGTGTTCGGCCTGCCGCGCTTCCAGGATCTGCCCCGCGCCGGTTCGCGGGTGGTGATGCCGATCAAGCCGGGGCAGGATCTGTCCCTCGTCAGCCCCGAACTGAGCCGTTCCAGTGCCGGTTCGTCGGTGCTGATCGCCCTGGCGCCGTCGCCAGTGGCCGCGCCGGCACCGTCCGTGGCGGCGGCGCCCAGGCTGCCGGCTGCGTCGGGCGGTCGGGGGGGCGCGGTGTCCGTCGCGCCGTCTGTCCCGGTGCCGGCTGCCGCGCCGGCCCAGCCCCTCGATCTGGCGGTGGTGCGCGAACCCCTCGGCCCGGTGCGCAGCATGCGCCCGGTGACCCTCGACAACGTGCCCGCCGCCGACGACGTGGCGCGGGTCGGCCAGCCCGGCCTGCAGTCGGTCGGCTTGATGGAAACCCTGGCCCTCGGCCTCGAGAAGGACCCGAAGTACCGGGCCGCCAAGGCCGACTTCGTGGCCAACGCCGAAGCCACGCCCCAGGCGCGGGCGGCCTACCTGCCCACGGCGACCTACGATTTCCAGCGCAACAGCGAAAACCAGAAGATCATCAGCTCGACGATCGACGCCTACAAGGCGGTGCAGGGTCAGACCCAGCGCTACCCGGTCATCTCCCACGTCATCACCATCACCCAGCCGATCATCAAGGCGCCGGCGTGGGTGAAGATGGAGCAGGCCAAGATCTCCGTCGAGCAGTCGCGCCTTGCCCTGGTGGCGGCCGAGCAGGACCTGATCGTCCGCGTGGCTGCCGCCTACCTCACCCAGCTCGCCGCCCAGGACGGGCTGGAGCTGGCCCGGGCCGAGCGCGAATCCACCGAGAAACAGGCCGAGCAGGCCCGCGTGCGGCTGGCCTCGGGCCTTGGCACCGTCACCCAGTACCACGAGACCGAAGGCCGCTTTGCGCTCACCCAGGCCCGCGAGGTGGATGCCCGCAACCGCCTGGAGGACGCCCGCGCCGCGCTCAAGGAGATCGTCGGCGCCGACGTGCAGAGCCTCAAGCCCTTTGTGGGCGACATCGACCCGGCCTCGCCCCAGCCGGCCCAGGTCGAGCCGTGGGTGGCTGCGGCCCTCACCCAGAACCTTGCCCTGCAGGCCCGCGCCATGGCCACCGAGATCGCCACGCTGGAGGTCAAGCGCCAGCGGGCCGGCTACCTGCCCACCCTCAGCATGGTCGCCAGCCACAGCTACAACGACAGCCAGGGCTCGCTGTTCGGCGGCTCCAGCAAGATCCAGAACACCGAGCTGGGCGTGCGCCTCAACATGCCGATCTTCGAAGGCGGCATGACCAGCTCGCTGGTGCGCGAATCCGTCGCCCGCCAGGACAAGGCCCGGGAGGAGCAGGACCAGGAATCCCGCAAGACCGAGCGGCTGGCCCGCTCCGCGCTGCTCGGCGTGCAGTCCAGCGCCCACACCCTGTCGGCCCTGCGCAAGTCGCTGGTGGCCCAGGAGAGCGCGCTGCAGGCCAAGGAAGAGGGCATGCGCACCGGGCTGTATTCGGTGGTCCAGGTGGTGGATGCCTATCGCCTGTACTACGCCGCCAAGCGCGACTACCTCCAGGCCCGCTACGACTACCTGCTCAACCGCCTGAAGCTCAAGCAGTCGGTCAGCTCCCTGTCGCGCAGCGATCTGGAAGACCTCGCCGAACTGCTGAAGTAAGCGCCCCCGCGCGCACCCCGCAAGCCATCTGCACTGCTGTCGCCAGCCCCCGCCGGGGCAGGGAAGAAGACCATGAAGAACACGCTGGCCCGCCCGTCGACCCTCCGCCTCAACACCGCCAACCGGCTGCGCGGGATGCTCGGCATCCCGCTGGCGGGCCGCCCCCGCAAGGCGCGGCCCCAGGTGCGCGAGCAGATGGTGATCGAAGCCATCGAGCCCCGCGTGCTGCTGTCGGCCGAGGCGCTGGTGCTGCCGCCACCGCCATCCGAAGAGGTGCAGGTGGTCACCGACGCCGCCGAGCAGGCCCGGCTTTCGGGTCAGCAGGCGCTGTTGCTGGCGTCGGGCGGCGGCAGCCAGACCATCGACCTCTCCAGCATGGCGGCCGCGTCGCTGATCGACCAGTCGGCCCGCCAGAGCGCCGAATCGACCCGCCCCAACGAAGTGGTGTTCGTCGACCCGCGGGTGGCCGACTACCGCAAGCTCCTCGACCAGGCCCTGCAGGGGCGCGGTCAGGCCGAACAGGCCCGGGTGGAGGTGGTGGTGCTCGACCTCGCCAGCGACGGCGTGGACCAGATCGCCAACTGGCTCGGCCAGTACCAGGACGCGCCGCTGCAGGCCGTGCACATCCTGTCCCACGGCGAGACCGGCGAGCTGATGATCGGCTCCACGGTGCTGGGCGGTGACAGCCTCGACGCCTACGCCGACCGACTCGGACGCTGGGCCACGGGCCTGGCCGACGGCGCCGACCTGCTGCTCTATGGCTGCAACGTGGCCGAAGGCGCGGCCGGGCAGGCCTTCGTTGATCGCCTCGCCAGCCTCACCGGCGCCGACGTCAGCGCCTCGGACGACCGCACCGGCAGCGCCGCGCTGGGCGGCGACTGGCTGCTGGAGACCCGCACCGGCACCATCGAAACCCGCTCGCTGGCCCCGGATGCCGCGGGCTACGACTACCTGCTGTCGTCGGTCACGCCCAGCAAGACGGGCGACACGTCCAACGCCGTGAATGCCGCGGGCGCCCAGGCCGCCTTCCGCGCCGCCGGCAACCTGGGCATCCAGCTCGACGTGAGCACCGAGATCGGCTACGCCCTGCCGATGGCCGACCTGCCCTTCAGCGGCCTGATCCGCACCGCCGACGGCCGCACCCTGGGCGATGTGCTGTCCTTCCGCACCACCGCCAACACCACGGTGCTCGACGACTACCTGGCGTCCACCGCCAGCCCCACCATGGGCGGGCTGATGGATCGCATCGGCGACTACCTCAACGGCCGCGGCGCCTACAGCCAGCTCGAATCGCTGGTGGATAACGCCGCCGGCAGCCCGTCCATCGCCCTGTCGGCGAGCGGCAACACCTTCTCGGTCAACCTCAGCCTGTCGCGCAGCTTCCTGCAGCACTTCGGCTTTGGCGAAAAGCTCAAGCCCCTGGGCTTCGATTTCCAGAGCGGGCAGGGCGTCAGCCTGGTGGCCGACATCCACTACGCCGCCACCTACGATTTCTCGGTCGGCGCGATCCAGGTCACCACCCTCAACACGCGCATCCACACCGCGTCGGACACCTTCAATGCCGGCGTGGTGCTGGGTGTGCTCGACGCCCAGGCCAGCGGCACCCTGCGCTTCGACACCGGCACCATCGCCTTCAATGGCACCGCGGCGCTGGTGGAGCAGGGCTCGCCCTTCGCGAGCTTTCCCTTCAGCTACACGGCGGTCAAGAGCCCCTTCGCGTCGGATTACCAGGCCAGCGACAACCGCATCAGCCGCAGCGGCAGCCAGCCCAACACCTTCGCCAGCGCCGATTTCGACATCAACGGCAGCATCGGCGGCACGACCCTGGACACCATCGCCGGTGGCACGCCCCATGTCAGTCTCAGCTTCGGCGGGCTGACCCTCCACAGCACCACCGTCAACAGCATCACCCCGATACTCAGCGGTACCGCCACCGTGCTGAGCGGCCAGCAGCTGCTGGTCAGCGTCACGGATGGCAGCAGCACCGTGACTTACTCGGCAACGCCGGTAACAGACGGCACCTGGGCGGTGAACATGGCCAGCGCCACCGCCCAGTCCGGCTCGCTCACCCTCGTCAATGGCCAGACCTACACCGTCACCGCCGAGATCAAGCGCGGCAGCAAGGTGTCCGCAACGGCCAGCGGCTCGCTCACGGTCGCCACCGGCGGCCTGCAGGCCAAGTCGCTGTCGACCAACAGCCTCACGCCGACCCTCAGTGGGGCGGCCACGCTGCTTTCAAGCCAGACCTTCAAGGTCACCGTCACCGATCAGGCCGACGCCACCAAGACCGCCACCTACACGGTCACGCCCTCGGCGGGGCTGTGGTCCGTCGACCTTGCATCCGCGGTGCCTAGCTCGGGCAGCATCACGCTGGTCGATGGCCACACCTACTCGGTCGTCGCGCGGATCTACGAAGGCGCCCAGGTGTGGTCCGGCGCCACCGCCACGCTGGTGGTCAATACGGCCCTGGGCAGCACCACCGTCACGGCCACCGTCAACGGCTCGGCCTCGGCCCTCGCCCGGCTCGCCGGGACGGTCAGCGCCTCGGTGCCCTGGTCGTCCATCCAGCCGGCGCCACTCACCCTCACCACGTCCTACTTCAGCGCGCTGCAGGCCTTCTCCAGCCTCGACGCCACCGAGCTGGTGGGCATGCTGAAGGATCTCGGCGCCTATCTGGAGCTGCTGCGGGATTCCGGCCGCTTCGACGCGCTGCTGCCCTTCACCAACGTCAAGCTCGGCACCGCGCTGGATTTCAGCGCCGCGATGCAGCAGGTGCTCGACGAGCAGCTCACCGTCACCCTGCTGTCCGGCCTCACCGGCAGCGCCGCGGTGTCGCCGGTGCTGGCGGGCAACACCGCCTTCGACCTGTACATCCAGCGCCCGGCGGATGAGCGGCCCTCGGTCATCACCATCACCGTCAATGCCTCCGAGACGACGGGCTTCACCCACATCAACCAGCTCGCCGCGCTGGTCGGCCAGAAGATCGCCACCGCGGTGAACGGCCTGCTGGGCTGGGAGGGCAGTCTCTTCGAGGTGAGCGAAAGCCTCAAGGGCGGCCTCGCCGTCAATGCCTCCACCCACACCGACGAAGAGCAGGTGCTGCGCATCCACGCCACGGCGGGCTCGTACCAGCTCAAGCTCGGCAGCGGTGGCACGGCCACCGGGCCGATCTCGGTGCTGGCTTCGCCCATCGAGGTGCAGCAGGCGCTTGAATCCGTGCTGGGCGTGGGCAACGTGGTCGTCACCGGGCGCTCCAAGTTCTACCAGGTGCAGTTTGCCGGCGCGCTGGCCGGCACCGATCAGGCGGCGCTGCAGGTGGTGGCCGGGTCCGACGTGGTGGCCGGCGGCGTCATCGACGTGACCGCCAGCGACTTCTCCCGTGGCACCGACGGGCGCACCTGGGGCAAGCTAAACATTTCCCAGGCCACGCCGGGCGAGTTCTCGGTGCTGCGCGTGGCGGGCTCCAGCGGCCTGTCCATCCAGCAGATGGCGGCCGGTTCGGATTCCACCGAGGCCGTCCAGCGACTGTTCATCGTGCATGGTGGCGCCGGCACCTTCGTGCTCAAGGGGACGGACACCGCCGGCAACGCCTTCGCCACCGGCGCCATCGCCTACAACGCCAGCACCACCGACATTGCCACCGCGCTGCACACGGTGCTGCCCAGCGTCACCGGCCTGTCGGTGGCGGATGTGTCGGCCGACTACGCCGCCGACAACCTCACCCGCGTCTTCGACATCGCCTTCGGCAAGAAGAACGCCACCGACTACGGCGCCTACGCCGCGATGACCGTCGAGACCTCCGGCTGGGCCAGCAGCGCCCCGGCCCTGGCCGTCGTCGAGACCCGCCAGACCGCCGCCGATGCCGTCGGCAGCACCCCGGCCGCCAACGAGATCCAGCGCCTGTCCCTCGCCAACGTGAGCGGCGGCAGCTTCTCGCTGGGCGCCACCCTCGACGCCCTGTTCTACCAGACCGAATCCATCGCCTACGGCAGCGACGCCGCCACCATCAAGACGGCGGTGGTGAACATGCTCAAGCTGTGGAAGCCCACGCTCGGCACCGGCGATGTGACGGTGACTGCCGTGGGCGGGCGCGCCGACACCTGGGACATCGAATTCACCGGCGCCCTGGCCGGCGAGGACATGCCCCAGATGCGCGTGAATTCCCTCGCCCTCACGTCGCCCAGCGGCAGCACCTACGGCTCGATGGCCCGCCTCGGCCTGGCGGTTGCCGGGCAGGAGTTCCAGATCGCCGGCGTCACCCGCTTCGCCACCCTCAACGAGCTGATGGCGCGCTTCCAGCAGGCGATCAGCGCCAGCGGCCTGTCGGTCAGCCCGGCTTACGACGAGGCCACCCGCAGCCTCACCTTCAACGTCAAGCTGGCGCTGCCCCAATCCACCGAAGCCATCGCGATCAGCCTGGGCGAGCAGATCGGCGATCTGTCGGCCCTCAACGCCGACACCACCCTCGACTTCACCTCGAACACGGCCTTCCAGAGCACGATCGGCCTGGATTTCAGCAGTCTCAACACCTTCGCCCTGCGCGCGGCCGGCACCTATGGCGGCACCCTCACCGCCAACGCCACCGACAAGACCCTGGTCAAATGGAGCGCCGGCCCCTTGGGGCTGCCCCCCTACAGCACCTCCAGCTTCTCGCTGGTCTTCGACGGCGAGAGCTACGACCTCACCCTCGACTCGGCCAACACCAGCACCAACACCACCCGCGCCGATCTCGTCGCCGACATCCAGGCTGTGATCGATGCCAAGGCTGCGCTCTCCGGTGGCGTGCTCGACCGGTTGGGCTTCAGCAACCTGGGTGAAGCGGTAAAGGTCGGGCTCAGCTCGGCCAACCAGCTCCAGATGAGCTTTGGCGTACCGGTCAGCAATGCCGGACTGGTCATCGCCGATTCGCTGGACGCAATGCAATGGCTGTTCGGCTTCAAGACCGCCACGGTCTATCCGTCTTCCAAGGCCGTCACCCTGGCTACCGATGGCAAGCTGTCCGCCGCGGCCCACTTCCAGCTCATGGTGGATCAGTCCGCCGCAGTTTCGGTGACGGTGCCGGCCGATGCCAGCAACACCTCCCTCGCCAATCTGGTGGCGGACATCAACACCGCCTTCAACGGCATCTCGGTCTCCGGCCATGCCTATCTGGGCACCGCCGGGCTGGGCTTTGCCAAGCTGGGCGATGTGGTCCAGGCCATCGTCAACAACGGGCAGATCGAGCTCGTCACCCAGTCGTCCAGGATCGCCTCGCTGCAGATCCTCATCAGCGGCCGCGACACCGCCACCACCGAGCTGGGCTTCACCCCGGGGCAGTTCGCCACCACCAATGGCGCCTACGTCTTCCTGAAGGACGCCAGCGTCGCCGCCAGCTATTCGGCCGTCGTCCACGGCCAGGTGGGCAGCACGCCGGCCACCCTCGCCAGCGCCGGTCAGGCCACCCTCGGCATGCTCGACCTGAGCTTCACGAAGCTCAAGACCGACTACGGCGGCAGCATGGCCTTCAGCCTGCGCAACGGCCTTGCGGGCGCTGCCCACGACCGGATCAGCCTGAACGATCTGTACGACTCCGCCGCCAGCCAGACGGCACTGCTCGGCCTCGGCGGCGATCTCACCACCTCGAGCGACGTCTCTGCCACTGCCGCGCCGTTCCAGAGCAACGGCCGGCTGCTGCGCGACGTGGGCCTGTCGGTCACCGTCGGCACCAGCGTGCTCGACGTGGTGGTCACCAAGGCCGCCACCAGCACCAACAGCAGCATCGACGACCTCGCCACCGATGTGGACACCGCCATCCACACCGCGCTGGTGAGCCAGCTGGGCAGCGATCCATACGCCGCCCACACCTTCGTCAGCGTCACCGATATCGGCACCGTGGCCAGTCCGCTGCGGGTGCTCACCTTCACCGCGCCCACCACCACGCTCACCCTGGCCGACAACGCCGCCCAGATCTACGACGCCACCACCGGCCAGCTCGCCACCGATCTGCGCCTGTCCGTTGCGGTGACCGGCCTCGCCAATCCGGTGAACGTGCTCGTGCGCAGCGCCGACACCACCGACAACCGCTCGCTGGCCGATCTCGTCACCAGCGTCGCCGACGCCATCGACCAGGCCCTCGCCTCGGCCCGCAGCAACACCACCGACACCACCGCCCAGGCCAGCATCGACGCGCTGATCGCCGCCACCGATCTGGTGGGGCAGGGCAGCGGTGTGCTCACCCTCAAGGGTGGCGTGGTGACGGCCAAGACGATCACCCTCAAGAACCTCAGCGTCGCCGGGCGTCTGCTCGACGCCGACTTCATCACCGCGCCGGCCTACCTCAACGCCGCCGGTACCGTCGGCAGCGCCCCGGTGGCGAGCCTGCAGTTCTCGGGCATCGGGCTCCTGACGCCGGCTGCCATCAGCGCGGACGGCCTCGTGCCGGCCACCACCATCACCATCTCGGTCAGCAACACGGCGGCGCTGTTTGCCGGTGCCGAAGCCGAGGCCACCGTCACCGTGGTGCCCGACAACGGGCTGGGCGTGCTCACCCCGCTGAAGGACGTCTCCTGGGCCGACATCGCCGCCGACCTCGGCCAGCTCGGCAGCCTGGTAGGCGACATGGGCCAGCTCGGCGCCTTTGGCGAACTGGGCCGCGCGCTGCCGCTGCTGGGCACCAGCATCTCCGACATCTTCGATTTCGCCACCCGCTTTGCCAGCATCGACAGTGCCCTCGCCAGCCAGGGCGCCATCGGCCTCAACGGCCTGCAGGCGGCGCTCGCCACCGCCTTCGGTGTCGAAGCCTCGGCCATTGGCCTGACGCTCGACAGCACCAGCGGCAACGAAGCCCTGCGCATCACGCTGCCCTACCGGGTGCTCATCGACAAGGCCGTCTCGCTGGAGCTGATCTTCAACGACGAGGCGCTCCTCAACCTCTTCTCGCCCACCCAGCAGGCCATGCTCGCCGGGCTGGTGGGCTCGATCACCCGCATCAAGGACGCCGCCGGCGCCGCCAAGCTGCAGCTGCACGCCGACCTCACCTTCAACCTGGATTTCGGCATCGACCTGGGCAACACCGCCAGCAAGGGCCGGCTGTTCCTCTACGATCACGTGGCCGCGGGCGCCGCGGGGCTGGCTGGCGACACGGGCACCTTCGCCCGTCTGGATGCCCTCACCGCCACCGGCACGGGCATGGATTTCGAATCCAGCCAGGGCATCTACCGGCTCGGCATCGCCGGTGGCAGCGCGACGGTCACCGTGGCTTCGGGCAGCGGCTTCACCCTCCAGTCCGACGCCAGCGACGGCGCCGCCGATGGCCGCCTGTACCTGCGCAACTACGGCGCCCTCGACACCGCCGACGCCACCGCCCTGAAGGCCTCCAACTTCGACGTGTTCTTCGACGGCAGCGCCGCCGCCACGCTGCCCATGACCCTCCAGGTGTCGGACCAGCTCGGCCAGCTGGCGATGGAGCAGATCGACGGCTTCATCAACCCGCTGCCCCTGGGCAAGATGGAAATCGCCTACCGCAACCTGGGCGACAGCTTCGCCAAAATGGGCGGCGCCGGTGGTTTCACGCTCCTCGACGGTGTCGAGGGCAGCGACAGCCACACGGTGATCTCCAGCCAGATTGCCCAGGCCGTGCTGCCCGCGCGGCCGGTGATCTCGGCCGGCAGCGGCACCTCCACGCCGGAAGGCGCGCCAGTGGATAACGACAACGAGGGCAGCCTCGCCACCACCAACCCCGATCCCTATGTGTCGTCCACCGAAGGCGCTGGCGCCAGCACCACGCCGTCCGGCGTGTCGGTGGGCAGCGGCAGCCTGTTCGGCAGCGGCAGCGCCACCAATCCGTCCTCGGCGGGCTACGACATCAGCCTCGTGCTGCCGGATTTCGAATACTGGCAGGTTCAACTGAGCCAGGTGCTCAAGGCCGCCATCGGCGAGAGCTGCGACGAGACCAACCCCATCAACGGCCCGCTGATCTTCCTGCTGCGCGACCCGACCATCATCGTCGACACCGTTGACAAGGTGCTCGAGAGCATCCAGAAAGGCCTCGACGCCTTCAGTAGCGTCCTCGACCTGCCGATCATCGGCGACCAGTTGAAGGACGCCACCCAGTTTGTCGCCAACCTGCGCGGCAACGTGGTGGACGCCATCAAGACCGCGCTGGCCGATGCGGTGGATGTTTACGGCGGGCTCGACAACGCGCTGCGGATGAGCCTGTTCGACATGCTCACCACCGACACCAACGGTGACTACGTCATCCAGGCGAGCGAGCTCTCCAGCAACGTCTTCCTCAACTTCCTGCGCGACTACAACGGCGACCAGCTCATCACGCCCGACGACATCGTCGTCGAATACCTCGCCGGCTTCAGCCAGCCCGAGATCGACCCGGCCCTTGCCGAATACCTGGGCGTGAGCGAGGGCAACCCGATCCCCGCGGTCATCGCCGGCCAGCGCACGGCGTGGGTCACCTCCGGCATCAACGTCGTCAAGCGAGACGCCGACGGCAACATCGTCTATCACGACGACGGCACGCCCTGCTACGTGGGCGAGGCCGGCCAGGTGGTGCTCGACCAGAGCCTGCAGCGCATCGTGGACAACATCGCCGACGCCATCGAGAGCGTCAATGCCACCGCCAGCGACCTGATCGACCTGTTCGGCGGCATCGCCGAGGCGCCGTCCTTCTTCAGCAGCCTCACCAAGATCGTCACCTTCATCGCCGACAAGGCGGCCGACGGCTACGACTACCAGCACCTGCTCAGCGACGTGTTCGGCGCCGGCGTGACCGCCGCGGTGCTCACCGACGTGGCCGACAGCTTCCGGCCCTCCAATGGCGCGCTGGCCGCAGATGCCGCAGTGCTCAAGGCCAACCTCGTCAATGGCACCCACTATGTGCCGAAGGCGGTGCTCACCGAATTCAAGCAGGCCATCAAGGATCAGGCCGCCGAAGTGGCCGCCCAGGTGGCGATCAACCAGAGCACGGCGATCCAGTTCCGGATGAACCTGGGCCAGACCTACACGCCCAGCCTCGACCTGTCCTTCGACATGGGCGTGCCGGGCGTCAACCTGAGCCTTGCCGGCGGCATTGGCCTCACCCTCAACTGGGATCTATATCTCGGCTTCGGCGTCGACCTGACTGACGGCTTCTACGTGGTCACCAACATGCCGGGCAACGCGGGCATCGGGCAGGTGACCACCTACAGCGCCGACCCGGCCAAGAAGGGCGTCGCTACCGGCGTGGCCGACAACGCCAGCGATGCCTACATCGACAACCTGTGGCTGGTGGGCAAGCCCGGTCGGACTGCCGCGGTGAAGGAGCTCCAGGCCACCGTCGACGTCTACCTCGCGCCCGGCGCCGGCAACACGCCGGCCCGGCTCGACGCCCAGCTGTTCTTCCTGAACGGCACGATGACCGACAACTGGGACGGCTGGATCCGCGATAACGACACCGGCATCTGGGGCAGCGGCACCGATTCGATGGGCCGCCTGCCCGATCCGCTCTCCGCCAACTATGGCCGCACCACCTCGATGTTCGACGGCGACAGTGGCGCCAACGGCTCGCGCACGCGGCTGCAGCTGCACTTCGGCGTCGACCTGAAAGACGTGGGCCTGTTCGGCATCTCGGCGCTGTCGGGCTTCACCAACGGCCGTCTCACCTATACCGACCTCAGCAACGCCAAGCTGGCCGACCTCATCAAGGTCGAGTGGGACGCCAAGGCCCAGATCAACCTCCACATGGAGCTGGGCGTCTCCATCGGCGGCGAGGGCTACCTGCCGTCCGTCCTTGGCGACTTCCACATGACGTGGATGGCCAACAACAAGAACCAGTACGTCCAGAAGATCGACCAGTTCTTCGCGTCGGGCTACGACAAGCTGTTCAAGGTCGGCGCCCCGAGCATCTGGTTCTCGGACGTGTACCTGGATGCCGGCACCTTCTTCACCCGCTTCCTGAACCCCATCGTCAAGGTCATCCAGGACGTCACCGACCCGATCATGCCGGTGATCAACGCGCTCACCACGCCGATCCCCGGCCTGTCCGACCTCATGGGCCGCAACTACTCGGTGATCGATCTGGCCTCCGACATGTCGGCGCTGTTCGGTGGCGTGTCGCGGGTGGATTTCATCATTGCGATGGTGCGGCTGCTCGAAGTCATCGACGGCCTGCCCACCAGCGCCGCGCGCATGCTGATCCCGGTCGCCCAGTCGCTGATCGTCTCCGGCACCAAGGATCGCAAGCTCAACCTCGCGGCGCTGCCTGCGCTGCCCGGCATCCCCAACATCGACGTGCCGGTGGATCTGCCCTACCTCAACCTGGCCGACGTGGCGGTCAAGGACGGCGACCTGGAGTTCAGCCTCAGCGCCGGCGTGGGCTGGAAGACGGACACCACGCTGCTGGAGATCTTCAAGGGCAACATGCCGGCCCTGTCCTTCGACTTCGCGCTCAATGCCGACGTGAAGGTGCCCGCGCCCTACGTGGATGTGACCCCGGTGAACTTCACCGTGCCGGGCCTCCTCGACCGCAGCGGCCACGTGGCCCAGTTCACCCTCAACATCAAGGCCGGCTGGCCCGACCTGCGCCTGTCCGACATCCTGAGCGGCAACTTCGCCCCGCGCTTCGACGTGACGGTGGTGATGCCCGACATCGACCTCACGCCGGATCTGCTGCCGCGCCTCAAGGTGCTGCTGCCCAAGATGACCTGGGCCATCGGCAGCCACACCTGGGAATGGGCTGCCGGTGGCGAGGTGGAGATCCACTGGCCGACCGCGGTGGAATCCTTCGTCAGCGCTACCGACATCCAGACGATCGACCTTACCGCCCCCTCGTTCGACGTGGCCCTGCCGGGCATCAGCGCCTTCCTGCCCACCGTCCGCGTCAAATGGCCGACCGTACATTGGGTCGGCCTCGGCAAGGAGTTCACCTGGGAACAGACCGGTCACACCGACCTGGGCTGGAGCAGCCTCATCAGCGACGCCGGCCTGCTGTCGGCCCTTGTCGATCCTTCGCGGACGGTCGAAGTCACGATGCCCGACGTGTGGCTGCCGTCCATCGACCTGATGGACCTGCTGCCCAGCATCGACTGGTCGATCAGCCTGCCGAGCCTGCCTTCGCTGCCCAGCATCAACATCGGCCTGCCGAACATCGACGTGCCGGGCCAGCAGACCGTGGGCCCGATGGACGCCCTCAACAGCTTCCAGGCCAAACTCAAGAAGCCGGGCAACGCGCTCACCTTCCCGATTCTCGACGACCCGCTCACGGCAGTCATCAACATGCTCACCGGCAAGCCTGCCGACCTCATGTTGTTCAGCCCTCAGAACCTCGAGGTGAAGGTCGGCTTCCGGGTGTCGTACCCGGTCTATCCGCCGCTCTACGTGGGCATCGGCGGCGAGATCAAGCTGTCGGCTTCGCTGACGCTCGGCTTCGATACCTATGGCATCAGCAAGTTCTTCGACAGCCACAATCTCGTGGACATCTTCGATGGCTTCTACGTCAGCGACAACATCGTCAATGGTGTCGACCTGCCCGAAGTGCGCCTCGACGCCAAGCTGGTGGCCTTTGCCGAACTCAATGCCTTCATCGTCCGTGGCGGTGTCGAGGGCGGCATCAAGCTGACCGGCACCCTCGATATCTACGACGAGGACAAGGACAACAAGTACCGCGCCTCCGAGCTCATCGCCGCCGTCTCGGAAGACCCCCTCGATGTGGTGTCCATGAGCCTGCGCGGCTCCGCCTACATCGCGGCCTATGTGGACATCTTCCTGATCTTCGACTGGGAGCGGGTGTGGGAATGGACGTTCATGGACGTCACGCTCTTCACCTGGGAGCACGACCCCGCCTCGAAGAAGCCCATCCTGGGCACGATGGCCGGCTCGACCCTCAGCCTCAACGCCGGCTCGGGCGTCGGCAGCATCGATGGCCAGGACTCGATCACCAGCACCTCGGCCGACCGCAAGCGCCGCAGCACCGACGACGGCAACGAGAGCTACACCCTCACCGGCAGCGACGGCACGGTCAACATCTCCGCCACCCTCACCAACGGCCAGACCTACACCAAGACCTTCGTCGGCGTGTCCAAGGTCAAGGCCTTCGGCGGGGCGGGCAACGATACCTTCGACGCCTCCGGCCTCGACCGTCCGGTGCTCTTCATCGCGGGCAGCGGCAACGACACCATGATCGGCGGCTCGGCCGACGACGTGCTCATCGGCTCCGACAGCGGCACCGCCACCCTGCGCGGCAACGGCGGCAACGACCTCATCATTGCCCGCGGCGGCACCACCTCGATGATCGGCGGCAGTGGCGACGACACCTACCGCGTGCTCGGCAACTGGGGCCAGGCCACCATCACCGACACCAGCGGCGCCAACATCGTCGACTTCAGCCGCCAGACCGCCGCGGTCACGGTGGACGACACCGAACTCAAGGCCCTGCGCGGCACCAACACCCTCCAGTGGGCCTCTGCCACCACCATCGACGAGATGCGCGGCGGCTCGGGCGGCGACATCCTCGACCTGTCGGGCAACGCCGCCAACCTGCTGGTCAGCCTCACCGGCACCAACGCCGGCTGGGTCAAGGGCAGCGCCAGCGGCATGACCCAGACCTCCTTCTCGTCCTCCACCGCCCAGGCCATGAAGGACGCCGGTGACAACGCCGGCCGCGGCTACCGCTTCGTGGGCTTCGAGAACATCATCGGCGGGCAGGGCAGCGACGTCTTCCGCATCCGCGATGGCGCATCGGTCACCGGCTCGCTCACCGGTAACACCGACGGCGGCCGCCACCACAACGCCACCGGCGACGAGATCGCCAACGCCCGCAACACCCTCGATTTCTCCGAATACACCCGCAGCGTGCAGGTGAATGAAGAGGGCAACAGCGCCTTCGGCAGCGCCGGCGCCACCACCATCCAGGTGCGTGCCTTCCACAACATCTTCGGTGGCACCGCCGGCGACCGCCTCACCGGCGATGGCCGCAACAACATGCTGGTCGGCAACGACGGCACCGACACGCTCGAAGGCCAGGCCGCCCACGACCTGCTGGTGGCCGACACCTTCGTCACCTACACCAACCTCCTCACAGGCCAGACCCGCCCGCTGGACAGCAGCCTCAAGAACGTCTCCGACTACCTCAGCCTGCAGGCCGTGGGTGCGACCGAGTTCGGCGCCGCGGCCCGCAACTGGATCTGGAAGGGCCAGACCCTTGAAAACCGCAGCCTCACCACCGCCGGCGCCCAGACCCTCAAGGGCGGCAGCGGCAGCGATGTGATCCTCGGCGCCCTGGGCGGCGACATCATCAACATCGGCGGCAACGGCGAAGGCAACGACACCATCCTGGCCGACCTCGGCCGGGTGCAGATCGACTTCCTCTACCGCAGCGCCCTGTCGGCCACCAGCTTCGGCAACAAGGGCGGCGGCAACGACACCATCTACCTGGGCAGCGGCAGCAACCTGCTGATCGCCGGCAACGGCAAGGACACCATCTACGGTGCCGATTCCGCCAGCGCCTTCAACGTGGTGCTCACCGACAACGGCACGATCCAGTACAAGACCGTCGAAACCCTGGTCGCCGGCCAGACCAAGCTGACCTTCGCCGTCAGCGGCACCACCACCCACATGCTCGACTACGTCGAGGCGCCCGTTGCCGAGACCGGCGGCACCGGCAACGACGACACCGTGCGCATGGGCAGCGGCTCGGCCATCGTGTTCGGCGGGGCAGGGCAGGACGCCATCGCCTTCAACGCAGGCAGTTCGACGGGCGCCAACAGCCGCTTCATCGCCGGCGACCACGCCCGCATCGACACCGATGGCAACGGCAGCGTCACCTCCTTCGCCAGCACCGACACCGCCGCCACCGCTGGGGGCAACGACACCATCGCCGTTGGCAGCCCCGACGACCTGATTGCCCGTCATCTGGGCAGCAACTACCTCATCGGTGGCATGGGCAGCGACACCGTGCTCGTCTCCGCCGCGTTCGACGCGACCACCGGCATCACCACCCAGGGCGCCGCCCGCAGTGTGGATGTCATCCTCGCCGACAACGGCAGCATCACCCGCCCGGATGGCGACGCGCGACTCAGCCAGGTGCTGTCCACCCAGATCACCGCCGGCCTCGGCGGCAACGACCGCATCGTTACCGCCAATGGCGACAAGACGATCATTGGCGGTGTGGGTAACGACACGATCACCGTTGGCACCAGTACCGCGTCCACCCGCCTGATCGCTGGCGACAACGCCGACATCACCTACGCCTCGCCGGGCAGCTTCACGAGCTTCTCTACGCTGGACACGCTGCAAACCACCGGCGGCATCGACGCGATCCAGATCGGCACCGACGCCAGCACCGGCGACCTGGGTTCGGATTACATCCTCGGCGGCATGGAAGCCGACACCATCCACGTCGCCGCCAACTGGAACGCCGCCACCTCCACCGCGACCTTCGGCTCCGCCACCACGACGGACGTGATCCTCTCCGACAACGGCGCGATCACCCGCCCGAGCGGCTCGACGCTGCTCAGCCACGTCGTCTCCACCCAGATCACCGCCGGCCTCGGCGGTGACGACCGGGTGCTCACGGCGAATGGCGACAAGACGATCATTGGCGGCGTCGGCAGCGACACCATCAACGTTGGCACGACGAGCACCTCGACCCGCCTGATCGCTGGTGACAACGCCGACATCACCTACGCGTCGCCGGGCAGCTTCACGAGCTTCTCTACGCTGGACACGCTGCAAACCACCGGCGGCATCGACGCGATCCAGATCGGCACCGACGCCAGCACCGGCGACCTGGGCAGCAACTACATCTTCGGCGGCATGGAGGTGGACACCATCCACGTCGCCGCCAACTGGAACGCTGCCACCTCGACGGCCACCTTCGGCTCCGCCACCACCACCGACGTGATCCTCTCCGACAACGGTGAGATCACCCGCCCGAGCGGCTCGACCCTTCTCAGCCACGTCGTCTCCACCAACATCACCGCCGGCCTCGGCGGTGACGACCGCGTGCTCACCGCCAATGGCGACAAGACGATCATTGGCGGCGTCGGCAGCGACACCATCAACGTTGGCACGACGAGCACCTCGACCCGCCTGATCGCTGGTGACAACGCCGACATCACCTACGCGTCGCCGGGCAGCTTCA
>JAYRYA010000045.1:0-19767 GCA_041917255.1 Zoogloea sp.
GAATCCCTCCAGCGCTTCGAGCCGGTGATGGCCGCAGCCCAGGCCGCGGGGGTGAAGGTGCGCGGTTACGTATCGTGCGCGCTGGGCTGCCCCTACGAGGGCGAAGTCGATCCCCAGGCGGTCGCCGATGTGGCCGCCACGCTCTACCAGATGGGCTGCTACGAGGTGAGCCTTGGCGACACCGTCGGCGTCGGCACCCCGGGCAAGACGCGGCGGATGCTCGACGTGGTGGCGCGGGTGGTGCCCGTCGAAAAGCTCGCCGGCCACTACCACGACACCTACGGCCAGGCGGTGGCCAACATCTACGCGTCGCTGGAGGCCGGTGTTGCGGTGTTCGACGCGGCGGTGGCCGGGCTCGGCGGTTGCCCCTATGCGGTGGGCGCCTCCGGCAACGTGGCGACCGAAGACGTGGTGTATCTGCTGAACGGCCTCGGCATCCACACCGGCATCGATCTCGACAAGCTGGTGGATACGGCCGGCTGGATCAGCGAACGTCTGGGCCGCCCGCCGGCTTCCAAGGTGGCGCGGGCGGTGCTGGCGAAGCGGGCCGCGGCCTGCCAGGGCTGAGTTACAGCCGGACGGTCTTGTCCAGACAGGTGCCGGACTTTTCCATCCGGCGGATCGTCGGTGCCAGATCGAGGCCCGTCGCTTCCTTGAGCGCCTTGGCCCGCTCTCGCAGCGTGGCGAGGCTCAGTTCGACTGGCGCGCCCGCGGTGGCAAAGGCCACCACGTTGCCGCTATCCACCTCCGGCAGCGTCAGCACCCGGCCCCCAAGCGCCTTGCGGATGCGCTGAAGCTGGGCCTTGAAGCCCCTCAACTGGCCAAACAGATTGACCGACAGCAGCCCTTGATCCGACAGCCGCGCCCGGCAGGCCTCGTAGAACGGCTGGCCTGACAGCGCGCCGGCACTGGCATTGCGGTCGAAACCATCCACCGCGATCAGATCCCATTGCGTGTCGTCCTTACTCACGAAGGCCGCGCCGTCGTCGATCACGATGCGCAGCCGCTCGTCTTCATCGGGCAGGCGGAAGAACTGGCTCGCCACTGCGTGCACCTCGGGCAGGATCTCCACCACCGTGACCTGCGCCTGGGGCACATGGCGGTAAATGAACTTGGCGAGGGAGCCGGCGCCCAGCCCGATCAGCAGCACGCGGGCCGGCCACGGCGCATCGCGCAGCAGCAGGCCGGCCATCATCTCGCGGGTGTAGTCGAGCTCCAGCGCGTCGGGCTTGCGGATGCGCATCGCGCCCTGAACCCAGCCGGAGCCAAAATGGAGGTAGCGGACGCCACCTTCCTCGCTGATGTCGATGTCGTCGGTCATGGTCGATCGGGTGTATGCTGCATTGCAGCGACAGCGCCGCTGATTGAATGGCGCGATTCAAGGATACGGATCATGAGCACCTTTGAAAACTTCAATCACGAACTGGAATCCATCGACCTGGAGATCGCCCGGCTGGCCCAGCTGTGCGACGTGCCGCTGCTGGAGCCCGGTGTGGCCGAGGCGGTGCTGCGGGGCGATACCAGCCTGTGCAACACCGTGAATCAGCTCGCGTGGGACAAGATGCGCGGCCTCCTGGTGCTGCATTACCACGTCGTGCAGGAAGCTGCCGCTACCGATGGCGTCGAGGCGGCGGCCGAAGGCGTGCGTCGGGCGCTGTTGAGCGTCCAGGCCCGGCTGCGCCCGGTCCAGCAGTAGTCTCAATTGGCCGCGCCTGGCGAATAATGCCGTGAGTCGAAGCGGAACAGCGGCTTCGATCCCGGTCTCACGTCCACCTTCACCCAGCCCATGAAGGGTGAGCCGAAGGTTTCGATGCGGGTGAAGTTCTTCAGCAGCGCGCCGGTGGCCGGGTCGGCCAGGGGCTGGTTGATGCGATGTACATGGGTGTCGCCGTGGACGAACAGCACTTCGCCGGCAAAGTCACGGGTTTCGACAAGCAGTTGTTCGAGCAGCTGCCGGTAGCCCCGGTTGGGTCGGCCGGCGCTGAAATCCTCCAGATCCGGGTTGCCCTGCTGGATCAGCACCACGCCTTCGAGCTTCTTCTCGCGCGCCAGCCGGAAGGCATCCGTCACCCAGGCCTTGACCGCTGCCGAGCGCTGCACGAATTCCTCTGACGGGCCCGCGCCGCGCCCCACGTTGTTGTCGCTGCCCGGCACGTTGAGGGTGGCGAACAGCACGGGCCCTTTCTGCCAGCGCTGGTGCTCGACCCATTTGGCGAACGCCGGATCATCCGCCTGGCTTTCGACAGGCATCGGGTTGCGGCCCAGGCTCTGGTGCGGATCGGCAAAGAAGAGCTGACGCAGCCGGGCCAGGCGTTCGACCGGATCGTAGCCGCCGGCGGCGCGCCGGTTGCAGTCGGTCCATTCGTTGTCGCCGGGTACGAAGACGAAGGGGTGGTGGCTGGCCTGGAAATCTTCCAGGCGCGCCGCGTACAGGGTGTCGTCGCAGCGTTCGCTGCTGGCCTTGATGTCGCCGACGTGGGCCACGAAGGCCAGCGGTTCGGCATCCATCTGGGCGATGAGCAGCGGCAGGTGGCGGCGCTCGAAGCCGTTGTAGGGCGTGTCGCCGAAGAGGCCGAAGGCAAAGCCCTCGTCGGCCGTCGCCGTGCTGCCGGCAAGGGCGATGGCGATGCCGGCCAGCAGGCGGCGGAGCGGGGCGGGGCGCATCAGTGGGTCAGGCGCTTGAGTTCGTACAGGGCTTCGAGGGCTTCCCGCGGGGTGAGGGCGTCCGGGTCGATGTCGGCCAGGGCACCCAGCACCGGGTGTGATGGGGTCTCGGGTTCCTCGGGCGGCAGGCTGGCGAACAGGTCGGCCTGCGGGCCGCCGCTGATCTCGCGGTTCTCCAATGCGCGCAGGCGGCGCTTGGCGTCGCGCACCACGGAGCCGGGAATGCCGGCGAGTGCAGCCACTTCGATCCCGTAGCTCTGGCTGGCCGGGCCTTCTTCCAGCGCGTGCAGGAAGACGATGCCGTGGTTGTGTTCGACCGCATCCAGGTGCACGTTGGCGCACTCGGGGTAATCCTGGGCGAGGCGGGTCAGCTCGAAGTAGTGGGTGGCGAAGAGCGTCCAGCAGCGGTTCTTCTCGAGCAGGTGGCGCGCGATGGACACTGCCAGCGCGACGCCGTCGAAGGTGGAGGTGCCGCGGCCGATCTCGTCCATCAGCACCAGGCTCTGGTCGGTGGCGCCGTGGAGGATGCTGGCGGCTTCGGTCATCTCGACCATGAAGGTGGATCGACCGGAGGCGAGATCGTCCGACGCGCCGATGCGGGTGAAGATCGCATCCACAGGCCCGATGCGTGCGCTGCTTGCCGGCACGAAGCAACCCACGTGGGCGAGCAGCACGATCAGCGCCACCTGCCGCATCGTGGTGGATTTGCCGCCCATGTTGGGGCCGGTGATGAGCAGCATCCGGCGGGTCGGATCGAGCCGGCAGTCGTTGGCGATGAAATTTTCCACCTGCCGTTCGACCACCGGATGCCGGCCGGCATTGATCTCGATGCCCGGCTGATCCGAGAACTGTGGCTGGGCGTAGCCATAGCGGGCGGCGGCCTCGGCAAAGGCCGACAGACCATCGAGCACCGCGCAGGCCCGGGCGATGCGCTGGAAGCGCGGGATGTCGGCGGCGAGCTTGTCGAGCACCTCGTCGTAGAGCAGCTTTTCGCGGGCGAGGGCGCGCTCCTGGGCGGACAGCGCCTTGTCCTCGAAGGCCTTGAGTTCCGGGGTGATGAAGCGTTCGGCGTTCTTGAGCGTCTGGCGGCGTCGGTAGTCGTCGGGCAGCTCGATCCTGGCGGCGTTGGCGGCGGAGATTTCGATGTAGAAGCCGTGGACGCGGTTGAACTCGACCTTGAGGTTGGGCACGCCGGTGCGCTCGCGCTCGCGGGCTTCCAGATCGAGCAGGAAGGCGCCGCAGTTGGTCTGGATGCCGCGTAGCTCGTCGAGATCGGCATCCAAGCCTTCGGCGATCACGCCGCCGTCACGCAGCACCGTGGAGGGCTCGGGGGCGATGGCGGCGACCAGCAGATCGAGCGCCGCATCCGGCGTGGCGAGTTCTTCCATCATCCGCTGCAGGAGTGGCGCGGTGGGTGCGCCAAGCGCCGCGCGGAGTTCGGCGAGGCGGCCCAGGCTGTCGCGCAGCGCGGAGAGATCCCGCGGACGGGCGCTGCGCAGGGCCACGCGGGCGGTGATCCGCTCCACGTCGGATACACCGCGCAGCACGCGACGGGTGATTTCGGCCGCGCCTTCGCCCAGCTCGGCCACCGCCGCGTGGCGATGGGCGGTGATGCTGCGGTCGCGCAGCGGATGGTGCAGCGCGTGGCGTAGCCAGCGCGAGCCCATGCTGGTGGCGCAGGTGTCGAGGAGCGACAGCAGGGTGGGCGCGGCCTCGCCGCGCAGGGTCTCGGTGAGTTCCAGGTTGCGCCGGGTGGCGGCGTCGAGGCGCAGGTAGGCCGAATCGCGCTCTGCGGTGAGCGCGGTGATGTGGGCCAGGGCCTGGCGCTGGGTGGCGCGGGCATAGTCGAACAGCGCAGCCGCCGCGGCGAGGGCCACCGGCATCTCGTCGGCGCCAAAGCCGGCCAGATCGCGGGTGCCAAAGTGGGCGGTGAGAAGTCGGCGGGCGGTCTCGGCGTCGAACTGCCAGTCGGCCAGCCGGCGCAGGCTGGGGGCAAGCTGATCCAGCAGCGGCAGGCGCAGCCCATCGGGGATCAGCACCTCGGCCGGGCGCAGGCGCTCGAACTGCGCGGCCAGCTGCGGCGCATCGCATTCGAGCACCCGGAAGTCGCCATTGGCGAGGTTGAGCCACGCCAGGCCCAGCACGCCCCGATGCAGATTGACCGCCAGCAGCGGCGCGTCGGCCTTGTCGTCGAGCAGCGCGGCATCGGTGAGCGTTCCGGGCGTGACGATGCGCGACACGGCGCGCTCCATCGGCCCCTTGGTGGCGCCCGGATCGCCCACCTGCTCGGCAATCACCACGGATTCGCCCAGTTTGACGAGCCGTGCGAGGTATTGCTCCACCGCATGATGCGGCACCCCGGCCATCTTGATCGGCTGCCCGGCAGACGCTCCCCGCGTGGTAAGGGTGATGTCCATCAGCCGCGCGGCCTTCTCGGCATCCTCGAAGAACAGCTCGTAGAAGTCGCCCATCCGGTAGAAGAGCAACGTGTCCGGGTGATCCCTTTTGATGCGAAGGTACTGCTGCATCATCGGGGTATGGGCGCTGATCTCGTCGTCGTCGGCGGCGGCGAGTTGGGCGGATTTGGGCGGACGTCCGCGGCGGGGGCTGGTGGTCGGGGTGGTCACGGCTTGGGGGGGCGGGTGGCGCGGTTAGCGGCGGTGCAGGGGGCTGCGTGTCGTTCGGTGGTCGGCTTCGGTGCCGGCGGCAAGGGGCGAATCTTACCAGCCACGTCAGGCTGACCGAACGCCCAGCAGGCGCCGAATCGGGTTGCTGAGTGCCTCTCGGATACGGGGGTCGTGCAGGCATACACCGCCGACGAGGCCGACCGCGCAGCCCAGCAGCGTATCGAGGAAGCGCGCCTGCACCAGCGTGGCGGGGTCGAGCTGACCCAGGTTGCCGGCTTCGGCCAGCAGCAGGGTGAGCGGGGTGATGAAGATCGCCGCAAAGCCGTAGTGGCGCACCACGGCCGTCTCGATGATGAAGGCCAGTGCGGTGATCGTGACCGCGATGCTCCATTTCTCCAGCGGCAGCGACAGCAGCGCCCACGACAGCACCAGCCCGATGGCGGTGCCGAGCAGGCGGTGGAGCTGCTTCTCCCACACCGCCCGCAGCGACATGCCCTGGATCACCGCAAGACAGCTGATCGGCACCCAGTAGGCGTTTTCCATCTGCAGCAACTGGGCGATGGCGAGGGACAGGCCCACTGCGAGGCCGATCACCAGCGAGTCGAAGATCACGAAATCGAATGTGGCGGGCGGCAGTGGTTCGACCGGCCGTGGCGCGCGCCGGCTGAGGATGAACAGGCTGTAGAAGAAGGCGATCAGGCAGGCCAGCAGGCTGCCCATGGCGATCAGCCCCACCTTCTGGGGGATCTGCAGGATGTCGCCCGGCGAGTAGGCGCCGATGGCGGCGGCCATGATGAAGAACAGGCTGCCCGGCACGCCCACCCGGTAGAAGCGGCACACCATCGTCACGAGGATGACGATGAAGGTGAGCACCGGCGTCATCACCGCCGGCATCAGGTGGCTCATCACCCCCAGCGCGTAGCAGGCGATCATCCCGAAGGCCGTGGCCAGCAGCGAGACCATGCGGTGGGCCATGGGCGTGTCCGGCAGGTAGAGGAACACCAGTCCGCCGAGGGACGAGATCAATCCGTATTCGAGATGCCCGAAGAAAGCGCCCACAAAGAGCGGCAGCCCGTTGGCCAGCGCGGCGGCAAAAGGCATCTGCCATGGCCGGTCGCTGGGCTTGACGGTGACGAGCTGGCGCAGTTCGTCGCGGAGGATGTCGATGGCGCGGCGGCGGGGGGCCGTTTGGCTCATGGCGTGGGGGAGGCGGACGGGAACGAGGGGCAAGGGTAACGCGCTTCCCCTTGGCAGTCACGAAGTTGAGTCCGCGCTCGCCGTCGATGCGTGGCGTCAGCGGGAACGCATCAAATCAAACGGGAAAGCACGTTTCTGCACCAGGAAAGTCAGTTTCTCGGCTTGAAACGATTTTGCGGGGCTTGAATCGTTGATGATTGGTTGATTCCGTACTGCGCGATTTTCGGCATCGCGCAAAATGACGCACAAATGTATGGCATATGAATTTTGACGTGTGTCGCTTAGTGGAAGTCGCGGCTGCGGGTGTTGAGGCGGCCGAGCATGGGCGAGCGGTCGACGACCCGCTTGGCGTGCAGGTGGACGACGCTGCCCTGGCGGGCGATCTGGCCGTAGATGCCGATCAGGCTGGCGCCCAGCAGGATGCGACGCTCTGCTTCGAGGAGTTCGGGGCGGACGATGACGTTGACCCAGCCGGTCTCGTCTTCGAGGGTGACGAACATCGTGCCCTTGGCGGTGCCGGGGCGCTGGCGGCAGGTGACGATGCCGGCGCAGCGGGCGAGCTTGCGGTCGGGGCAGTCGGCAATCTCGGCAGCACTGAGGAAACGTTCGGCGCTGAGCATGCCGCGCAGGAAGGATAGCGGGTGCCGGCCCAGGCTGAAGCCGAGCCGGGCGTAGTCGGCAACGATGTCGTGGGTTTCTGCGGGCGCTTGCAGGGCGGGTGGGGTGTCGGGAATCGGGGCTTCGTGGAGCACGCCGGGCGCGGCCTGGCTACCGGCGGCAGCCCACCAGGCCTGGCGGCGGTGACCGGCCAGGCTGGCCAGCGCGCCGGCGGAGGCGAGGGTGCGCAGCTCGGCCGTGGCGAGCCGGGCCCGGCGGGCGAGTTCGTCCACCGAGGCAAAAGGCCCGCCCGCCCGGGCGTCGACGATGCGCCTGGCTGCATCAAGCCCGAAGCCCTTGACCAGCCTTAGCCCGAGCCGGGCGGCGGGAAGGGTGGCGTCGGTGATGGCCGGTTCGAGGGTGCATTCCCAGTGGCTGGCCTGCACATCGACGGGACGGATCTCTACATCGTGTCGGCGGGCGTCCTGGATGAGTTGCGAGGGGCCGTAGAAGCCCATCGGCTGGCTGTTGAGCAGGCCGCACAGGAAGGCCGCGGGATGAAAACGTTTGATCCAGGCCGACACATAAACCAGCAGCGCAAAGCTGGCGGCGTGGGATTCGGGGAAACCGTAGCTGCCGAAACCCTGGATCTGGCGGCACAGGGCGTCGGCAAAATCCCGGTTGTAGCCGCGGGCCAGCATGCCGGCGGTGAGCTTGTCCTGGTAGCTGAGCAGATCGCCCTTGCGGCCCCAGGCACCCATGGCGCGGCGGAGCTGGTCGGCTTCGCCCGCGGTGAAGCCGGCGGCCACCATGGCCAGTTGCATCACTTGTTCCTGAAAGATCGGTACGCCGTGGGTGCGTTCGAGCACGGGCTTGATCTCGGGCCTTGGGTAGTCGATGGGTTCATGGCGGCCGACCTTCTCGCGGGCGGCG
This sequence comes from Zoogloea sp., assembly GCA_041917255.1. Classification (GTDB taxonomy): domain Bacteria; phylum Pseudomonadota; class Gammaproteobacteria; order Burkholderiales; family Rhodocyclaceae; genus Zoogloea. Next base: position 8,019 of record JAYRYA010000045.1, read on the forward strand.
AGATAGGGATGGACCATGCCGCCCTGGATGGGGCCGGGCCGGACGATGGCGACTTCCACCACCAGATCGTAGTAACAGCGGGGCCGCAGGCGGGGCAGCATGCTCATCTGGGCGCGGGATTCCACCTGGAACACGCCCATCGCGTCGGCTTCGCACAGCATGTTGTAGACGGGCTTTTCGCCAAGGGGAATGTCGGCCATGGCCAGGGGCTGACCCCGCCACTGGCCGATGAGCTGCAGGCTGCGGCGGATTGCCGACAGCATGCCGAGGGCAAGCACGTCGACCTTGAGCAGGCCGAGGGCTTCCAGGTCGTCCTTGTCCCACTGGATGACGGTGCGATCTGCCATGGCAGCGTTTTCGACCGGCACGAGTTCGGCCAGCGGCCCGCGGGATATCACGAAGCCGCCCACATGCTGGGAGAGATGCCGGGGAAAGCCGACGAGCTGGTTGGCCAGATCGAGGAGCAGCTGCACCCGCAGGCTGGTTGGGTCGAGGCCGGCTTCGAGGATGCGTTCGGTGGCGACCTGGCTGCCGTCCCACCAGGCCAGGCGGCGGGAGAGCTGATCGAGCTGACCCAAATCGAAACCCAGCACCCGGCCCACGTCGCGCAGGGCGCTCTTGGGGCGGTAGCGGATTACCGTGGCGGCGAGGGCGGCCCGGTCGCGGCCGTACTTGCGGTAAATGTACTGGATGACCTCCTCGCGCCTGTCGTGCTCGAAATCCACGTCGATATCGGGCGGCTCGTTGCGCTCCCGGGAGATGAAGCGCTCGAAGAGCAGGGTGGCTTCGGCGGGATTGACCTCGGTGACACCGAGGGCGTAGCACACCACCGAGTTGGCTGCCGAGCCGCGGCCCTGGCACAGGATGCCCTGGCTGCGGGCAAAGCGGACGATGTCTTCGACGGTGAGGAAGAAGGCTTCGTAGCGGAGTTCGGCGATGAGTGCGAGTTCGGCTTCGGCCTGGGTGCGCACGCGCGCGGGGACCCGGTCAATGCTGTCGGGCCCGCAGGGATAGCGCCACTCAAGCCCCTGGCGCACCAGCGAGCGCAGGTGGGCGATGGGGGTGCTACCGGGCGGGACGATCTCTTCGGGGTACTGGTAGCGCAGCGCGGCAGGTGAGAAGGTGCAGCGGGCGGCGATGGCGACGGTTTCGGCCAGCCATTCGGAGGGATGGCGGCGGGCCAGGGTGGCAATGGGTTGGAGCCGCCGCTCGGCGTTGGCGGCGAGGCGGTAGCCGGCTTCGTCGAGGGTGACCCGGTGACGCAGGGCGGTGAGCACGTCGGCCAGCCGGCGCCGGCTGGCGTCGTGCATGAGCGGGGCGCCGGTGGCGACGACCTGGATGCCGGCGGTGGTGGCTGCGCTGGCGATCCAGGCCCGCCGGGCGGCATCGTCGGGCCCGAGAAGGAGGGGCGCGGCGAGCCAGGCGTCACCGGGAAAGCGCGCCGCCAGCCAGCAGGCATCGTCGGTGAGGGCCGGACCGGGCTGGGTGTCGTCCGGCGGCACAAGCAGGGCGAGGCAGCCGGGCAGGCCGTGATCGAGATCGGCCCGGGTGAGGTGGTAGCTGCCCTTGTCGGCAGTCCGGCGACCGCGGGTGATGAGGCTCGAGAGCCGCCCGTAGGCGGGCTGATCTGTGGCCAGGAGGACGACATTCGGCCCGTCGGCGAGGCGGATGAAGGTGCCGACGATCAGCCGAAGACAGCCCTTCGGGTGAGCCTGCAAAGCCGACCAGGCCCGCACGATGCCAGCCATCGAACACTCGTCTGTCACTGCCAAAGCGGCATAACCCAGAGAAATCGCACGGTCGACCATTTCTTTTGGGTGAGATGCACCCGTCAGAAAACTAAAATTTGTGTGACAGAACAGCTCGGCGAAGGGCGGGGATATGGTCGGCGACATGAAGTTGACTGTAAAAAAATACAGTCATTGCGTCAAGCGCCACGCAGCGCCCTTCATTTCTGGCTGTCGGCATTTCATTTCAGACAGGACTCCCAAGGAGGCGCTACCCATGAATCGTTTTACCCGCACCTGCATTGCTGCAGCCCTTGTCGCCGTACAGGCCGTGCCCGTGGTTCGGGCGGCTGAGGGCAGCGCTGTCGAGATCAAGGCCGAAGACCTTGCCGCCCTGAAGAAGTAACCGAAGGTGGCCCTCGTCGGGTACGGGATCGAGCAGCAGACCTTTCTGGTCAAGATGTCGTCGAGCTGGGGAAGCACCTCTTCCAGCACGGCTGAAGTGACGCTCAATGGCGTTTCGTCGGCTGCGATGCAGGCCGCGACGGACCGTCTCTACGCCGACCTGGTCCGCAAGCTCGTCGCCGCCGGGCTTGAGGTGGTGAAGCTGGACGAGCTGCGCAATGACCCCCTTTATGTGGACATGAAAGGCGATAAGCCGCTGGCGTCGCCTTTTGAGACGAGCTTCGTCTTTGACAAGTCAAAGGGGTTCAAGAACAGCAAGGCGTTGGTGTTCTCGCCAGCGGGCCTGCCCTGGCATATTCCCTCCGCCAACGAGGAAGCGGCGCGTTTTGGTGCCGGTGACAAGATGTCGGCCAACCTCTCCCGGGCGTTCTCGGGCAAGAAGCCGGTCGCCGACGTGGAGGAAGAGCTTGCCAAGAGCCGTGGCATCACCCTGCTGAAGGCTTACTACGTGGTGGGGTTTGGCAAGGCGGGCGGGCGTGTTTCGGAGATGACGTCCTTCAACTACGCGACCAACCGGAGCGAGAAGACGATTTCCAGCGCCGCCAACGCTGCGGCCGAGCTCTACCTGGACAAGACCGACACCCGGCTGGCCTTGCGGGTGCCGGGTGAGACGTCGATGTTCCGGCTGCGCAACAACAACTCGCCGGCTGCGGATGGCAGTGGCTTTGTACGGCTCGACAAGAAGCTGAGCGCCGGCGCCGACTTCGCCATCGATGAGCCCAAGAACACGAACTCCACCGAAACAACAGTGGGCAACGCCGTGTCGGCGACGCTCGCGGTCGTCGGCAGCCTTGCCGGCATGCGAGGGGTTGGCAGCGCGAGCACGCAGGAGTTCACGGTGACGGCCGATGAAAAACGCTACATCGATACCGTTGAAGCCATGATCCAGACGGTGCAGTCCGAGTTTGTGGACAGGTTGAAGGCGGCGGCGAACTGATTCAGTTGCTGTTTGCCCGGTTGCGGCGCGCTGCAAAAGCCAGCAGGCCAAGGCCGATGAGACTGGAGAGATCGAGTGCGCCGCCTCCACCGCCGCCGGACTTGGGTGCAGCATCCAGTACGCTGAGGGTGACGTCCTGGACGCCGGTGCGCCCGGCGCTGTCGGTGATTGCGAGGCGCAGGAGGTAGTCGCCGGCAACTGGCGCAGTGAAGGTGGTGCTGGGCGTGTCGGAACCGAAACTGCCGGTGGCAGGGCCGGCAAGCTGGGCCCAATGCCAGCTCACCAGGCTTGAGCCCGCCGCGGCGCTGCTGCTGCCGGAGCCCAGGCTGAGGCTGGTGTTCTTGACCGGCGAATCGGGCAGGCCGATGACAACCGTGGGGTTGAGCGCGTTGCCGTCGATGGCGGCGGTGACGGCTGCGGCAGTGTTGAGCATGCCGGTGCCACAGGTGACGGTGGTGCAGTTGCACTGACCATCGGTGGTGACGGTGGGGCAGGCGGCGAGGCTGCTGTCGGTCGGGAAGGGATTGGATGTGAGTTTGATGCGGCGGGCGAGCTCGGCTTCGCCAAGGGCCGGGTTGGCGGCCAGCATCAGGGCCGCGGTGCCGGAGACCAGCGGCACGGCAAAGCTGGTGCCGATGGTCACGGCGTTGATGCCGGTGTAGCCGTTGGTGGTGGGAACGGTGGTGCCGAGGTTGATGGTGTTGATGAAGGGGTACAGGCAGGGCTGGCCGGTGCCCACATTAACGCAGTTGCCAGCCGGGGCGCTGATGCTGACCTGACTGCCGTAGCTGGAGTAGCCGACCTTGGTGCCCACATGGCGGATGCCGGCCACGGCGAGCACCCCGGCGCAGTTGGCCGGTTCCTCGACGGCGCCGGTCTCGTTGCCCGCCGCGGCGACGATCAGTACGCCGGCGGCGCGGATCTCGGCGATGGCATCGGCGTAGGCGGCGCTGCAGCTGCCGCTGCCGGCGAGGCTCAGGTTGATGACCCTGGCGGGGTTGGGGTTGGCGGGCACGCCGGAAACCGACAGGCCGGCGGCTCAGCGCATGCCGGCGATGATGTCCGAGTCGTAGCCGCCGCACTTGCCCAGAGCCCGCACCGGCAGGATGCGGGTGGCGCCGCCGATGCCGGCGATGCCGCGGCTGTTGTTGGTTTCGGCCCCGACGATGCCGGCCACCTGGGTGCCGTGCCACGAGCTGGCGTGGGTGCTGGTGGGGTTGCCGCACAGGGTGCGCAGCGCGGTGTTGGCCAGATCGGCCGACGAGAGGTAGTCGCCGGGATCGTTGGCGTCGGCGTCGCGGCCGGTGTCGCTATCGCCGGAGAGCAGGTCGTTGGCGATGAAGTCGTAGCCGGGCAAAAGCTTGGCGGCGAGGTCTTCGTGGTCGAAGCGCACGCCCGTATCCACCACGGCCACCACCACGCTGGCCGAGCCCGCGGTCAGGTTCCAGGCGTTCTGGGCGCCGGTGGCGGCCGGCTGGGTGCTGCTGGTGGCCTGCAGATACCACTGGTGGCTGAATAGTGGGTCGTTGGGCGTGGCGCGGATGGTCTTGATGCGGTCGGGTACCGCGTAGGCCACGTCGGCTTCCTGGGCCAGCCGGGCGGCGAGGGCGTCGGAGCTGATGCCGCTGGCGCGCATCACCTGGGTGTCGGGCGTGGGTTGGTGGATCAGTTGGGCGGGCACGCCGATCCGCTGGCCGAGGCTTTGGACGCGTCCGGCGGCCTGGATCTGCTTGAGGGGCGAGGCGCTCTTCAGCTTGACGATGACCCGGGCTTCGGCAACGTCGGCAGCCTGGGCAGGGGCGACGTTCAGCGTGGCAAGACCGAGGAGGGCGGCGCCCAGGCGGAGCGTGGCTTTCATCGGGAGTCCTTCATGCGGTCGGGTTCAAGGTAGCGGATGGTGGGGTGCGCCCGAAGGGCTGCGAGGGCCTTTTCACAAGCGGGGTCGGCGGGTGGACAGTCGAGCCGGTAGGCCGCGCTTGTCGGGGAGATCGCTGCAACGAAGCTGACGCTTGTCCGGCTGGTGTCGGCAAGACCGGCCAAGGTAGCGGGGGACGCCACGTCGATGGGGGCGACGAAGCCGATGATGACCTGACGCTGGCTGGCGCTGACAGGCGTCGGCCCGGCACATGCTGCCGAGACAGCCCCCACGGCCAGGGCCAGGCTGAGTCTTGCTGCCCGCTTCATCGACACTGAGCGGCTCAGCGGCGCGGCGGGCCGGGGCGGCGCTTGGCCGGTTCGGCCGGGGCGACGGGCTTGCTGTACTGCTTGAATACCCGCTTGGCGTCCTGTTCGGCGCGCAGCTGGGTGCAGATGGAGGGATCGTCGTCATGGCCGCTGAAATAGCCGTCGGCCTGGGCGCGCATGACCAGCTTGATCGCTGCGTCTTCGCTGAGGCCGAAGCGTTCAAAGATGAGGGTGGTGACTTCGTCCAGGTGTTCTTCGTACGTCATGGGTGATCCAGGGGGCAATTTGCGCCGTGCGCGAAGTCGCAAGGATAATGGCTTTTCTGTCCTTCATCCCGATCTGCTGCTGTCCGCCGAGGTTTCGCCCATGAGCACATCCCCCGTCCTGTCCGCCCTTTACCGTTATCCCGTCAAGTCGATGCGGGGCCAACAGCTCGACGCCAGCCCGGTTGGACCCCAGGGGCTGCCCTTTGATCGCAGCTGGATGGTCGCCGATCCCAATGGGAAATTCGTCACCGGCCGTACCTACCCGGAGCTGGTGCGGGTTGTGGCGACGCCATCCGACACTGGCGTGACGCTCTCGGCGCCGGGCCGGGACGATCTGTTCGTGCCCAACGGCGCGTTCGACGCGTCCGTCGAGAGTACGGTGTGGGGTGACTGCTTTCCGGCCTGGCAAGGGGCGACCGAGGCGGATGTTTGGTTGTCAAAATACCTGGGATCGCCGGTGCGGTTCTTGTGGACAGGCGCAGTGACGGCCCGTCGGGTGAAGGTTGATCCGGCAGTGCCGCTGTCGTTTGCCGATGGCTATCCGCTTCTTCTGATCGGTCAGTCGTCCCTCGACGATCTGTCGGAGCGCATTGGAAAACCGGTATCCATGTCGCGCTTCCGGCCCAATCTGGTGGTCTCGGGCGCCGAAGCTTTTGCCGAGGATGGCTGGAAGCGCATCCGCATCGGCGATGTGGTGTTCCGGATCGAGAAGCCCTGCGAACGCTGCGTGTTCACCACGGTGGACCCGGAGAGCGGCAGCAAGAGCCTGAACCAGGAGCCGCTGCGTACCCTGGCCACCTATCGAAAGACGCCAGACGGGGTGATTTTCGGTCAGAACGTGATCGCGGAAGGTGAGGGTGAACTTGTGGCTGGAATGTCCATAAGTGTTTTCGAATAAAGGAGAAAATCCCGTTGCGGCGGCGCAACAAACTGACCAGAAGTGGCGCCATCCCTTGATCTTCGTCAAGGGATGGTCAGTTTCGAGTTTTGAAAGTTTTTGCCTAAAAGATGTAAGCAGATAATTCGCCGGGTCCGTTGTTCAAGGAGTCGACGTGTTCGGCAAACTCAAGATAAAGCTGTGGAGCGCTGCGGTGCTGCTTGCGTGTCTGGTGACACCGGCAGCGTTTGCAGAAGACGCCCCTCCGACGCCCGAAGAGCTGGTCAAGATCCGCGCAGCCAATGACGCATGTCTTACCTGCCATTCAGAAGCCGGGCTCAAGAAGCCGCCCAAAGAAGGGCTGGACCTCAAGAAACTCCGTAACCATCTCGTCGATCTGGGTACGTACAGCACGTCCGACCACGGCCAGATGGCGTGTTCGAAGTGCCATGGTGACGGTTACGACGAACACCCCCACGCCCCCAAGGCAAAGGAAGAACTCGCCGAGTGCCAGGATTGCCATGCCCGCAAGGCCATGCGCATCGAACGGCAGTTCGACAAATCGGTGCACGCCGAAAACCTCAGCGACAAATTCACGTGTGTCACCTGTCACGACCCCCATGTGATGACCCTGGCGGCCAACCTGCGCGACCCCCACAAGATCGTTGCCCAGGACAACAAGATCTGCCTCGACTGCCACGACTCCGACATCGCCTTCGCCAAGATGGCACCCGAGAAGAAGAAGCGTCCGGCCATCGATGACATCCACAGCTGGCTGCCCAACACCCGCCTGCACTGGAAGGCGGTGCGCTGCATCGAATGCCACACGCCCGCCGAGGACAAGCTCTCCCTGTCCCATGAGATCCAGAACAAGGACAAGGCCGAGAAGAAGTGCGCCACCTGCCACAGCGCCAACAGCTCGCTGAACGCGCGCCTATACCGGCATCTGGTGAAGGAAGAGCAGAACAAGTACGGCTTCCTCAACAGCGTGATGCTGAGCAGTTCCTATGTGGTGGGCGCAACCCGCAACCCCACCCTCGACATGATCCTGATCGGCCTGTTCGCGGCCACGGTGGTGGGCGTGATCGGCCACGGCATCGTGCGCGCCCTGATGAACAGCCTGCGCCGGAGGAAGAACCATGACTAAGCGCATCTTCATGCTGCCCCTGTGGATCCGGCTGTGGCACTGGAGCAACGCCGCCGCGATCCTGGCCCTCGCAGTTACCGGCATCAGCCTGCATTTCTCCGACCCCAGCCTGCCGCTCGTCGAGTTCTCCCTCGCCGCGCGCATTCACAACGTGGTGGGGGTGTTCCTGGCCTGTCTGTGGGTGTTCTTCGTGATCGCCAACATCGTGACCGGCAACTGGTGGCAGTACGTGCCCAAGCCGCCCGGCATCATCGGGCGCTGCATCACCCAGATGAAGTACTACGGTGGGGGCATCTTCAAGGGCGAGCCGGAGCCGTTCCCGCCGACCCCGGAAGTCAATTTCAACGCGCTTCAGGCCGTCACCTACTGGGCCATCATGTATCTCGTGCTGCCGGTGGTGATCCTCACCGGTCTGGTGTTCATGTACCCGCAGTTTGCGCCTGACACCTTGTTCGGCCTGGATGGGCTGCTGCCGATCGCGCTGGTGCATTACCTGGGCGCAGCGGTGATCCTTCTTTTCGTGGTCAGCCACATCTATCTGGGAACGGTCGGACCGAAAGTCTCGACGCTGTTCAAGATGATGATCACCGGCTGGTATGAGCATTGAGTTCCACCCCAACGCAATCATTCGTCTAGGAGATAAGAAAATGAAGTTTTCCGCCCTTGCCGTGTCGCTGTCCGGTCTGTGCGCCGCCGGCCTGCTGATGTCCGCCGACGCCCTGGCCCTTGACGCCGATGCAGCTCAGGCCCTCGCCAAGAAAGAGGGCTGCACCAAGTGCCACGCCGTCGACAAAAAGAAGGAAGCCAAGTCCCTCACCGAGATTTCCAAGTCGCTGAAGGGCAAGTCGGACGCTGAAGCCAAGCTGCTGCACCACCTCACCTCGGGCGAGATGGTCAAGTTCGAGGACGGCAAGGAGGAAGAGCACAAGGTGCTCAAGACGAAGGACAAGGCCGAGATCAAGAATCTGACGGACTGGATCCTGTCCCTCGGCAAGTAGGTGTTACGGAAGGGCGTGCTTGCTCGCGCCCTTTCACGCAACAGCAGTATCAGGGAGATCAAAAATGAAGTTCTTGCGACAGTTGTTTGCCTCGTGCGTCCTGCTCGGGGCGCTGGCCGGCGCCACGGGTGCCGTGGCGGCCGATGCTGCACCGGCAGCGACCAAGGCTCCGGCCAAGGATCTGGTTCTCAAGGGCGATGCCAAGTGCACGTCGTGCCACGATGAAGCGGACGAACCGAAGCTCCTGCACATCGGCAAGACCAAGCACGGCACCGTTGCCGACGGGCGCGCGCCCAGTTGTACCAACTGCCACGGCGAGAGCGATCTCCACACCAACAATCCGGCCAAGCTGAAGGAGCGTCCGCCCACCGACCGCAGCTTTGCCAAGGGCAGCAAGACGCCGGTGGCGGCCCGCAACGAATCCTGCATCTCCTGTCACCGCAAGGATTCGAAGCGCTCCCACTGGGAAGGCAGCGCCCACGAGCGCGCCGACGTGGCCTGTACCTCCTGCCACCAGCTTCACACTGCCAAGGACAAGGTGGCCGACAAGCGCACCCAGCCCGAGGTGTGCTTCACCTGCCACAAGGAACAGCGCGTCCAGGTCAACAAGCCGTCGCACCACCCGGTGCTCGAAGGCAAGGTGGCGTGTTCCGACTGCCACAATGCCCACGGCTCCATCGGGCCCAAGCTCGTCAAGCGCGATAGCGTCGTCGACACCTGCTACACCTGCCACATGGAAAAGCGCGGCCCCTTCGTGCATAGCCACGAGCCCGTGAATGAGGATTGCGGCAACTGCCACAACCCCCACGGCACCGTCGCCGAGAGCATGCTGAAGGCGCGTCCGCCTTTCCTGTGCCACCAGTGCCATACCCCGCACGGCGGCCAGCTTGCCCAGTTGCGCGGCCAGCTACCGCTCCAGCCGACCGCCACTTCCAGCGGCAAGTCCGGCATCAACTACACGCAGGCGCGCGGTTGCATGAACTGCCATACCCAGATCCATGGCAGCAACAACCCCAGCGCAACCAATCCGACTCCGCAGTTCAACCTGCGCTGAGATCACGGTGGAGAACATCATGAGAACCGCGAATACACATCCGGGTTTCAGCCTCAATATCGTTGCGCTGGCCCTGCTTGCCGCCTTTGGCAGCGCCGCCCATGCCGCGGACGACGAGATCGCCGCCCTGATCCGGCCCGACAGCAGCGTCTCGGTCGGCGCGGCCGGCCTGACCGGCACCAACGGCGAACGCAGCTGGTTCGGCCAGTACTCCGGCCTGCGCCGTGACGACACCTACCTGCTGCTCGACATCGACGTCATCAAACGCGACGCGGCCACCGGCACCTGGACCACCTTCCAGGGCCGTGACCTGGGCCTCGACACCCGTGAGATCCGCTTTGGCCAGCAGAAGCAGGGCGACTGGAAGTACAGCTTCGACTACAACGAGATGGTCCGCCACGACCCGCGCACCATCAATACCGGCGTGACCGGCACCGGCAGCAACGCGCTGTCGGTGACACGGCTGGCCACGCCGGGCTCGGGCGACGACCTCAACCTCGACCTGAAGCGCAAGATCTTCACGGTGGGCGTCGAGAAGTGGCTCAGCAATTCGTTGCAGTTCGAGGCCAGCTTCCGCAACGAGGACAAGAACGGCGCTCGCCTGTTCGGCAACGGTTTCCAGTGCACCTCGGGCGCCGCGCCGTCGCCGACGTGCCCGGCCTCCGGCACCCAGTGGGCGCTGCTGATGCTGCCCGAGCCGATCAACTCGACCACGCAGCAGTTCGAGGCACGCCTCAACTTCTCCACCGAGAAACTGTTCCTGTCGGGCGGCTATTACGGCTCGTTCTACAACAACCAGTTCACCTCGATGGGTGCAACCGTCAATGGCAACCTGGGCAACCCGGTGGGTAATCCGATGTCACCGGTGCTCACGCCCCAGCTGCGCAGCATCCTGCAGCTGCCGATGGCGCTGCCGCCCGACAACCAGGCGCACCAGATCTTCCTGAGCGGCAACTACGCCTTCACGCCGACGACCAAGGCCAATTTCAAGTACGCCTTCACCCACGCGACCCAGACCGACAGCTTTGCCGCTTTCACCGGCGCGCCCGCCGGTCGCAGCAACCTGGGTGGCGAGGTCAACACCGCGCTCTACCAGGCCGGCATCACCTCACGGCCGATCCCGAAGCTGTCGCTGCTGGCCAACGTGCGCTACGAAGACCGCAACGACAAGACGCCCATCGAGTACTACAACCTCGAAGGCACCAAGGCCTTCACCAATGGCAACTACTCGCCCAAGCGTCTGGTGGGCAAAGCCGAGGCCAGCTACCAGCTGCCGGCGGGCTTCCGTGGCACCGTTGGCGCCGATTACGAGTCCATCGACCGCGGCATGTTCGTGCCGACGAATTCGGTTGCCGGCCTCAGTGGCTTGCGCCAGAAGACCGAGGAAGCAGGCTATCGCCTCGAGCTGCGCCGCGCGATGACCGAGACCCTGAGCGGTGCCGTGGCCTATCAGAACAGCGATCGCTCCGGCGGGACCTGGCTCAAGCCCAACACCGGCCTGGGCGTCACACCCACCGCCGATGGTGCGATCTACAGCCGCACGGCGATCTTCCCGATGTCGATGGTCGACCGTAACCGCGAGAAGATCAGGGCTTCGGCCGATTGGTCGGCCACCGAGCGACTCACGTTGCAGTTCATGGCCGAATGGGGTGAGGACAAGTTCTCGGCGCCGACGACCAAGGGCCTGCGCGCGAGCTACATGGGCTTCTACGGCATCGACGCCGTGTATGCGCTCAGCGACGACTGGCGGCTTACCGGCTTCTGGTCCCGTGGCGACCAGACCACGCACATCGACCACTCCACTGGCTACATGGCGGCGCTTCGTAACCGTACCGAGACCTTCGGCCTCGGCATCAACGGCAAGCCCACCGGACGTCTGACCGTAGGTGGCGATCTGCTCCTGAGCGCCGACAAGGACAAGTACCAGCAGGATCTCGACGCCAGCGCCTCGGCTGCCAACGTGACGCTGCTCGCCACCTCAGGCGGCTTGCCAGATGTGACTTTCCGCCAATTCACTGCACGGATGTTCGGCAAGTATGCGATCGAGAAAAACTCGGCCGTGCGCGTGGATTTCATCCACCAGCGCACCAAGCT
>JAYRYA010000046.1:0-17870 GCA_041917255.1 Zoogloea sp.
CGCCGCCCCGCGGCACGCCCCGCGCGACCCCCCCCGAGCTGTGGAGGGACCGGGGGTCCGTACAGGGGGCCGGGTCGCCCTTGCCGAGGGCGGTCATGAGGCCGCCGAGCTTGTTGTAGGAGACGGACAGATCGCGCTGGTAGTCGGCGCGCTGGGGTTCGGCCTGGGCGAGCCGCTCGTGGATGTCGAGGGCCTTGAGGAAGAAGTCGCGGACCTCCTCGCCCTTGCCGAGGGTGGTCATGAGGTCGCCGAGGCGTTCGTAGGAGATGGACAGATCGCGCTGGTAGTCGGCGCGCTGGGGTTCGGCCTGGGCGAGCCGCTGGGCGATCTCGAGGTCCTTGAGGAAGTAGTCGCGGGCCTCGTCGCCCTGGCCGAGGGCGGTCATGAGGTCGCCGAGCTTGTTGTAGGAGACGGACAGATCGCGCTGGTAGTCGGCGCGCTGGGGTTCGGCCTGGACGAGCCGCTGGTGGTGTGCAAGCAGCTGACGATAGCGGGCCAGTGCGGCGTCGGTGTAGCCGAGGGCGAGCAGCGCGCTGGCTTCGGTGTCGGCCAGCGCCGCGAAACCGGGGTGGGTGGGCGGGAGGGTGGTGCAGACTTCACCGGCAAAGCTGCCGGCGCTGGCGAGTTGATTGGCCTGGATCAGGAAGTCGCAAATGCCGTCGGCGATGCCGCTCGCCGCGTCGAAGGCCTCGCCGGCGAGCAGGTTGCGGGTGGCTTCCATGCCGTCGTCGAGGGCATGGGTTTCGTTGTCTACCCGCCACCGGCGGTAGTGCCCGGCGCGGGTGAGGATTGCGTTGCGGGTGTCGGCCGTCAGCGTGGCCCCTGGGGTGAGCAGGACTTCGGCGGTCCAGCGGTGCACGAACACCTCGTGTTCCGTGACGAAGCTGAGGAGCGAGAGTTCGGATAGTCGTTCGAGGGCCTTGCGGGTGGTGGCGACGAGGGTTTTGTCTGGCTCGGCGCCGAGCAGCGCGTGGGCCACGCCGGCCACGGAAATGGGCAGGTTGGAGGCGGCGGCCTGGAGCAGGGTGGGGCGGTCGCCGTAGTCGTCGGCGAGGGTGAGGAGGGTGTCCAGCAGCACGTCGCGGGTGCCCAGCTGCAGGGTGAGGGCGAGGGCCTCGTCCAGATCGGCCGGCGGGGTGGTGACGTCTACGCCCAGGGCTTGCGCCTGGCGTTTAAGGCGGGCAGTGACGTCGGGCAGGCGGGCGCGGCCCTTGTGCAGCACGGCGTCCAGGTATTCGAGCATGCGCGGGTGGCCGCCGACACGCAGGAGCAGGGTTTGCAGGGCGCCGGTGAGCGGCCTGTTGCCGTCGTCGGCCTCCAGCTGGGCGAGCAGGCCGGGCAGGCGCAGGATGAGCTTGCGGGTCTGGGCGTCGCTGAGGGCGCCGAGGGGCAGGGTCTCCAGCCAGGGCGAGAGGTCCGCCGGGGCGTAGCGGCTGGTGAGGAGCAGGCGCCCGCAGCGGGCGGCTCCGCACAGCTGGGTGAGCACCTCCTGGTGGAAGGCTTGCCTGAAGCGGGCGCCCGCGGAGTCGGGCTCCAGGTTGTCTTCGAAGTTGTCGAGGACGATGAGCAACTTGAGTTGGGTGAGGGCGGTGCAGATGATCCCGATGCGATGCTTGTCGTCGCTCGAAGGGTTGAGGGCTGCAGCGAGGGCCTTCCAGTCCTCGCGCTTGCTATCGCGGCCGGCGTCGGCGACGGCGTCGGCCAGCCTGCCGATGTCGAAGGAGCCGGAGAGCGCGACACACAGCCAGCCTTCTTCCGTGAGCCGGGCCATGACGCGGCCGGCGAGGCTGCTCTTGCCCACCCCGCCCATGCCTTGCAGCACCACCCCGGCCCGCTCCCCAAGCGCGGCGACGGTGGCAGGGTGGCCGCGCAGGATGCGCAGGGTGCGGCGCAGCTCGACGCGCCGGCCGATCAGGTCGCCCAGCTTGAGTTGGGGCACCGCGAGGCCGCCGGCATGATGAACCGGGGGCTGGCTCAGGGCGTCCTGGTCGAGGCGGCGGTCGAGCAGGGGCTGTTCGAGGCCGGCGCTGAACAGGGACGGGGTGGCGTACTCGGGCGGCGCGGGGGGGCTGGCCTGGGTGCGCCGGGCTTCGATTTCTCGCCGGGCCAGGGCGAGGGCGCGGCTGGCGGTGGGGCGCTCGGGCGTGCCAAGGGCGCGGTAGAAGGCAGCGGCAAGCTGGGTGGCGTAGTCGTCGCTGACGCGGGTCTGCATCGCCAGCACCTGGGGGATGCCCGTCTGCACCAGGGCCTGGGCAAAGCTGGCCGTTTCGCCGGCCGGCGAGCCGCCATCGCAAGTGGCCAGAAAGACCAGCGGTAGCGGCTGGTGGGCGTCGAGCAGGGCAGCGGCCAGTTGCTCAGCGCTCACCGAGATGGCTTTGCCGTCTTCGTCTTCCAGTTCGACGCTGCCGGGGCTGCCGTGGCAGGAGAGGTGCAGCACGTGAAAGGCGTCGGCGGCGAGGGCCTTGCGGATTTCGTCCGGGTGGCCCACTTCAAGAATCTTGACCTGGGCGTTGCCGTGGCGGCTGGCCACATCCACCGCGTCGAGAATGCGCTGGAGTTCGGCTTCCAGGTCGAGCACGGCGCTGCGGGTCTGGCCTTCGTCCGGGGCGCCGACGGCGACGAGGATCTTCAGGGGCCCGGCTTGGGGCGGGTGAGCGGGCTCGGGGGCGTCGATCACCCGGCGCAGCATGGAAACGGCCGGGTGCAGCGCCGGCACGCGCCCATCCGGCAGGCGGGCGGCTTCGAAGGGCAGGCCCAGCAGGGTGGCGTCGGCGCTGGCGAAGACGAGCTGCAGTTCGTCGCCGATCGCAAGGGTGTCGAGCCGCTGGGCGACGTGGGTGCCCACCGGACCGGCAAACAGCACCGCGCCCAGCTGCTGGCCTAGCCGGGCGAGTGCCTCGCCGAGGGTCAGGGCGGCTGCTTCGCGGGGGCCGCGGAACGCGGTGGAATAGCCGCCGTGGAGGAACTGGGCGAAGTTTTGCAGCGCCTCCGGCGGCAACGTGAGGCCGCCAAGCTGGGCGATTGAGGCGCCGTTATCACGGGCGATGAGGTCGAGCGTGCCGGCCGGAGTCGCCGGTCGAAGCTCGATTTCGATCCGGTGGCAGATGGCGGTGGCGGGCGGTTGGCCGAGGGGCGGCCGCGAGGTGGTGCCGCGGATGGCATCGACGATGGCGTCGAATTCGTCGATGCCACGCCGGGCACGGGGGCGCAGGAGAGGCGGGACGGGAGTGTCTGCGTCGATCATGATCGGGATCAGGCGGTTGCCGTTCTCGATCATCTCGAAAGTGAGCGTTGCAACTTCGGCGCGGAACCAAGGGCCGTCGTGCTCCTCGCTGGAGAAGAACACCAGCCCGACCTCACAGGCGTCGAGCCCTTCGTTCATCTTGGCGACGATATCGTCGCCAGGCTGGATTTCCCACTGGTCGAACCAGGCGTCGATGCCGGCTTGCCGCAGCCGCTCGGCAAATGCCCGGACGGCCGGCTTGTCCACGCCCCGGTGACTGCAGAACACCGGGATCGCCTTGTGCTGGTCTGCGCTATCCATTTTCCATCTCTCCGCGATGACGTCGGAGAGGATAGCGCAGCGGGTGAACTTATGGCACGGGGTTCAAGCGTCCCGCGCCTGGGTCATCACCACTCGGCCGCCTTCCAGCTTTTCCACCTGGGCCAGGGTGGAGACGGGCACGTGCATTGCCTCGATGTGTTCGCGACCGTGCTTGAAGCGCTTCTCGACCACGAAACCCGCGCCCCGCACGTCGGCGCCGGCTTCGCGGGCCATCTCGATGAGGGCGGCGGCTGTGCGGCCGTTGGCGAGGAAGTCGTCCACGATCACCACCCGCTGGCCGGGGCGGATGTAGCGGGTGGAGATGGCCAGCCGTGTCTCGACGCCCTTGCTGGGCGACGGAATGCTGCGGCAGATGGAGGGTGCTTCCACGTCGGTGGAGTATTTCTTGGCGTAGACCATCGGCACGCTCAGGGCCTGGGCGACGATCAGCGCCGGGGCGATGCCGCTGGCTTCGGCGGTGAGGATCACGTTGGGCTGGAAGAAGGACAGCCGTCGGGCCAGCTCGTGGGCCAGCTCGAAGATGAAGGCAGGCTCGATGCGGTGGTTGAGGAAGTGGTCGATGACCAGCATCTGGCCGTCGACGCTGCCTTCGGTTTCGATCCGGCGGACGAGGGGCGGGTAGGGGGCGGTGAGGTCGAGATGGGGGCTCATGATGGGGCTCTGCGGGAAACGGCGATTGCGGTGCCGGGCTTGGCCGGCTCGATCACTCTAGGACGATGACGGCGAGCTTGTCGTGATGCTTTCCGCGAGCCGGGTCAGCCGGCGGCGGACAAGGCCGATATGTTCACGCAGGGTGTAAAGCTCGTTGCTGAAGGCAAGCGGCAGCTTGCGGTGGGCGGCGCGCATCTCGATGCGGTCGAGGCGCAGGTTGAACGCGTCGAGGGCATCGGCGCTGCGGGCGGCGTCGGGCAGGGCGTCGATCTCGGCTTCGAGGTATTTGAGCTCGCCATACCAGCGATAGACCCGCGAGCGCATCCGCCAGTTGTAGATGCCGGGGATGATCTTGGTGAGGGGGATCACCACCGCGAAGAAGGGCAGCACCATCACCAGCAGCCGGTCGATGAGCACCGCCAGCCAGAAGGGCAGGTAGCGCTGCAGCAGCGGCGGGCCGGAATCATAGAAGCGCTGGGCCATGGGGTGCAGCGGCAGGGCGTGGTCGCGGGGGGTGGGAAAGGCGTTGGCGTCCTGGAGCAGGCCGGGCGGGCTGTGGATCTCGCGGGCGTGTTTGAGGAGCAGGGTGACGATGGCCGGGTGGATGTCGGCCCGCACCACGAGGTTGGCGGTGGCGGCCAGCAGCTGGATGTCGCGATTGGGCTGGTCGGCCTGAATCCTGATGGCGCCTCGGGGCAGCACCACCTTGACCAGATGCGGGAAGTGACGCACGTAGCCGTCGGCCTGGCCAAAGTTGAGCAGATTGATGCCGTCGGTGTGGAGGAGAGCGTCCACCACCGGCGCCTGGGGCGCGCCCACCACGAAGAAGGCGTCGATCTCGCCGCGTCGCAGGGCGTCCACCGCCTCCATCCCGCCCATGGCAAGCAGCTGGGGGTCGTTGGTGGCAAAACCGTTGGCGGCGAGCAGTTGCAGCGCGAAGAGCTGGGCGCCGCTGCCCTGCACGCCGACGGCGATCCGGCGGCCCTTGAGCTGGTTGATCCGATCGTACTGGGCGTCGCCCCGGTAGAACACCCACACCGGCTCGAGATACATGCTGCCGAGGGTGGCGAGATCCTCGGATTCGGGTTCGTTGGCGATGCCGCCCTGGATGAAGCCCACGTCCACATCGTCGTCGGTCTTGAGACGACGCAGGTTTTCCACCGCACCGCTGGAGGGGCGCAGTTCGACCTCGATGCCTTCCTGGGCAAACTTCTCGCGGTAGCGCTCGCCAAAATACTGGTAGGCGCCGCCCTCGACGCCGGTGGTGATGACGATCTTCTTCGGGGGCGCCGGTTTCACGAATTGCCAGGCCAGCGCGAAGGCAGCCGCGACGAGCAGCAGCGCCGGCAGGGCGAGCAGCAGCAGGTCGCGCAGGTTGCGGGTGTCACCGTTGGCAGAGGTGGGGCGGCGCATGAGGGGTGTGGTCGTGCGGCGGTTGGGGGGCGAATCTTACCGCGCCGGGCGTCAGGTGGCACCGGGCGGCTTCTGTCGGGGGCGATTCTCCGGTACATTTCGCGCCCGGCTTTGATGTAAAAGGTGTTTTTCGACCATGACCCGGCTGTTGCTTGCCCCGATGGAGGGCCTCGCGGACGATGTGCTGCGTGAGGTGCTGACCCGCGTGCCGGGTTACGACCACGCGGTGACGGAGTTCGTCCGGGTGTCGGGCACGCTGCTGCCGCTGCGGGCCTTCGCGCGGGTGTCGCCCGAGCTGCGCGAAGGCAGCAGGACGAGCCGCGGCACGCCGGTGCGGGTGCAACTGCTGGGCTCCGACCCGCCCTGCATGGGCGACAACGCGGCCCAGCTGGCGCGGATGAACCCGGCGGGGATCGATCTCAACTTCGGCTGCCCGGCGCCGCTGGTCAATCGCCACGGGGGCGGGGCCGCGCTGCTGGATACGCCGGAGGTGCTCCACGCCATCGCCTGCGAGGTGCGCCGGGCGGTGCCGCGGCACATCCCCTTCACCGCCAAGATGCGGCTTGGCGTGGGCGACACCGGTCGTGCGCTGGAATGCGCCCAGGCCCTGGCCGACGGCGGGGTGGAGGACATCGTGGTCCATGCCCGCACCAAGACCGACGGTTATCGCCCGCCGGCCCACTGGGAATGGGTGGGGCGCATCGCCGACGTGGTGGACGTGCCGGTCGTGGCCAACGGCGAGGTGTGGAACGAAGCCGACTGGCGCCGCTGCCGTTCGGTGAGCGGAGTGGCCGACGTGATGCTGGGCCGCGGCGCGGTGTCCGATCCGTTCCTGGCGCGGCGCATCCGTGCGGGCGCCGAGGGTGCGCCGGACAGGGACGCCGAATGGGCCGAGCTGCTGCCGCTGATCGGCGAGTTCTGGCGCCGCGTACTCGCCAAGGTGGAGGCGCGCCACGCGCCGGGCCGGCTCAAGCAGTGGCTGGGCATGCTGCGGCGCAACTTTCCGCGGGCGGAGATTCTCTACGCCGAGCTGCGCGCCCAGAAAGATCCGCTGGTGGTCGCTCACATCCTGGGCTGTCACGGCGTACCGGTGCTGAAGGCCGCCGCGTAGAATTGCGGGATGTACGCCAATTCGAAGATTCCCGAGAGCGCCCAGCCCGGCGTTCATGAACACCTTGTCGAGCGGGTCGCCAAGCATGCCCGCTCCGATTTCCGCAAACCGTACCTCGATTACAACAAGGCCGCCTTCGAGGCCAGCCTCGCGGGCTGGGATGGCAAGGCACCGCTGATCCTCGACGCCGGCTGCGGCGTGGGGCACAGCACCATCCAGCTGGCCCGCGCGTTTCCCGGGCACTGGGTGATCGGCGTCGATCAGTCGGAAGACCGGCTGTCGCGCAAGAAGCCTTACCCTGACGCGCTGCTGCCGAAGAACATGGTCTTCGCGCGGGCCGATCTGGTGGATTTCTGGCGCTTGATGGTCGACGCCGGCATCCGGCTCGACCGGCATTACATCCTGTACCCCAACCCGTGGCCGAAGATCGGGCATCTGACCCGGCGCTGGCATGCGCACCCCGTGTTTCCCTGTGTGCCCAGGCTGGGGGGGCGGCTGGAATGCCGCAGCAACTGGCATATTTATGTGGAAGAATTTGCCCTCGCGATAGGTCTCTTGACCGGCCGCGAGGTTGGCTGGGCGTCCTTCGAGGCGCCATCGCCGCTCACACCTTTTGAACGCAAGTACCGGGATTCCGGCCAGACCCTTTACCGGTGTGTGGTGGAGCTCGATTGCCAACCGAAACTGGAGGAAAACCCGTCATGACCCAATTTCAATCCGAACCCTTGTCTGAAGAAGAACTGGAGCAGCTTGAGGAGCTGCTGGTCTCGGAGGATGTGCCGGCCGACTGCATGAACATGGAGATGCTGGACGGCTACCTGGCCGCCATCGTCTCGTCGCCGCTGCCGATCAAGGTGGAGGAATGGCTGCCGGCGGTGTGGACAGCCGACGAGGGCGAGGTGGGTTTTGGGTCGGGTGCGGTGCTGCAGAAGGCCATCGAGCTGGTCCTGCGCTACTACAACGACATGCTGGCGGTGATCGGCGACGAGCTGGGCGATGAAGAGGGCGAGGCCGAAAGCTGGCAACCGTTCTGCTACGCCCAGGGCGGCGAAGACGATCCGGCCATCGGCGAGGAGTGGACCAACGGCTTCGAGCAGGGCTTCGAGCTGTGGCCGGTGGAATGGCCTGACGCCGTGAGCGACACCACCATCGCTGAATCTCTGCTCGAAACCATCCTCGGGCCTGAAGAAGAGGTCTCCGTACTGCCCGACGCCGACGCCCAGCTGGCCGAACTCGAGGAGAAGGGCCTCGCCGTGCAGCGGCTCTACCAGAACTGGCGTGCCCTTGGCCTGCCGACGCCAAGCCCCGTGCCGGTGACTGCCGCCAGCGGTGCCGCCAAGGGTGGCCCCGGCCGCAACGAGCCCTGCCCCTGCGGCAGTGGCAAGAAATACAAGAAGTGCTGCGGCGAGGGAAAGTGAGTGGCTGTCTCCGGGGGGCCGCTTCGTCGGCCTGAAGTACTGCGGTGAGATCGACGACCTGCGGGCCGTCGCCGTTCCGATGACGATCACCTGTCGGTGCAGGGTGCCCGCAAGGTGGCGGAAGAGATCTTCAAACTGGCGGCGCCTGTCGGCCCGCCTTGAGACGGAGCAAGAGCTTGGCCGATCCCTGTTTGACCTGTGGCGCGTGCTGCGCGAGTTTTCGGGTGGACTTCCACGTCTCCGATCTGGACACCTGCCCGGGCGGCTGCGTGCCGGTGGATTTGACCGTGCCGGTAACGGCGACCCTGGCGCGCATGCGCGGCACCGACGACGGCCCGCCGCGCTGCATTGCGCTGGCTGGCGAGATTGGTCAGGAGGTCAAGTGCACGATCTACGACCGCCGCCCCGGGCCGTGCCGGGATTTCGCGCCCTTTGCAGCGCTGGGCATTGGTGACGAAGGCTGTGCCCGCGCCCGGCGTCGCCATGGTTTGCAGCCTCTCGGCGAGTGATTTCCTGCCGCGGATGATCGCGGTTTGACAGTTAGAAACATATATTTCATGCCATCGTTCCAGCGCGGGCTTAGTCTGTCGCTTTAATCACCATCAGGAGAGTCACATGGGTTTGCTGAGTTTCGTACGTGAAGCGGGTGAGAAGCTGTTCGGTCGCAAGGATGTGGAAGCTGCCGCCGCCGAGCCCAGTGCCGCCGACAAGCTGGCTGAACTCAACCAGAAGGCCGCTGCCTCCATCGTCGCCTACATCGACAAGCAGGGCCTCGACACCAGCGGGCTGGCGGTGAGTTTTGATGGCGCCAGCAGCACCGTGACCGTTGCCGGCACCGTGGCCGATCAGGCCACCAAGGAGAAGGTGCTGCTGTGCTGCGGCAATGTGGATGGCGTGGACAAGGTGGACGACCGGCTATCCGTGACCAACCCCGAGCCGCCGGCCAAGTTCCATACCGTGGTGCGCGGCGATACCCTGTCTGCCATCGCCAAGACCTTCTATGGCAACGCAAATGCCTATATGAAGATCTTTGAAGCCAACAAGCCGATGCTGGGCCACCCGGACAAGATCTACCCGGGGCAGGTGCTGCGCATTCCGGCCTGATCTTCTGTTCTGACGGGCTGCCGGCGGGCGGCCCGGATTGGCGGATCGGGTCGGGTCTGACACAATCCGCCGCTCCTCACATCTTTCGGCACCAGCCCGGAGCCCGCCATGACCATCCGTTTCCCTGTCGAGGGCGAATTCATCCAGCTCGACCAACTGCTCAAGGCCTCGGGCCTGTGTGGCTCGGGCGGAGAAGCGAAGCAGCGTGTCGCCGATGGCGTGGTTTTCGTGGATGGGGAAATCGAGAACCGCAAGCGGGCCAAGCTGCGCCCGGGTCAGCGCGTTGCCTTTGCCGGCGAGACCATCGAACTGATCGCCGCCGACTGATCTTTCTTTACCCGGTTACTTCAGCAGCCCTTCGGCCTTGAGCGCCGCCTGAACGGCGGGGCGGGCCTTGATGCGTTCGGCAAAGGCGCCGAGGCTCGGCCACGGGCTGAGATCCACGTTAACCAGCCCCGCCCAGCCCAACACCGTGAAGAGGTAGGCGTCGGCCACCGAGAATTCGTCGCCCAGCAGGTAGGGCCTGGCGTCGAGGGCGACGGCAACGATCGGGAAGCGCCGGGCCAGGTTGGCCCGAGCGGCTTCGCGCATGTCGTCGGTGGCGGCCGGGTTGAACAACGGGGTGAAGCTCTTGTGCAGTTCGGTACCGATGAAGGTCAGCCATTCCTGCAGGCGGGCGCGGGCGAGGGTGCCGGCGGGCGGTGCGAGCTTCTTCTCCGGCACCAGATCGGCCACGTACTGCACGATGGCCGGACCTTCGGTGAGCAGCTCACCGTCATCCAGCTGCAGCGCCGGCACGTAACCCTTGGGGTTGATGACCGCGTAGTTGGCGCCGGATGCGGTCTCCTTGGTGCGCAGGTTGACCTTCTCGATGGCGATGTCGAAACCGGCCTCACGCAGCACGATGTGGGGCGAGAGGGAGCAGGCGCCAGGGGAGTAGAAAAGCTTCACGGGGGTGTCTCCTTGGAGTTTGTTTTCAGTTGGGGTGGATGTCGCCATCCAGGTACAGCCAGTTGCCTTCGTTGCGGATGAAGCGACTGGTTTCGTGCAGCCGGTGGGCGCGGCCGCCGATCTTGTAGCGGGCCACGAATTCCACCACCGCATGGGTGTCGTCGGTCTGCTCGAAGCGCTTGACCGCGAGGCCCAGCCACTTGGTGGGCGGATCGTCGGCAAGGTTCAGGGCGCATGGACGGAAATCGGGATGCCAGGTGGCCATCAGGTAGTCGTCACGGCCGAGCGTGAAGGCGGTGTAGCGGGAACGCATCAGCGCCTCGGCGGTGGGCGCGGGGATGCCCAGGTCGAGATGTCGGCCACAGCAGGCAGCGTAGTCGGCGGGCTTGCCGCAAGGGCAGGGATGGGGCATGGGCAGGCGGCTATCCGGGTACGAAAGCGAATTCTGGAATGAGCCGGGCTCACTCGGCAAGCAATCGCGGTGCCATTCCTTGAGATTCAGGTGGTGGTGCCGTTAGAAGCAAGGTCAATATTGTTGCGCAACTTTCCGGGAATTCGGATTGCCGGCCGACGGGGCCCCCGATCGGCCTGCCCGTACGAGGTGGGGACATGGGATTGAAGGGCTGGGGAATGGGCATTCGGGGCAAGCTGATCGCGATCTTTGTGGTCATCAAGGTGCTCCCGCTGCTGCTTCTGGCGCTGCTGGCCTGGGGAATGGCCCAACGACTCGGGGATACGGTGAGCGCCAAGGCGAGCGCGATGGCCGAGTCGATGCTGGCAACCGTGAAGCAGGTGGGCGAGGGCGCCACCAACGATTCGATCAAGGCACTGGACGACCGGGCTCGCGTTGCCATCGAGCGTTTGACCACCGACACCGCGCGCGCAGTGGCCAGCTTCCTGTATGACCGGGATTCCGATATTCGCCAGGCGTCCCTGGTCGAGCCTTCGGAGGGGAGCTACCGCAGCTTCCTGCTGCATCGACTGAGGGCCGTTTATCGCCACGGGCCGTGGAAGCTTTCCGAGGATGGCGCCCGCTGGGAGCCCGCCGCGTCCGACGAGTGGGACGAAGCCCTGGCGGCGGAGCCCAGTCAGGCACTGAGCGACAATGCAAAGTCTTTCAGCGCCCGCCCGCCCGAGTATCTTGGGCATGCGGAGTCGCGCCCGCTGTTTGTGGAAATGAGTTTCGTCGACCTGCAGGGGCGCGAGCGGGTGAAGGTGGTGACGGGCGATCTCATGCCGCGCACGCTGCGGGATGTGAGCGATCCTAAGCAGACTTTCCTGAAGGCGGAGCGTTACTGGCCGCAACTCCAGAAGCTCAAGCCGGGCGACATCTATGTCTCCGACGTGATCGGCGCCTACGTGGGGAGCAAGGTGGTCGGCGCCTACCTGCCGGCCAGCGCCAGGAAGGCCGGCCTCGAATTCAAACCGGAGGAGTCGGCCTACGCCGGCACCGAGAACCCGGTGGGCAAGCGCTTCCGGGGAATCGTGCGGTGGGCGACACCGGTGCTGCGGGGTGGCAGGATCGTCGGCTATGTAACTCTCGCGCTGGACCACGACCACATCCGCGAATTCACCGACCACATCAGCCCGACGGATTCGCGCTACACCCCCATCAACGACGCGATTGTCGGCAACTACGCCTTCATGTGGGATTACCGCAGTCGGGCAATTTCCCATCCGCGGGATTACTTCATCCCCGGCTACGATCCGGCTACCGGCGAGCCGGTGACACCGTGGATGGACCAGTCGCTCTACGAAGCCTGGCAGGCTTCGGGCACGTCGTCGCGGGCATTCCTCGAGACGGTGAAACCCTTCGATGAGCAGTCTCTCAAAAAGAAGCCGGCAGCGGCCCTCGTCAAGGCCGGCACCGTCGGGCTGGATTGCCGCTATCTCAACTTCTCACCCCAGTGCGCCGGATGGAACCAGCTTACCGAAAAGGGCGGCTCGGGTTCGTTCACGATCTTCTTCTCGGGGCTCTGGAAGCTCACCACCGCCGCGGCGATTCCTTACTACACCGGCCAGTACGCCGAATCCCCCCGCGGCTTTGGCTTCGTCACCATCGGCGCCAACGTGGATGATTTCCATCGGGCCGCCACCGACTCTGCCAAACGCATCGGGCAGAGCATCGCCGAGATGGACAACTCGCTCTTGGCCCAACGCCAGGGCCTGCGGGATGACATTGCCGAAAACCTGACCCAGACGGCCGGCGCATTGACGCTGTCGACATTGTTGATGGTCGCGTTGGTGATCATCGTCGCGATCTGGATGGCCCAGTTCATCACCCGCCGCATCACCACGATGATTGACGGTCTCGGGCGTTTTCAGGCAGGCGATCTATCTTGTCGCCTGGCCGTGCAGACCAACGACGAGATGGGACAGCTTGCCCAGTCGTTCAACAGCATGGCCGACGAGGTACAGGAATCCTTCAAGCGTTCGGAACTGGCCCGGAGCCACGCCGAGGAGGCAAACAGGCTCAAGTCGGATTTTCTCGCCAGCATGTCCCACGAACTGCGTACGCCGCTCAACGGGATCCTGGGTTACTCGGAACTGCTACAGCTTGAGCTCGCCGATCCGGTACATCTCGAGTACGCGTCCACGATCCAGTCGTCGGGCAAGCACCTGCTGGACATCGTTAACGATCTGCTCGATCTCGCCAAGATCGAGGCCGGTCGGCTGGAGCTGAAGTCAATGCAACAGAATGTGGCCAGCCTCGCCAACGAACTTGTCGGCGCGCATCGCGCCCACGCCCAGGCCAAGGGCTTGTCGCTGGAACTCGAATTGGCCGATGGCCTGCCTGAGTCGATACCGATGGATGTCCAGCGGGCGAGACAGATTCTCAATAATCTCTTGAACAACGCGATCAAGTTCACACAGAATGGCGGGATCGGCCTTCGCGTGACACTGGACGGTGGGCGAGTCGCCTTCGCCGTCTCCGATACCGGGCCGGGCATTCCACCGGAAGCACAGGAAGTCATTTTCGAGAGATTCCGCCAGTTGGACCATTTTCTGACTCGTGACCACGGTGGAACCGGCCTTGGTCTCGCCCTCGCGCGGGAACTCGCCCACCTGCTGGGCGGCGAGCTTGTGGTGCAGTCAGTCGTTGGCGTTGGCTCGACGTTCACACTGCTCCTCCCGATCACCCTCCCGCAGTCCCGATAGGCCCTTCCCATGAGCGATTCGTCTTCCTCCCAGAAAAGGGTTCTCGTTGTAGACGACAACGTGATCAACCGACGGCTTGCCATCGCTTTTGTAGGTCGTCTCGGGTACGCCGCCGACCAGGCGGAGGATGGCCCGGATGCGTTGGCCAAACTGGATGCCGAGCCTTTCGATATCGTATTGCTGGATATCAGCATGCCCGGCATGTCGGGCGAAGAGGTGCTCGCGCGTATCCGCGCAGACAGTCGATTCGGCGGTCTGCGCGTGATCGCCTATACTGCCCATGCGCTCCCGGAAGAGAAGCAGCGGCTCATTGACGCGGGTTTTGATGACCTGCTGATCAAGCCAATCACGCTTGGCGCGGTCGAGAGCTTGCTCGTGGTCTGACAGGCGCACCGACATGGTGCGGGGGACGTTGAACTTACTGGAAAATTTGGATTGTGCGCTCGCACAATCGAAGTAGTTTTAAAATATAATATATATAAGACTTGGCTCGCCGCCATAAAAACCAAAGGCCGGTCTGTGAGGGAGACGCGCCCCGGGCTTTTCCCGGACCAACGCGCAAGACAGCATCACCGTAACGTAACCATCGTCTAGGAAGGATCTACCCATGCTTGAAGCCTACCGCCAGCACGTTGCCGAGCGTGCCGCCCTCGGCATCCCGCCGCTGCCCCTGTCGAAGCAGCAAACCCAGGCTCTGGTCGAACTGCTGCAGAATCCGCCGGCCGGCGAAGAAGCTTTCCTGGTAGATCTGCTGACTTACCGCGTCCCCGCTGGCGTCGATGACGCCGCCAAGGTCAAGGCCGAGTTCCTGGCCAAGGTTGCCAAGGGCGAAGTCGCCTGTGGTCTGGTCTCCAAGGTCAAGGCCACCGAACTGCTGGGCACCATGCTCGGCGGCTACAACGTCAAGCCCCTGATCGACCTGCTGGGCGACGCCGAATGTGGCGCCACCGCTGCCGAAGGCCTGAAGAAGACCTTGCTGGTCTTCGACTACTTCCACGATGTGGCCGAGCTGGCCAAGGGCGGCAACGCCAACGCCAAGGCCGTGATCCAGTCCTGGGCCGACGGCGAGTGGTTTACCTCCCGCCCCGAAGTCCCCGCTTCCCAGAAGCTGACCGTCTTCAAGGTCACCGGCGAAACCAACACCGACGACCTGTCGCCCGCGCCGGACGCCTGGTCCCGCCCGGACATCCCGCTGCACGCCCTGGCCATGCTGAAGAACCCGCGTCCGGGTATCGAAGCCGACGAGCCGGGCTCCCGCGGCCCGATCAAGCAGCTCGAAGCCCTGGCTGCGAAGGGCAATCTGATCGCCTACGTTGGTGACGTGGTCGGTACCGGTTCCTCCCGCAAGTCCGCCACCAACTCCGTGCTCTGGTTCACCGGCGAAGACATTCCCTTCGTCCCGAACAAGCGCTTTGGCGGCGTGTGCCTGGGCTCCAAGATCGCCCCGATCTTCTTCAACACCATGGAAGATGCTGGCGCGCTGCCGATCGAGATCGACGCCGGCCAGATGGACATGGGCGACGAGATCGAACTGAAGGTCGACGGCGCCACCGGCAAGGTCACCGCCACCAAGAACGGTGCGACCATCGCCGAATCCCAGCTCAAGACCCTCGTCATCCTCGACGAAGTCCGCGCTGGCGGCCGTATTCCGCTGATCATCGGTCGTGGCCTGACGACCAAGGCCCGGGAATTCCTCGGCCTGCCGGTCTCCACCCTGTTCCGCCTGCCGCAGAACCCGGCCGATGCCGGCACCGGCTATTCCCTGGCCCAGAAGATGGTTGGCCGCGCCTGTGGTCTGCCGGAAGGCAAGGGTATCCTGCCGGGCACCTACTGCGAGCCCAAGATGACCACCGTCGGCTCCCAGGACACCACTGGCCCGATGACCCGTGACGAGCTGAAGGATCTGGCCTGCCTCGGCTTCTCCGCCGACCTGGTGATGCAGTCCTTCTGCCACACCGCTGCCTACCCGAAGCTGGTGGACGTCAAGATGCACCGCGAGCTGCCGTCCTTCATCTCCACCCGTGGCGGCGTTGCGCTGCGTCCGGGCGACGGCGTGATCCACTCCTGGCTGAACCGCCTGCTGCTGCCGGATACCGTCGGCACCGGTGGTGACTCCCACACCCGCTTCCCGATCGGCATCTCCTTCCCGGCCGGTTCCGGTCTGGTCGCCTTTGCTGCCGCCACCGGCGTCATGCCGCTCGACATGCCGGAATCCGTGCTGGTCCGCTTCAAGGGCCAGATGCAGCCGGGCATCACCCTGCGTGACCTGGTCAACGCGATCCCGCTGTACGCCATCAAGGCCGGCCTCCTTACCGTCGAGAAGAAGGGCAAGAAGAACGTATTCTCCGGCCGTATCCTCGAGATCGAAGGTCTGCCGGATCTGAAGGTCGAACAGGCCTTCGAACTGTCCGATGCTGCCGCCGAGCGTTCCGCGGCTGCCTGCGCGATCGCCCTGAACAAGGATCCGATCGTCGAGTACATGCGTTCGAACATCACCCTGATGAAGTGGATGATCGCCGAAGGCTACGAAGATGCCCGCACCCTGAAGCGCCGCATCAACGCCATGGAAGACTGGATCGCCAATGGCGTCCTGCTCAAGGGCGATGCCAACGCCCAGTACGCCGCCGTGATCGAGATCGATCTGGCCGACGTCAAGGAGCCGATCGTTGCCTGCCCGAACGACCCGGACGATGTGAAGGTGCTGTCCGAAGTCGCCGGCGACAAGATCGACGAAGTGTTCATCGGCTCGTGCATGACCAACATCGGTCACTTCCGCGCTGCCGGCAAGGTGCTCGATGGCAAGTCCGACATCCCGACCCGTCTGTGGATCGCCCCGCCGACCAAGATGGACGCCCTGATCCTGACCGAAGAGGGCTACTACAGCGTCCTCGGCAAGGCTGGCGCCCGTATGGAAATGCCGGGCTGCTCCCTGTGCATGGGCAACCAGGCGCAGATCCGCAAGGGCTCGACCGCCATGTCCACCTCCACCCGTAACTTCCCGAACCGTCTCGGCATCGACACCCGCGTGTATCTGGGTTCCGCCGAACTGTCCGCGATGTGCGCGCTGCTCGGCAAGATCCCGACCGTCGCCGAGTACATGGAGAACATCCAGGTGGTGAACGCCAAGGCGGCCGACATCTACCGCTACATGAACTTCGACCAGATCCCGTCCTTCGTCGAAGTGGCGGATACCGTCGAAATGTAAGACCTGCTGCCGCGCTGTTCAGGCGCTGCTGCACTCAAACCCCGCTGCCAGCCATGCTGGCAGCGGGGTTTTTTCTTTGGCGTCCATTAACAGGAAGCATGTCACGGCACACCATCGCAACCTCGATTGACAAGTGATGAGTTGTAAATTTGTGATTAACGAGTGAAAAAGCCGTCTTTTCCTGCATAAACATTAAAAGTAATAATAACGAAAAACGACGGCACATCCCCATGGATCCAGTCTCATCCGCATCCTTGACCTGCTCCACCCGCGAGGCTGCCCGCCTGCTCGGGGTCAGCGTCCGCACGGCCCAGCTGTGGGTCGAGGATGGACGGCTTCGCGCCTGGAAGACGCCGGGCGGACATCGTCGCATTCTGGTCGAATCAGTGGAGCGGCTGGTGGACGAGCAGCGCCGCGCCAGCGCGGCATCGGGGCCCGACGCTTTCAGTGTCTTGATTCTCAGGGAGAACGCCCAGGATCGGCGCGCTCTCCAGTCACTGCTTTCTTCGGTATTGCCCGACTGCATGGTCTGGGCGGTGGCGAGTGGATTCGAGGGATTGATCCGCATCGGCGAGATCAGGCCGCAAGTGCTGGTCACGGATCTCGGCGTCACCGGACTCGACTTCTTCCGGATGATCCATTCGCTGCATGACGATGGCCGGGAGCAGCCGTTGGTGGTCGTTGTGCTTCTGGCGTCAGGCGTCGACAGAGCGGCAGTGAGCGCCCGCCTGCCAGGGGATGTGGTGTTGGTGGATCCGCCGTTCGACGGAAATGAACTGGCTGCCCTTGTCTGGAGCCTGCTGCAGAAACACAAGCGCACGACCTCGGTGCAGCCAGCGGGCCTGCCGGCTGCCGGGTACCCTTGAGCCGAGGGAAATGAGTGCATCAAAGTGTTCCGCGGTGGGTGGTGCCGGTCGTGCGGCGGCTACCCCCACCGTTGTTCCGGCGTGCCCCGCTTTCGGCCGGAGTGTCGAATCCTTTGACGTCGTGAGTTGAACTGTCCATCCGCCGGTTAGCAGGGTGATGCAAAAGTAAAAATCCAGTCCCGGAAAAATATGACGACCCATCAGAACGGTCTACACGCGATTTTTTCGGGGGTGGTAGGGGTGAAGAGACCCCTGAAAACAACGTTTATGACGGCTCGAAATAGTTTTGCATCACCCTGTTAGCAGGGTGATGCAAAAGTAAAAATCCAGTCCCGGAAAAATATGACGACCCATCAGAACGGTCTACACGCGATTTTTTCGGGGGTGGTAGGGGTGAAGAGACCCCTGAAAACAACGTTTATGACGG
>JAYRYA010000047.1:0-17164 GCA_041917255.1 Zoogloea sp.
ATGCAGGATCAGGAGCAGCCACTTCCGGTCCTTTTTCACTGATCGGCACCACATCTGGTTCATCTCTGGTTGCCAGCGGCGAGCCACACCAAGCGCTCATGGCGTGACCTACCGAGCCTAGACTGACCACGCAGCCGTGACTACCACGGCGCTTTCACGAACTGTTAATCCGTAGGTCCCTGGTTCGAGCCCAGGTCGAGGAGCCAAGACAAGCAAAAAAGCCAATTCGTGAGGGTTGGCTTTTTTGTCGTCGACATCTGGCCCGGGGTGTTCAATGCCGGGCACGGGGTCACACGTCCAGGCCAAGTCGCGCCGACGTCACAGCCCCAAGTGGCAAGGTGACGAGCTGTCTGTGCGTCGTTTCACGCACTTGCTTGTGCCGCACTGACGGTTTCGCGGGAATCCCCTTCCCGCCCCGCTTCCATCCCCAGGCACTCGAAGCAGCGCTACGTCAGCCCCCTCTTCAACCGACGCCGGCACCGACCCAACCTCGGGCAGTCGCTCCGCAGTTGATCGCCCCTGACGACTCACCCTGATTTTTCTGGCTCGACCTCTCCGCCCCCTCTCGAGTTGCGAATTTTCTCAAGACGCACCTGGCCAGATCGCTCGCGTTTTTTCGCCCTTCAGCAATACAGCGACCCTTGCTGGGTGCCAAGGCATCATTGCGAGAGGTGAAAATAAAGAAAAATTCACATCTTTTCAGCCACTTAAACAAATCCAAAAATACCGTAAAGACATCTCCGGGCACCTGGCACGCGCGTTGCAATAGTAAATGCACGGCGCCAATAGAGCGTCAGCCAGGAGACATCATGCGCAACGACTTCCCAGGAACCGTCGGCTCCTTTGATCCGACACGCCGCTTCATCCGCATCCGCCAGCAACGGGATGACGGATTCGTCGAGTTCGACTTCGCCGTCGGCGACGCCGAACTCTCCGTCGAACTCATCCTTCCGCGCCCGGCCTTCGAAGCCTTTGCCAGCCAGCCTGGCGTGGAACACATGAGCGAGGACGCCGCCGAGCGCGCCCAGCGCCGGCAGCACACCTACCTCTTCGGGCCGCCGGACGACGGCGCTGCCCACCTTCACGATAACAACCAGGAGACATAAACCATGAGCGTCGAGATCCGGGTCGCCACCATCGACCCGATTCGCCATACCTTTGCCCGCACGTCGCGCCGCTTTGGTGCCGACAAGCCGGCCAGCCGCTATCAGGAAGCCAGCTTCGATCTGCAGCCCCGCGACAACTTCCACTACCGCCCCGTCTGGGACCCGGCGCGGGATATCTACGACGCGCGACGCACCGCGATCGTGATGCGTGACTGGGATGATTTCCGCGACCCGCGGCAGTTCTACTACGCCAGTTACGTCATCAACCGCGCCCGCATGCAGGAGACGACGGAGAAGCACTTCGAGTTCGTCGAAAAGAACGGCCTGATGGCCACCCTGCCCGAGGCGCTGGCGCAGGAAGTGGCCACTGTGCTTCTGCCCCTGCGCCACCTGGAATGGGCAGCCAACCTCAACAACTGCTTCATTACCGCTTACTGCTTTGGCAGCTCGATGGCCCAGGGCGCCATGTATGCCACCAATGACCGCCTCGGCATCGCCCAGTACTTGTCGCGCGTCGGGCTCCTGACCGATGGAAACTCAGGGCAATCCCTCGCCGATGCGAAGGCCCGCTGGCTCGGCGACGAAGCCTGGCAGCCCCTGCGCCGACTGGCCGAGCACTGCCTCGTGCAGAAGGACTGGTTCGAGCTTTTCGTGGCCCAGAATCTGGTAATCGACGGGCTGATCCATCCCGTCATCCACGCGCGCTTCCAGGCCAGCGCCGATGAGCCCGGCAGCGCCGTGGTAGGCATGCTCACCGACTTCATCCGTGAATGGTTTGCCGACAACACCAAATGGGTCGACGCCTGCCTGAAGCTCGCCGCCGCCGAATCCGCCGACAACCGCGCGCTACTCAGCCGCTGGGCCGTCGAATGGAAGGCCCGCACCGTCGAGGCGCTGGCTCCGCTCGTCGGACAGCTCAACGACGGCCCCCGGCGCCTCGACGCCGCCATCACCACCCTTGATGCCCGCCTCACCCGGCTCGGCCTCGCCACCGCCTGAGGAGCACGCCCGTGACCACCATCCAGAGCACCGTCTTCATGGCGCTGCAGACCAACGAGGACACCCGTCCGATCATCGAAGCCATCGAGCGCGACAACCCGGAGGCAGTTGTCCATCGACTGCCGGCGATGGTCAAGATCGACGCCCCGATGCGCCTCGTCCTCCGGCGCAGCACCGTCGAGGAGATCCTCGGCACCGAATGGGACCTGCAATCCATCAACCTCAACCTGATCTCCCTCTCGGGCAACGTGGACGAGACCGAGGACGAGATGATTCTTCAGTGGAACCGCTGACCAGGACACACTGCCATGACGACCAAACAGACCACCAAAAAGCTCAGCCTCAAGGAAAAATACGCGCTGATGACCCGCAGCCTGGGCTGGGACACCACCTATGAGCCGATGGACAAGGCCTTCGACCAGCTCGACCTCGAAGGCATCAAGATCCACGACTGGGACAAGTGGGAAGACCCCTTCCGCCTCACCATGGACGCCTACTGGAAATACCAGGCCGAAAAGGAGCGCAAGCTCTACGCCGTGCTCGACGCCTTCCAGCAGAACAACGGGCACCTCAACATCTCTGACGCCCGCTACGTGAACACCCTCAAACTGTTCTTCACCGGCATCACCCCGGCGGAGTACAACGCCCACCGGCTGTTCGCGATGCTCGGCCGGCAGTTCCCGGGCGCCGGGGCCGCCATCGCCTGCCAGATGCAGGCGGTAGACGAGCTCCGTCATGTGCAGACCCAGATCCACAGCATCAGCCAGTACAACAAGTACTTCAACGGTCTGCACGACCACAGCGTGATGAACGATCGCCTGTGGTATCTCTCGGTGCCCAAGTCCTTCTTCGAGGACGCCATCTCCTCGGGTCCCTTCGAGCAGATCATCGCCATCTCCTTCGCACTGGAATACCTGCTCACCAACCTCGTCTTCATGCCTTTCATGTCCGGCGCTGCCTACAACGGCGACATGGCGACCGTCACCTTCGGGTTCTCGTCCCAGTCCGACGAAGCCCGCCACATGACGCTCGGCCTCGAGTGCATCAAATTCGTGCTGGAGCAGGATCCGGGCAACGTGGAGATCATCCAGCGCTACCTCGACAAGTGGTTCTGGCGCGGCTACAAGGTGCTCGGACTGGTGTCGATGATGCTGGACTACATGCTGCCGAAGAAGGTGATGTCCTGGAAGGAAGCCTGGGATATCTACTTCGTGCAGAACGGCGGCTCACTCTTCAACGACCTCTCCCGATATGGCCTGCGCATGCCTAAGCACTGGGAGCAGACCGTCGCCGAAGCCGAGCACCTGTCGCACCAGACCTGGAACTCCTTCTACAACTTCTCCGGCGCCGCCGCCTTCCATGTGTGGCTGCCCTCGGACGAAGACATGGCCTGGCTGTCGGAGAAATACCCCAACACCTTCGATCGCCTCTACCGCCCGCGCATCGAGCACTACCGCCAGCTGCAAACCGAGGGCAAACGTTACTACAACACCAACTTGCCCATGCTGTGCCAGACCTGCCAGGTGCCACTGATCTTGACCGAGACCGACGACCCTACTCGCACCAGCCACCGTCAGATCGAGCACAAAGGCGAGACCTACCATTTCTGCTCCGACGGTTGCCACGACGTGTTTGCCGGCGAGCCGGACAAGTACGTCAGCGCCTGGCTACCGGCCCACCAGATCCTGCAGGGTAACTGCTTCGAGGCCGATGCCGACCCCGCGGCCGAAGGCTTCCAGCCCGAATCCGAGGTGATGCGCTACTTCCATGTGACGGCGGGCCAGGACAACATGGATTACGAAGGTTCCCCGGACGAAGCCAACTGGCGTGAATGGAAAGGCATCACCCAGCCCGACGACGCCAAGGCCGCCTGATCTGCCCCGGGCGCCACCACGGCGCCCACCCCAACGCCATCCATCACACCGACACCACGCCAACGCGCGTGGTGCGAGGAGACACTCATGCAAACCCAAAACCAGCGCCCCTCCCCCCTCGTCCGCGACCGCGTCGAGCACTTCAACGGCAAGCAGCTCATCTACGTGGGCTGGGACCACCACACCATGATCTGCGCTCCCATCGCGCTGCTTGTCCCGCCCGATCTGAGTTTTGGCGAGCTGGTGGACACCCTGCTCCCCGATACCGCCT
Organism: Zoogloea sp.; assembly: GCA_041917255.1. GTDB lineage: Bacteria > Pseudomonadota > Gammaproteobacteria > Burkholderiales > Rhodocyclaceae > Zoogloea. Next base: position 4,251 of record JAYRYA010000047.1, read on the forward strand.
TCGCCCTGCACCCTGAATGGCCCTCGATCGACTGGTCCACCGTCGAATGGTGCGCCGCCGACACGCCCGTCACGCCCCTGCGTGATACCCCCCTTGCGGCCCAGGGATTTGGCCACAAGACCTATCTGCGCTTCGCCACGCCGCAGCTTCGCGGCATCGCCGGCACCGGCAGCTGACGGAGCCCACCATGAGCCACACCGTCACCATCGAACCGCTGGGCGCGAGCTTCCAGCTCGAGGACGGGCAAACCCTCCTCGACGGCGCACTGCGCCACGGCATCTACCTGCCCCACGCCTGCAATCACGGCCTGTGCGGCACCTGCAAGGTGCAGGTGCTCGACGGCGAGGTTGAACACGGCGACGCCTCACCCTTCGCACTGATGGACATGGAGCGCGACGAGGGCCGTTGTCTAGCCTGCTGTGCCGTACCCCAGGGCGACCTGGTCATCGAGGCCGATATCGACGAGGAGCCCGACCACCGCCCGATCCCCCTGCGGGACTTCACCGGCCGTGTCGCCGCGCTGGAAGACCTCACCCCCACCATCAAGGGCGTCACCATCGCGCTGGATGGCGAGGGGCTGGATTTCCAGGCCGGGCAGTACGTCAATCTGGGCTGGGACGGCCTCGCCCATCCCCGTGCCTTCTCACTCGGCAGCCCGCCCAGCGGGCCGCGTCTCGTCGAACTGCACATCCGCCGGGTGCCCGGCGGCGAGGCCACCGGCTACGTCCACGAGCGGCTACGGGTGGGCGACCCAGTCCGTGTGTCCGGCCCCCTCGGCCGCTTCTTCGTGCGCAAGTCCGACCCCAAGCCGCTGATCTTCGTCGCTGGCGGGTCTGGCCTGTCGAGCCCTCGCTCGATGATCCTCGACCTGCTTGAAACCGACGGCGACACCCGACCGATCACCCTCGTGTATGGCGCCCGTAACCGGGCGGAACTGTATTACCACGAGGACTTCGTCGAGCTGGCCACACGCTTTCCCAATTTCCACTACGTGCCCGCCCTCAGCGAGCCGACGCCGGCCTGCGCCTGGACGGGCGCCACCGGTTTCGTCAATGAGGTGGCATGGCAGCACTTCGACGGGGACTTCCGGGATCACAAGGCCTACCTGTGCGGGCCGCCGCCGATGATCGAAAGCTGCATCCGGACACTGATGAAAGGGCGGCTGTTCGAGCGCGACATCCACACCGAGAAGTTCCTATCCGCCGCCGACGCCAGCCAGCAGGCGCGCAGTCCGCTGTTCAAACACCTTTGAAGCCTCGCGCCTCCGCCCGGTCAGCTGTCCAGGCGGAGGGTGATGTCTGTAACCACTCCATTTCACGTTCGGGCTCCGGCAATAACCATCCGGCCTCGAACGCAGAAATTTCAGGCCTTTTCCTTCTCCAGCCGATAAGCCAGCTGCGCGCGGGACATGCCCAGCAGACGGGCAGCATGGGAGAGATTGCCGCCGGCGCGCTTCACCGCCTCGCGAATGGCCCCGCGCTCCAGCGCCCGCAGCGGCATCGCCAGATCGAGGGCGCGTTCGACAATGTCCTGCACCGCCGTCTCGTCGGGCTCCAACGCCTCCTCAGCAGGATTCATCGGCCGCACTGCGCCGCGCGGATCCATCCCCAGAACGGGTTCCGCGGGCGCTTCTTCAGCCTGGAAGAGATGATGGCGGTCAATCGCCTTTCCCTCTGGCGCCATGATGATGCCGCGCTCGATCAGGTTCTCCAGCTCGCGCACATTGCCCGGGTAGTCGTAGCCCAACAGCGCAGCGATCGCCCGGTGGGTGAAGCCCGACACGCGCTTGCCGTGGGCCGCCATGAACTTGGTGAGGAAGTGATTGACCAGCAGCGCGATGTCGTCGCGCCGCTCGCGGAGCGGCGGAATTCGGATCGGGAACACATTGAGCCGGTAATACAGATCGGCGCGGAACAGCCCGGCCTTCACGGCCGCAGCCAGGTCCACATTGGTGGCCGCCACGACCCGCACATCCACCTCCCGTGACGCAGAACCGCCCACCCGCTCGATCTCGCGCTCCTGCAGCGCCCGCAGCAGCTTGGCCTGGGCGGCTTCGTTGAGGGTGCCGATCTCGTCGAGGAACAGCGTGCCCTGATCGGCCCGCTCGAAACGCCCCTTGCGGGCCTCGCCGGCCCCCGTGTAGGCGCCCCGCTCCACACCGAAGAGCTCGGCCTCCAGCAGGTTCTCGGGGATCGCCGCACAGTTGAGTGCCACGAAAGGCTCCCCTGCACGTCGACTCACCCGGTGCAACATCTTGGCAAAGCGTTCCTTCCCTACCCCGGTCTCGCCCAACAACAGCACCGCCGCATTGGTGCTGGCCACCTGCTGGAGCTTGTTGCAGGCGGAGAGGAAGCCCGACGAAGCGCCCACCATGAAATCCGTGTCCGACGCACTGAGGGGCGCGCCGGCGGCATCCTGAAACGGCATACGCCGCCGCACCAGCGCGGCGTTAACAAAGTCCTCGGGGCTCAGGAAGCGCAGGTCGGCCTCCACGTCGCACCATTCATCCACCGGCTTGCCGATGATGTGGCAATGGGGGTCGCCAGCCCCCCGGCAACTGATCTCACGGAACAGGATTGGCCGCCCGAAGAGCGCACTGTTGAAGCCCGAGGCGTAGCCGATCTGCATCCAGCACACCGATTCGGCTGCCAGCCCTGCCGCTTCGATGTGAGCAGCAGCCTCCAGCGAGTCGTGCCAGATCTGCTCCACGTAATGCACGCCTTTCTCCACGTCGATGTCGATGCGGATCGGCTCTACCGCCACGAAGCCTTCCAGTGCGTGCATCTGCGGGCCTACCGCAAACACGTCGATCAGCGCGCGGCTGCCCCGCAGGCTGACGGCCAACGATGCATCCCGGGCGCCAGCCGAATAGCCGATGCGGGTAAGCAGCGCGCGGGCCTTGTCCACCCCGAGGGATTCGAGCAGTTCGCGCCGCAGGCTGGCGAACACCGAGGCGCGCAGCAACATGGCACGCTCGTCGTCGAGCCAGATGCGGCCTTCCTGGGGCGCAAAGCGCAACCGGGCGGCAATGTCCCGCAAGTCAGACAGCCGCGGCACTGCGCCCTGCCCTTCCGCGTCGATACGGATCGAAGCCCGCTCGAAACGGGTATCCATGCCTTGGGTGTTCATGTCGTCTCTCCACCGGCCGCACATCTTTTGCGTGCGGTCCCGTTGTCGTCACGTATGGCGCAGCCTTCCGCACCAATGCGTGACCGCTTGCTATCCAAAAAAAAAGCCCCGGGTGAAGCCGTCCCCGGGGGCCAAAGCGACCAGGCGCGGAGGAGAGCACGTCCGATCGGTCGATGACGAAAGCGCGTGCCCGTCTGCCACAGCGGATCGGCACCGCACGATGATGTGGAAAGAGGCCTACTGCACGGAGGCTGCACTCCGGCCCTTGAACTTCACCCGGCAGCTGCCGATACCGCCCACCGAGCATACCAGCTCATCGCCATCCACCACCGGCACCAGCGGCGACTGGGAGCCGGAAAGGATCACCTCGCCCGCGCGGAATGGGATGCCCAGCGGGCCAAGGGTGTTGGCCAGCCACGCTACCGCGTTGGCCGGGGAGCCCTGCACCGACGCGCCGGTGCTGGTGGAATGCACTTCGCCGTTCTTCTCCAGCACCATGCTGGCGGCGGCCAGGTCAAGTTCGCGCGGATCGCCCTTGACGCTGCCCAGCACGAAGACGCCGCAGGAGGCGTTATCCGCCACGGTGTCCTGAATCCTGATCTTCCAGTCACGGATGCGCGAATCGATGATCTCGAAACACGGCACCACGTAGTCGGTGGCACGGATCACGTCCGCCGCGGTGATGCCGGGGCCGACGAGATCCTCTTTCAGCACGAAGGCGAGCTCGGCCTCGGCCTTGGGCTGGATCAGGCCAGAAAGGTCGATGGGCGCATCTGCGTCGCACACCATGCCGGAGGTAAGCTGGCCGAAGTCCGGCTGGAACACGCCCAGCATTTCCTGCACGACCTTGCTGGTAACGCCGATCTTCTTGCCGACAACGGTCTCGCCGGCCGCCACGCGGCGGGCGATGAAGTCGAGCTGGATACGGTATGCGTCTTCGATGGTGATATCCGGTTCACGCTCAAGAAGCGGCGCCACCGGCACCTGGTCGCGCCAGGCAGCAAAGAGCTCGGCGCCGTATCGTTCGATGGTCTGGCCATCCATAGGTGAATCCTCTGAAAAAGGTGCCGGACGCCGCGGAAGGGAGGAGGTGCGACACCCGGCAATGACGAAACGTGGGTTCAGCCCGCGCCCAGCCCGATGGGCGGCGGCGCCAACCGGACGATGCGCGAGAACAGCGCCTGATAGACCGGATCGAGCCCACTCACGGCGGTGCCGGCCAGCAAGCGGCCAAGGGGATCGTGGTTCTTCTCGAAAGCGGCATCCATCTCGGCCCAGTCAGCCTCGGTGAAGCAGCGCACGGCCTCGGGCAGGACCACCTCCTCCTCGAGGCGCATATGCGCCTCGTAGAAGCGCAGGTAACTCGACACGCTGGTCTCGAAGACCTCGCGGCGGGTGTCGCCGAGGAGCTCCCAGGCCAGCAGCTCGTGCTGCAGGCGGCGCACGGTTTCCTCGCCGCGGGCGTGCTCCCGGTCCAGGCGGCCCACCACCTCAGCCAGCGTCGGAGACTTGGCCACGACCCGGGGAAAGAGCAGGCTCGATTCGATGGGGTGGTGCTGCTTCTCCGGGATTTCGTCGATGTAGAAGAGCATCGCGCGGACCACCTCGAAGTAAGCCTGGCGGTCTTCGCCCGGGCCCATGCGCACCATCATCGAGAGCGACTGGAGCATCGCCGCAAGGGATGCGTGCTCGTCGCGGATCACCCGCTTGGTCAGGTTGTTCATGCGGTCACCTTGGGCATCAGTTGGGGCGCCGATTCAGGCGTACGGACGGGAGTGGGGTCGAGCTTCAGGATGCGGCGCGTGGGCAGCATCTCGAAGCCGAAGCGGCGAAGTACGAAGCCGCCCAGCCCTTCTCGGAAGAACAGCACCATCACGATGGCCAGGAGGCCTAGGCCGATCTGGTACCAGGCGCCGTAGTCACTGAAGAACTTGTTGAGCGCCCAGAACACCACGGCGCCGATCACCGGTCCCTCGATCCGGCCGATGCCACCGATCATCACAATGAAGATCGCGAAGGCCGTCCAGTTGACCCCGAAGGCGGCGTCCGGGCTGATGCGCAGATTGCTTACGAAGTACAGCGCGCCGGCCATGCCGCAGCCGAACGCAGCCACCACGTACACCGCCAGCTTCATGCGCTCGACGCCCACGCCCTGGCTCTCGGCGGCTACCTCGCTGTCGCGGATGGCCTGCAGCGCCAGCCCCTGCTTGCTGCGCAGGAAGACATACACCAGTGCCACCGAGGCGATCACACAGGCCAGTGCCACCCAGTAGGTGGTGTTCTCCCGGGCGGCCCGACTGAAGCCTCGCAGCGCAGTGAGGCTAGTGCCCGAGCCGCCGCCCACCGCCGAAATGTTGGCAATGCTGAGGCGAAACACTTCGGCGATCACCCAGGTGCCGATGGAGAAGTAGCCGCCCTGCAGCCGGAAGGCGAGCTTCGACACCGGTAGCGCGGCCAGCGCCGTTACCGCCGCGGCAAGGGGAATCGCCAGAAAGGGATTGACCCCGGCGAAATTGCCCAGGCTCAGCATCACGTAGCCACCCAACCCAAAGAAGGCCTGCTGACCTACCGACACCATGCCGCCGTAGCCGGCGAGCAGATTCCACATCATCGCGAAAATCAGGTAACAGGCGATCTCGACGAACTCCCGCATCCACGACGATTCGCCCCAGAAAGGCAGCGTGGTGGCCACGACGCACAGGACGGCGGCGACGCCGATGGCCGTCTGCGAGGCCCTGGTGCTGCGAATGACAGTTGCACCCATGATTCAACCCTTTGTTTTGGGAAAGAGACCGTTCGGCCGCACCAGCAGCACGGCCAGGAAGACCAGATGGCCGAACCACACGCCCCAGCCCGGATCGAAGCGAAAGCCCACCTGCTGGGCGACGCCGAGCACCATCGCGCCGACAAAGGTGCCCCAGAAGGAACCCATGCCGCCGATGATCACCGACTCGAAGGCGAACAGCAGGAGCAGCGGCCCATCGGACGGCGACACGGTAGTGCGCAGACTTTGGAACAACCCGGCCAAGGCGATGAGCGCGAAGGCTAGAGCGGTGGCGATGGCGTACACGTTGGCCGAGCGCACGCCCATCAGCTCCGCCACTTCCCGATCGTCCGACACGGCGCGGAAGGCCCGCCCGATGGGCGTGAAGGCGAACAGCGCCTGCAGCCCGGCGGTGCAGGCCACCGCCACGCAGAGGATCAAGAGCGGCAGCGTACCGACGAAAATGTCCCCGCCCAGATCGAGGCTGCCTGTGGCGAGTTCTCCCGCCTCCAGAGCGCGCGGATCGGCCGAGAACAGTTCCAGCAGCACGTTCTGGATCACGATGGAGAGCCCGAAGGTGACGACCAGTGAGGGTAGCGGGTCTTTGCCGAGGGTACGATTGAACAACCCGCGCTGAAGCACATAGCCCACCGCGAAGGCCACTGGCAGCAGCACCAGCCCGGCCACCACGAAATGCCCGCCGACCAGCGGGGCGATGGAGATGGCGGCAAAGCCGCCGGCGACGATCAGGTCGCCCTGGGCGATGTTGGTGAGGCGCATCACGCCGAACATCAACGACAGCCCGAGGGAGAACAGGCAGTAGAGCCCCCCGAGCAGCAGCCCCTGAATAATGGTTTCAGTCATGATCTAGATCCCGAAATAGGCCTGGCTGATCTCTTCCCGGGTAAAGCCCTCGCTGGCGCCTTCCAGCGACACACGGCCCTCCTGGAAGCAGTACAGACGTTGCGACACCCGCTGGGCGACCATCACGTCCTGCTCAACGATCACCACCCCCATACCTTCGGCGGTGATCGCCGGCAGCGAGTCGTAGATCTCCTTGATGACGATAGGCGCAAGGCCCAGCGATATCTCGTCGCACAAGAGCAGGCGCGGATTGCTCATCAGCGCGCGGCCAATAGCCACCATCTGCTGCTGCCCGCCCGACAGCGAGGTGGCGGGCACCTTGCGCTTCTCCTCCAGGATCGGGAACAGCTTGAAGAGGCGGGGGATCGACCACGGCCCCGGCCGACGGGCGTAGCCGCCCATCTGCAGGTTCTCCTCCACCGTAAGGCTGGGAAAGAGCCGGCGGCCTTCCGGCACCAGAGCCACACCGCGCTTGACGATGTCGCCCGGGGCGTTGCCGCCGCAGGGCTCTCCGGCGATGCGCACGGCGTCGGGGGTCACCTTGACGAGCCCGGTCACCGACTTGAGGAAGGTGCTCTTGCCAGCACCGTTTGCACCGATGATCGCCACCGTCTCGCCCTCGGCGATCTGGAAATCGATGCCGTAGAGTGCCTGGGCATCGCCGTAATGGGCCTTGAGGCCCGTGGTCTGCAGGAAAGCGATGCTCATGCCTCAAGCCCCATGTAAACGCGGCGCACATCCGGGTTGCTCATCACCGCCTCGGGCTCGCCCTCAGCCAGCTTCTCGCCGAAGTTGATCACCAGCAGGCGGTCGGCGATGGACATCAGCGCATGCACCACATGCTCGATCCAGATCATCGTGACGCCCTCGGCCTTGATGCGCCGAAGCTCATCCACCAGTTCGGCCGCCTCGTGCTCGGTGAGGCCGCCAGCGATCTCGTCGAGAAGCAGCAGTTTCGGCCGGGTGGCCAGCGCCCGGGCGAGCTCCAGCCGCTTGCGGTTGAGCAACGTGAGACTGCCCGCCGGCTTGTTGGCGTGGGGCAGGAGCCCAGTCTTGGCAAGGATGTCGGCGGCGATGTCCCAGGCGTCGGATTCGCTGGCCTGGGCGCCGAAGCACGCGGCGGTCACCAGGTTCTCGAACACGCTCATGTTTCCGAACGGATGTGGCACCTGATAGCTGCGGCCAATGCCCGCACGGCAACGCTGGTGCGGCCGCAGGGCGGACACATCCCGCCCTGCAAAGCTCACGCGGCCGGCATCGACGCGCACGTCACCCGAGATCAGGTTGAACAGCGTGGTCTTGCCCGCGCCGTTCGGCCCCAGGATGCCGAGCGTCTGTCCCTCAGCTACCGAGAACGAGACGTCCCGGGTCACCCGGAAGCTGCCGTAGCTTTTGCTGACGTTGTCGACCTGAAGTAACACGTCGAAATCTCCGGCCACGGGTTACAGCGGGAAGACGGCCTTGATCCAGAACGCGGCACCGTCAGCGCGGTTGCGCACGGCCATCTCGTCCTGGTACTTGGCGGTCACGAACCAACCCTTGCCGCTGTCGAAGCGCACCGAGGGGCCAAAGGCAAAAGCGCGGCCCTTGTTGTTGTCGATGGTGCTACCGCTCTGGGCATCGTTGGTGAGCTGCTGGTACCAGTACCCGCCCACGCCCAGCGTCCAGCCACTGCCCACGCCCCAACCGGCGGCGTAGTCGACGATCAGCTCCTTGCCGTCACGGTAATCGGTGTCATCGTTCTTGAAGTTGTAGGTCCACATCGCCTTCAGGTCGGCGTTGAAGCCCTGGGGCTGGATGTAGCTCACCCCGAGCACCGGCTGGAGCGCCCAGTGGTTGCGGCCGATGTTGGCCACATCACCCTTCTTGTAGGCGCCGGTAGGCGCGTAGATGTCAAGCGCCAGCACGCTGTGCAGCTTGTCCGAGTGGTGCCAGCCAAGCACCGGGCCGAAGGTCATGTCGCCGAAGCCAGTCTTGCTCTGCTGTACGCCCGAAGCCACATTCACGTCCAGATTCACGATGGGCAGGATGGCGTGGGCGCCCACAGAGGCTCCGGCCAGGGTCATCGGCGAGATCCACACCACCCGCGGCACCACCGCGTTGGCATTGACCCGGAAGGTGGACGGAGTGACCACCTCACCGCCGTTGCCGCGCACGGCGTCGGCGCTGTAGTGCTGGAACCATGTAATGCCGTACAGGCCCGGCGGGGGCAGCGCGCAGCAGGTGTAGTTCTCGGCACCGACCGGGTACATGGTGCCGCCGCCTTCCGTGGCCGCCGCCGAGCCTGCCGTGGCGGCCAGTACCAGGGCCAGTGCTGCATTGATCCGCTTGTTCATTCTTATTCCTCCTTTTTGTGGTTGAGCGCGCCCCTGCGGAGCGCGACGCAAGTCGCCCGCATGTCTCGAACGGGTTTTCTTCTTGAAGCGGCTGGAACTCAGCCGTATTTGATGGGCAGCAGTTCGGCCTGGACCGGAATGATCGGCGCCTGGCTGTTATCTACGATCACCAGCTCAAGCCCCTTGCCGCGCTTCTGCCACTGACCGGCGACGAGCGGGGTCTTGGCGATGTTGGGCACCGGGCCCTTCCGGAAGTCGATGCCACCGACCACTGTATCCAGGTGGGTGCTGCGGATCGCGTTGCGGATCGCCTCCGGGTCCTTGGCGCCGGCCCGCTTGAGGACGTCCAGGGCAACCTCGAAGAGGGAATGCTTGAGGCCCAGCGGCATCGTCCAGGGCTTGCCGCTGGCGGCCATGTAGGCGTCGGCCAACTGGCGGGCGCTCTGGCCCGTGAGGCTGGACTTGAAGGGGTGCGCGGGACTCCACATCAGTTCGACGGTGAGGCCCTCGGCGCGATCGCCGAAAGCGCCGATCGCCGCGGGGAATTCGGTCGCCTTGGCCACCGTCACGATCTTCGGACGGAAGCCCTGCTGACCGGCCTGGTTCCAGAAATTGGCGAAATCCGGCGGTGGCACCACGCCGGTCACGATCTCCACATTGGCCGACTTGAAGGCCGAGATGAAGGTCGAAAAGTTGTTGATCGGCGACTGGAAGCGTCCCCGATCCACCACCTTGAAGCCCTTGGACGCAAGCACCGGCGGGAAACCCAGCTTGCCATCACCCCAGGCATTACCATCCTCGTCGTTGGGCCACAGGCCACCTACCACCTTCGAGGTCGGGATCTTTCCCCACAGGCTGGAGAAGGTTCCGATGATGTCCTCCAGCCCCCAGAAGTAATGGTAGGTCCATTCGAAACCTACCTTCGGATCGCCCTTGCGACCGAAGAAATAGGGTTGCCACGGCGCATCGTTGGTAATGCACGGCACACCGTTGATCTCGCACTGGTCTGCGACCGGGTTGGTGGTCGCCGGCGTGGACGAGGCGATCACCAGATCCACCTTGTCGCGCAGGATCAACTCGGCCGCCGCGGCGCCAGCGCGATTGGGGTTGGATTGAGAATCTTTGTAAATGATTTCGACGGCAAACTTCTTGCCACCGGCCACAATGCCGCCTGCCACCGCCTTCCGCACCTGTTCGAGGGTAAAGGCGTCCGGCTCGGCAAACGCTGCGAGCGGTCCGGTCTGCGGGCTCACGTAGCCGATCTTGAAGGTTGTGCCACCGGCGGCACGCGCCCACGGCGCCACGAGCGAAGTCGCCGCCGCAGCGGCACCCGATTTGAGGAGGGTGCGGCGGGTCTGGTTTACCGTCATTTTTGTCTCCTGATATTTTTTGGTGTCTAATGATCGGCTCGCTTGCGCCCGCAATTCCGTGACGGGTATTCGATGCTTTTTCTGCTGGCCGACAGGCACGAACTGGAAATGCCTGCGGTGAATTCTCGGGCCGGCAAAAAAGTCCGTCCAATATCGAATTAGTCTTCAACTATACCGGGGAGGTATAAATGGAGCTGCGACAGCTCAGGTACTTCGAAGCCGTGGCCAGCACCCTCAATTTCAGCCGGGCTGCCGAGCGACTGCACATCGCCCAACCCCCCCTCTCAAGGCAGATCCAGCAGCTCGAGGAAGAACTCGGCGTCCCCCTCCTCGACCGCAGCAGCCGGCCCCTCAAGCTTACCAACGCAGGCAGCTTCTTCTACGACCAGACGGTACAAGTGCTCGCGCGCCTGAAAGAAATCCAGGCCGCCACCCGTCGCATCGGCGCCGGCGGCACCCGCTGGATGGGCATCGGCTTCGTCCCGTCGATCCTCTATGGCTTCCTGCCCAACGTGCTGCAACGCTTCACCAGCGAGAACGAGAACCTCGACATCTCCTTGTCCGAGCTCACCTCCGTCCAGCAGGCGGAAGCCCTCAAGGCTGGCCGGATAGACGTGGGCTTCGGCCGGCTGGCGATCCAGGACGAAGGACTGCAGAACATTGTGCTCACCGAGGAGTCGATGGTCGTGGCCATTCCGTCGGGCAGCGCGCTGTGCAAGGAGACGACCATCCCCCTGCGCCGGCTGGTGGGCGAGGTGCTGGTGCTTTACCCGGCGGCGCCGCGCCCGAGCTTTGCGGACCAGGTGCTGCACCAGTTCAGCGTGCGCGGCTACGAGGTCCGCAAGACCTACGAAACCAACGGCCTGCAGACCGCCATCGGCCTGGTGGCGGCAGGGATGGGTGTGACGATCGTGCCGGAATCCGTACAGCGCTTGCGCCGCGACGACGTGACCTACCGCCCACTGGCCGAACAGGGCCTCACCTCGCCGCTCATCATGACAATCCGGGTCGGCGACACCTCCGATCACGTCGCCAAGTTCCGGGCGATGATCGAGTCCGCCCTCGCCACACCCGACGAAGCCCGCGAGTAAGCCAGGCCCAGCCGACAACTATATCCGAGAGGTATAAAAGCCTACTTCAACAGTATTGGACGCCCTCCGTCTTTGATTCGACCATATCGGCGTGACGAAACCCGATTTCGTCCGAAAAACAAAAATGCGATTCAGATCGCAATTGGTTTTGTAATTGCAAGCCAATTAATCCGAGAAGTCGAACGATCAAAGGAGGATCGATATGACAATGCTGGGCGTATTGCGGCCGGGGCACTGCCAGTTGCGGGTGCTGGACCTGGAGGAGTCGGTCAATTTCTACACCAACGTGTTCGGGCTGGTCGAGACCGGGCGCGACACGTCGGGCCGGGTATATTTCAAGTGCCACGACGAGCGGGATCACCATAGCTTCATCATCCGCGAGGCCGACCGTTCCGGCATGGATTTCTATGGCTTCAAGGTACGGGACAAGGCCACCCTGGAGCGCCTCGACGCCGACCTGCGCGCTTACGGCGTCGCCACCGAACGCATTCCGGCTGGCGATCTCCTCGAGACGGGCGAGCGCGTGCGCTTCGAGCTGCCCACCGGCCACATCATGGAACTCTACGCAGAGAAGACCGCCGTGGGCGACGGTCTGGGCTATGTGAACCCGGATGTGATCATCGAGAACCGTAAAGGCATCTCGCCGATCCGCCTCGACCACTGGCAGATCCACGGCGCCGACCTGGACGGCAGCCGCGACATCTTCATCAATGTCCTGGGTTTCAGTCTGGTCGAGAAGATTCTCGGCGAGGACGGCAAGACCGACATGGCCGTGTGGTTGAGCTGCTCCAACAAGGCACACGACATCGCCTTCGTGCGCGACGAGCGTAACAACACCCTGCACCACGCGTCCTTCCTGCTGGACACCTGGGAGCATGTGCTACGCGCCGCCGACCTGATGGGCAAGCATCGCGTGTCCATCGACAACGGCCCGCTGCGTCACGGCATCACCCGCGGCACTACCATCTACTCGTTCGACCCGTCCGGCAACCGCCTCGAGACATTCTGCGGCGGCTACGCCTACTACCCGGACATGCAGCCCTACACCTGGACGTGGGACGAACTGGGCTCGGCCATCTTCTATCACACCCGCGCGCTCAATGAACGCTTCCTCACGGTCGTGACCTGACGAGCAGCATCCGGCGGGCACAGCCTGCCCGCCACTCTCCCCCTCCATATCGCCAACCAGCCCGGCTCCGTCCATCGCGGAGCCGCCGGGAACGTTCAGCCTCCGGATATTCAACCATGAGCAACAAGATCAAGTGCGCCCTGATCGGTCCGGGCAACATCGGCACCGACCTGCTGGCCAAGCTGCAGCGCAGCCCCGTTCTCGAGCCGGTGTGGATGGTCGGCATCGACC
>JAYRYA010000048.1:0-12785 GCA_041917255.1 Zoogloea sp.
CATTTCGACTTCCCTCCTCGCCGTTTCAGATTGACCCTCAGCAATTCAATCTTGGCACTTTGATGCCGGGTGGCAACCCCACCGGGCGGGTGGGGGAAGTCCCTTTGTAGTCCTACGGACTGCGATTCAAAGGTCAGAGGCTCAGCCGATGGGGGCGCGCAACACACCCGAAAACCCAGAAAGTCGTAGCGGTTGTCAGGGGAGTACCAATTGCGGGCGGCGGTACGGCAGGGGTTAGTGTTGTTGACCCACGAACCGCCACGCACTACCCGCGAGTCCCGGCTCTTTTCCCAGGCACGATCGTCGTCAGGTGCGCCTTGGTAACTGTCGTGCCAGGTGTCCTGCACCCATTCCCATACGTTGCCAATCATGTCGTGGAGCCCGAAGCCATTGGCGGCAAAGCTGCCCACCGGGCTGGTTTGCTGGTTGCTCCATGGGCTCCCCGAGCCATTGAAATTGGCCTTGTTCTTTCCCGGCTCATCGCCCCACGGGTAGCGGGTCTGACTGCCGGCGCGGGTGGCGTATTCCCATTCGGCCTCGGATAGCAGGCGGTAGGGCTGGCCGGTTTGGTCGCGCAGCCAGGCCACGTAGGCCTGGGCATCGTCCCAGCTCACATGGATGACGGGCTGGCGGCCTCGGCCCCAGCCCTGGTCGGCAGGCCTGTGCGTGGTGCCGCCGGCTGCGGCAAAGGCATCCCATTCGTCAAAGGTGACCGGATAACGGCCGACGGCGAAGGGGCGGGCAATGCTCACCACGTGCTGCGGACCTTCGTTCTCGTGGCGTCCCTCTTCATCCTTCGGCGAGCCCATCAGGAAGCGCCCGGCCGGCAGCATTACCAGCTCGGGGAAATCCGGGCCGTGGCGGAAGACAGTGCCGGGCGCGGGCTGATCGTTGGCGATGTCGTTGCGGGCGGGTGAGGGATCTGGCTTTCGGGTTGGCGCAGCAGCGGGAGGAGCCGTGACGTTGCCAAGGGGCGCCGCTTGCGCTGCGGGCGCAGCCTCGTCCTTTTGCGCGGCATGGGCCGGGATGCCTCGCAGCGCCTTGACCAGCTCGCCTACATCGTAATCCCAGCGTTTGTCGGTGATCTCGTGGGCGTTGCGGCGCGCAAGGGGCTTGAGCGCATCAGGGAGCAGGTTGCCCTTGGGCATCACCGCGCCGCCCACGAGCACGGGCACGACGCGCAAACTGCCCCGCAGGCCGGTGAGGATCTCGAGCCGCACCCAGTCGTCTTCGTCGTCGAGGCGGCGTCCTCCGTGGGGGTGTTGCGCGTCGAGCCAGTGGGGGCCGATCAGCACCAGCAGTACCGCACAGTTGCCGAGGGCCCGTTCGATGGCGATGCCGAAGTCTTCGCCGATCTCGATGGAGGCGATGTCGTGGAAGACCGGCCTGTCCGGCAGATCGCGTTTCAGATTGTCGGCCAGACGGCCGGCCCAGCCGGCGTCGATCTCGCGGCGGTAGCTGATGAAGATCCCGGACATGGTGAAAAGGCGGTGGGTTGGATTGCGTGTGTCGGATTATGCCATTTCAGAGGGCGCGCACTTTGCGGCCCCCGCCTTGGGGTCGGCGCGATCATCATGGGGCAATGAATTGCGCCCTCGATGGGCATCGGTGCTGGCGCGTTGGCTCATCCCGCCGCATCCATGCTTCTCACGATAGGTATTTCCCTTAAAGGCTGCTGTTAGATCGACGTTCTAGACTATCGTGAGAGCGATCTATGGCGATCAATCGTCGATGTGATAGCCAAAACCCTTAATTGGGCGCGAACCATCGATGGTTTTGGCTATCGTATGAAGCATCTCGTGCGTCCCCATGGCGATGGGGCCACGCGGATGGGGCTTGGGTGGGTGGCACCGGCTGTGTGGGCAATGAAGGTCACGCCCGCTTCATCCGATCTGGTTCAGAATGCAGAGAGGAGGTGTTCGCATGAATCTCGAATGGTGGCACTGGATCGTGCTGGGGATTGCGCTGGTGGTGGCGGAGTTGGCGGTGCCGGCTTTCTTCATCATCTGGTTTGGCCTGGGCGCGCTGGTGGTGGGGGTGGCGATGCTGGTGCTGCCGCTGGCCGAGACGGCGCAGATCGGGCTGTGGGTGGTGGCGTCGCTGGCGATGGTGGGGCTGTGGTTCAAGGTCTTCAAGCGTGGCGAGTACCTGCAGAGCCGGACGCGGGCCGGGCAGTCGGATGGGGATTCGATCGGCGAGATCGGGTTGATGTCGAAGGCAGCCGAACCCTTTGCCCGCGGTCGCGTCCGTTTCCAGAAGCCGCTGCTCGGTGCCGAGGAGTGGGCGTGCATGGTGGATGAGCCCATCGCCGTCGGCGAGCGGGTGAGGGTGGTGGCGGTGGAAGGCAGTTTCCTGAAGGTTGCGAAGGTTTGAGGAGCACGCAATGAGCAATGCAATGGCGGTGATGCTGGCGATTCTGGTGTTCGTGGTGGTGACCATCGCCAAGGGGGTGCGCATCGTGCCCCAGGGCGAGGAGTGGATCGTCGAGCGGCTGGGCAAGTATTTCGGCACCCTCAAGCCGGGCCTCAACATCATCATTCCCTACCTGGATCAGGTGGCTTACAAGCTGGTGACCAAGGACATCATCCTCGACGTGCAGGAGCAGGAGGTGATCACCCGCGACAACGCGGTGATCCTCACCAACGCCATCGCCTTCCTCAAGGTGACCGACCCGGTGAAGGCGGTGTATGGGGTGACGGATTTCTCCGAGGCGATCCGCAACATGATCATGACCACCCTGCGCTCGATCATCGGCGAGATGGAGCTGGACGAGGCGCTCTCCAGCCGCGACAAGATCAAGGCCCGGCTGCGCGAGAGCATCGCCGACGAGGCGGTGGACTGGGGCCTGACGGTGAAGTCGGTCGAGATCCAGGACATCAAGCCATCGCCGTCGATGCAGAAGGCGATGGAGCAGCAGGCCTCCGCCGAGCGGGAGCGCAAGGCCGCGGTGACCAAGGCCGAGGGCGCCAAGCAGGCGGCGATCCTCGAGGCCGAGGCGCGGCTGGAGGCATCCAAGCGCGACGCCAATGCGCAGGTGATGCTGGCCGAGGCGTCGGCCGAGGCGATCCGCCGGGTGGCGGCGGCGGTGGGCAGCGACACCACGCCGATGCTCTACATGCTGGGCGAGAAGTACATCGCGTCGCTGGAGCGCATGGGGAGCACCGACAACGCCAAGGTGGTGGTGCTGCCGGCCGACCTGCAGGAGGCGGTGCGCGGGCTGTTCGTGGGCAAGCGCTGAGGCTGGGCGGAACGAAACCGCCGGGGCTTCGTCATCCGCGTCGGGCCATGTAGCATTGCGCCATGTTTGCCTACATCGTCCGACGCCTGCTGTATGCGCCGCTGATCCTCATCGGCGTCAATCTCCTCACCTTCGCGCTGTTCTTCGTGGTCAATACGCCCGACGACATGGCGCGGATGCAGCTGGGCGCCAAGCGCGTGACGCCCGAGGCCATCGAGCGCTGGAAGGTGGAGCGGGGCTACGACAAGCCGCTGCTCTTCAATGCCGCGGCCGACGGCGCCGACAAGCTCACCAATACCATCTTCTTCGAGAAGTCGCTCAAGATGTTCGCCTTCGATTTTGGCCGGGCCGACGACGGGCGCGACATCGCCACCGAGATCAAGACCCGCATGGGCCCGTCGCTGGCCATCGCGCTGCCGACCTTCTTGCTGGGGCTGTTCGTCACGGTGTCGCTGGCGCTGCTGCTGGTGTTCTTCCGGGCGAGCTATCTGGATTTTGCGGGGGTGGTGATGTGCGTGGCGATGATGTCGATCTCGGGGCTGTTCTACATCATCGGCGGTCAGTGGCTGGTGTCGAAGGTGTGGCACCTGGTGCCCATCTCGGGCTATGGCGGCGGGCTGGATGCGTGGCGCTTCCTGATCCTGCCGGTGGTGATCGGGGTGATCTCGGGCATCGGCGGCAGCGCCCGCTGGTATCGCACCATCTTTCTTGAAGAGGCCGGCAAGGACTACGTGCGCACGGCCCGGGCCAAGGGCTTGTCGGAACTGCAGGCGCTGTTCCGCCATGTGCTGAAGAACGCGATGATCCCCATCCTCACCGGCGTGGTGGTGGTGATTCCGTCGCTGTTCATGGGCAGCCTGATCTCCGAATCCTTCTTCGGCATCCCGGGCCTCGGCAGCTACACCATCGATGCCATCAACGCCCAGGATTTTCCGGTGGTGCGGGCGATGGTGTTCATCGGATCGCTGCTCTACATCGCAGGGCTGATCCTCACCGACTTGTCGTACACGCTGGTCGATCCGCGGGTGAGGCTCGAGTGATGGGATTTCAGCCTGTGGTCCTGTGGACCGATCTGCTGTTGTTTGGCCTCATCGCCTGCGTGGCGCTTGCTGCGTGGAGCGCCCGGCGCAGCGAACCCATGCGCGACGCCTGGCGGCGGGTGGGGGAGAGCAGCGTGGGGATGGCGTCCCTCACCGTGCTGGCGATGTTTCTGGTGGTGGGGGTGGTGGATAGCCTGCATTACCGGGAGCGGCTGGCGCCGGCCGGTGGCGCTGTGGCAGCGGCGGGCGACAAGGCGCAGCTATCGACCGAGGTGCGCAGCGCCCTTGATGCGCTGGCGGCGCCGCTGCGGACCCGGGTCGAGAAGACCTACTCGGCGCCGCTGGCCTACCAGCTGTTCACCAAGCAGACGATCGAAGGGCCGGATGGCACCCAGCGGCGCGAGTTTCCCCGGCTGAAGTTCGGCGGCAGCAACCTCAAGTATCCCGAAGACCAGACCGGCGACATCCTCGGTCGCGTCGGCATCGGCATTGCCGGCGCCGCTTTTGGCTGGCTGGTGCTGGCGGGCGTGCTGGTGCAGGGCGTCGCGCTGTCGCGGCGGGTGCCGTTTGGTGCGGCGTGGCGGGCGATCTGGCGGGGCAAGGGCGGGCTGGCGTGGCGCTCGGTGCTGGCCACCGTCGGCGTGGTGGCGCTGGTGGCGGGCCCGCTGGCGGCGCTGGCGACCGAGTATCACGTGTTCGGCACCGACAAGGTGGGGCAGGACGTGCTCTTCCTGACCCTCAAGAGCATCCGCACGGCGCTGGTCATCGGCACCCTCACAACCCTCGTCACCCTGCCCCTGGCAGTGGCGCTGGGCATCATGGCCGGCTACCTGGGCGGCTGGGTGGATGACGTGATCCAGTATGTCTATACCGTGCTCAATTCGATCCCCGGCGTGCTGCTGATCGCCGCTGCGGTGCTGATGATGCAGGTGGTCATCGACACCCATCCCCATTGGTTCGAGACGGCGGCCGAGCGGGCCGACGCGCGCCTGCTGGCCCTGTGCGTGATCCTCGGGATGACCAGCTGGACGGGCCTGTGCCGGCTTCTGCGGGGCGAGACGCTGAAGCTACGCGAGCTGGAATACGTGCAGGCGGCGCGGGCCTTTGGCGTGTCCACGGCACGCATCCTGGCCCGCCACGTGCTGCCCAACCTGATGCATCTGGTGTTGATTGCGCTGGTGATGGATTTTTCGGGCCTGGTGCTGGCCGAGGCGGTGCTGTCTTACGTGGGCATTGGCGTCGATCCGGGCACAGTGAGCTTTGGCACGATGATCAACGCCGCGCGGATGGAACTCGCCCGGGAGCCGATGGTGTGGTGGAGCCTGGTGGCGGCCTTCATCTTCATGTTCGTGCTGGTGCTGGCCGCCAACCTGTTTGCCGACGTGGTGCGCGACGCCTTCGATCCGCGCCGCAGCTGAACGGTGACTACACCGGGGCCTTGCGTCGGCGTGGTGCCTTGGCGCCGAGGGCGTCGAGCTGGGCCTGGATCTGGTCGGTGATGGCGGCGGGGGCCGGGACCATCGCCGTGTCGGCCAGCAGCCCCACCTGGTAGTGGCCGTTGTAGCTCACGATGCTCACCGCGAGGCCCAGGTCGCCCGACGGCGGGCTCCAGAACATCTGCTCGACAATCCGCGCACCGGCCAGGAAGCGCGGTTCGTGGGCGCCGGGCACGTGGCACAGCAGCGCGGTGCTCTTGGTGGCCAGCAGCTTGAGCGCCTGCAACTGCACCGCCCGCGGCGTCTGGCCGATCAGGCTGAAGATGCCCAGCGCCCGCTGGGCGTCGTAGCTTTCGGTGAAGTGGGCAACGCGCCGATGGGTTTCGGCGAGCCGGTCGAGCGGGTCGGCGATGCCCACCGGCAGCTCCAGCGGCATGAATCCCCAGCGGTTGCCCAGCACATCCGGCGTGTCCTCGCTGCGCAGATTGACAGGCATGAGGGTGCGCAGCTCGACGCCGGTAGTCCCTTCGCCCTGACGGCTGAGATAGTCGTGCAGCGCGCCACTGAGTGCCGCGAGCAGCACCGCGTTGGGCGTGGTCTCCCGGCTGCGGGCGATGGCTGCGACCGCGGATTCGGCGATCGGTGTGCTCCAGCTGACGTGCTTGATACCCTTCGGCTCACCTTTCAGGAAAGTGTGGCTGTCGTCGCGCAGGCCGGCGAGCTTGCCGATCTCCAGCGCCAGCGCGGTGCTGGCGCGTGCGTAGTCGAAAACCTGGGTGGGGTTGAAGAGCAGGCTCAGGTAGCGCGCCCAGATGGCACCGGAGAGCTGGAGGCCGTCGATCACCGCGTCGGTGAGCGGGGCGTAGAGCCGGTCGAAGAAGTTGGGCGCATCTGGCGGCAGGGGCGGCTCGGCGGTCGGGCTGGCGTCGGTGAGGGATTGCAGCACGCGGATCAGGGCGATGCTGTCGGCGATGCACTGGTGGACGCGGGCGATCAGCGCACTGCCGCCCTTGTAGTGGGTCACGAGGTGCAGGTGCCACAGGGGGCGGGCCGGGTCGAGGGGCGTGGCGGCGAGTTCGCCGATCAGCGCGCGCAGGCCGGCTTCGTCGTTGCCGGCGGGCAATTCGACGGTGGTGATGTGGGCGCTCAGGTCCACCGGGGCGCTTTCCCAGATTGCCCCGGCGGTGTCGCGCAGCACCAGCTGGCGGAAGCGTTCCATCGGCAGCAGGCGGGTGGCGAGGCAATCGACGAGGGCGGCGCTGTCGAGCGGCGTGGCGAACACCAGTACGCCAACCACCTGCATCAGGTTCGTGCGCTGTTCGATCTGCAGCCAGGTCATGTCCAGGCTGCAAAGCCGTTCCAGGGTGCTCATGGGAGGCCTCCGTGTGGTTGGGGAAGCGCGCGCAATGCGCCTCTCCGCAAGATTTTGCGCCGATTCCGCGAGGGTCGGAAGCCCGGAAGGCCCACTTCCACCGACGGTTAAAGCTGGATCACTCCTGTGCCGTTACCAGTGCATTGACCGTAAGAGTGCCGACGGCACGCGGCACCCGGATTCACTGGAAATGAATATCTCCGCTTCACCTTGTCCTGAAGAGCTGGTTGAGTTTCTCGATGACGAGAGCCCGGCGCCATCGGCTGCCGGCTCCTATCGCTGGAAGGTGCTGGTCGTCGACGACGACGCGGAAGTCCATCAGGCGACCGAGTTCGCGCTTCAGGGCGCGGTGTTCTGCGGGCGCGGCCTCGAGCTGCTCCACGCCTACTCGGCCACCGAGGCCCGCGAAATGCTGGTGCGGGTCACCGACATGGCGGTGATCCTCCTCGACGTGGTGATGGAGCGTCACGACGCGGGACTGGATCTCGTGCGGGTGATCCGCGAGGAGCTGAGTTTGGCCGATGTGCGGATCATCCTGCGTACCGGCCAGCCGGGCTACGCGCCTGAGCTGAGCGTGATCCGCGAATACGACATCAACGATTACCGCACCAAGGCGGAGCTGACCCACACCCGGCTTGTCACCACGCTCACCGCGGCAATCCGATCCTACGAGCAGTTGTGCGATCTCCATGCCAGCCGCAGGGGCCTCGAGTTTCTGATCCAGGCGGGCAATCAGTTGTTCATTCCCCGGGACGTGCGTTCGTTTGCCGATGCGGCCCTCAGTCACCTGGCGGCGCTCCTGGGGACACCCGTGGATGCGGCGTTCTTCGGCCCGATCGACTGGCGGGACGGGGAGAGCGATCAGGAGTCGCTGGGCGTGCTGGCGGCCTCCGGGTGTTACAGCGGTCTGGTCGGGCGGCCGACGCTTGCCCTTGGGGATACGCCGCTCAAGGCGTCGTTCCGCCGCGGGATGGCTCTTCGGGGGCATGCTTTTGAAGGAAGCTCGTGCTGCCTTTACCTTGGCCGCAGTTACGGCAAGGAGGCGCTGATTCACCTCGACCTGCCGCCGCTGGCCAGCGGGCTCGTCCGTCAGGTGATCGAGGTTCTGTGCGTCAATCTGCGCATCGGCTTCGAGAACGTGGTGCTTTTCGAGCGCCTCAATTTCTTTGCCTACTTCGATCAGCTCACCCGGCTGCCCAATCGCACGCGTTTCCTGGATCGTCTCGACGAGCGTCTGCCCAGTCTGGCGCCGACGGGGTGGAAGCTGGGGATCATCGACATCGTGCGTTTCTCCGAACTCAATGACGCGCTCGGTCACCGGAGTGGCGATCTGTTGCTGGTGGAGGTCACGCGCCGGCTGCAGGCTCATGTGGGGGAGGACGCGCTGGTGGCGCGGGTCGCTGGCGATGCCTTCGGCGTGTTCTGGCGCCCCGACGAACGGGGTGCCGGGGCGATCCTCCAGGTGTTCGCGGCGCCGTTTCATGTGCGCAGCCATTCGATTCCGATGCGCGCGCGGGCGGGCTTCGTGGATGTGGCGCCGGTGCTGGGTGGCGCGGTGGAGCTGCTCAAGCGTGCCAACCTGGCCCTCAGCCATGCCAAGCAGGAAGGCGATCAGCATTGGCGTTTCTTCTCCAGCGAGATGGAGGCCAACACCCAGAACCGCGTCCAGTTGCTCAACGAACTGCGCTCCGATCTCAACCTGGGGCGCGGGCTGGAACTGCACTATCAGCCGCAGGTGTCGCCGGACACCGGTGATGTGGTGGGCTGCGAGGCGCTGATCCGGTGGGTCAAGCCCACTGGCGTGGCCATCTCGCCGGAGGTCTTCATTCCGCTGGCGGAATACACCGGCCTGATCGTCGATATCGGCGATTGGGTGTTTGCCGAGGCCTGTCGCCAGATCGTGCGCTGGGATCGGGATGGCCTGCCGCCTTTCAGGGTGGGCATCAACATTTCGGCGGCCCAGTTCCGTGAGGCGGATTTCGTTTCCAAGGTATCGGGGGTGATCGCCTCGACTGGCGTTAGCCCGGCGCGGCTGGAGCTGGAAATCACCGAATCGGTGGCGATGGAAGACCCGGAATCCGTCGCCCGGCAACTGCGTGAACTGAAGGCGCTGGGGCTGCGCGTGGCGGTGGATGACTTCGGCTGTGGCTTCTCGTCCCTTGGCAGCCTCAACCGCCTGCCATTTGACCGGGTGAAGATCGATCGCGCCTTCGTGCGCGAGCTGACGCCCGAAACCGCCGAGGACTGTATCGCCACAATGATCGTGAAGCTGGCGAGGAGTCTTGGTCTGGAGGTGACCGCCGAGGGCGTGGAAACCGAAAGCCAGGCGCATCTGCTGCAGGACATGGGTTGCAAGGAGATGCAGGGCTTCCTCTACGGCAAACCGATGAATGCGGCGTCACTCGAGGCGTGGGTCCGGCAGCGGAATGCGTGAGGCGATGCGCGCTTGGGGGAAGTAAAGAAAAAAGGCCAACTTTGTTGACCTTTTTTGTCGATTGCTGGTCCGCATCGATGCCACCCGGCACGCGGCCCGGCGATGCGGGGCGCGCCGACCGGGCGGATCGGATTGCGGCGTATCAGCGGTACACGAGCACCGGGATCTTGCTATGGGTGAGCACCTTCTGGGTCTCGCTGCCGAGCAGCAGGCCGCTCAGACCGCGACGTCCGTGGGAGGCCATGAAGATCAGGTCGCAGCGGTTGCGCTCGGCTGAAGCGATGATGGCTTCAAACGGCACCTCGCTGATGACCGTGTCGCCGATCGAACTCACGCCGGCGGCGTCGGCTGCCGCTTTGGCGAGGCCGAGGATTTTCTCGGCTTCGGCGGCGGCGGCACGGCTGAACTGCTCGGGGGTTGTCGGGTCGAACAGGGCGCCTTCGCCATAGATCGGTGTCGGGAAATCCGGTTGTGCGTAAAAGAACGTGAGCTTCGCGCCGGCTTCCTTGGCGAAGTCGATGGCGCGGGTAACCGTGGATGCCGAGAGTTCGGACCCGTCGGTCGGTACGAGGATGTTGCGGAACATGCTGTCACTCCTTGGTAAGGGTGGGCCTTCGGGGTGGGCGTTTCAATTATAGGGCGACCCAGGCTCGCAACCGGATTGACGAATGTCAATCGAACTGAAACCTGCTTGGATCACGATTCGTCTGACGGCTGGAATGCCGTTCAGGTTCGGGTTGCCGAGCCGAAAATGCGTCAAGAGGAGGTTGTCACCATGTCCCGCCACGATCCCGTTCCTCCCATCGACGTCGCGCGCAAGTCGCTACGCCAGCTCAACGACTCGGTCGAGTCGTCCGTGGACCCGCTGGGCATGGCCGCGCCGCTGGTGCACGCCCAGCTGGCCTGGATGGCCCATCCCCAGGAGCTTGCCGACGCGCTCGCGCGCATGTCGAGCAGCCTGTGGGCGCTCCAGTGGCACTCGATGCGCCGGCTCGTCGGCCTGCCCAGCGCCGACCCCATCCGGCCGGTGGACGACGACAGCCGCTTCGTCGATCCGGTGTGGGCCGAGTCGCCCACGTGGGATCTGGTGAAGGAGTGGTACCTGCTGATGACCCGCCACTTCCAGGACATGCTCTACGAGACGCCGGGGCTGTCCCAGAAGGATCGTCGGCGCGCTGCCTTCTGGTGGCGGAACGCCCTCAATGCGATGGCGCCGTCCAATTTTCTGATGACCAACCCGGTGGCGATGCGCAAGGCGGTCGAGACTAACGGTGAGAGCCTGGTCCAGGGCTTCCGTAATTTCCTCGACGATCTGTCAGCCGGCAACATCCGGATGACCGATCCGGACGACTTCAAGGTTGGCGAGAACCTCGCAACGACGCCGGGCAAGGTGGTGTTCCGCAACCGGTTGCTGGAGGTCATCCACTACAAGCCCACAAAGGCGCAAGTGTACGAGACGCCTATCGTCATCGTCACCCCGTGGATCAACAAGTTCTACATCCTCGACCTCAATCCGAAGAAGAGCATGATCCGCTACCTGGTCGACCAGGGTTTCGACGTGTTCATCACCAGCTGGAAAAACCCCGGCGAGGACATGCGCGACGTACGCTTCGACGACTACCTCACCGAGGGTGTCCAGCCGCTCATCGACACCGCCCGCGGTCTGACCGGTGCGGCGAAGGTGCATGCGGTGGGCTACTGCATCGGCGGTACGGCGCTATCCACCTACATGGCGTGGGCGAACCGCCACTTCAAGCCAGAAGACATGCCCGTCGCCCACTGGACCCTATTCACCACGCTGGTGGATTTCCACAAGCCGGGGGACATCGAGGTGTTCGTGGACGAAGGCAGCATCCGCTTCCTCACCCAGAACATGGCGCGCAAGGGCTATCTGGATGGCGCCGAGATGGCGTCGGCCTTTCGCCTGCTGCGCTCCAACAGCCTGATCTGGCATTACGTGGTGCACGGCTGGCTCTATGGCGAGACGCCGCCGCCCTTCGACGTGCTCTACTGGAACATGGACGCCACGCGGATGCCCTACGCGATGCATGCCTGGTATCTGCGCGAGCTGTACCTGCACAACAAGCTGATCGAGAAAGACGCGCTGGTGGTGGCCGGCGAGTCCATCGATCTGGGCGCGATCACCCAGCCGGTGTATGCGGTGTCGGCCGAGGACGATCACATCGCCCCGTGGCGCCAGACCTTCCGCACCATGAACTACGTGAGCGGCCCGAAGCGCTTCGTGTTGTCGAGTTCCGGTCACATCCTCGGCATCGTCAATCCACCGGTCAAACCGCCCAAGCGCAGCTACCGGGTCGGTCCGGCCCGTCGCACCGACAAGGCCGAAGACTGGCACGCTCATCTCGAAGCCCAGCCGGGCAGTTGGTGGGACGACTGGATGGCGTGGCTCAAGCCCCAGGCCGGCGAACTGGTGGCGGCGCGCCCGGTGGCGACCGATGAATTCCCGGCGCTTGCCGACGCACCCGGGGTCTATGTCAAGGAGTCGTGAGCGACGATCTGCCGCCAGGCTTCGAGGCGCCGGGCGTAGCTGAAGGCGGCGTTGGCCGGGCTGGTGGATGGCAGCCGCGTGAAGGTCAGCGCGTTGGCCCTGGCGGCAGGAAGCTGCTTGAGGACGTGGCGCCTGAAACTCGACTCGGCCATCGCGCCATTGAAGAACACCCGTTCGATGCGGGGGTGGAGGGCAAAGAAGGTGACGAAATCGTTGGGGATGATCGAGCCCGGATCGATGTCGCCGTCGAGGCTGCCCTCTCGCTCGCAACTTTGCAGCACATCCCACAGGGCCAGTCCGGCATCGGTCAGCTTCTGGAGTCGGGCTGCGTAGGCGCGCTCCGGATTGGCCCCGATCAAGTCACCAAGGATCTTCCAGAATAGATTTCTGGGATGCGCGTAATATTCCGCTGCGTGCAGCGAAGCCAGGCCTGGCATGCTTCCGAGGATCAACGTGGAGGCAGAGGGGGTCGAAACAGGGGGAAAGCTGAAGATCAGGCTCATGGCAGTGATTTTGCGCCATGCGCGAAGCTGGTCTGCGTGGTGAAACGCCAATGATTGCAACCGAAGTGTCCGAATCCCGGGGGCGGATTATGAAACAGCGTGCTCATGTGCTGGTGGTCGACGATCAGGCCGACAATCTTCTGATTCTAGCAGGCCGATGCAAAACCCCGAGAAACCGCACCAGCAGTGGCCCTCGCCATCCGACTTCTCATGACTTCATTCCCGGAATTGGATTCCCAATCCCGTTTTGATG
>JAYRYA010000049.1:0-9553 GCA_041917255.1 Zoogloea sp.
TATCCATGGCATGGAAGAAGTCGGACTCGCCCCACACGATCTGCTGCTTGCCGATGCGGAAGGTGGCCCGGTCGCCGGCCTTGAATTCGCCCCAGAACTCGCGCAGGTCGCCGTTGTTGTAGTTGTCAAGAATGCTGCCGTGGTCGCCGCCGGTGGTGCCGTTGGTCTTGCGCAGCGCTTCCAGATCCCGCAGGTAGGGCGTCATGGCTTCGCGGTCGACGCGGGCCACGGCCTTCCACTTGATCGGCCCGGTGGCCGCATCCGCGTCGAGCAGCAGCGAGCCGCGCAGCATCGACAGCTTGCCCTTGTCGTTGCCCCGGGTTTCGGGAATGTCCTGCAGGTTGAACGCGGCCCAACCCCGCACATACCCCCCAAGATGGAAATAGTTGCCATCGTCGTCGGCCGCGCCGGACGACTCCTGCCCCAGCGCCGGCGCGCACGCCGCCCCCAGGCTCAGAGCCGCCCCGACGGCGAGCGCAAGCCTTCTTTTTGTCTTCATGTGTCACCTCCGCTTATGTTGTTGTGGACAAGACGTGTCCTTTCCTCCGATGCACGGGCACCGGAGGTTGGACGGGTACAACGGGAATCAGATGGCCCGGACGGGCTCGAGATCGACGGCCTGCTCGATGGGGTGGCGCTTCGAACCGACGATGAATTCGGGCCGGAACACATAGACCATCGCCGGCATCAGGAACAGCGCGGAGGCAGCCGAGATGAACAGCCAGATGGCGATCAGCACCCCCATGTCGGCCTGCAGGCGCAGGGACGAGAAGCTCCACAAGACCACGCTCGTCACCAGGGTCAGCGCGGTGATCAGCACCCCCTTGCCGGAAGTGGCGATGGACTTGACGATGGCACGCCCCACGTCCTTGTGATGGTGCAGCTCCTCGCGGATGCCATCGACGATGTAGAAGCTGTAATCGACGCCGAGACCGATGCCCAGCGCCACCACCGGCAGGGTGTTGATGTTCATGCCGATCCCCTTCCAGGCCATGTAGCTGAAGGTCAGGGTGTTGGAGAGCAGCACCGGCACCATGAAGAACATGCCGGCCACCGTCGAGCGGTAGGTGACCATGCAGCACACCACCAGCACCAGCAGCGCAAAGGCGATGGACTCGATCTGCCCGGCCAGGATCACCTCATTGACCGCCGCCAGCACCCCGACCAGCCCGCCGGCAAGGAGGAACTCCGCGTCGTCGAGACGGTTGTTGGCCACGTATTCCTTCACCCGCGCGATGGCGGTGCGGATCGTCTCGCCCTGGTGATCGCGGAAGAACAAGGTCACCGCGCCATTCTTGGCCTGCGGATCGGCAAAGCGGTCCATGTCGCCGGGGTCGGCGCCGGAGACGAACATGTACACCAGCTCGCCGTTCTCGTCGGCATTGCCGCCCAGTTCCTGATAACGGGCATTGCCCTCGCGGACCACCCGCTTGACCGCCGGCAGGATGTCGGCCAGCGAAATGCTGCCTCCCACCTCGGGCTGGGCTTCCATGTACTTCTGGAAGCGTTCCATGCCTTCGAGCACCGCCGGCTCCTTGAGGGCGCCTTCCTTCTTGCCCGCCACCACCACGAACATCCGGTCGGACCCCTGGAACTTCTGGTTGATGGCCGTCGCATCCTTGTTGTAGATGGAATCCGGCCACAGGATCGGCGAACCGGGGTTGGCGTCGCCCACCTTGAGGTGAAAGGCATAGATGCTCGACACGGCGAAGAGCACCGCAGCCCCGGCCACCACCGCAAAACGCAGTTTCGAGGTGACGATGGCCGCGCACAGGCCAAGAATCTTCTGCAGCAGCGGATAGACGTTGATCGGATGGGCGTAGCGCTTTTTCACCCCGCACCAGGACAGCAGCACCGGCGTCAGCACCATCGCGCTCAACATGATCGACAGAATCCACACCGTGCCGATGTAGGAAATCTTTTCCAGCATCGGAATCGGCGTCAAGGCCACCACCAGCACGCAGCCCGCATCCGCCACGATGGCCAGCATGCCCGGCTTGAACAGGTTGAGCAGACTGGCCCGCGCGGCCGCCGCGGCCGAGCTGGCGCCGGCGGCCACTTCATCGTCGAAGCGCGACACCAGCTGGACCGAGTTGGAAATGGCCTGGGCGGTGATCAGGAAAGCCACCACGATCACCAGCGGGTCGAGGTGAAAGTGCATCAGCTTGGCCGCGCCCAGCGCCCAGATCGCGCTGACCAGACCGGTGACCAGCGGCAGCACGGTGCCATGCCAGGTGCGGGTGATCAGCAGCAACAGCACCACCAGCGCGCCTACGGTGACCATGAATATCCGTAGCGTCTCGCCCAGATAGTGATTGACCAGCCCGTACAGGATCGGCTCGCCCACTACCCGCACCAACACCCCGTCGCCCCGCGCCGCGTCCGCGATCTCCTCGATCTGTTTGTAGGCCTTTACGTAGTCCACCGCCCCGTCGATGAAATCGGCGGTGATCAGCGTCGCCCGCATGTCGATGGACACATACGGCCCATACACCAGCGGGTTGTTGAGCACCGCTTCGCGCAGCACGGCGATTTCGCCCGCGTCCTTGGGCAGGCCGGGCCACATCAGCGGTTTCGACTCGATGCCTTCGGTGGAGGCCCGCACCTCCTTCATCTTTTTGGAAGCCAGCGAGGCGATCTGATAAGTGTCCACCCCTTCGACCTTCTGCAAGGCCTGGGTCACCTGCCGGACCTTCGCCAGCACGGTCGGGTTGAACACATCGCCCTGCTCCACCTCCAGCATGATGCTGACCATGTTGGAGCCGCCGAAGGTCTGCTTGAACTGGTTGTTCACCTCCACGTAGGGATGGTTGCGGGGCAGCAGATCGCTGAAGACCGTCTTCACCTCGATCTGCCCCGCCAGGTAAGCCATCACGCAGGTGAAGCCGAGGATGGCCGACACCACCGGCACCCGATGCTGCAGGATCAGATCGATCAGGCGCGCCAGCGCCTTGAACGTCACATTTTTCATTCCGCTTTCCTTGTCTTGGGTTGGGGCCGGTCAGTCACGGCCGAGAATCCGCAGTTCGTCCTTGTGCAACACGGCCAGATTGGCGCCGGCCAGCACGAAGTCGTCCTTGACCTTGACGATCTGGGTCCGCCACGAGAGGTCTTTTTCCGAAATCCGGCCGGCCTGCCAGTCATGGGCCGCCGCATCGGACGTCACCCGGACGCCCTTGTCGCCCACCGCCACCCAGGCCGCGCCGTCCCAGATCACGCAGTTGAGGTGCTCCCGGGTCAGGTGCGGCGCCTCCTTCCAGCTCGCGCCGCCGTCGGCGCTGACCAGCACCGTGCCCGCCAGGCCCACCGCCACGCCGTTCTGCGCGTCGCGGAAGTGCACCGACATCAGGCTGCTCTTGACCGGGCTCGGCACCGCAATCCAGTTCGCCCCGCCATCCGTCGTGCGCAGGATCTGGCCGAACTCGCCGACCAACCAACCCGACTGGCCGATGAAGAAGACGTCGTTCCAGGCCTGATCCTTCTCCGGCAGGACGCGGGTCCAGGTCGCGCCGTAGTCGGCGGTCTTCAGCACCGCCCCCAGCTCGCCCACGGCCCAACCCGCGCCATGCGGATAGGCGCGCACCTGAAGCAGCTTGTTGGCCACTTCGGAGCGCGGCACCGTCACCTCCTGCCAGGTCTTGCCAGCGTCGTCGGTGATCTCCACCCGCCCCCGGTTGCCCACCGCCACCGCACGACGGGCATCCCAGGCCGCAATCGACTGGAGGTGGGTGATGACCGGGCTGCCTTGCACGCCCCATGTCAGCCCGCCGTCCTCGCTGCGCACGATCTTTCCGTAGGAACCTGCCGCCCACAGAATCGAGCCCTCCGGCGCCGCCACCCCGTAGAAGGCGTCGCGCCGCTCCAACGGCCGCGCCTTGAGGGTGCCAATCTCCGGCTCGGCCTTCACAAAGAATGCGGCGTAAAGCAAACCGCCGATGATCGCCAGCGGCAGGGACGACGTCCCCACCGCCGCCAGCCCCCGCGCCCCGGCACCGAGCTTGCCGATGGCCCTAAGCATGTCGGCCTCCTTGCGGTACCGGCCCGCAGCCCGCTCCGGCCTCCCCGGACATGCGCCCCCCTTCGGCGGATCGACAATTACGCAGAACAGTCTCCATATCTACTCCATGACCTTTATTGGATTTATCGTGAAAATAGGGAAACGGCCGCGACACCGAAATGACCGCCCCTTTTTTTCAATTTCCTTTAATTACTCCGGAACCATCAGCCCGCATTTCCGCCGGCAATTCCATTTGCCGCAGCGCATCGCCCCAATACGTCCCGGACACCTCCGCGATTAGGATTAGCAACTTGAATGCCAGCATAAAAACTAATTTTTTATTATTAAAAACAAAAGCTTGAATAGACATCGCGCACGCCTCCGAATGCGGCGTAGCAGCAATCCGATTGAAAGCGTCCGGGAATGCTTCGGACTATCGAACGGCTATCGAACGGCCGCCGAACGCATTGAAAATGCCGTGGCGATTCATTTCCGGCCAATAGCGCCCGGAATTACCCACAACAAATAAGCCGGACCGTAAACGGAAAAAGGCGCCGACGCGGGCAGCGCAAAAACGATCCGACATAAGGGAATCTGCGGGGCGGGGCCACGCTCCCGGCGGACGCCGGAACGCCCCCACCTCGCGCAGGACGGCAAGCCTCAGCCGGCGAAGCCGGCGTGCTCGACCAGATGATGGGCACCGACGATGGAGACGATGCCCGCCGCGATCAGCACGATCTGTTCGACGGTGGCGCGGAGCTGGGTACGCCGGTGAAGACCGGGAATCAGATCGGCAACGGCCACGTAAATCATGCTGGAGCAGGCCAGGGCCAGCAGCACCGGCACCGCGCCGTGCAGGGACGGCAACGCGAAATGCGCCAGCAGCGCACCGGCGGCCATCGCCAGACTGGACAGCAGATTGAAGGCCAGCGCCTTGCCGCGGCTGCAGCCCGAATGCAGCAGGACCACGAAATCGCCCAGCTCCTGGGGAATT
The DNA here is from genome assembly GCA_041917255.1 of Zoogloea sp. Lineage (GTDB taxonomy): Bacteria > Pseudomonadota > Gammaproteobacteria > Burkholderiales > Rhodocyclaceae > Zoogloea. Next base: position 4,992 of record JAYRYA010000049.1, read on the forward strand.
TCGTGGGCGATGATGGCCGCAGCGGTAATCAGCCCAAGGGGCACGCTGTCCATGAAGGCGGTGGCGATCAACAGCCCATCCACAAAGTTGTGGAAGCTGTCGCCGATCATCACCAGCAAACCGCTGCGCCCGCTGGGATCGTGGGCGTGGCCGTGGGCATGCAGATGTTCGTGGGCATGCCCTCCCGGCATTGCGTGGCTATGCCGCCACAGCACCAGCTTTTCCAGCACGAAGAACAGCAACACGCCGCCGAGCACCAGCGCGCCGGTCCGTTCGGCGTTGCCGGAGGCTTCCAACGCGTGGGGAAGGATTTCGAGGAAGGCCGCGCCGAGCAGCGCGCCCACCGCATAGCTGACGAGGCGGGACAACATCGCGGGACTCAAGGCCACGGTAAAGGCCGCAGCCGCCCCGACGGAAATCAGGCCGCCGACCAGGCTCGTCAGCATGCTCAGCGCAAAAGGCGTCATCGGGTTCTCATTCTCGATGCGTTGGCGGATTCACTCGCCCAACAAAACGCAAAAAAAGCGGGGGCCGGGCCGCACCAAGCGCCGGACCGGCCCCCCGCCAAGGCTAGGCCCGCAGGCGGGCCAGGCTTTCCAGGACAAACTCGGGACGCTGGGTCTCGGGGATCTCGACAAAGTAGAACTGCGCCTTGCCAAGGGCCGGCAGCGCCGCGCCGCTCCAGAGGAACTGGCTCACATCCACCCCGGTGGACACCGGCGCCGGCACCGCGACAACGGGCGACAGCACCGCGTCGAACTCGGCCAGCACCGGCGATTCGGCCACCCCCGTGCCTTGCGGGCGCAAAGCCAGCGACCAGCGATAGTGGCGGGCCACGTTGATCAGCGGACGGTAACGCTCAAGATCCGTCTCGCCCATCGCCGCGTCGTCCGGGTGCTCTTCCAGCAGCACCCCGCCCACCGGGCTGGAGGACACCGAGCGGAGCAGGTCGGCCATGTACATGGCGGCGTCCTCGATCCCGTCCGGGTCCAGTTCGATGTCGCTGCGCCCGGCCAGCACGTTGGCGCGATGCAGCCAGTGCTTGGGCGAGGGCATCGCCAGCACCAGCGGCGTCTGGCCGCGCAGGTTGGCGACGACCGCCTCCACCACTTCGGCCAGCAGCCGGCGCGGCTCGTCCTGCTCCAGCAGCTTGCGCAGCGGAAAGGACAGACGCCGCTTCGAACCCAGCTCGGCGCGCACCTCCGGGTGCCGCACCAGCCACGAATCGAAAAGCTCGCCGACTTCCACCACGGCCACGTCGGGTCGGAGCAGGCCCTGGGCCTGCGAAAAGTACGCCAGGTACGGGGCGGCGCCCAACCACGGGTCGCCCCCCTCCCCCAGCAGGAGCCGGCGGGTGTAGGCCGAGGACTTCAGCCACACCTTGAGGCCACTCCCGCCCTTGCCGGGCAGGCTGTCGGCGAGGCTCTGGCTCATTGCTTTTCACCTCCCATCGCGCCGAGGGCATGCAGGCGGGCCTGCAGTTCGGCGATGCGCACGTCCTTCGGATGCACCATGTAGTTGGGGCGCGGCGTGTCGGCGGCGCGGAACTTGTCGGGGCTGCCCATGTAGAGCTTGCCCACGTCGTCGCCCCAGCAGCCGAAGTACTGCAAGTGGCTGGGCGGGGTCGGCTTGTTCCAGGTCTTGATGAACTCGGCGTAAGGCACGCCGCGGGCGATCCGGGCCTTGCGCTCGGCATCGCGGGCGGCCGCGGTGGCTTCGTGGTTGATGGCCAGCGTCGCCGGGTCGAACTTGACCTTGTAGAGCCGCTCGGCCACGCCCGGCGACATCAAACCTTCCTCGATGTCGCGGATCACGCCAGCCGGGTCGCGCTCCAGCAGGTCGCCGTAACCGGCGCCCGCGCCCTGGGAGATCATGAACAGCTCGCCGCGCCTGGAGATTTCGAAGCCCATGCCCATGTGGTGGGTGGTGTAGCTGGCGCCCTCGAAGGGCTGCTCGTTCATGATCTCCTCGATGGAGTGCTTGAATTTGTGCGGCTCGTTGAGAAGCACGTCATACACATCCACGCCCTGCACCTTGCACAGCGGGTAGGTGCCGCAGGCGTAGCCGCCGAAGAGGCCCTGCAGGGGCGGGAACTTGGCGCCCTGGCAGGTCGTCATGAAGCCCCACTGCTCGCTGTCCTTGGTGGCCACCATCATGGTGTAGCCCTGGCCGCCGCGGTACTTGCCCGGCGCGATGGCGTCGCGGGTCATCTTCTTGGAGACGAGTTGCAGGAAGGGCACTTCTTCCTCGTTGAGCTCCTGCTCGCCGATGTCGGCCATCGTCGCGAAGATCGGCGCCAGGGCGTGCTCGCCGTCCCGATCCACGGTGGCCCCGGCGCCCATGCCGTTGAGGTCGGCACACAGGTTGCCGAGCGTCTCGCCGTGCTGGCTGACCCCACCCCAGATGAAGGTGTTGATCATGTTGAAGGTCGGCGCATGGACCTTGGTGTACTTCTCGGGGCAGCTGTACAGGAACTTGGCGACCGCGTGCTGGCCGGCGGTGAAGCCGGTGAAGATGGACATCAGGCTCTGGGAGTTCGGCGCGTCATAGGAGCAATTGACGATCGAATGCGGATCGGTGATCACCTCGATCGGCGCAAAGGCCGCCTGACCGCGCGGCAAATCGGGCCACACGTAGCACAGGAAGACCTGCGCCAGCATGCCTTTGAGGCCCGCCACGATGGTGTTGGTGGCGCGGTTGGTGAACTCGGGGCTGGAGCCGCGGAAGTCGAAGATCAGCCGGTCGCCGGTCTTGGTGAGCTTGCAGTTGATCTTCACCACGCAGTTCTCGCGCAGGGTCGAGTCCTGGATGATGTAGGTCCGCACGGTCATGTCGGGCCATTCGCTGACCCGGCGCTTGACCTCGGCACGGACGTTTTCCATGGTCGTGCGCAGGGTCGAGATCAACGCCTCGGGGCCGTCGGTCCTGAGCGTTTCCTCGATCCGCTGCTTGATGCGCAGGCAGGCGAACAGCTTGACCTTCATGTCCTCGTACTGCAGCTTGGGCTCGCGCACCGAGTTCTGCAGGAAGGTCAGGATGTCGCGCTTGATCTGGTAGTTTTCGACCACCTTGAACGGGCACATCTTGAGGCCTTCGTCGCAGGGGCTCTCGGCCATCGACGGCATGCCGCCCGGCTCGATGGCGCCGTTCTCGCCTTCATGCACCGTGGAGGCCACCCAGCACACCAGCTTCCCTTCGTGGAAGATCGGCAGAATCATCGACTGGTCGGTGTTGTGCACGTTGCCGTAGCGGGAGTCGTTGTGGATGAAGCCATCCCCTTCGCGCACGCCCACGGTGGGCTCGTTCACCCAGTTCTTGATGATGAACTTGATCGGGTGGTGCACCAGCGCCGAGAAGATCAGCACCCCGCCGGCACTGGCGATGGCCAGATCGCCCGAGGCGGAATACACCCCGGTGATCACGTCGCCCCACTTGGCGCCGGGAGCGGCGCCCATCTGCTCGACCATCTCGTAGCCTTCGTCGCAGCCGGCCTGGATGCGGTCGCGGATCTTGGCGATTGTGTGGGCGTCGCCCACCTTGCGCATGCAGGCGTCTTCCACCTCGGTCCGGGGCATCAGATCGTGGTTCTGCATGATCTCCGGGTCCGGCCCCAGGAACAGGGTGGTGTCGTTGAGGAACTTCTTGATCAGCGCCACTTCTTCGGGGCTGGGCGTTTTTGCCGATACCGGCGTATTCATCTCGCTCATTTTCAATCCTGTCGTCTAAGTAGGTTGAATCGGTGCCCTGCGGCGCTCAGGCGCGCAGGAACCAGGACGCACCCTGTTTGGCGGCCACGAAGTTCCAGCCCGGATTCACCAGGAAGGTGGTCACTTCGGAGGCGATGATCGCCGGGCCGGGAATCTGCACCCCCGGCTCGATGGCCGAGCGGCTCCACACCGGGGTTTCGAAGGAGCCTTCGTGACCGACGAAGTAGCACTTGCGGGTGCCCGACGGCGCCGGCGGGGTCTTGCGCTGCTCGGCGGGGACGGGCTTGATGTCCTCGAACTGCACGGTTTCGTGGCGGACGAAGGCGGCCACCCGGATGGTGTTGATGCGGATGCCGGCCTCCGGTGCCTGCGAGCCTTCGCCGAAGCGCTTGCCGTAGTCGTTGGAGAACTGGGAGATCATCGCCAGCACGTCGCCCGGGCCTTGCAGCTCGTGCTTCGGAATCACCGCGGTGGTCTGCACCAGCTGGTTGCCGTAGCGCATGTCCAGCTCCAGGTTGTGGCAGATGTCTTCCTTGGCGATGCCCTGGCGCAGCAGATCCTGGGTGCCCTGCTCCTTCAGTTCGGCGACGATGCCGTTGAAGCGGTCGTAGTCGTCGAAGATGTGCCGGGTGTTGGAGTCGTACAGCACCATGTACAGCGACTGCTCGTGGATGTGCAGCTGGTGCATGTTGCCGGCGCCGACCGCCGAGAACACCGAGCTGAGCGGGGGCGCCAGGATCTTGTCGATGGACAGGTTCTGGGCGATGCCGCAGCAGTGCAGCGGGCCGTTGCCGCCGTAGGCCAGCATGGTGAAGTCCTTGGGGTCGTAGCCGCGCGCCCGCAGTTCGGTGAACA
>JAYRYA010000050.1:0-6233 GCA_041917255.1 Zoogloea sp.
TGATGAGGGCCGCGTCGAGCATCCCCACCGGGGAACCGCGGTAGCCGGAGATGAACATCCCGGTCTTGAGGCCGCGCCGGGCGTCGGTGCGGATCTGGTCGAGGCTCAGACGGACGATGGCGTCGATGCCGCCCAGGTGGATCTCGCCGCTCTCGCGCGTGAAGGTGTTGCTGAGGTCTTGCTTGGATGACATTTTTCTTGTCCTCTTGTGTGTCCCCTCCCGGTCGGCGCCCTGCCTGAACTTGTGCGGAGGCCGGCGACGGTCGCGGTGGCGGTCGCCGGCTCGATGCTGACCGGATGTTGAGTCGGGTGCTGGCGCGGCTGACCGGGCGGCCCGTCGCGCCAAGGGCGCTTACACGAAGCGCATCGAGACGGAGCCCAGATCCTGGAAGCGCACGTTCACGTTGTCGCCCGGATTGACGGCGATGGCTTCGGTCACGCCGCCGGTCATGATGAAGGTGCCGGCCGGGATCTCCTGACCGCGGGCGCCCAGGTGGTTGGCCAGCATGGCGACGGCGGCCAGCGGGTGGCCCAGCACGGCGGCGCCGGCGGCCATGGCCTTGATCTCGCCGTTGATCTCGAGGACCACGCCCAGGGTGCGCAGGTCGAGTTCGTCGAGGTTGCGCATGTTGCCGCCGATCACGAAGCGCGACGACGACGTGTTGTCGGCGATCACGCTCTTCAGGTCGAACTTGAAGTCACGGTAGCGGGAGTCGATGATCTCGACGGCCGGCAGCACGAAATCCACGGCGGCCATCACGGTGGCCACGTGGCAGCCCGGGCCCTTCAGCGGGGCCTTGGTGACGATGCAGATCTCGGCCTCGACCTTCGGGTGGATCAGCTCGGCATGCTTGATCTCGCCGCCGTCCGGGCGGGACATGTAGTCGGCGACAAAGCCGAACACCGGGGTCTCGACGCCCATCTGCTTCATCTTGGCGAAGGAGGTGAGGCCACACTTGAGGCCGGCGACCTTGTTGCCGCGGGCTTCCTTGCGACGGCGGATCTCGTCCTGGATGGCGTAGGCGTCATCCCAGTCCATGTCCGGGTAGTCATCGGTGATCTTGGTGACGTCGTGGGCCTGCAGTTCGGCGTTTTCGAGGTGCTCGGCGAGCTTCAGGATGGTTGCGTTGTCGAGTTTCATTGCTGTGTCTCTCTGTTATTCAGTATCAGATGAAGCGGACCGAGGTGCTGCCGAGGCCACCGACCGAGCACACCAGGCTGTCGCCGGACTTGACCGGTACGAGCGGGGACTGGGAGCCGGACAGGATCACTTCGCCGGCCTTGAGGCCGATGCCCAGGCGGCCGAGGGTGTTGGCCAGCCAGGCCACGGCATTGACCGGGGAGCCTTGCACGGCGGCGCCGGTGGAGGTGCTGATCACTTCGCCATTCTTCTCGAGGACCATGCCGGCCAGGGCCAGGTCGATGTCACGCGGGCTCTTGCGACGGCCGCCGAGGGTGAGCACGCCACACGAGGCGTTGTCGGCGACGGTGTCCTGGATCTTGATCTTCCAGTCCTGGATGCGGGAATCGACGATCTCGAAGCAGGGCACCACGCAGTCGGTGGCGCGCAGCACGTCGGCGGCGGTGACGCCCGGGCCCATCAGGTCGGACTTGAGGATGAACGCGACTTCGGCTTCGGCGCGCGGGGCGATCATCTTGCTGGTGTCGACGGCCTCGCCTTCGTTGAAGACCATGCCGGAGGTGAGCATGCCGAAGTCGGGCTGATTCACCTTGAGCATGTCCATCACGACCTTGCTGGTCACGCCGATCTTCTTGCCGATGATGGTCTCGCCGGTGGCTTCGAGGCGGCGGGCGATCATGCGCTGCTGGATCTGGTAGGCGTCCTCGATGGTGATCTCGGCTTCGCGGTCGGTCAGCGGGGCAACGGGGGTGCGGGTGACGAGAGCGTTGTAGAGTTCGTCGCCGTATTGTTCGATCTTGGATGTGTTCAACATGGGAAAAACCTCGGATGTCAGGAAGTCTGCTGGTCGGCTTCGGCGAGGAAGTCGCCGACGAGCCGGTTGAAGCGGGCGGTGTGTTCGATCTGGGTCCAGTGACCGCAGTGGCCGAACACATGGAGCTGGGCGTTGGCAATCCACTCGGCCAGCGTCAGCGAGTTGGAGAGCGGAATCACCTTGTCTTCGCGGCCGTGGATGATCAGCGTCTCGTGGGGCAGGGCGCGGATGTTGGCTTCGCGGCTGGTCATGGCATCCACCCAGCGCTGGCGCGGGGCGGGGAACATGGCCGCGAAGGACTCCTGGAAGCCCGGGCGGATGCTGGCCTGGTAGCGCAGCTCGGCGAGTTCGTCGGAGACGAGCTCACGGCTCCAGGCGAAGTAATCCATGATGCTGCGCATGGCCTCGAAGGAGGGCTCGTAGCCCCACACCGCGTCGAGCCCTTCGGTGATCTGGAAGGGCACGCCCACCGAACCCATCAGCACGAGCCGGCGCACCCGCTGGGGTGCGCGGATCGCCAGGGCCATGGCCAGGGCGCCGCCGAATGAATTGCCCACCAGATCCACCTGCTCGAGCCCGAGGGTGTCGAGCAGGTCAAGGGCCTGCTGGACCCAGGTGTCCATGCCGTACTGGATACCGGTCGGGCGGTCGGAGTAGCCGAAGCCCACCATGTCCGGGGCGATCACGCGGCGGTCCTTCGCCAGCGCGGGGATCACCAGCCGCCAGTTGGCCCAGGCGGAGACACCCGGGCCCGAGCCGTGGATCAGCAGCACCGGGGCGCCGCTGCCCACGTCATGGACGTTGGTCTCGAAGCCGCCGGTGCGAACGCGCCTGCCGATTTCGGGATTCTGAGTCATCGCCGGTGGCTCAGTACTTGACCATCACGTTGCGCAGCTCGGTGTAGAACTCCAGCGAGTGCAGGCCGCCTTCACGGCCGATGCCGGACTGCTTGGAGCCGCCGAACGGGGTGCGCAGGTCACGCAGGAACCAGCTATTGACCCAGCACAGGCCCACTTCGATGGCGTTGGCCAGGCGCATGGCGCGGCTGATGTCCTGGGTGTGGATCGAGGTGGCGAGGCCGTAGCGGTTGGCGTTGACCTTGTTCAGCACTTCGTCTTCGCTGTCGAACGGGCTGATGTGGCAGCACGGCCCGAAGATTTCTTCGGTGACGACGGTGGCGGTTTCCGGCAGGCCGGTCCAGATGGTGGGCTGAACCCAGCAGCCGTCCTTCAGGTCGTCCGGCATGTCGGGGATGCCGCCGCCGAAGACGATGTTGGCGCCTTCTTCCTTGGCCTTGGCGTACATGCCCAGCACCTTGGCCTGGTGCTTCTTGCTGACCAGCGGGCCGATCTTGGTGTCGTGGTCGAAGGGGCGGCCGGGCTTCATGGTCTCGGCCTTTTCCTTCAGGGCGGCGACGAACTTGTCGAAGATCGGACGCTCGACATACACGCGCTCGGTGCCGAGGCACACCTGGCCGGCATTCTCGAAGCAGGAGCGGGTGACGGTGGCGACGGCGTTGTCGAAGTCGGCATCGGCAAACACGACGGCGGCGTTCTTGCCACCCAGTTCCAGCGACACCGGGCGGATGCCGACGGCGGCGGCCTGCATGATCGCGGTGCCGGTGCGGGTTTCGCCGGTGAAGGTGATGCCGTTCACGTCCGGGTGGGCGGTAAGGAAGGAGCCGGCGGAGTTCACGCCGTAGCCGTTCACCACGTTGTACACGCCGGGGGGCACGCCGACCTTGTTCATCACTTCGCCCAGCAGGGTGGCGGTGCTGGGGGTGTCTTCGGACGGCTTGACGACCACGGTGTTGCCACAGGCGAGCGCCGGGCCGGCCTTCCAGGTCATCAGCAGCAGGGGCAGGTTCCACGGGCAGATGATGCCGATGACGCCGCGCGGGGTACGCACGCCGTAGGAGCGGGCAGTCTTGCCGTCCGGGGTGCGCATCTCGAAGGATTCGGTGGACACGTTCTTGATCGTGTCGGTGAAGATCTTGAAGTTGGCGGCGCCGCGCGGGATGTCGATGTGCGAGGCGAGGTGGGCCGGCTTGCCGGTATCGGCGATCTCGGCCTGCAGGAAGTCATCGAAGCGGTTGTTGATCTCGGCGACGATGGCGTCCAGCATGGCGCAACGCTCGACCACCGATAGCTTGCCCCAGGGGCCCTTCAGGGCGGCCTTGGCGGCGGCGACGGCGGCGTCCACTTCGGGCTGGCCGGCTTCGTAGACATTGCCGATCAGCGAGTTGTCGACCGGGTTGCGCTTTTCGTAGGTCTTGCCGCTGAGGTTGGTGACGTACTCACCGTTGATGAAATTCTTGATCTCTTTCATGTCGTACTCTCTTTTTTAGTGGTGTCTCGGCCCTGCTCACCGCGGTGCTCCGCATCGACCGGCTGTTCGCCCATCGGAAAGGCGTTGAGCGTGAAAGGATTCACGTTCAATAGCATAGCGTATTTTTCCGATATTTTGTAAAAATCTCGATATTTTATTGCGGCAGATCAGAAGGAAAAAACCGCGCATCGGAGGCCGGTGCGCGGTCGGTGTTGCGGATCAGGTGAACACGCTCAGGAAGGCTTCGTTCAGCTTGCGATCGTGGTAGAAGATCGCTGGCCCGAGGGCCTCGTCGTACCATGTGATGGGCGGCTTGTCCGGGTAATAGATGTAGCCACCGGCGAAGACCTCGTTGCGGTTGCCCGACGGGTCGAAGAAGTAGATCGTCTCGCCGCGGGTGATGCCGTGACGGGTCGGGCCGATGTCGATGGATGTCTTGGTGCGGGACAGGATGTCGCCGGCACGCAGGACCTGCTCCCAGCTGCGCAGCTCGAAGGAGGCGTGGTGGAACTTGCCCTTCACCGGCTGACGGATGAAGGCCACGTCGTGGGCCTTGTTCGAGCAGGACAGGAAGGCGCCGATCATGAAGTCCTTGTTCTCGGCGAGGACCACCTTCTCGGCGAGACCAAAGCCCAGCACTTCCATGAACAGCTTGACGGTGCCGTCCAGGTCGTCGCCGTACAGCAGGCAGTGGTCGAAGCGCGACGGGGCGATGCCCTTCAGGTCATCCGGCCACGGGTCCGGGTTGACGTTGTCGCCGTCGGTGCCGCAGTTGTTGCCAACATGGTCCTTCTGGGCGTACAGCTCCATCACGTGGCCGGTCGGCACCGTGAAGCGGAAACGTTCGCCGGTGGCGAGCAGCTCGCCAGCGGGAACCCAGGAAAGGTCGGTGGCGAGGCCGGAGGCTTCCAAATCGGCGGCCAGTTTCTTGAGGGTGGCGGGCGAATCGACCTTCCAGCCCATGTAATCCATGCCCGCTTCGTCGGCTTCGCGCAGGATCACGCTGCTGTGGTCCTGTTCGTCCCACCCTTTCAGGTAGACGCGGTTCTGGGCGTCGCGGGCGACTTCGATGAGGCCGAGCACGTCGCGGTAATGCTTGACGGCCGGTTCCAGTTCGAGCACGCGGATCGAGACGTGCCCGGGGCGCAATACGCCGGTGAGTGCCATTCAATATCTCCTCTTCGGGTTGATTTATGTACGTCGTCGCCTAAAACCCGAAACCGGGCGATCGACTTGTTCCGGGCTGAGAGGGCTTGCTGCTGCCGGGACTGTTTCGACCCGTAGGTCGCTCTGCGGGTGAAGCATCTCTTGCTGCCGGTGCGCGCTGAATCTGCGCGCCCCATAGGATAGCTAAAATTCTCAAAATTTATCAGCAATATCGATATTTTTTGAGTGGGTATGGAAGGTCCGGGCTGCCTCCGGCATTGGGTGTTGCTGCCGGAGGCTTTCGTGGATGCTGGTTCAGTGTGCGGTTGCGGAGCGCTTGCTGTTGATCAGCGCGACCGAGATCAGGGCAATCACGGCCGGGATGGCGATGGCCATGAAGTTCTGTTCCAGCGGGAGCTTCATGCCCACCAGTGCGCCGATCACGATCGGGGCGAGGATTGCACCGCTGCGTCCGACGCCAGAAGCCCACCCGATGCCGGTGGAGCGCACCGACATCGGGTAGTACTGACCCACATAGGCGTAGGTCAGGATCTGGGTGCCGATGGTCGAGGCGCCAGCCAGGCCCACCAGGATGAACAGCACCTCGGTCGGCACCTTGTAACCAAGCAGCGTGATCGACACTGCGGCGAGCGCGTAGAAGCCGAGGAGCACGTACTTGGTCCGTCCTGAAATATTCAATTTGCCGCCTCCAGCCGCCTGCCTGACGACCAGGCCGCATTGTCGCTGACCACCCGCCCAAGCATCCCAACCAGAAGCCAAAGCGCAAAAAGGGCCTTCAGCCCC
>JAYRYA010000051.1:0-4926 GCA_041917255.1 Zoogloea sp.
GGCAAGGTGCTGATCGTTGTCGAAGCGGACGGCGCGGGCGCCAGCCCGGCTCCGGCCGCCGCGGCGGCACCAGCCGCCCCTGCCGCTGCACCCGTGGCCGCGCCGGCCGCTGCCGCCCACAGTGGCAGCGCCGACGTGGAGTACGACATGGTGGTCCTCGGCGCCGGGCCGGGCGGCTATTCCGCCGCCTTCCGCGCCGCCGACCTGGGCCTCAAGACCGCCATCATCGAACGCTACGCCACCCTCGGCGGTGTGTGCCTGAACGTGGGCTGCATTCCCTCCAAGGCCCTGCTGCATGTGGCGGCCGTGATCGAGGAGGCGGAACACGCCAGCGTGGCGGGCGTCAGCTTCGCCAAGCCCAGCGTGGACGTGGACGCCCTGCGCACTCACAAGGAGAAGGTGGTCGGCAAGCTCACCGGCGGCCTCGCCGGCATGGCCAAGGGCCGCAAGGTGGACATCATCCGTGGTTACGGTCACTTCCTCGACCCGAATCACCTCGAGGTCGAGGAAACCACCGGCACCAGCCAGGACAAGACCGGAGCCAAGAAGGTCGTGAAGTTCAAGCAGTGCATCATCGCGGCCGGATCGGCGGCGGTGCATCTGCCCTTCATCCCCCGTGATCCGCGCATCGTCGATTCCACCGGCGCGCTGGAACTCCGCTTCGTGCCCGGCAAGCTGCTGGTCATCGGCGGCGGCATCATCGGCCTGGAAATGGCCACGGTCTATTCCACCCTCGGCTCCCGCGTCGATGTGGTGGAGATGATGGATGGCCTGATGCAGGGCCCCGACCGGGACGCCGTCAAGGTGTGGGAGAAGCAGAACGCCAGCCGCTTCGACAAGATCATGCTGAAGACCAAGACGGTGGCCGTCGACGCCAAGGAGGACGGCTTGTACGTCACCTTCGAAGGCGAGGGCGCACCTGCTGATCCGGTCAAGTACGACATGATCCTGCAATCGGCGGGCCGCGCGCCCAACGGCAAGAAGATCGGCGCCGACAAGGCCGGCGTCATCGTCACCGACCGCGGTTTCATCCCGGTGGATGCCCAGATGCGCACCAACGTGCCCCACATCTTCGCCATCGGCGACGTGGTCGGCCAGCCCATGCTGGCCCACAAGGCCGTGCATGAAGCCCACGTGGCGGCGGAAGTCGCGGCCGGTCACAAGGCTGCCTTCGATGCCACGGTGATCCCCGGTGTGGCCTACACCCACCCCGAAGTCGCCTGGGTGGGCTACACCGAAGCCCAGGCCAAGGCCGAAGGCAAGAAGGTGGAGACCGCCAAGTTCCCCTGGGCCGCCAGCGGCCGCGCCATCGCCAATGGCGCCGACTACGGCTTCACCAAGCTGATCTTCGACGCCGAAACCCACCGGGTCATCGGCGGCACCATCGTCGGCCCCTCCGCCGGCGACATGATCGGCGAAGTGTGCTTGGCCATCGAGATGGGCGCGGATGCGGTGGATATCGGCAAGACGATCCACCCTCACCCCACCCTCGGCGAAACCGTGGGCATGGCGGCAGAGGTGGCCCACGGCAGTTGCACCGACGTACCGCCGGCCCGCAAGAAGTAAGTCTCCTCCAAGACCCTGTTGTAGCGTTGTTTCAGGCGGCCTCAGGGCCGCCTTTTTTTACCTGCGGCGCCAAAGCTCGGCGCCGGAGACGAGCCGTGGCGCGCCTTGCCCGGCGTCTTTGGCGGCAGTCCCGCCGCGAAGCGGTGGCTCCCGCTCACCCACTCCAGCAGCGCCTCATCCGAGGCATACCCCTCGGGCTCGACGAACACGTAGCCCTTCATCGGCCTGCCGGTGAAATCCATCTCGCGGACATGCGGCAGCAGGAGCGCCTGTACATACGCCTCCAACGGCAGGCGCACCATCAAGCGCTCACCCAGGACCCCCACGAAGACGTGCCCGTCCGCCATGAAGGCGAGGCCACCAAACATCTTTCTCTCCGTGATGGCCGGACGCCCATGGACGATCTCCCGCACACGTTCTGCCAAGCCCTCGTCGTAAGCCACGATGTCGTCTCCTGATCCATCCGTCCACCCCTCACCGGTCGGCAGGCGAGGCGTCGAAAAAGCTTGCGCCAGAAATTGTTGCGCTGCACAATAAATCCATACTGAATCTGGGCATCGTGGGCTGCCATCGCCCAACCCGTTATCGGGATTGTCCGGATCGCTGTTCGTGCCGACAACCCGATACAAGCCGATAAGGAGATCCGCGTGCTATCGATCATCGACATCAAGGACTACATCGATCTGGACTTCGAAACGATCGAGGTCGTGAAGAAGGCCACCCAGCTACCCATCGAAGAGTCCATCGTGCTGGCTCGCCAGTGTCTCGACACCGACCACGGCCGCTCCCTGCTGCACCACATGTTCCTGGACCAGATCGCCGATGCCGCGGCGAGGTACGAGCGCGCCCTTGAAGCCGAGTTGCGCCGGGCCTACCGGCACTTCACGCGCAAATACCCCCTCTTCGCCCAGTGACTTCCGGCCCACGCGGCATCCGGCCCGCCCGCGGGTAGGTTCGCGCCCGCTGGGTATTTGTGGAAGCACCGTTCTCCTGGCCCTGCACCCGCCTGCGTGCAGCGCGGGTCCGATAGCGCTGGCCGGTAGCAACGCGGCCGGTGCGGATCGGGATGCCTGCCAGGCTCTCAGATTGGCGCCCGTCTCCGCGTCACGCCCGCACGGTTCGCGCAAGGCCGGCCCTCAGGACTGATCCGACGGGATGATCCCTCGGCAGCGCATGCCTCGGCACGCCGTTGCGGCAAAAGCTCGGCTGCGCCATGCCGTTAAGCGTCGATGCAAGCTACCTCACCACATCGCCCCGCGGAGAGCCGCCATGTCAAATCACGCCCAAGGACAGGCCACCCATTTTGCCGTCACCCTCATGGAGCACCTGGTGGTGCCCACCTTCGTGCTCGATGCCGATCATCGCGTACTCGTGTGGAACCGGGCCTGCGAGCGCCTCACCGGCATCCCGGCCAACGAGGTCATCGGCACCAGCGACCACTGGCGTGCCTTTTACGAGAGCCCGCGGCCGTGCCTGGCCGATCTGTTGGCGCGCAACGACTGGTCACTGATAGACAAGCTGTACACCACGCATGACGAACCCAACACCCCGGCCCACGGCGTGCACGCCGAGAACTGGTGCGCCATGCCCCGCCGCAACAAACAGCTTTACCTGGTGGTGGATGCCGGCCCGGTGTTCGACGCGGACGGCCAGCTCATCGCGGTGGTGGAAACCCTGCGCGACAACACCGAGAACAAGCTCACCCAGACCAAGGTGGCCGAGCAGGCCAGCCTGCTCCAGCACCACTATGACGAGCACGAGCGCGAAGCCAAGATGGCCCGGCGCATCCTCAACCACCAGATCCGCGTCGATCTCATCCGTCAGGCGGGCATCCACTACGCGGTGATACCCGCCACCCACTTCTCGGGAGACCTCATTCTCGCCGCCCGTTCACCGGACGGCCGACTCCACGCCCTGCTCGCCGACGCCACCGGCCACGGCCTGGCGGCGGCCATGAGCGTGCTGCCGGTGGTCCAGGAGTTCTACCGCCTTGTGGAGCAGAACGAGTCGCTGCCCGGCATCATCGAGTCCATCAACTTCGTGCTCGCCAACTCCCTGCCCGCGGGGCGCTTCGTGGCGGCCGGACTGGTCAGCCTCGACGAATCCACCCGATCCGGCGAAGTCTGGGTTGGCGGCATCCCCGGCGTGCAGATGATCGACGAGGGGGGCCGGCTGCTGCGCCGCTTTGAATCCCGCAATCTGCCCCTGGGCGTCACCCGCGACCCGGAAGGGATCAATGCCTTCGAGCACTTCACATGGACCACGCCCGCCCGGATGGTGATGCTTTCCGACGGTGTCGTCGAAGCCACCAGCCCCAAGGGCGAAGCCTTTGGCGACAGTCGGCTGGCCCTCAGCCTGGCCAGCCCCCGCAGCGACGATCTGATCGCCCATCTGCGGGCCGCGCTCGCCGCACACCTGGACACCGTCCCCGCCCACGACGACATCTCGATCCTGGTGATCGATTGCCCCGTCTGAACGCCTCGATTTCGCCCGGAAGCCCATGACACCCACCCAGGTCGCGCAACTCTGCCTTCAACTCCCCGGTGCCCGTGAATCCATCAAATGGGGCAACAACCGGGTCTTTTCGATTGCCGACAACAAGATGTTCGCGCTCCTGAGCTTTCCGGCGAACGGCCGGGAAAGCCTGGCCTTCAAGGTGGACCACGATCTGTTTCTCGCCTTCACCGACCGGCCCGGCATCCGCCCCGCGCCGTACCTGGCCCGCGCCCGCTGGGTCTCGATGGAAGCGCCCTTTCCCTTGCCCGACATCGAGTTGCGCGCCGCCCTGATCCGCTCCCACCAACTGGTGGCGATGCGACTGGCCAGGTATCGCTGGGCCGAGTTCCGAGTTCCGGAGGATGATTGACGGCAACGAAGGGACTGGCAGATACTCGATGGACCCGTCCCGAGCCCGTCCGCGGCTCCGCCCACCCATGACATCACCACGACCCAGCATCGGCTCAGCGGAGCTTGTCGAACGCATTGCGCCCGACCGCTCTCTCGCAGAGCCCACGTACCTTCAGCTACTGCGCAAGCTCGCCGCGATGATTGAGGCCGGCGAGATCGGTGACGGCGAGAGCCTTCCTTCCGAGCGTGCTCTGGCCGAGATGCTCAATCTCAGCCGCGTGACCATCCGGCGGGCCTATGACGAACTGCGGGCCAAGAACTACCTGGAAACCCGGGGCAGACTGGGCGTCACCGCAAAAACCCCGCCCCGTCTCACCCCGCGGCTGGATCGCCTCAAGGGCTTCACTGAGGAGATGCGGGAGCTGGGCATGGAGCCATCCACACGCCTGCTCGAACGCAGCGTGGTCACCGACCGCACGCTGGCCTCGATCTTCTCGCGCCCATCCACGGCCA
>JAYRYA010000051.1:4936-5779 GCA_041917255.1 Zoogloea sp.
TGCGTGGTACGACCTCACCGCAGCCCCCGCCCTGGCCGAATGGGATGTTCAGGGCTCGGCCTACCACTTTCTCGCCCAGCGCTGCGGAATCGCCCTTTCCCACGGCGAGCAGACCATCGAGGCCATTCTGAGCAGCGCAGCAGAAGCCGAGGTGTTCGACTTCAGCCAGCCCTCCCCGTGCCTGCTGCTGAAACGCAAGACCTTCAGCAAGGCCGGCCAGCTGATCGAGTACGTGGAGGGGACTTTCCGCGGTGATGCCTACGCCTACCGCCTGACGCTCAAGCTGGATTAGCGTCGTCCAGCAGGGCGGCAAGCTCACCCGGGCGCGGGAGATGCGCGAACACACCGCTGCGAGAAGCCACATGGGCGCCACAGGCATTGGCAAAGCGCAGCGCCTGCGTCAACGGTTCGCCCCGGGCGAGCGCATGCACCAGACCACAGCCAAAGGCATCTCCGGCGCCGGTGGCGTCCACCTGAGTCACGGAAAAGGCCGCCTCATCAATAACGCCCGCTGAATCCAGGGCGACGCAGCCCTCCTCTGCCAGCGTCACCACGAGCGCCCTCCCCCGCCAACCGATCCCTGCTGCCAGCCGTGGCAAATGCGAGCACCAATCCGCCCGTGACCAGTTCAGCACCGTCCGATCACCGAACAGCATTGACGCCTCGCTGGCGTTGACCACCAGCAGATCGGTCATGTCGAGCAGCGCGCGATCCATATCGCGCCATGGGGAGGGATTGAGATAGGTGGACAGCCCCTTGGCGCGGGCAAGCCTGAAGGCATGCCTGACAAGTGCGTCCGGCATCTCGAAATGCGCCAGCAGCCAATCCGCCCGGGACAAACAT
>JAYRYA010000052.1:0-4821 GCA_041917255.1 Zoogloea sp.
AAGGCAAAACCCCACCTGATGCAGGCTGACGCCCAGGCTCTCGTGATCCACCCGGCCATGCACGTCGCCCCGCTCCGTCTCTGCCACCGCCCGCTCGTACCACGGCCGGGCAGCGGCATAGTCGCCGACGCGGGAAAGGCAAACCCCCACCTCATGCAGGCTGGTGCCCAGGCTCGCGTGATCCACCCGGCCATGCACGTCGCCCCGCTCCGCCTCCTTCACCGCCCGCTCGTACCACGGCCGGGCGGTGGCATAGTCGCCGACGCTGGTAAGGCAGTACCCGACCTGATGCAGGCTGGAGCCCAGGCTCGAATGATCCACCCGACCATCCAAATCGCCCCGTACCGCCTCCTTCACCGCCCGCTCGTACCACGGCCGGGCGGCGTCGAAGCGGCCGATCTCGGCCAACGCCCTCCCAATCCATTCGCCCTCCCCGCCCGACGGGCACATCCCCGCCGCAAGCCAGTCGGCCGGCGCCAGCCGGTAGGCGAGCAAGCGGTAAACCAGGCCGTCATCGGCGGGATTGGCGGCGACCGCCTCTGCCAGCGCCACGCAGCGCTGCCACTGGGCGGCCCGCAGGCCGTTCACCGCGGCCTGCAGTGCCCCGTCGCGGGGCTGGGCGAGGACGAAGGCGGCGAATAGCTGGTGCATGCGCAGCTCGTCGGTGCCTTCCAGCAGGTGGAAATCCTGGCAGGCGTCGAGGTGGCGCGCGAAGTCGGCGCCGGCGGGTGTGCCGACCACCGCCAGCCGCAGCTCGTCGGCGACGATCTGCTGGGGGTTCATGAAGGCGGCGGCGTGGAGCAGCAGGCGGGCGCCGGCATCGAGGGCGTCGTAGGGCACGCGGAAGCTGGCCTCGGCATCCTTGCCCAGCGTCGGCGGCGCACCGGGCCGCCCGCGCTGGGCGCCGACGGCCAGCGCACTGGCGGCCGGCAGCAGGTGAACCGGCAGGCCGTCCGAGCGGGCCAGCAGCGCGCGGCGGGTGGCGGCCGGCACGCCGTCGCCGGCCACTTCATCCACCAGCTGGCGGGCGGCGCGGTCGCTGAGCGGCGGCACCGGCAGCGCGGCCCAGTCGAGGGTCAGGGCTTCGTTCCAGCTGGTAACGAGCACATGGCAGGGCATGCCGGCGCGGGGCAGCCAGGGGTGCATCTCGTCGGCGTCCACCACGTTGTCGAAGATCAGCAGGCTCGGCGCGGCGGCCAGCGCCAGCAGGGTGCGCTCGGCCTGATCCTCCGGCGGGAGGTCGGGGGGAAAGTGAAGCTGCAGGTGGTTACTGCCGATGCGCGCCAGATCCAGCGCCCCGAGCCCGCCGCCCATGCGCAGCTGGAAGGTGCCGCCGGGATAACGGCGCTGCGCCGCGCGGGCGAATTCCCGCGCGAGCTCGCTCTTGCCGACGCCCGGCGGGCCGTGGAGCACCAGCAGCCTGTCGGTGGCAGGGTCGCCGAGGGTGGCTTCGATGGCCTGGAGCAAGGCTTCGCGGCCGACGAAGGGATGATTGCCGCGGGTGGGGATGTTGCTGCGAAAGGCGGCGGGCGCAGCCGCGGCAGTGACGGCGGGAGGCGGGCTGGCCGGCGCCGCGGGGGCGAGCCGGTGGAGGGAGAACCGCCCTTCGTAGCCGGGGGCTGCGGGGAAGAGGCTGGGGTCAACGGTCCACACCTCGGTGGGGCTGTCCTCGTAACGGATCGGGAAGACGCGCAGCTCGGGGCCATCGACGGTGCAGTAGAGCGCCCGGTTGGGCCACTGGCGCGTCTGGTAGCTGGCCCCGGCGGCCAGGTGCACGACCCTGCCGGCAACCGACTGCACGCCCTCCACCTCATTTTCGTGGAGGTGGCCGCGCAGGATCACGTCCACCTCGCCAGCCAGCCGTGCCTTGATGTTGCTGCGCTCGATGTCGCTGAGCCAGTCGAGAGGATGGTGAATCAGCGCCACCCGCAGCGCGGCATCCTGCGCGCCGAGGGCGGTGATGGCTTCGTCGAGGCAGCGCCGCCCGACAATGAGCTGGCTGTGATCGTGCCCTTCGCCGCAGAACAGGGCGCTGTTGACAGGCAGCACGGCAACGTCGCGCCCTCGAACGTCGATGCGCTCGACCGGACCGCAGGTGCTGTGGGCCGGCAAGGCGCGAATGCCCCGGAAGTAGTCGTCGTACCAGGCGCGAAAGGCGCGCATCTTCTGCGTGAGATGAGGCTTGGGCTGCGCCGGGGCGAAATAGCGGTCGGCCTCCTCGCGGGAGCCGAGGGTGCGCGCCAGGCCGACCCCCTGGTCGCGGTCGACATCGTGATTGCCCGGTACCACGAAGAGCTGGCGCCGCTCAAGGCCGGCGGCGGCGAGGATGGCGTCGAAGAAAGCGCTGGCCGGGTCATATTCCGTGGCCTTGCCGGACTGGGCGATGTCGCCGGTGGCGAAGATCAGGTCGGGCTGGCGGCCCTCCTTGCGGTAGGTGCGCACGGCGCAAACCAGCGCACGCAGGACCACGTCACGGTCGTAGGGGTCGCCGCCCCGGAAGTGGAAGTCGGAGATGTGCAGCCAGCGGAGAGTCATGATCGGCGTTCGGCGCGGACCGGCAAGGGATGCCGGACGGGTGGATTGATCGGTCGAACGTCATTCTAGTGGCGATGAGACGCTGACCGCCACGAAGGCGCATCGGTAGACCGCGCCTCGGCCCGCCAGCCCACGGAATTCAGGCCGTGGGCTCCCCCGTCCCCGGGTCCATCCCTTCCGGCACCGCGAGGCGGGTGGGTTGCTCCGGCGGCAGGCCGCCTTCGGCGATCCAGTGGTTGAGCTGGAAGACCCAGGCCATCACTTCGGCGACCACGGTGTACAGCGCGGCGGGAATCTGCTGTTCCAGTTCGCAGTGGGCATACAGGGCGCGGGCCAGCGGCGGCGCTTCGAGGATGGGCACGCCGTTTGCCTTGGCGAGCTCGCGGATGTTGAGGGCGATCAGGTCTTTGCCTTTGGCAACCACGACCGGGGCTCCGGCCCGGTCCGGGTCGTACTTGAGGGCGACCGAATAGTGGGTCGGGTTGGTGACCACCACGTCGGCGGTGGGCACGTTGGTCATCATGCGACGGCGGGACATTTCGCGCTGGGCGGCGCGGATGCGGGCCTTGATCTGCGGGTCGCCCTCCTGCTCCTTCATTTCCTGGCGCACTTCTTCCTTGGTCATGCGCAGGCGGCGATGGTATTCCCACAGCTGGAATGGCACGTCGATGGCGGCGATCACAGCGAGGCTGGCGACGATCAGCAGGGCCGACAGGAGCACCAGCGAGGCGAAGTCGTCCATGCTGGCTTCGAGGGGCTGGAGCATCAGCGAGAACAGGTGGTCGCGCTCGCGCCACACCACCCACACCCCGACGCTGGCCACCAGCACGGCCTTGAGGCTGGCCTTGACCAGTTCGACGAGGCCGTGGGTGGAGAACATGCGCCCCAGCCCCTGCAGCGGATCGAGGCGGCTCAGGTCGAAGCGCAGCACCTGGGACGAGAACACCCAGCCGCCCATCAGGAAGGGCGTGACCAGCGCGGCGGCAACCGATGCGAGCAGCAGGGGGGCGATCGTGAGCATCGCGTCGGTGCCGAGATTCAGCAGGGCGTCGCCCATGCTGCCCGGCTCGAAGACCAGCCGGCGGTCGAAGCTGAGGCCGGATTTGAAGAGTTGCATCATCCGGTGCCCGCCCCAGCGCCCGAGCACGTAAAGGCTCACCACCCCGACCAGCAGCGAGATGAAGGTGGCCAGTTCCCGCGAGTGGGGAACCTGCCCTTCTTCACGGGCCTGCTCCAGCCGTCGCGGTGAGGCTGATTCGGATTTTTCGAGGTCGCTGTCTTCGGCCATGAGCTGCCGGGCGGAGGTTCAGATGTCCGCACGATACGCGCCCGCGCGCAGCACCAAGACGGCGAATAGAACGGCTTTGAGGCAGCTATTGCAGTGGAGGAGGGATTTCGGCTGGCTTCAGACGACGCGGCCGGGCTGGCTGCACAGCGTGTCGCGCAGGCCTTCCGTTTCGCGCTGGAGTTCTTTGAGCTTGAGCCCAAGGAGCACGAGTTGTTCTTCCATCAAACCGAACAGTTCCCGGCTGGCCTGCAGCGGCGTGCCCGACAACACCCGGATGGAGTCGATGCGGGCCTGGAGTTCGGCAAGCACGCCTTCCTGACCCGGATGCATGGCGATGCACTCGCGCAAGGCCTCGTCGCGCGCACGAAAGAAGGCCGGCGGGTCCTTCTCCGCCAAGTCTTTCCAGTAGTCGAAATCGAAGCCACCCACGCCTTGCTCCCCTGCCCAGCTTGCGCGGCGTTGCCGGGATGGCAAGGCACAAGGGGCACAGTCGGGACGATCCTAACCGAGCCCCGCCCGTGGGATGGGAGCCTTACGTCACGCCCTTTTGTTGCAGAGTGTGACGGCCTGCGGGATGTGGCACCGCGTCGTGCGCAATGCCCTTATGCGGCGAGGGCCGGCATCGACAGCTGAGCGAGCAGCACGCGGCGGGAGACGCCACGGGTGTCGCCCATCGCCCCGAGCAGCTCCTTCATGTCGAGGATCAGCACGATCTGGCCGTTGGACAGGGTGGTGACGCCGGCCACGCCCTTCGGGCGGAAGTCGTCGAGGGACTTGATCACCGCATCTTCGCGGCCGGCAAAGCTGTCGATGGCGAGGATGAAACTCTGCTCGGCGCTCTGCATCAGCACGCCGTACTCGGGCGTCTGGGTCTGCTCCCAGCCGAGCAAGGTGGACAAAGGCATGATCGGCAGCACTTCGCCGCGCACGACCATCGTCGCCTTGCCGCCCACTTCCTGCACTTCGGCCGGCATGATCGGGAGGATTTCGCGCACCAT
>JAYRYA010000053.1:0-3937 GCA_041917255.1 Zoogloea sp.
GGCGGCACGCAGAAGGGGCCGATGGCAGCCGGGGTGAGGTCGATCATCAGCACGCCCAATTCATTGAGCTTGCGGCTGTTCTCGGCATGCACGTAGGCGCTGGTGGCGTCGAAGGCGATCTGCACACCATCGGCGAGCACGTGGGGCAGGAGGCCATCCACGCCCTCGGCGGTGGTCTTGATGCCCATTTCACGGGCGCGCTTGAGACCGTCGGATTCGGGGTCGATCCCCACCATCCACACCGGTTCCAGCACCGGGCTGCGCTGAAGCTTGGCCAGCAGGTCGGTGCCGATGTTGCCCGGGCCGATCAGGGCGCATTTGATTTTCTGGGTCATGGCAATTCTCTCTTGTTAGGTAGGGCGGATCAGGCGAACAAGGCCGAGACGCTGCCGAGGCCTTCGACGCTGACATCGAAGCGCTCGCCGGGCCGGACGCTGACCATGGGGCCGAGGGCGCCGGTGAGGACGATGTCGCCGGCCAGCAGGGGGCGGCCGCAGCGCACCATCACGTCGGCCAGCCACACGGCGGCGTTGAGGGGGCTGCCCAGGCAGGCGCGGCCGTTGCCGGTGGACTCCACTTCGGCACCACGACGCATTTCCATGGCGCAGGCGGTGAGGTCCACATCCTGCAAGCGCCGCGGCTGGCCGCCGAGCACGAAGAGGCCGCTGGAGGCGTTGTCGGCCACGGTATCGACGAAGCGGATGTTCCAGCTCTCGATCCGGCTGTCGACGATCTCGATGGCGGGCAGCACATACTCGGTGGCGCGGATGAGGTCGGCGTAGGTGTGCCGCTCGTGGGTCAGATCGCGACCGATGACGAGGGCCACCTCGGCCTCGACCTTGGGCTGGATCAGGCGCCCGAGGGCCACCGGCTCGCCGTCACCCACGGCCATGTCGGCAAACAGCATGCCGAAGTCGGGCTGATCGACCCCCAACTGGGCCTGCACGGCCAGGGAGGTGAGACCGATCTTGCGCCCCACCAGGCGGCGGCCTTCGGCCAGCCAGGCCTGGGTGTTGGCCTCCTGGACGGCGTAGGCACCGTCCTGGTCGGCATGGCGCAGACGGTCGCGCAGGGGGGCGATGGTGTGGCCGCCGGCGGCGGCTGCCTTGAGCAGCGCCGCCGCGGCTTCCGTGCCAAGCAGGGAAGCGTCGCTCATCACTTCACCAGCTTCCAGTGGTTGTTCTCGACCTTGATGAGCACGATGGCGCTGGCGTCGTAGCCGGCGTGGTCGTTGGCGCCCATGGTGTAGACGCCGTTGGTGCCCACCAGCTTGCTGGTCTTCTCGATGCCGTCACGCAGGGCGTTGCGGAATTCCGGGGTGCCGGATTTCACCTTGGCCTTCTGGGCGGTGACAATGGCATTTTGCAGCAGCTGCCAGGCGTCCCAGGAGGCGCCGGCAAAGGTGGAGCGGGAATCCGGACCGTTCTTGCCTTCGAACTCCTTCACGAAGGCCACGGCGGCCTTCTTGGTGGGGTGGCTGTCGGGCAGCTGTTCGGCCACCAGCACCGGGCCCACGGGAATCAGCGCGCCTTCGACGGCCTTGCCACCAACCCGCAGGAACTCCTTGCTGGTGACACCGTGGGATTGGTAGATCTTGCCCTTGTAGCCGCGCTCGCGCAGGGTGATCTGGGGCATGGCGGCGGGGGTGCCGGAGGCGCCGACGAAGACCACGTCCGGCTTGGCCGACATCACCTTGAGCACCTGGGCCTGCACGCTGGGGTCGGCGCGACCGTAGCGTTCGGTGGCGACGATCTTGATCTTGCCTTCGGTGGCCTTGGTGAGGGCCTTCAGCAGCAGCTCACCCCAGGAATCGGAGAAGCCGATGAAGCCCACGGTCTTGGCACCACCTTCGACCATGTCGGCCACCACGCGGCCCACCATCAGGTCGGCGGAGGGCTCGCTGCGGAAGATGTAGCCGCGCTTGTCGCCGGACACATCCAGGGGCGCGACGGAGATCATCGGGGTCTTCTCGGCGTTGGCCACGTCGGCCATGGCCACGGCGGTGCTGATCAGGTTGGGGCCGAGGATGGCGTCCACCTTGTCTTCGGAGATCAGCTTGCGCACGTTCTTGACGGCGTTGGTGGGGTCGGTGCCGTCATCCAGGACGATGAAGTTGATCTTCTCGCCCCCCACCGTGGTGGGAAAGAGGGCCACGGCCTTCTTGGTTTCGGCACCCAGGGCGGCGGCGGGGCCGGTGAGGGAGGCGATGACACCGACGTTGATGTCGGCCAGGGCCGGGGTGGCGGCCAGGGCGGCGATGCCCAGGGCAATGAGTTGGCGGGTATTCATGGTTTGTCTCCTCGGTTGGGTGTTCGAATGCTGTTTTCGCGGTCAGGCGGCGATGCCGGTGAGGGCGGCAAAGCCGGCGATCCATTCCGGGATCGCCCGGTAGTAGCGGGACTGCACCTGATAATGCCCGCCGGTGGCGGCGTTCATGGCGGCGTTGGCGGCCACCCAGGTCTTCACTTCGTGGGCCGAGGCGCCGGCCGCTTCGGTGATGGCAGCGTTGCCGTAGGCGTCCAGCGCAGTCCAGTCCTGGCAGGCCAGGTTGGCCATGAAGGCCTCGTCCCACTGGGGGTTGAGGGGGTGCAGGGGGCTGTCGCCGGTGGAAAAGAGGGTGGCGGCGTCGATGGTGCGCTGCTGGCGTGCGGCCCGGGCGTCGGGGGTGGGGTTGCGGCCGGCGATCAGTCGCTCGGCCACTTCCGGCACGGCGGTGGCGATCTGGGGCACGGGCGGGTTGTGGGACAGGCCGCCGGAGCCGACGATCAGGGTGCGCTTGCCCAGCTTGCGGGCAAACTCGCCCACCGCCTCGCCAAACTGCCGCGCACGGCGGAAGCTCACCACCGGCGGCGCCACGCTGTTGATGAAGAGCGGAATCACCGGGTAGCGGTCGAGTCCGCCGCAGATCTCTTCCAGGGGCTGGGCAAAACCGTGATCCACCAGCATACGGTAGGACACGGCGAGGTCGATGTCCGCCGCCACCACGTGCTCGGCGCAGGCTTCGGCAATCTCCCGGGGCACGTCCAGCGGGCCTGGGGAAGTCATGTAGTCCCCCACCGAGGTGGCGGCGGTGCCGATGCAGAACTGGGGCATCGCATCGAGAAAGAAGCCGTTGTAATGATCGGGCGCAAACAGGATGACCAGTTCCGGATCAAAGGCTTCCACCTCGGCGCTCAGGGTTGCCACGATGCGGCCGGCTTCCTCGACCACTTCGGGCAGCGGGTCTACGTAGCCCTTGAGGGGCGTGTGGGAGAGGCATTGCAGCAGAAAGCTCATGCGGCCTCCTGGAGGGTGGTGGAGGCCGGCTGGCGCGCGGCATCCACGTTGAGGCCCATCTTGCCGGCCACGGCTTCGAGCAGTTCGTTGATTTCCACCGGGAAGGCGATGCCGGCGACAAAGCGGTCGGGGCGCAGCACGACGATGGACCCCGGGTGCTCGCCGAACCAGTCCTTGAGACGCATCTGCTCGTCGCCGATGACTTCGGTCGCGTCACTGATGTCCACCCGGCGCTGCATCTGCACCACCGGCTTGGCGGTAAGGATGCGCGCGTTCATGGCAGCCAGGATGGCCTTGCTGCGCGGGGTCAGCCAGTAGTTGGGGTCGGCGCCCCAGGACAGCAGCGCAAAGCCGGTGCCGATCACGTCATCAAGCAGCTTCACCTCACCCGATTGGGTGCGCACCCGGGGCTGGATGAAGAGGCGACCGACGGGCGAATTTCCGCGCACGGTCTTTTCATGGACGACCAGACCTTCCGAATAGAAAGGCATGGGCTTGTAGCGCATCTCGCTGAAATAGCGCTTCACCGCCGGAATCTGGTTGAGCAGCCAGGTGCTCACGTCGCGCACGGCGGCCTTGAAGACATTGCGCGGGTAGAAGATGCGCCCGGCCGCCACCGACAGGTCGATCATGGCCTTGGCGTGGGGCGGACGCTCGATGT
>JAYRYA010000054.1:0-3567 GCA_041917255.1 Zoogloea sp.
CATCTGCCAGCCGCCCGCGACGATCCCCAGCAGCTTGAGGAAGGGAACCGAGCCCACCGACGCCGACTTGATGTCGGCACCGTAGGTCGCGACGATGTAGGCGACGGCCTCCTCCAGCGCCGTCACGCCGGCTGAGAGGGCCTTGCGGATGGCGGCAAACTCGTCCCCCGCCGCTTCCGACAACTGGGCCTCGACCCGGCGCATCTCGGCGATCACGAGCTTGACCGTCTCGCCACCCTCCCGCGCGATCTTGCGACCGATCAGGTCATTGGCCTGGATTGCCGTGGTGCCCTCGTAGATCGCCGTGATGCGTGCGTCGCGAAGGTGCTGGGCAGCGCCGGTCTCTTCGATGAAGCCCATCCCCCCGTGCACCTGCACACCGGTGGAGGTGATCTCGATGGACGCCTCGGTGAGCCAGCCCTTGACCACCGGAATCATCAGATCCATGAAGGCCTGGCTTCGGGTGCGCACGGCCTCGTCCGGATGGTGGTGAGCCATGTCGGTCGCGGCACCCACCACGTAGGCCAGCGCACGCTGGGCCTCGATCTGCGACTTCATGCTCAACAGCATGCGGCGCACGTCGGGGTGGTGGATGATGCTCACCTTCGGGCCGCCACGCACGCCGGCCTCGGTGCCCTGGATGCGCTCCTTGGCATAGGCCAGCGCCTGCTGGTAAGCACGCTCGGACAGGGCCAGGCCCTCCATGCCGACGGCAAAGCGGGCTTCGTTCATCATGATGAACATGTACTCAAGGCCACGATTGGCCTCGCCCACCAGGGTGCCAATGGCCCCGCCCTTGTCGCCAAAAGCCAGCACGGCCGTCGGGCTGGCGTGGATGCCCAGCTTGTGCTCGATGGACACGCAATGCACGTCGTTGCGCTCGCCGGGCGTGCCATCGGCCTTGAGCAGGAACTTGGGCACGACGAACAGGGAGATGCCCTTCACCCCCTCCGGTGCGTCCGGCAGACGGGCCAGCACCAGGTGAATGATGTTCTCGGTCATGTCGTGCTCGCCATAGGTGATGAAGATCTTCTGGCCGAAGATCTTGTAGGTGCCATCACCCTGGGGCACGGCGCGGGTGCGCACTGCGGCCAGATCGGAGCCGGCGGAGGGCTCGGTGAGGTTCATGGTGCCCGTCCATTCGCCGCTCACCATCTTGGGCAGATACAGCGCCTTCTGCTCGTCGGTGCCACGCAGCTTGATGGATTCGATGGCGCCATTGGTCAGCATCGGGCAAAGGGAGAAGGCCATATTGGCGGATTTCCACATCTCCATCACCGCGGTGGAAACGAGCTTAGGCAGGCCCTGGCCGCCAAACTCCGGCTCGCAGGCCAGCGCGGTCCAGCCGGCCTCGGCGAACTGCGTGTAAGCCTCCTTCCAGCCGGTGGCGGTCCGCACCTCGCCGTTGTCCCAGGTGGCACCTTCCTGGTCACCGGTCCAGTTGAGGGGGGCAATCACGCCACTGGCGAACTTGTTGGCTTCTTCAAGGATGGCATCGACCAGATCGGAAGTGGCGTCCTCGCAGCCCGGAAGGGCCGAGACGGCCTCGAGATCGGCCAGTTCGCGCAGGACGAATTGCATGTCACGGATTGGTGCGTTGTAACTGCTCATTGATTTTTTCTCCACAGAATGTTGTTTTAGGTTTTACGACCTGCCGGCCGGCTTACTTGTTCTTCAGATAACGGCTGTCGTCAAAGCTCGCAACCCATTCGGGGCAATACACGACCAGCAGGGTCAGTGCCATGCCAGACAGCCAGGCTTCAGCGAAGCCCAGCAGCAGGAAGAAAGGCAGATACTCGGACAACAGCTTGTCCGCCGGGTAAGCGCCGGCGGCAAAGAGGGCCAGCGACGCGACGAGGCCCTGGAGCAGGACGATCACTGCGGCGCCGATGAAGGCATTGACAAATATATAGACAAAAAAGTGCCGCGGCAGCCAGCGCTCGATGAGCGTGAAGTAGAGGCTGCCGAAGGCAACCGGGATGACGCCCATCACCAGGAAGTTGATCGGGTAGGCGCCCCATTCGACGCTGCCGTTCAGGGTCACGCCCGCCAGGGCGAGGCCCAGAACAACCAGAGCCAACTGGGGGCCGAAGATCAGGGTTGCCGCCATGGCACCCAGCAGGTGGAGGTTCAAGCCAGGGTAAACACCCGCATTGAGGCTCCACAGCAGGGTCAGGATGACGGCTGCGCCGAGGACGGCGTTGAGCTGATGCCCATCGAGCAGGCGGCGCCAGGGCGCGGTCCGCCCGATCCAGACCGCGACCCCCAACCCGCAGAGGACGGCAAAGACATGCCAGACTCCGGAGAAAAGATCGGGCTGGAAGTTCACTCGAACCCGCCCCGGGGGTCGCTTAGCTCGATCAGACCGAAGCGGTCAATTGGGGAACCGCCTCGAACAGGTCGGCCACCAGCCCGTAGTCCGCCACCTGGAAGATCGGCGCTTCGGGATCCTTGTTGATCGCCACGATCACCTTGGAATCCTTCATGCCGGCCAGATGCTGGATGGCACCGGAGATGCCCACCGCCACGTAGAGCTGCGGCGCGACGATCTTGCCGGTCTGCCCGACCTGGTAGTCGTTCGGCACGTATCCCGCGTCCACCGCCGCACGGCTGGCACCGAGGGCCGCACCCAGCTTGTCGGCCAGGGGTTCCAGCACGGCCCGGTAGTTTTCGCCGCTACCCATGCCGCGGCCGCCGGACACGATGATCTTGGCGGCCCCCAGCTCCGGACGGGCGGATTTGGTCAGTTCGCGGCCCAGCAGCTTCGAGAGGCCGGAATCGGCCACCGGTGCGATCTGCTCGACGGCGGCGGAACCACCCTCCCCGGCGGCTTCGAAGGCCGTGGTACGCACCGTGATGACCTTGACCGGATCGGCGGATTTGACCGTGGCCAGGGCGTTACCGGCATAGATGGGGCGCACGAAGGTGTCGGCGGACTCGATGGCAACAATCTCAGAGATCTGCGCCACATCCAGCAATGCCGCGACGCGGGGCAGCACGTTCTTGCCAAAGGTGGTGGCGGGAGCCAGCACATGGGTGATCGAACCACCCGACGCACTTACAACGGAGACGACCTGCGCCGCCACGTTCTCGGCGGACTGATCGGCAAACGCGGCGGAATCCGCCAGCAGAACCTTGGCCACGCCCGCCAGTTTGGCGGCGGCTTCAGCCGCAGCACCCGCGCCGGAGCCCACCAGCAGAAGGGCGATGTCGCCCCCCAGCCGCCCCGCGGCAGTGACCGTATTGAGGGTTGCGCCCTTCAGGGTCGCATTGTCGTGTTCGGCAATCACCAGAACCGTCATCACAGCACCTTCGCTTCGTTCTTGAGTTTGTCCACCAGCTGGCCCACATCGGTCACCATCACCCCGGCGCTGCGCTTCGGCGGTTCGACGACTTTCAGGGTCGTCAGACGGGGAGTCACATCCACTCCCAGATCAGCCGGCTTGACGGTATCAAGGGGCTTCTTCTTGGCTTTCATGATGTTCGGCAGCGTCGCATAGCGCGGCTCATTGAGGCGCAGATCCGTCGTGACCACGGCCGGCAGGGCGATCTCGAGGGTTTCGAGGC
>JAYRYA010000055.1:0-3175 GCA_041917255.1 Zoogloea sp.
CGATCGAGGCGCTTGCCAAGGCGATCAAGATGTCGCGCTCCGGGCTCGGCAACCCGCAGAAGCCGATCGGCTCCTTCCTGTTCTCCGGCCCCACCGGCGTCGGAAAGACCGAGGTCGCCCGCCAGCTCGCCTACACGCTGGGCATCGAGCTGGTGCGCTTCGACATGTCCGAATACATGGAACGGCACGCAGTCAGCCGCCTGATCGGCGCGCCCCCGGGCTACGTCGGCTTCGACCAGGGCGGCCTGCTCACCGAGCAGATCACCAAGAAGCCGCACAGCGTGCTGCTGCTCGACGAGATCGAGAAGGCACATCCGGACATCTACAACATCCTGCTGCAGGTCATGGACCACGGCACGCTGACCGACAACAACGGCCGCCAGGCGGACTTCCGCAACGTGATCATCATCATGACCACCAACGCGGGCGCCGAAGCGATGCAGAAGTCGGTGATCGGCTTCTCGGCCAAGCGCGAGCCGGGCGACGAGATGGGCGACATCAAGCGCCTGTTCACGCCGGAGTTCCGCAACCGGCTGGATGCGATGATCTCGTTCAAGGCGCTCGACAACGAGGTCATCCTGCGCGTGGTGGACAAGTTCCTGATGCAGCTCGAGGCCCAGTTGCACGAGAAGAAGGTCGAGGCCCACTTCAGCGACGAGCTCAAGGCCTGGCTGGCCGAGAAGGGCTTCGATCCGCTGATGGGCGCGCGCCCGATGGCCCGTCTGATCCAGGACACCATCCGCTCGGCACTGGCCGACGAGTTGTTGTTCGGGCGGCTCGTCAATGGCGGCAAGGTGACCATCGACCTCGACGAGGACGACAAGGTGAAGCTGGTGTTCGAGGAGACGGAAGCGGCCACGGCCTGATTCCGCCCCTTCCTCGCAAGACGGCATGCCGGCGGAAACGCGGCATGCCGTTTTTCATGGCCGCCCCACCCGCCCGGCGGAGTCCCCCCTGGCCACGTCGTTTATCATGCCTGCTCCCGCGCCGACCATCCGGCGCATCGCCACACTTCTTTCTCGAGGAGCCCGCATGAACATCCAGACCGCCGACCTCTGCGACGCGCACGAGGACAAGCTCGCCGTCGTCGCCCCCATGTTCGCCAGCTACGGCGGCCGCCCGTCCTTCGGTGGACCGATCGCCACGCTGAAGATCTTCGAGGACAACTCCTTCGTCCGCAAGGCACTGGAAGGACCCGGGAATGGCCGCGTGCTGGTGATCGACGGCGGCGCCTCGATGCGCTGCGCCCTGGTCGGCGACCAGCTCGCCGAACTCGCGGTGAAGAATGGCTGGGCCGGCATCCTCGTGTACGGCTGCATCCGCGACTCCAAGGCGATCGGCGAGATGGACCTCGGCGTCTTCGCCCTCGGCACCCACCCGAAGAAGACCGTCAAGCGCAACGTCGGCGAGGTTGACATCCCGGTGGGCTTCGGCGGCGTCACCTTCCAGCCCGGCCACCACGTCTACGCCGACGAGGACGGCGTGGTCGTAAGCGCGGAGCCCTTGCTCTGAGCGGCGCCGGGCTTGCTTCGCTGCCCATGTGAGGCCCTCGACGCACCGCAAGCGCCCGGAGGAGGGATCGCGACTCGCTTCGCGCCTACCGGAACCGCCGGGCGTGCAATGCAGCAGAGCGACGCCGCCTTTCCGTTTCACAGCGCTCCATTTCTTTTCACGATACAAAACGCGTTTAACAAGCCTTTGTTTTAGATAGAAAAGATTTTTTCTTATGTCTTATATAAGACATATTGCTGCTGCGCGGAATGCCTCCTATACTCTCTTCCCATCTGCAGTGTCCTTTCTCCCTCGAAAACCGCTGCAGCCGGAACACCGCGACCGGTGCCTGAACCCGCCGCGATGCCTGACCCCCTCCTGCATTCATAAGGACGCATCATGACCCTGACCCGCGAACAGCAAATCGCCGCCCTCGAAAAAGACTGGGCCGAGAATCCCCGTTGGAAAGGCATCAAGCGCGGCTACTCCGCGGCCGACGTGGTCCGCCTGCGTGGCAGCCTGCAGCCCGAGTACACCCTGGCCCAGCGTGGTGCCAAGCTGCTGTGGGAGCGTGTCAATGGCGGCGCCAAGAAGGGCTATGTGAACGCCTTCGGCGCGATCACCGCCGGTCAGGCGATGCAGCAGGCCAAGGCCGGTCTCGAAGCCGTGTATCTGTCCGGCTGGCAGGTCGCCGCCGACGGCAACACCTCCGAGACCATGTATCCCGACCAGTCGCTGTACGCCTACGACTCGGTCCCGACCATGGTTCGCCGCATCAACAACACCTTCAAGCGTGCCGACGAGATCCAGTGGTCGCGTGGCATCAACCCGGGCGACAAGGAATTCGTCGACTACTTCCTGCCGATCGTCGCCGACGCCGAGGCCGGTTTCGGCGGCGTGCTGAACGCCTTCGAGCTGATGAAGAACATGATCGCCGCCGGCGCCGCCGGTGTGCATTTCGAAGACCAGCTCGCTGCCGTGAAGAAGTGCGGCCACATGGGCGGCAAGGTGCTGGTGCCGACCCAGGAAGCCTGCGAGAAGCTGATCGCCGCCCGCTTCGCCGCCGACGTCATGGGTGTGCCGACCATCATCCTGGCCCGCACCGACGCCGAAGCCGCCAACCTCATCACCTCCGACCACGACGCCAACGACAAGCCCTTCCTTACCGGTGAGCGCACCCAGGAAGGCTTCTACCGTGTCAAGAACGGCCTCGAGCAATCGATCAGCCGCGGCGTCGCCTACGCCCCCTACGCCGACCTGGTGTGGTGCGAGACCGGTACCCCGGACCTGGGCTTCGCCCGCGAGTTCGCCCAGGCCGTGCATGCCGCCCACCCCGGCAAGCTGCTGTCCTACAACTGCTCGCCGTCCTTCAACTGGAAGAAGAACCTGGACGACAAGACCATCGCCAAGTTCCAGGACGAACTCTCGGCGCTGGGCTACAAGTACCAGTTCATCACCCTGGCCGGCATCCACATCAACTGGTTCAACACCTTCAAGTTCGCCCACGCCTACGCCCGCGGCGAAGGCATGAAGCACTACACCGAGATGGTGCAGGAACCGGAATTCGCCGCTCGCGAGCAGGGCTACACCTTCGTGTCGCACCAGCAGGAAGTCGGCGCCGGCTACTTCGACGACGTCACCACCGTGATCCAGGGTGGCTCGTCCTCGGTCAAGGCGCTGACGG
>JAYRYA010000056.1:0-2940 GCA_041917255.1 Zoogloea sp.
GGTGACGTTGACGGTGTAGTCGATGATGTTGCCCGGGTGGGCCACCCACTGCCCGCCGGTCATGAACTGGTAGTCCGGTTCGTTGCGGAAACTGTCGCACATCAGGCCGTGAAAGCCGGCCAGCCCGGTGCCGGCGCGCACCGTGGCGAGGAGATTCTTGAGCTCCTCCCGCTCGATCCGCGACATGGTGACGGCCGGAATGATCAGGTCGTACTTGCCGAGCCCCTCGTCGGCAAAGGCCTCCGTGGTCGGCTCGATGTCCACGGCAAAGCCGTGCTGCTTCAGCAGGCCGGCAACCAGCTGGGCGCTCTGCTCCGGTGTGTGCCCATCCCAGCCTCCCCAGACGATAAGGGCTGTCTTGGTCATTGCCTTTCCTCCTTCAGGCCGGTGTCCATGGCGCGCTGTAGATATCGCGCAGCATCAATGCCGCAGCACCTCGCGCCCAGAGCTGGTCGTCCGGGGTATGGAAGATCAGCTCGGTGGTGGCGAAGTGGGCTCGAAAGCTGTTGGCGGCCGCGGCCGCCTTGAGGGCGGGCGCCAGTTGTTCGCAATAGCGCTGCGAGTCGAGCGCGATGATGATCTTCTCGGGATTGATCAGGTTGATCACGTGCGAGATCGCGATGCCCAGCCGCTCGCCGTGCCCCTCGATCAGGGCCCGGGCCGCGGCATTGCCGGAATCGCTGGCGGCAGCAAGCGCCGACGGCAGGTCGGCCCGCGCCGCGGGGGTATCGATGAACGCCGCCCCCAGCGCCTCGGCGGCCTGACGGCGCATCGCGACATGGCTGACATAGGCGTTGAGGCAATCGGTCTGCCCGCACTCGCACAGCACCCCGCGGCCGCCGACCTTGATGTGCCCGAAGGTGGGGCCGAGCGTGCTGGCCCCCCGGTGCAGGTCGGAGTCGACCCACAGGCCGAGACTGGCGGTCTGGTCCAGCGCCACCACGGCAAAGCTCTTCTCGCGCTGCGCGTAGCCGAACCAGCTCTCGGCCAGCGCCAGCAGGTTGGCCGGCTTCTCGATCTTCACCGGCAGGCCGGTCCGCTCGCCGAGCAGGCTGGTCAGCGGGATCTCCCGCTCGCCGAACACCGTGCTGGAATAGCTCTTGCCGGAGCGCGGATCGACGAGGCCCGGCACACCGACCCCGATGCCCCGGATGCGCGCCC
Source organism: Zoogloea sp. (assembly GCA_041917255.1). GTDB lineage: Bacteria > Pseudomonadota > Gammaproteobacteria > Burkholderiales > Rhodocyclaceae > Zoogloea. The sequence goes on from JAYRYA010000056.1 coordinate 1,162, forward strand.
GATCGATGGCCGCCTTGGTCACGCACTCCTCCATGGCGTCCTCGATCAGGTCGGCGATCACCTCGGCCGGCTGCCGGGCCATGCGGACGGGCAATTGCAGCAACGACACCAACTCGCCGCGGAAATCCACCAGGGTCACGGTGGTCATCGCGTCCGAGATGCGGATGCCGAGCACGTAGGCGGCGTCGCGAACCAGCCCGAGCAGCACCCTGGGCCGACCACGCTGCGCCTCCCCGTTCTGCTGCGTGTGGATGGCCTCGATCAGACCTTCCTCGATCAGTGCGCCGGTAATGGCCGACACGGTGGTGCCGCTGAGCAGGGTGCGCTCCGATATCTCCACCCGCGAGATCTGGCCATGGCACCGGATCGTCTCCAGCACATGGTACTTGTTGATCTCGCGCATCAGCAGGGGATCGGCGATCTTCACGGCCAAGGCGTCGCGCTCCGGGATGAGGTTCGGACGTGGAATTTAGTTTGCCCTCTGTAGCAAAAAAGTTCGCTTCCGCCACCCGGGCGCATCCAGAAAACCCTGCCTTTGACCAGAAACACGCGCACTTTCAGACTGTTACCATGAATTTCGCAACCGGGCCCTACTCCCCGGCACGAAAGAAACGCGGCGTGAGGTACGCACCTCTTGCGTCTTTAATAAGGGATGCGTAAAAAGTAGCAAGTGGGAGTTGGTTCTGAGGGGCTGCCTCACCGCTGCGGCCAGGGAGGCGCCTGATACCGGGACGTTGGCCGCCGTCAGGACAGGAGGATATCATGAAGCGTATTGCGCTCGCCGCAATGCTGGGTCTGGCCCTGGTCATGCCAGTGCAGGCCCAAACGGTTGTGAAGCATCTGCACATCACGTCCATTCCGCAGGAACTGGAACTGATGAACCAGGCCGTCGCCGAGTTCGAAGCGGCCAACCCGGGCATCAAGGTCGAACTGCCGTTCCTCGAGAACGAAGCCTTCAAGGCCAAGCTGACCACCCTGCTGCAGTCGGCCGATGCGCCGGACGTGTTCCATTCGTGGGGCGGCGGCGTGTTCTACGAGCAGGCGGCGGCCGGCGTGCTGCGTCCGGTCGAGGACGTGGTCACCCAGGCGGCCAAGGATTCCACCGGCACGGCAGGCGTGTCCGCGTTCACGGCGGCCGACGGGCACCTCTATGGCCTCGCCCGCGACGTGGGCGAGGTCGTGCTGTGGTACAACAAGGCGCTCTTTGCGCAGGCGGGCGTCGACCCGGCGAGCCTCGAGAGCTGGGAAGGCTTCCTGGAGGGCGTCAAGAAGTTCAAGGCGGCCGGCATCACGCCGCTCGCGGTGGGCGCCAAGGACAAGTGGCCGGCGCACTTCTGGTGGTCCAAGCTCGTCGTCCGGCTGGCCGGCAAGGATGGCTTCGAGGCGGCCGCTCGCGGTGAAGGCGACGGCTTTGCCGGTGCCGACTTCGTCAGGGCGGGCGAGCTCTTCCTCGAACTGGCCTCGCTCGAGCCGTGGCAGGAGGGCTTCCTGGCCGCCTCGTACGGCGACGCCTCGGGCTATTTCGGCGACGGCAAGGCCGCGATGCACCTGATGGGCGACTGGGACTACGGCGTCATGAAGGACAACTCGGCCTCCAAGCAGGGTATCCCGGACGACCAGCTGGGCATCCTCCCCTTCCCCACCATCGAGGGTGGCAAGGGTGATCCGACCGACACGCTGGGCGGCCTGTCGGGCTACCTGTTCAGCAAGAACGCCTCCGATGCCGCGGTGAAGTGGATCGAGTACTTCAACTCGGCCGAGGTGCAGTCGCGCTTTGCC
>JAYRYA010000057.1:0-2684 GCA_041917255.1 Zoogloea sp.
CATGAGCAACGTCGCCGTCCTCCGCACCGCGCCCGCCGAGTCCGCCCCCGCGGACGATCCGATCAACGAGGCGATCGTCCTCTATACCGGTTTCGGCAGGTCGCCGTTCCCGCGGGCGCGCAGCAACGAGCTTGCCAACCGATATGGGGCCGGACCGGCCGCCGAACTCAAGCAGCGGATCGGGGCGCTGCTCGAGGAGTTGCAGCAGCAGCCTGTCGCGGCACCCGAAAAGCGCAGCAAGAAGAGCGTCACCGAGCGCGCCATCGAACAACTGCAGCCGCGCCACCCGGAACTGGACGAGACGGGGCTGAAGGCGCTGGCCTGGACCTATTCGTTCGGTCTCCGCTGATATCACCGTTCACTATTGTCGAACGGAGTATCCTCAGGACACGCCAACAGGCGGATCAGGTCGCGTCCGGTCGGCGCGTCAGTTCGCTGACCGCCGGAAAATCCATTGCTCACAACAGTGTAACCGCGAGCACAGCGGTGTGACCGAGGGTGTCCGGTGTGCCCTCGATCCAGCAAGGTGCCTGCTTGCAACCTCCATGCAAGGGCACTTATTTGGCCTAGGTCACATTTTGATACTGGAGTGCAGCAAGTGTCCAAGCCCAAGATCGGCATCATCATCTCGTCCACCCGTCCCACCCGTTTCGGCGACAAGCCGGCGCAGTGGATCGCCGACCACGCCCGGGCGCGCGGCGACTTCGAGGTCGAAATCCTCGACCTGCGCGACTATGCGCTGCCGCTGTTCGATGCCCCGGCCTCCGATGCCTGGATGCCGACCCCGAACGCGGAGGCCGCCCGCTGGCAGGCCAAGCTCAAGGAGTTCGACGGCTACATCTTCGTCGTCGCCGAGTACAACCGCTCCATCACCGCGGCGCTGAAGAACGCCATCGACTGGGCCTACACCCCGTTCGTGCGCAAGGCCGCCGCCTTCGTGGGCTATGGCTCCGCCGGCGGCGCCCGCGCCATCGAGCACCTGCGCAACATCATGGTCGAACTGCAGGCCGCGCCGGTGCGGCAGAGCGTCAATGTCGGCGGCTCCGACTTCTTCCCGCTGATGATGGGACAGAAGAACTGGGACGACGTGAAGGGCGCCTTCGACGGCCCGGCCAAGGACCTGCTCGATAACCTCGCCTGGTGGACCAATGCCACCCGGTCGGCTCGTGCTGCCGACGCCGCGGCCTCCAGGGCCGCCTGAGCCCGATCTTCCGCGCCGGAGTCCTCCTCCTCTCTCTCCGGCTCGGCGGGCGGTGCTTCCCTCGGCGCCGCCCGCGCCTTCCGCTTTGTCCGCGACCGATTGCGCTTTGGGTGCCACGCTGGCATTTTGCCGGTTGAGTGTCGGCGGTGAGCGGTGTAGACACCCGCCACCCCAAACAGGGTGAGCGCAGCGCATATGACGCAGACCACTTCGCCCGGCACACCCGCCGGCGCAGGGGCGACCGAAACGGCCAACCACGCCGTTCCAGCCAATCTCCCCATCCTGATCCTGGGCGCCTTGGGCGTTGTCTATGGCGACATCGGCACCAGTCCGCTCTACGCCTTCCGCGAGGCACTGCATGCGTCCGGCGCCACGCCGGGCACCGGCGAGGTGGTCGGCCTGCTCTCCCTCATCGTCTGGGCGCTGACGATTGTGGTGACGGTCAAGTACGTCTCCTTCGTGCTCAGGGCCGACAACAAGGGCGAGGGCGGCACGCTGGCGCGGATGACGCTGGCCACCAATGCCTTCGAGAAACGCCCGGCCTGGATCATCGGGCTCGGCATTGTCGGCGGTTCGCTGTTCCTGGGTGACGCCATCATCACCCCGGCGATTTCGGTGCTCTCGGCGGTGGAGGGAATCGAGACCGTGGCCCCGACGCTCGAGCCCTGGGTGGTGCCGCTGACCGTGCTGATCCTCGTCGGCCTGTTCATGGTGCAGCGCTTCGGCACGGCGCGGGTGTCGACAATCTTCGGCCCGGTCATGGCCGTATGGTTCGTCGTGCTCGGGGTGACGGGATTGCTCCACATCGCCGACGCCCCGCAGGTGCTGGTGGCGCTGAACCCGGGCTACGGCGCCGCGTTCCTCGTCCAGCATCCCGGCATCTCGATCGTGGTGCTGGGCGCCGTGTTCCTCGCCGTCACCGGAGCCGAGGCACTCTATGTCGACCTCGGCCATTTCGGCCGACGGCCGATCATTCTCGCTTGGATAGCCCTGGTCTTTCCCTCGCTGCTGCTCAACTACTTCGGCCAGGGGGCGTTCGTGCTGTCGCACCCGACGCACGTGGACAACCCGTTCTTCGAGATGCAGGCGGACTGGGCGCGGCTGCCGATGGTCGGCCTCGCGACTCTTGCCACCGTGATCGCCAGCCAGGCGGTGATCACCGGCGCCTATTCGCTGGTGCGCCAGGCGATGCACCTCAACCTGCTGCCGCGTCTGGAAGTGCGGCACACCTCGGAGGAGGTGGCCGGTCAGATCTTCATGCCCCAGGTCAACGCCCTGTTGCTGGTTGCCGTGGTGCTGCTGGTGATCGGCTTCAAGGGATCGAGCGCCCTCTCTGCCGCCTACGGCATCGCGGTGACCGGCGAGATGCTGGTGACGGCCATTCTGCTGTTCATCGTCATGTGGCGGCTGTGGAAGTGGCCGCTCGTCGTGTCGCTGCTGGTGATCGTGCCACTGACCGCCATCGACACCGCCTTCTTCGTCG
>JAYRYA010000058.1:0-2678 GCA_041917255.1 Zoogloea sp.
AACGGGTGTTTGCTTCACTGACGAATTCCGGGTGTTGGGACCCATCTACCTTGCAACCGGAATGCAGCCTCTCGTGTCCGTCTTGCTCTTCGTATTCACACGCTTCGGCGAGCCTTTATCGGTGCGACGAGCATTCAGCAATCGCCGTGCCAGCCGTGAAATATTTCTTCAAGTCATTGTTTTTGCTATTGAAAAATCATTCCGTCGGAGTCTTGTCGGTGCTTGGAGCGTGTGTGTGGAATACGACAAAGGCCCCAGCGCTGTCAGGAAGGGCACAGACCTGCGACGATCCGCCCACCACCCGACAGGAAGCCGACAAATAAGAACAACACACTGATAAAAAAGGAGTTTTCAGAAAACGGCAGGTCTTTTGGAGGGTTCGGCACAACAATTGCCTATACAAGGCAGACACACGGCGCCGGCACCCCGCGATGCCGCCCCAAGCCAACCTGGAGTCATCACCATGAGCAAGCCGGACACCCCTGCCAGTGCCCCTCCCGCCTGCCCCGCCCGGGTTGTGGTGGGCTACCTGCGGCGCGACGGATGGGCAGTGCCCGTGTATGGCGAACCGACCCAGGGCAACCCCGGTGCGCACGCAGCCCCCGCCCCCACGGTCAGCTCGGAGGCCGCCGCCAACAACCCCCACTTCGTTCGCCTGGGCGGCGTGAGCATCATCGAGCAGCTGGTGGAGCGCTTCTACGCCCTCATGGACACCCTTCCCGAGGCCGCCACCATCCGCGCCATGCACGGTCCCAACCTGGCCCCGGTCAAGGAAGTGCTGGTGCGCTACATCACCGAATGGACGGGCGGGCCCCAGGTTTACTCTGCCGAACGCGGCCACCCGCGCCTGCGCCGCAAACACCTCCCCTTCGCCATCGGCCAGGCCGAGCGCGACGCCTGGATGCTATGCATGACACAGGCCCTGGACGAGGTGGTGGCCGACCCGGAACTGAAGGATCAACTCACCCGCGCGTTCGCCAAGACCGCCGATTTCATCCGCAATGACAAAGGAAGCAGTCATGACCACCACTCTCACTAATGCCATCCTCGACCTGGACGAAAAGGGCCGCCTGCTCAATCCGGTTCTCAAGGGCGAAACCAAGAAGGCCGGCCGCTACGGTTTCCGCGGCGATGTGGCGTTGAAGTTCGCCGAACAGTTCGCCGACGAGAAGCGCCCGCCCGAGATCGTCACCGACCAGGTCATGATGGTCTGCGACGATGGCCAGACCATTCCTTTCTTTGCGAGCTTCCTGCTGTCATTCGAATACCTGGCCCTGGTGCATGAAGTCCTCGGCCCCTACTTCGTACCCACCGGCAAGTACATCGTCTTCTGCGACAACATCGACCTGTCGAAGAAGTACACCGTCAAGATGGGCGAGATCAGCTACACCGTGCTGCCCATCGACGAGGCCACCGTGTACAACGAAACCCTCGAACTGCTGTACCTCGAGAAGAATGATCTGAAGAAACTCGACACCGCCGGCAAGCTCGACGCCGTGGCCAACGCCGCCACCAAGTTCTCGGCTACCTATGCTCCGCTGACCTACGAGGAAGGCCTCAAGATCATGGGCCCGATCCGCGATCTCGGCGCCAATCGCCCCGTCTGAAACCGCACAGACCCCATGAACGAGCCGTCGCCCCGACGCGGGGCGGTGGCTGAGGACTGGGCTGGAGATGGACTGGGCACCGATCCCGGCCGCTGGTACTCGACCAATCTGGTCGGGCTGCCCGTCGGCCTGCTCGGCTCCACGACCTTCAATGCCCACCCTCAGCCATTCGCCATCGCAGGCGTCCGCGAAACCCATCGCGGCCTGTTCCGGCTCCTCGAAAGCGCCGGTGACCTGACGGCCGCATCCGCCATCTTCAGGCACTTCATGGAACTGGTTTTCGGCATTGCACCGCCCGAACCCGGCACCCGCGGCACACCGCGATCGCGGCACCGTTCCAGCTACCTCAAGCTGCTGCAAGGCTGGGGGCTGGACTCCAACTCTGCCGCCGGCGCCGTGCTGAAGGGCTGGGCGGAAAGCCGTTTCGGCCTGGTACCCACCTTCCACAAGGCGCCCCTGGGGCGTTTCCCGTCACCGGCGTGGATTGCCTACATCGAGGAAAAGGGCAGCAGCCGTTTCCACAACAACTGCATCCACCAGCAACTCGACCTGCTGTTTGAATACTGCCAATGGGCCATTCAGCACTTTGGCCAGCCCGCCCGGGATTTCGTCACCCTGTGGCGCGGCATCAACGACTTCACCGAGCAGCGGGTCATCGCCGGAGATCGGCGCAACCGCGCCTGTGTCCTGCGTCTGAACAACATCGTGTCCTTTTCCACCTCCCGCGAGCGCGCCGATGAATTCGGCGACTGGATCCTCGAAGCGCGGGTTCCGGTGGTCAAGATCCTGTTCTTTCCCGGCCTGCTGCCGGGCGCCCCCCTGGCCGGTGAAGGCGAGGTGCTGGTGATCGGCGGCGAATACGAAGTGGTGGCCCGCTATGCTTGATGCCCTTCTCCTCCGCACCCACCCTCCCGTGCTGCCCGCCGGCCTGCGCCCCGGCAGCCTGCGCGACAAGGCGCTCGGCGCCTATCTCGGGCTGGCCATTGGCGACGCCCTGGGCGCCACCACCGAGTTCATGACCCCGCGGGAGATCGCCGCCCAGTACGGCGTCCATCGCCACATGACGGGCGG
>JAYRYA010000059.1:0-2632 GCA_041917255.1 Zoogloea sp.
CCCTCGCCGGGCGGCCGCCGCAGAAATAGTCGTAGGCCCGCCCTCCTCCGGTCGCTATCATGCGCGACCTCAACGCAGCAATTCCCCCTCATGATCACCCTCAAAAACGTCACCTTGCGCCGCGGTGCCAAGGTGCTGCTCGACAGCGCGTCCGTCACCCTCAATCCCGGCGAAAAGGTCGGTCTGGTCGGACGCAACGGTGCCGGCAAATCCACCCTGTTCGGGCTGCTCAACGGCACGCTGCACGAGGATGCCGGCGACTATTCGATCCCGACCCAGTGGCGCATGGCCCAGGTTGCCCAGGACATGCCCGAAACCGAGCAGAGCGCCACCGACTTCGTGATCCAGGGCGACACCGTGCTGCTCGCCGCGCAAAACGAAGTGACCGCCGCCGAAGCCTCCGACGACGGCATGCGCATGGCGCACGCCTACATGGAACTCCACGATGCCGGCGCCCACGACGCCGAAGCCCGCGCCCAGGCGCTGATCCTCGGCCTCGGCTTCAAGGTGTCCGAACTCTCCAACCCGGTGAACAGCTTCTCCGGCGGCTGGCGGATGCGTCTGCAACTCGCCCGCGCGCTGATGTGCCCGTCCGACCTGCTGCTCCTCGACGAACCCACCAACCACCTCGACCTCGACGCCCTGGTGTGGCTGGAAGCCTGGCTCAAGCGCTACACCGGCACCCTCATCGTGATCAGCCACGACCGGGAATTCCTCGACGCCATCACATCCGTCACCCTGCACATCGACAACGCCAAGCTGGTGCGCTACGGCGGCAACTACAGCACCTTCGAGGACATGCGCGCCGAGCAACTGCTGCTGCAGCAAGCCGCGGTGGCCAAACAGGCCGAAAAGATCGCCCACCTCAAGAAGTTCATCGACCGCTTCAAGGCCAAGGCCAGCAAGGCCAAGCAGGCCCAAAGCCGGGTCAAGGCGCTGGACCGGATGGAAAAGATCGCCCCGGTGCTGGCCGACGCCGAATTCACCTTCGAATTCCAGGAACCGGTCAATCTGCCCAACCCGATGCTGTCGATGGTGGATGCGAGCTTCGGCTACCCGCCCCCCGACGACGCCCCGGCCGGCACGCCGCCCACCGTCATCGTCCGGAACATCAACCGTTCGGTGCACGCCGGCCAGCGCCTGGGCATCCTCGGCGCCAACGGCCAGGGCAAATCCACGCTGGTCAAAACCGTGGCCCGCGCGCTGGCGCCCCTCGGCGGCGAGATCACCGAAGGCAAGGGCCTCAACATCGGCTACTTCGCCCAGCAGGAACTCGACGTGCTGCGCCCGCTCGACACGCCGATGGAGCACATGATCCGCCTCGCCAAGGACACCATCGCCGCCGGACGTAGCGGTTGGGTGGCCGGCCGCGAGCAGGATCTGCGCGGTTTTCTCGGCACCTTCAACTTCAGCGGCGACATGGTCAAACAGCCCGTCGGCACCATGAGCGGCGGCGAAAAGGCGCGGCTGGTGCTGTGCATGATCGTCTGGCAGCGCCCCAACCTGCTGCTGCTCGACGAGCCGACCAACCACCTCGACCTCTCCACCCGCGAAGCGCTCAGCGTCGCCCTCAACGAATTCGAAGGCACCGTGATGCTGGTCAGCCACGACCGCGCCCTGCTGCGCGCGGTGTGCGACGAATTCTGGCTGGTCACCCGCGGCGGCATCGAGCCCTTCGACGGCGACCTGGACGACTACCAGCGTTTCCTGCTCAACGAAGCCAAGCGCTCCCGCGAAGCCGCCTGAACCGGGCCGCCCCGGCGCTCAGCCGAGGCGGTGCTCGATCACGTAGCGGGTGAGTTCGGCGTTCGACTGGACGCCGAGCTTCTCGATGATGCGCGCCCGGTAAGTGCTCACCGTTTTCACGCTCACATGGAGGATCTCGCCGATCCGGGTGAGCGAGGTGCCCTTGCTCAGCATCAGCAGCACCTCGGCCTCGCGACGCGACAGCGTCTCATGGGCGAGCTTGCGCCCGGTTGGCGCCACTCCGGCCAGCAGCTTCTCGGCCAGGGTCGGGCTCAGGTAGCGGGCGCCGCCCACCACCGTGCGGATCGCGGTGAGTATCTGGTTGGGCGGACTATCCTTGTTGAGGAAGCCCGACGCCCCCGCCTCGAGGGACGGAATCGCGAACTCGTCCTCCGAGAACATGCTGAAGATCAGCACCGGCAGATTCGGGCGCAGGCGCTTGATCTGCTTGAGCACCTCCAGCCCGTTGAGATCGGGCAGGGCGATGTCGAGCAGCACCAGGCTCCAGTCGCCCTTCTCCACCAGCGCAATGGCGTCCAGCCCCGAGGCCGCCTCGGCCGTGATCTCCAGATCGTCGGTATCCGCCAGGAACTGCCTCAGCCCGCCGCGCACAACGGCATGGTCATCAACAATCAATACACTCGCCATCGCCTGCTCTCCAGCCCTCTGCCCAGTCTTCGAGCGGAATATGCAGGGTCAGGCAGGTGCCCACCCCGGGTTCGCTGCTGATCGACAAGCCGCCGCCAAGATACTGGGCCCGTTCCTGCATTCCGATCAGACCGAAGGAGTCGTTCTTGTCCCGCTCGCTGTCCTCAAGTCCGATGCCATTATCCCGCACCTCGACGTCCAGCATGCCGTCCCGAATCTCCATCACGATGGATGCCCG
>JAYRYA010000060.1:0-2383 GCA_041917255.1 Zoogloea sp.
GCTACCGACAACCCAGTTCGTCAATCTGTCCGACCCGGTCGTGCTGCGCGGCATCGAGTATCAGTTCAAAGCCAAGCCCCGACCCGGCAGCGAGATCATCTTCAATCACACCCTGTTCTCCCGTCCTCACGAAAACGATCCCCAGCTCGCCGCGGCGCGCAGCGCCCCTTATATCGCCAGCCTGAGCTGGCTGCAGAACTACGGCTGGGGCTGGACCAGCACCGCAAGCCTGCTGCGCATGGGTCCGCAGGCCGGCGGCTACGGCTACGTGCCGGGGTCCGCCTATTCCGTTCGCGCCTACACGACCCTCGACCTGCGCATTGCACGCAGTTTTATGCTCGACGGGCGCAAGGCCGAAATCGCCCTGAACGGGATCAACCTCGGCCCCCGCCACCAGGAAATCGCCGACCGTTCGGAACAAGCCATGCACCCGTACAACCCGATCAACCGGACCTCCAGCATGGTCTGGCTGTCGCTGGCGGTGGAGCTGTAGATCCGGACATCGGCGCGGCAGCTCCACCGCCACGCAATCACGGCCCTTCCGGCCCGACCGTCTTGCGGATGAACACCGCCCGCTGCACCTCCGTGATCCACACGAGGCCGTCGCCGGTCTGGCCGGTGCTGGCCACATCGACGATCCCGTCCACCAGCGCATCGGCCAGTTCGTCGGGCGCGATGATCTCTATCCTCACCCGCTCGGTGAAATCGGTCAGTTCCTCGCGGATGTTCGACGGGGCGTGACGCACGGTGGCGCCGCAGCCCAGAGCCTTGCTGATCGTCATCCCCGGAAACCCCGGTACGGCCCGCAGCACCTCGCGCAGGCGGGGCAGTTTCTGCGGGCGGATGATGGCGCGAATTTCCTTCATTGGCATTCCTTCGTGAAATGGCGGGCCACGCCGGTGGCCCGCCGTTGATCAGGCCTCGTAAGGCGTATCGTCGAACCAGCGGTACAGCGTCGGCAGCACCACCAGGGTCAGCAATGTCGAGGTGATCAGCCCGCCGATCACCACGATGGCCAGCGGCCGCTGCACCTCGGAGCCCGGCCCGGTGGCAAACAGGAAGGGCACCAGCGCCAGCAGCGCCACGGTGGCGGTCATCATCACCGGACGGAAGCGCAGGGTCGCGCCCTTCACCACCGCCTCGGCCAGCGGCGTGCCCTCGGTGCGCAGGCTGCGGATGTAACTCACCAGCACCACCCCGTTGAGCACCGCAATCCCCCACAGGGCGATAAAGCCCACCGAAGCCGGCACCGACAGATATTCGCCGGTCACCAGCAGACCGATCACCCCACCGACGCTGGCAAAAGGCAGCACCAGGATGATCAGACTGGCCAGCTTGAGCGAGCCGAAGAGCAGGAACAGCAGGAAGAAGATCGCCGCCACCGTCAGCGGAATGATGATGGTCAGGTGGCCCATCGCACGCTCCAGGTTCTGGAACTGGCCGCCCCATTCCAGGTAATAGCCCTCCTTCAGCTCCACCTTGGCCTCCACCGCTTTCTGCAGTTCGGCGACGAAGCCGCCCAGATCGCGGTCTTTGACGTTGATCGCCACCACCACCCGGCGCTTGGCCAGCTCGCGGGAAATCTGCGCCGGGCCATCCACCACGCTGATGTGGGCCAGATTCTCCAGCGCCACCTGCACGCCGCCCGGCGCGCTGACCAGGATGTTGCCGATCTTTTCCACCTTGTCGCGGAAGCTCGAAGGCAGGCGCACCACCGACGCAAAGCGCCGCTCGCCCTCATACACCTCGGTGGCCTGCCGGCCGCCGATGGACGCCTCGATGACGTCGTTCACATCCGACACGTTGAGGCCGTAGCGAGCGATGGCGACCCGGTCGATCTCGATGGAAAGATACTGCTGGCCGCTCACCCGCTCGACGCGGATGTCGGTCGCACCAGCGATGCCGCCGGCCACCCGGGCGATCTCCTCGGCCTTCTTCTTGAGCAGGTCGAGATCGTCGCCGAACACCTTGATCGCCACGTCCGAGCGCACCCCGGTCACCATCTCGTCCACCCGGTCGGAAATCGGCTGGGCCATCACCACCTGGGCGCCGGGCAGCGTCTTGAGCTTGTCGCGCATGGCGTCGGCGATGTCGTCCTGAGTCCAGCCCGCCGGCCACTCGTCGCGAGGCTTGAGGCTGACGATGGGCGTCGACTCGTTCTGGCCCTGCGGGTCGGCCGGCGATTCGCCGCGACCCACCCCGGAGATGGCCGACTTGACGCCCGGCACCTCCATCACCAGCTTCATCGCCTGCATCTCCATCTTGATCGACTCGTCGAGGGAGATGTTCGGCACCCGGTTGATGCCCGGCACCACCGACCCTTCCTTCATCTCGGGGATGAAGGCGGTGCCCAGCAAGGGGAACATCCCCAGCGTCGCCACCA
>JAYRYA010000061.1:0-2176 GCA_041917255.1 Zoogloea sp.
CACGGATCTCGCTGGCGATGGCCGTCTGGGTGCCCATCGCATCGATGGTGACGATGCAGCCGGCCACGTCCAGGGTGCGCAAGAGGCGCGGAATGGCCGTGATTTCGTTGGATTTCTGGTCGGTGGCGACCTGTCCGAGCACCAGCCCCACCTCTGCGGCAAAGGCGCTGACCATGTGCAGCGGCGCGGCCGCCGCCTTGCTCGTCGTGCGCCGGCTTGTCTTGCCGTCGATGGCAATCACCTGCTCCCGATCCAGCGCCGGAATCACCCCCGCCACCCACTCTCGAAAGGCTCGTTCGAAGCTCGTCGGATCGAGTGCGGCAAAGACGCGCTCGAAGGTGTCGGGCGAGGCGATGCCGTAGTCGAGGCTCAAAAAGCCACGCAGCCACGGCAGTTTGATGCGCGCCCACTGGCTGATGTCCTCGAAGTCGTCCGCGCCGCTGAGGACCGCGCAGACCGCAATGGTCAGCATCTCGCTCAGGCGGTGGCGCGTTTGCTGGGCGCTGCGCCAGTCCTCAAGCCCTTCGAAAACCTCGACCATGTCCATCAGCTTGCCCGTTTCCATCGGCCACCCAAAAAGGCAGGAAACTACACAAAACGGAGGGCTGTGAACAGTGTTGCGGCAAGTGGCTGACGGTGAACGCTATTTCTGCTGTGGTGATGTCGGGTGCGTAGCTGCGGGAGCCCTGGCTCCCTGTCCAGCGCTCAGGGTGACGCTCTCGGGCGTTGGCGTGGAGTGCGGACGGGCCGCCAGATCTGCGAACCCCTGCGCCGGAAACTCGGTTTGGTACCTGGCCGTGCGGAACAGCGCTTCGCCGTAGGCATTGTCGTCGAGGGGACGACGAGCCGACGCAGCCGCAGCACGGCTTTGTCAGACATTCCATCAGGCTGTCTTGATTGACCCGGGCGAAGACTTTCTCCAGATCCACATCGACGATACCCATCAGCCGTCCTGCAAATAGCGCTGCACAGCGAGCACACCCACGCAGTTGCGCTTCACTTCGTACGGGGCTCCCACTGCACAAAGGGACTCGCCCCCCGCAAGCGTGCGCCCGGCATGGGTGCACAGCAAAAAGGGCGACCCGTGGCCGCCCTCTTTCTTGTCGGCAGACGTGGCTTACAGCCCCGCGTCAGCCCGCAATGCGGCGGCCTTGTCGGTGGTTTCCCAGGTGAAATCCACCTCTTCGCGGCCGAAGTGGCCGTAGGCGGCGGTGCGGGAATAGATCGGGCGCAGCAGGTCGAGGGCGGCGATGATGCCCTTCGGGCGCAGGTCGAAGTGCCGCTGCACCAGCTCGACGATCTTCTCGTCGGCAACCTTGCCGGTGCCGAAGGTTTCGACCATCAGGCTCACCGGCTTGGCGACGCCGATGGCGTAGGCAACCTGCACCTCGCAACGGTCGGCGAGACCCGCGGCGACGATGTTCTTCGCCACATAACGGCCCGCGTAGGCGGCCGAACGGTCGACCTTCGACGGGTCCTTGCCCGAGAAGGCGCCACCGCCGTGGTGGGCTGCGCCGCCGTAGGTGTCGACGATGATCTTGCGCCCGGTCAGGCCACAATCACCAGCCGGGCCGCCGATCACGAAACGCCCGGTGGGGTTGATCAGGTAGCGGGTGCTGGCGGAGAGCATCTCCTTGGGCAGGACCGGCTTGATCACCTCTTCGATGACCGCCTCGGACAGCTGGGCGTGGGACACGTCCGGGCTGTGCTGGGTGGACACCACCACGGTGTCGATGGCCACCGGCTTGCCGTCCACGTAGCGCACCGTGAGCTGGCTCTTGGCATCCGGGCGCAGGAAGGTCAGACGACCGTCCTTACGCAGCTCGGCCTGGCGCTGCATGATGCGGTGGGCGTAGTAGATCGGGAACGGCATCAGGCTCGGCGTCTCGTTGCAGGCATAGCCGAACATCAGGCCCTGGTCGCCGGCGCCCTGGTCGAGGTCGAGGCCTTCGCCCTCATTGACGCCCTGAGCGATGTCGGAAGACTGGCGGTTGATCGCGGTGAGCACCGCGCAGCTCTTGTAGTCGAAGCCGATGTCGGAATCGTCGTAGCCGATGCGCTTGATCGTCTCGCGGGCGATGTCCATGTAGTTGATGTCGGCCTTGGTGGTGATCTCGCCGGAGATCACCACCAAACCCGTGGACACCAGCGTCTCGCAGGCGACACGGCCATACGG
>JAYRYA010000062.1:0-2105 GCA_041917255.1 Zoogloea sp.
GCGCCCGCGACTATCTCTCCAGCGTCGCCTGGGGCCTGCCGGCGGTGCTGCTCTACCGCACTTTTTACGCGTTCACCAACGCCCTCGGGCGCACCCGCGTGCTGATGTTCATCAGCCTCGCCACCACTGCCGTGCACATTCCCCTCTCGTGGGCCTTGATCAACGGGCACCTGGGCTTCCCACCTCTCGGCGGCACCGGCTGCGCCGTATCGAGCGCCTGCATCTCCTGGCTGGCCTTCACCGCCGCACTGATCCACGTCACCCGCACGCCGGCCTACGCGCCCTACCACCTGTTTTCCCGCTGGCAGCCGCCACACCCCAAAACCCTCGCCGAGCTCCTGCGCCTCGGCTTGCCGATGGGTTTTTCGAGCTTCGTCGAGATCACCGCCTTCACCCTCATCGCCCTGCTGGTGGCCCGGCTCGGCGCCGGCGTGGTGGCCGGGCACCGCATCGTCGGCAACCTGTCGGCGTTGATCTACATGCTTCCGCTGGCACTCGCCATCGCCACCCTGGTGCTGGTCGGTCAGGCCGTCGGAGGCCGGGACGGCGTGGCGGCACGACGCGCCGCCACGGTCGGCATCCTTCTCGCCACCGGGCTCTCGACCCTGGTCAGCATCGCCCTATGGTTCGTCCGCGATCCCATCATGGCGGCTTACACCACCGATCCTGCCGTGCGCGATCTCGCCGCCTCGCTGGTGATCTACATCTGCCTTTATCAATTCTTCGACGCCATCCAGACCGTCGCCGCCCACGCCCTGCGCGGCTACAAGATCACCTTCGGACCGATGCTCGTGCACACCCTGTGCTTCTGGGGCATCGGCCTCGGCGGCGGCTACTGGCTGGCCTTTTTCGGGCTGGGCGCGTTGCTGCCGCCCCAGGGCGTGGCCGGCTTCTGGCAAGCGGCGGTGCTCAGCAACATTGCCGCCGCGGTGCTGTTCGGCGGCTATCTGCACCTGGTGTCACAGAACCGCGACGCCGAGCCGACCGCCTGCTGAAGGGCGGCGATTCCAAACCCACGCCGCCAGGCCCATCACGCTGTGCGGGCGGCTCCAACCACGAACGGCACTTTCCCCGTTCACCCTTTCAGCCAGCCCTCGCGCAGCGCCACGGCCGGGGCGGAAGCATCCTCCGCCAGCGTCAGCTTTGCCGTATCCTTGGGCGCAGCCAGCAATTCCACGTCGAAGCACATCAACTCGTCCCGCCGGAAGGCATGGACTTGGACGCGGTCGCCGGCGACGCGGCGGGCCAGAAGTTTGTCGAAATTGCCTGCGGTCACCTTGAGCCCGTCCAACGCCACCAGCACGTCGCCTGCCGACAGCCCGGCTGCCTGGGCCGACCCGCCATCGTAAACATTGGCGAGCTTGAGCAGATCGCCTTCGGCGCCGGTGCGCACGCCAAAGCCCGGCGCTTCGCTGGCGGCCTCCCAGTTCAACGCGATGCCAAAGCGTCCAAGCCATGCATGCAGAGGCAAATCGTCGGTGCCTTCGGCCAGTTCCCGCAGCCACTCGCCCATCTCCACGCCGCCGATTTCGGCGGTCAGCGCAAAAATACCGTCCTCGCCCACCCCGACGCCGGTCTGCCCATGACGCAACCACAAGGCTCGCATCAGGTCGTCGAGACTGCGGCTGCCCTTGCTCCCGGCGCGCAGGCGCAGGTCCAGGAGCAGCGCCACCAGCGCGCCCTTGGTGTAGTAGCTGACGATGGCGTTGGGGCTGTTCTCGTCCTGACGGTAATACTTGGTCCACGCCTCGAAGGACGATTCGGCAACGCTCTGCTTCTTGCGTCCGCTGCCCTTATGAACCTGACTGACGGTTTTGCCGAGCAGCGTCAGATAGTCCTTTTCGGCGATGCGGCCGGTGCGCACCAGCATCAGATCGTCGTAATACGACGTGAAGCCCTCGAAGGCCCACAACAGCCGGGTGTAGTTCTCGCGCGTCAGATCGTAGGGCACGAAGGCCGCCGGCTTGATGCGCTTGATGTTCCAGGTGTGGAAATACTCGTGGCTGCACAGACCGAGAAACTGGCGGTAAGCCTCCGACGGCGTCTCCATGCCCGCCCAGGGCAGATCGCCGCGGCTGCACAAAAGCGCGGTGGACGCCCGGTGC
>JAYRYA010000063.1:0-1868 GCA_041917255.1 Zoogloea sp.
CGTCTACCGAGAACTGTCGGCCGCCGATCCGAATGGCCGGATCGTTGCCAGCAGCGAACCGGCAGCCCTCGGCAAGTCGGTCGGGCTGTTCCCGGTGTGGCAACAGGTTCATCTCGGCGGAACGACGCTCGACCTGAGCCTGCCTCGGGCTGCGGGTCCGGACGACGCGGGCACGCTGCTGATCCGCACGCCGATTGCGTCGCGTTTCGACGACGCATTGTTGGGTGAGCTGCGTCTGCGTTTCGATTGGGGGCAGGTGAATGACATCCTCGACCGCGCCGCCGGCGACGATCGGATGGTGGCGGTGGTGGATGCCGGCGGACGGCTGGTGGCCGCGTCCCAGAGCCTGCGCAAGCGCGGTCTGACCGAAACGGATCGGCACGACGGGCTGAAGGCGCTTCCCCAAAAAAACGGCGCCTATGTCCTCGACGGAACGCCGCTGGACGCGTCAACGGTGGCGGTTGGGGTCGGCCGGGCGGCGCGGTTTGCGGGGTTCGATGGGTTGGGCTGGCGCATTCTGGTGGTCGAGCCCTTGGATTTCGCGCTGGCCCCGATTCACCGGATGGTGGCGGTGTCGCTGATGCTGCTGGGGGCGTTGGTGATCGCCACGCTGGTCATGGCAAGCTGGGTGAGCGCGGCGATCGCCCGACCGATTGTGGCCTTGACGGAATTCACCCGGCGCTACCGGCGTGACGGCAAGCTGACTGCCGCGCCGCCTGGCGGCAGCGGCGAGGTGGAGGAGTTGGCCACGGCGTTCGTGGATATGGTGGCGCACATCGACGCCTCGCAGCGCAATCTGGTGCGGGCCTCCAAACTTGCGGTGGTGGGCGAGATGTCATCGGTGATGGCCCACGAGGTGCGCACGCCGCTGGGGATCATCCGCTCGTCGGCCCAGATGCTGCAGCGGGAGCCGGGACTGTCGCCCGAAGGTCGCGAGATGACGGGCTTCATTGAAAGCGAGACGGAGCGCCTCAACCGTTTGGTGTCCACCATGCTCGACAGCGCGCGGCCGCGGGCGCCGGTGTTCGTCCCGACCGATGTGCATGTGCTGATCCACCAGTGCCTGGGCCTGCTGGCCGGGCAGGCGGCCCGGAAGCAGGTGCAGTTCAGCGAAGCCTTGGAAGCCGCCGATCCGGTGGTCGAGATGGATGCCGAGCAGATGAATCAGGTGCTGCTCAACCTCATCATGAATGCGCTGCAGATCCTCCATGAAGGCGGTCAAGTGCAGGCCTCCACGGCCGACCGCGGCGACGAACTGGAGATCGAGATCGCCGACGACGGTCCTGGCGTCGCGCCTGAGGAGCGCGACCGCATCTTCGAGGCCTTTTTCTTCCGCCGGGAAGGCGGCGTCGGCTTGGGGCTGGCCATCGTGCAGCAGATCGTGCAGGCTCATCGGGGCAGCATCGTGGCCGCCGAGAGCAGGCTGGGTGGCGCAGTATTCCGTATCCGCCTGCCGCGTCATGTCGAACCGGAAAAATCATGAACGCCCGATACATTCTCATCGCCGACGACGAGCCGCACATGCGCCGGCTTCTCGAGATCATGCTGCACAAAATGGGGCACACGGTCTTTGCCGCGTGCGACGGCCAGGAGGCGCTGGAACTGGCCCTCAAAAACCCCGTCGATCTGGTCATCACCGACATGCGCATGCCACGCATGGACGGAATCACGCTGCTCTCGCGCCTGCGTGAGGAAGGGTTGGACGTGCCGGTGATCGTCATCACCGCCCACGGCACGGTGGAGTCGGCGGTGGACGCCATGAAGCGCGGCGCCAGCGATTATCTCTTGCGGCCCTTCGACCTCGACGCCCTCGAGCTGGCCATCGAACGGGTTCTCGGCAGCGCCGAGATCACGCGCCAGAATGCCTT
>JAYRYA010000064.1:0-1839 GCA_041917255.1 Zoogloea sp.
GACGGCGCAGCAAGCCGGTGGCCTGACCCTGGGTTATGCGATCGCGATCATCGCCTTCATCCGTGTCGGTGAAAAGCTGCTGCAACGCTTCGGCGCCCGCAAGCCGATGATCTGGGGTTGCCTGATCGTGGGCGTGTCGATCGTGATGCTGTCCCCGGCCAACCTGCTGCTCGAGGACTACAACACCCTCGCCATCATCGGCTACACCCTGTTCGGGGTCGGTCTGGCCTTCTACGCCACGCCTTCGACCGACGCCGCGCTGTCCGCGCTACCGGCCGCCCAGGCCGGTTCGGGCGCGGGCATCTACAAGATGGCTTCCTCGCTGGGCGCCGCCTTCGGTGTGGCGATCTCCGCTGCGATCTTCACCGCGCTCAGTGCCAACCCCGAGAGCATCGCCTGGCTCGAAGGCGTGATCACCTTCGCCGGACGCCAGGACAACCTGGCCGTGCGCGAGGCAGCGATCATCGCGCTGATGTTCAACGTCTTCATGGTGGTGGTGGCGATCATGTCGATCATGCTCACCGTGCCGAAGTTCGTCGGCAAGAAGAACTGACCCGCTTCCAGGGCAAACCCTCTCCGCGCCGTGCGCAGTGGATTCCAGCATGGCGCGTGCGCACAGTCAGCCCGGGCCGATCGCATCGGTCCGCACGGCCCGGGCGTTTCATCAACCGGTTTCAGATTTCGATCGGGAGTCATCATGAGCACGCTTTTGCAAGAGTTGTCGGCGAATCAGGAAGCGATGAAGACCTGGCGTCACCACATGCACCGCCACCCCGAGGTCGCGTTCGACGAGCACAAGACGGCCAGCTACATCGCCGGCCTGCTGCGGGAGTGGGGATACGAGGTCACCGAAGGCGTCGGCAAGACGGGCGTGGTGGCCAGGATGCGCTGCGGCGACAGCAAGAAGTCGATCGGCCTGCGTGCCGATACCGACGCCCTCGCCGTGCAGGAGGCGAATGACAGCGACCACAAGAGCACCATCGAAGGCAAGTCGCATACCTGCGGTCATGACGGTCATAGCGCCATGCTGCTGGGGGCTGCGCAGTACCTGGCGCGTACCCGTGCGTTCAACGGCACGGTCAACCTGATCTTCCAGCCCGCCGAAGAAATCATGGGCGGCGCGGTCGCCATGATCCAGGACGGTCTGTTCGAGCGCTTCCCGATGGATGCGGTCTTCGGCATGCACAACATGCCCGCGCTGGAGCAGGGCAAGATGTACTTCACCTCCGGCCCGCTGTTCGCCGCGGTGGACAACTGGGAAATCGTGCTGACCGGTGTCGGCAGCCACGGCTCGATGCCCGAGAAAAGCATCGACCCGGTGGTGGCGGGAGCTTCCCTGGTCATGGCGCTGCAGACCATCGTCTCGCGCAACGTCGCGGCCAAGGATTCGGCCGTGGTGAGCGTCGGCGCCTTCCTGGCGGGCGATGCCGGCAACGTCATTCCGCAGACGGCGACCCTGCGCCTGAGCACCCGCACCAGCAAGCCGGAAACGCGTCAGCTGGTGCTCGCCAAGATCAAGTCCATCACCGCGGCACAGGCCGAGGCCTTCGGGGTCCGCTACGAAATCCGCGAAGGTTCGCCGGGTGCCGTGCTGGTCAATGATCCCGCGCTGACCGAGGAGTGTGCCGACGTCGCCCGCAAGCTGCTCGGCGAGGATCAGGTGGTGATGCCCGGACCGACCTACATGGGCAGCGAGGATTTCGCCTTTTTCGCCCAGCTCAAGCCGAGCACCTACTGCATCATCGGCAACGGCGACACCGCCATGGTTCACCATCCCAAGTACGACTTCGACGACGACAACCTGCCCGTGGGCGCCGCCTACTGGGTGGCGCTGACCCA
>JAYRYA010000065.1:0-1830 GCA_041917255.1 Zoogloea sp.
TTGCTGGTGTGCAACGAGGAGCATCGTTTCGTGGTGGCCGAGCAGGTGCGTTCGCTGGGCCTGCAGGGCGCGGTGCTGCTTGAGCCGTTCGGCCGCAACACGGCGCCGGCGTTGGCCCTGGCCGCCCTGTGGGCGGTGCAGGGGGGCGATGATCCGGTGCTGGTGGTGATGCCGGCCGATCACGACATGGCCGATGGCGCGGCCTTCCGCGATGCCGTGGGGCGGGCGGTGGCGCTGGCGGCGACGGGCGTGGCGGTGACTTTCGGCATCACGCCCGATTGCCCGGAGACGGGCTACGGTTACATCCAGCGCGGGGCGGCGCTGGACGATGGCTCGGGGGCTTTTGCCCTGGCCCGTTTTGTCGAGAAGCCGAACCGGGAGACGGCCGAGGCTTACCTGGATTCGGGCGCGTATTTGTGGAACAGCGGCATTTTCGTGATGCGCGCTTCGGTGTGGCTTGCCGCCCTCGGCGTCTGCCGGCCGGACATTCTCGAAGCCTGCCGCAAGGCGCTGGCCGGCGGCAAGGCCGATGGCGATTTCGTGCGGGTCGATGTCGAGGCCTTCAAGGCCTGCCCGTCGGATTCGATCGACTACGCGGTGATGGAGCGCCTGACCGGCGGCGATGCGGCCTTGCCCAAGGCGGCGGTCATTCCGCTGTCAGCCGGCTGGTCGGACGTGGGCGCCTGGGACGCGCTGTGGAAGGTGCTGCCAAAATGCCCGGAGGGCAACGCGACGCGCGGCGACGTGCTGCTCGACAATTGCCGCAACACGCTGGCCTTTTCGGAGAGCCGCCTGGTGGCTTGCGTCGGGGTCAGCGACCTGGTGGTGGTCGAGACGCACGACGCCATTCTGGTGGCGCATCACGATGCGACGCAGGATGTGAAAAAGATTGTGGACCGCCTGAAGGCGGACAAGCGCAGCGTGGCGCAATGGCACCGCAAGGTGCATCGGCCCTGGGGCTGGTACGACGGTGTCGATTGCGGCGAGCGTTTTCAGGTCAAGCGCATCGGCGTCAAGCCGGGCGGCACGCTGTCGCTGCAGATGCACCACCACCGCGCCGAGCACTGGATCGTGGTCAGCGGCACGGCGCGGGTGACGCGCGGCGAGGAGGTCTTCCTGGTCAGCGAAAACCAGTCCACCTACATTCCCCTGGGCGTCAAGCACCGCCTGGAAAACCCCGGCATCGTGCCGCTCGAGATGATCGAGGTGCAGTCGGGCAGCTACCTGGGCGAGGATGACATCGTGCGCTTCGAGGATAGTTATGGGCGGAGCTGAGGCGGGCAGGGGGTTTGCTCGGGTGGGGCGAGGGGGTTCTCGGCAACCCGAGGCTTGTTCGGGCGCCCGTTCGCCATTTGGTTATACTCTGATTATTGATTTTTGAGTATAACAAAATGGATCTCCAGCCACTGTCCCTGACTGCGCAAACGGCTTTCTCGCAAGTCGTCGAGGTGGCGCTGTCGGCCGATCACCTGCGTTCGGTGGCGGATCTTCCCGGTTCCTTTGTTTCAAAGATGGTCAAGGGCCACAAGTATTGGTACTACCAATACACCGAGCCGGCTGGGGTTCGTCGGCAGGTTTTCGTGGGCCCCGATGGTGAGGCGGTCGGCGCGCTGATGCGGCGTGCTGCCGAGCCGGCAGCGGCGCAATCGCTGAGGCCGCTGGTGCGTTCGGCTGCGGTGCTGGGCTGCGCGGAGATTTTGCCGCGGCATTACCGGGTGCTGCGCCGCCTGGCCGAGTACGGTTTTTTCAAGGCCGGTGGCGTGCTGGTCGGGACGCATGCTTTCGTGGCCTACGGCAACATGCTCGGCGTGCGCTGGTCAGGCACCGATG
>JAYRYA010000066.1:0-1744 GCA_041917255.1 Zoogloea sp.
CGACGCGCACCACGCCCGGCAGCTCGCCGACAGAGCGGTAATCGAAGGACAAGCCCTTGTTGCGGGCCTGTAGTTCGAACATGCCGACGATCTGCTGCATGAAGTCCGGGAAGTCGAGGGCGCGCACGTCGAGGGTCAGCTTGCCGCCTTCGATGCGGGCGATGTCGAGAGTGCCCTCGATGACCGACAACAGGTGGTCGCCCGACCTGCGGATCACGCTGACGGCCTGTTTGCGGCTGGGTGGAATGTTTTCGTCGGCATCGAGGATCTGGGCGTAGCCAAGAATGCTGTTCAGCGGTGTGCGCAGTTCGTGGCTGATGGCGGTGATGTAGCGGCTTTTGGCCTGATTGGCCTGCTCGGCGACACGGCGGGCCTTTTGCAGTGCCTCGTCGGTGCGCTGGTGGGATTCGATTTCCTGCATCAATAGCTGCGTCTGACGGTTCGACTCTTCCTGCGCCACGCGCCGGCTCTCCTGAGTCAGCACCATCCACCATGCCCCCACGCCCGAAAGCATCAGCAGGGCGGCGAAGCTCTTGATGAAGCTGTCCTGCAATGCGGCCAGCACGTCGGGATGCGGGCCGCCGAGGGCCAGGCTTTCGTGGGTATAGAGCACTCCGAGAACGAGGGCCAGAACGGGAACGATGCTGGCCATCAGCAGCAGATAGTGGCCGAGCCCGGTTTCCAGATACGGCAGGGCAGAGGCCGGCAACAGCCGGCGGAGGAGGGCGTTCCACTGGGCCGTGAGGTTGGCATCGGGTTTGCAGAGGTCGTGGCAGCGCGCATCGAGGGAACAGCACAAGGAACAGATCGGGCCTTGATAGGCCGGGCAATAGGCCATGTCTTCGGCTTCGTAGTCCCGCTCGCACACCGCACATTTCCTGTCGATGGCAGCCTCCGGAGGGCGCACCCGGTAATAGCGGCCGCCGGTGCGCCAGGCGATCAGCGGCGAAACCGCAAAGGCCGTGCCCAGCGCGACAAACGAGGCGTAAGGTTGAACGCCCGCGCCAAACACGCCGACAAAGCACGCAATGGAGAGCAGCGACGCAACAAGCATCGCACCGACGCCCACCGGGTTGATGTCGTAGAGATGGCTGCGTTTGAACTCGATGCCGCGAGGCGAGAGGCCAAGCGGCTTGTTGATGACCAGATCGGCCACCACCGCCGCCATCCATGAAATGGCGATGTTGGAATACAGCCCGAGCACCTGCCCGAGCGCCCGGAAGACGTCCAGTTCCATGAGCAGCAGCGCGATCAGGGTGTTGAACACCACCCATACGACGCGGCCGGGATGGCTGTGGGTGAGCCGGGCGAAGAAGTTGGACCAGGCGAGGGAGCCGGCGTAGGCGTTGGTGACGTTGATCTTGAGTTGGGACACGACCACGAAGAGGGCGGTGGCGGCAATCGCCAGCGTGGTGGTATCGAAGACATGGGAGAAGCCGATCAAATACATCTGGTTCGGATCGATGGCCTTGGCAGCCGGCACCTGGTTGCGCAGTGCGAGGTAGGCCAGCAGGGCGCCGCCGAGCATCTTGAGGATGCCCGGCAGCACCCAGCCCGGCCCGCCGACGATGACGCCAAGCCACCAGCGGCGGGCGTTGGCGCGGGTTTTTTCAGGCATGAAGCGCAGGTAGTCAACCTGCTCGCCGATCTGCGTGATCATCGCGATGCCCACGGTCAGCGCGGCGCCGAAAAGATGCGGGTCGAAGCTGGCGCCGTCGCCCCGCACGCCGGCATAGCGCCACAG
>JAYRYA010000067.1:0-1604 GCA_041917255.1 Zoogloea sp.
ATGGCCAGCCCGAGATAGGCGCCGAGCGCCTTGTCGCGCAGGCTGCCGGGGCGCAGGCCGGCGGGCAGCACGGGAGGGTGGGTTCGGAGGAGAAGGGCATCAAGCATAGCGGGCCACCACTTCGTATTCGCCGCCGATCACCAGCACCTCGCCTTCACCGGCCAGGGGGGCGCCCGGCAGCAGGCCGGGAAAGAACAGGATCTTGACCACCGGAACCCGCGCTTCAAGGATCCAGTCGCCGAATTCGTCGGCGCGCTCGCGGGAGGTGGAAAAGGACACGATGTTGTTCAGACGCAGGATGCAGGCGCGGTTACGCCGGTCGCCGGCGATAACCCGCTGTTCCGTGAAATCGTTGATGCCGCGCCACAGGGTGACGAAATCCCGGGCGGGCTGGCCAAAGTGCTGGATGGCCCATTGGCAGTATTCGAACAGCAGATCGAGCTGCTGATGGATGCAGTTGTTGTGGAAACGGCTGCTGCCCTTTTCCTCGATGTAGGCAATCCACGCCGGTGACGGAAAACGCCCCAGGGGTGCTTTGTGAAAGGTGGGCACCAGGCCGAAACGGCTTTCCGCCCAGCCCTTCAGCACGGCGCCGGCGGCGGAATTGGAATCCAGCCCCCAGCCTTGCAGCAGCTTGAGGTAGCTGGAGCGGTGCCGCGATCGCGGCGTGCTGCGGGTGCCGGGTTCGGGCGGTGCAATGCCGAAAACCAGTTCCATGAAGTGCCGGAAGATGGCGGATGCGGCCGTCAGATCACCGGCGCTTTCGAGGAGCCGGAACAGGCCGCGGTGGGTTTCGCGGACGCCGGCGATGGCAAATGGCTGAGGGTGGGCGTTGAAGGTCGTGGAGCCGAGCAGGCCGACGGGCAGCCCGACCAGATTGGTCGAGTACCAGCGGCCGGGATCGGTGCCCAGTCCATCTCCGGCCCAGTCCTCAGCCACCGCCCCGCGTCGGGGCGACGGCTCGTTCATGGGGGCTGCGCGGCTTCAGACGGGGCGATTGGCGCCGAGATCGCGGATCGGGCCCATGATCTTGAGGCCTTCCTCGTAGCTCAGCGGCGCATAGGTGGCCGAGAACTTGGTGGCGGCGTTGGCCACCGCGTCGAGCTTGCCGGCGGTGTCGAGCTTCTTCAGGTCGTTCTTTTCGAGGTACAGCAGTTCGAGGGTTTCGTTGTACACGGTGGCCTCGTCGATGGGCAGCACGGTGTAGCTGATCTCGCCCATCTTGACGGTGTACTTCTTCGACAGGTCGATGTTGTCGCAGAACACGATGTACTTGCCGGTGGGGACGAAGTAGGGGCCGAGGACTTCATGCACCAGGGCCAGGTACTCGAATGACAGCAGGAAGCTTGCAAAGAAGGGAATGGTCTGGCCGTCGTCGCAGACCATCATGACCTGGTCGGTGACGATCTCGGGCGGGCGCTTCTCGTCGGCGAACTGCTCGGCGAACTTCAGCGCCACATCGCCCCGGAAGCCGTAACGGCCGGCCTTCTTGGTTTCGCCCTTGAGAACCGGGTTGAGCAGGCGGCCCTTTTCGTCCAGGTCGAGGATGGCATTAGTGAGAGTGGTGGTCATGACTGCTTCCTTTGTCATTGCGGATGAAATCG